>CAZXYZ010000031.1:0-95174 GCA_964645045.1 uncultured Pirellulaceae bacterium | reverse complement strand
CGCCAGCGGCGATGGCGGGCGGGTCTCCAATGGTCGGCCGTTCGTCGCCGCGGCGTGATCGCAATCGATCGGACTAGAGCAATGAAGCGCTGCACCATCATAGTTTCGCTGTCTGCCCTGCTGATCTGCGGGGAGGGTCAGAGGCCTGCACTTGCGGGCACCCCCGGACGACCGCTCGGCGACGACGCGCATCAAAGGGCGCAAGTGGCAGACATGTTTCTGTACGCAGCGCCCACAGGCAAGATGAAAGATGCAACGGTGTTCTGGCACGGTGGGCGGTACTATGTGTTCTGCATGTACGCCAAGAAACGCACCGGCAACGATCTGACGGACTACCGCAACGTCTGGTCGGCCGAGTCGGACGACGGCGTGCATTGGCGCGACGTAGGGGCCGTGATAGAGGATGCGCCTTTCCCGATATGGGCGATGGGCGTGCATCGCGCGGGCGGACGGTTTGTGATGAACCATGGCAGCTTCGGGGCGGAGGGGAATCAGAACGTCATTCGCTTTTGGGAGTCGCCCGATCTGCGGACCTGGACCTACACGGGTGAACCGCGCGACCTGTATCCGGACGCACGCTGGTATGACCGGCAGAGCCGGTTGGACTGCATGACGGTTCTGCCGGTTCAGGAGCGGGGACGCACGGTCTACTACGGATACGCGACCGGCCCCGGCGGGTTCCTGCGCAGTGAAGACGGCCTGTCGTGGGAAGGACTACCGCCTCCGCGGATCGACTGGGATGGCCTGCGTCCGCCGATGGCTGACGATGAGGGGATGCTCGAGATCGGCGGAGCCGAATGCGTCAACGGGCGTTACTATCTTGTCGGTGGGTGGTTCAACATGCTGGGCATGAGCGGCTACGGCACGTACACGCTGGTAGGGGAGTCGCCCGTGGGACCGTTCCGGCCGGATCCTGCGGCCTACCGGTTGTGCGGGAACTCGCTCCGGTGGGTAGCCCTGTGGGCGCGATTCTGCCGTACGGATCGCGACGTGCTCATCAACGGTTACGTGTACGACGGCTATTCGTACGAGAACGGCCGGACGTACCTGCCGCCTCTCAAGCGTGCCGTGGCAGACGATGGCGGCCACTTGCGCCTGGGGTACTGGGAGGGGAATGACGCGCTGAAGGGCGATCCGCTCGATCTGGCCGCCGCGAATGTGCTGCTCCGCCACGGCGCAGCGCCACCGGAACACCGCGGAGCGTCGGTGCGACTTTGTGCGGGGCCGGAGGTGAACAGCTTCGCGCGCGTCAACGTGCCCTCGGCCATCGCCGTGTTCGATCTCGCGCTGTCGGCCGAACAGGGGCTGGTGATCGAAGGCACGTTGCAGGCGAGCAGCCAAACGCCGCGGGTGACTGCGCCGGGCGTAGGACTGTTCCTGGAAGAAACGCCCGAGGCGGGAACGGCCATTCTGCTGGAGGGCACGGGTCGCACCTGCATCGGCGCGGTGCGACTCGGGGAACGCCTGTCCTTCGAATGGGAGGACGTCACCGGCCCCGGTTGCGCATCGGTGAAGGGCATGACTCCAGGACGGCGGCATACGTTCCGCCTGCTCCTTCGGGGAAATCTGTTCGAGATGTACCTGGACGATCTGCTGGTGCAGACGTTCAACACCACGCACACACCCGATGCGTCTGGCCGGACACCACAGCATTTGGGGTTGCTGGTTCAGAACGGCACCGGCGTGTTGGACGACCTGCGGGCCTGGCGCATGAGGCTGTAACAGCCTCGCCGATCAGATAGGAGTCATAACACACAGTTGATGGGGGAGACTCGAGGTTGAGCAACGCCGAATGCTTGCTTTAACGGCGCTCGCGCTTGGCGTCTGGCTCAACCGGGACTTGATCTCCGGAACGCGACATCGTGACGAAAACGGATTCCACCACGGAACAGGAACGGCCAACCAGGCCGAATGGTCACATGACGGACACAAATGACTCTCCGACAGACTCTCGAACTTCGACATGCCCAAATTGCTGTGCATCGATCAATCCAGCTGCAAAACGCTGTAACGCATGTGGCACGAGGCTGGATCGGTCAGACTTGATCGAGCGATTCAGTTCGGCAAGCACCGTACTGGCTGTGCTGACTGCCTTTATCTCGGTGATCACCGTCGGCGTGCCTGCATTAGTCGAGTCGCTCTCGCCAGACGGCGCGCATATCCATGTCGCATTTGTTCGCGCGGGCAACGGCTATCTTGGTAGTCACGTAGATTCGAAAATCCATCGGAAACGTCTGTCTACCCCGTGCTATGTTCGATCACCGGACCGGATCCGTCCTTTATTTTCCGCCAAAGGCCATCCATGAAGACCGATTCAGATTCCTTGAGTTCCGCCCGACGCACTTGCCTGGGCGTGTTGATCAGCTTGCTGGTTCTCGACGCGTTTGCGGCCGGAGCCGAGCCGGCGGCGAAGGACCGGCGGGCGGCGAAGGTCAAGCGTGCGCCGGTGAGTGTGGACGAATCGGCGGAGAAGTCGAAAGCCGATCGGAAAGATCCGCGTCTGGCGTTGGTCGATCTGGAAGCCATGCGTCTGGCTGTCCAGGACCTCATGCAGTCGTTCCCCGACCGGTATCCGCAGGGAGCGGAGTACCTGAAGCGACTGGAGGAGTTCGAGAAACGCTGGCCGCAGATTCAGGCCGGAACAGCCGTCCGGGCCGGAGCGGCACAGGGAGAACTTGATAAAGTACTGGCCTTGCAGCGCGAAGCCCTGCTGGCCAATCCTCTGTTGGATTTCGAGCAACTGCTGGTCGTTCGCCGCGCGGTGAAAGCAGACGAGCCGCCGGCCAGGAAGAACAAGGCGAAGGGCAATCCGGACCAGGTCTCGGTCGCCGAGGCCAAGAAGGCTCGCAAGCCGAGTGAATCAAAACAGCTGGGCCTGCCGCAGAATTGGCAGGGGAACTGCGCTCTGCCCAAAACCGGCTACGACAACGACATCAGCGTCCTGTCGCCTCTGGGGCCCGAAGGCACCCTGACGCCCGTGTTTCGACCTCGCGACACGTGCTTCGTCGGCGACGTGCGTCTGCACTTCGACGCCGGGCGAGTGCTGTTTTCGATGTCCTCGAGGAGTGGGCCGTGGCAGGTCTACGAGGCGGGCCTGGATGGTAAGGGCTTGCGGCAGGTCACGCCCAGCGATCCACTGGAGGCCGACAACTACGACGCCTGCTACTTGCCCGACGGCCGGGTCATCTACACCTCGACCGCCAACATGCAAGGCGTGCCGTGCGTGGGTGGCAGCTCGCACGTTGCCAACCTGGCACTGCTGGACCCGGACACCGGCCAGGCCCGCATGCTGGCCTTTGAGCAGGATCACGATTGGTGCCCCACCCTGATGCCCAACGGCCGCGTGATGTACTCGCGCTGGGAATACACCGACACGCCCCATTACTTCACGCGGCTGCTGTTCCATGCGAATCCCGATGGCACGGGCCAGATGGAATACTACGGCAGCAACTCGTATTGGCCGAATTCGCTGTTCTACTGTAAACCAATTCCCGGTCACCCGACGCAGTTCGTGGGGATCGTGAGCGGGCATCACGGCGTGCCGCGGATGGGCGAACTGGTGTTGTTCGATACGGCCTTGGGCCGGCGCGAAGCCGACGGCGTCGTGCAGCGGATTCCGGGCCGCGGGAAGAAGGTCGAGCCGGTCATCGCCGACGGCCTGGTGAACGGCAGTTGGCCGAAGTTCCTGCACCCGTGGCCGCTGAGCGACAAGTATTTCCTGGTCTCCTGCAAACCCTCGGCCAATGCCCTGTGGGGCATCTACCTGGCCGGCGTGTTCGACAACCTGGTGCTGATCAAGGAGTTGCCCGAGACCGTTCTGTTCGAACCGATCCCCGTGCGCGCGACGCCGCGGCCACCGGTCATTCCCGACAAAATCGACCCGCGCCGCGACGACGCCACGGTGTACATGATCGACGTGTACCGCGGGCCGGGACTGGCCGGGATTCCGCGGGGAGCGGTCAAGCAGTTGCGTGTATTCAGCTACAGCTACTGTTACCAAGGAGTCGGCGGCCACGACAAGGTCGGCGTGGAGAGCAGCTGGGACGTGAAACGCATCCTGGGTACGGTGCCCGTCGAAGCCGACGGCTCGGCCTTGTTCCGCGTGCCGGCCAATACGCCCCTGGCCATCCAGCCGCTGGACGGCCGGGGCCAGGCCCTGCAGCTGATGCGGAGTTGGTTCACGGCGATGCCCGGCGAGGTGCTGTCCTGCGTGGGCTGCCACGAGTCGCAGAATACGCCCCCGGCCAACGTAAATACGATCGCCGCGTCCAAGGCTCCGACCGCCATCCAGCCCTGGTACGGTCCGCCGCGAGGTTTTGGTTTCTTGCAGGAAGTCCAACCGGTGCTCGACCAGCACTGCGTCGCTTGCCACGACGGCCAACCGCGGCCGGACGGCATAACGCCGGCTAATTTCGCGGATACTCGGCCGCAGCCGGTGCTTGGACCCAAGCGGCCACTGCAGTTCCCGCAGTCGTACCTGGCCTTGCATCCTTTCGTGGTGCGGCCCGGTCCGGAAAGCGACTACCACGTGTTGTCCCCGATGGACTTCCACGCCTCGGCCAGTCCTTTGGTCCAGCAACTCCGCAAGGGGCACCACAACGTGCAGTTGGACGAACAGGCCTGGGACCGGCTGGTCACCTGGATCGACCTCAACGCGCCCTGCTACGGCAGCTGGCGCGAGGCTTACGGCGGGCAGGAGTCGGCCGAAGCACAGATCGACCAGCAGTGCGAGAGCCGCACGAAGAATGCCTTGCTGCTGGCCAGCCTGGAACTTGATCCGCTGATGGAAAAGCTCGCGGCGCCACCCAAAGCCGGTCCGCCGATCGTTCCGCATGCCGAACCGCCCGGGAAAACCGTCGCACCGAAGGTACCCGGCTGGCCGTTTTCCGCCGCCGATGCCCAGCGGCGTCAAGACGCGACCGGCACCGAGACCCGGCGGGTCGTGGATTTGGGCGGCCACGTGTCACTGCGGATGGTCCTGATCCCCGCCGGCCAGTTCGTGATGGGCGATGCTAACGGCCTGCCCGACGAGCAGCCTCTTTCCTCGGTCAGAATCGGCCAGCCGTTCTGGATGGGCGTGTGCGAGATTTCCAACCAGCAATACGCCCGGTCCGATTTGCGGCACGACAGCGGTTTCATCGACCAGCAGGGGAAAGACCACAACACGCCCGGCTACCCGGCCAACCAACCCGAGCAGCCCGTGATTCGCGTGTCCTGGCAGGAAGCCATGGAGTTCTGTCGTTGGCTGAGTCAACGGACCGGCGAGCCGTTCACGCTGCCGACAGAAGCCGAATGGGAGTGGGCCTGCCGTGCCGGAACCGCCACGCCGCTGTGGTTCGGCCCGGTGGCAAGCGATTTTGCACCGTTCGCGAACTTGGGCGATCGGATGTTGATGAATTTCGCCGTTCGCGGCGTGAATCCCAAGCCCATCACCGAACTGACGTATTTGTCGTTCTTGCCACGCGTCGACCAGGTTGTCGACGGGCACATGATCGCGGGCCCGGTGGGGGCATACCAGCCGAACCCGTGGGGCCTGGTCGATATGCACGGCAATGTGGCTGAGTGGACGAGGACGGCGTACCGTCCGTACCCATACGACGTCCGCGATGGCCGCGACGATCCCTCAGCCTCCGGTACCAAGGCGGTACGTGGCGGCTCGTGGCGCGATCTGCCGGAGCGCGCTAGATCGGCCTTTCGCTTGAGTTACGAACCGTATCAGCGTGTGTTTACCGTCGGATTCCGCGTGATTTGCCCGGTTGCGGGCAATTAGTCGCCGCCGGTTGCCCCATTTGACAGGGCTTCTCAAGGTGGTATCGTTGTGGAGTGTTTGTCTTTGAGCGCATCTGGCCATCCTGTTTCTGGATTCCGGCCCTTCTTCCTTTCTCACGGGGTTACGCAACAACATGTCTACGATGCTTCTGCCGCTAGTGGCAGCCACGCTGTTCGGCGCGACGATTCCTGCGAAGACGGTTGAAAAACACAATGAGATGTTCCAGCGGTTTTGGGGCACCGACTTTGTGTGGAAATTCGAGGACCTCCCGACTTCCGGCAAAGTGCCGGAGTATCGGGTGCCCTACTCCGGTCACATTTATCTCGATCGTAGCGGCGGTACGGTGAATGCCATGCGGAAGTACGATATGGCGTTTAACGGCAACCGCATGCTCGCGACCGCGTTCGAGCAGCGGGACACGACTTCCGGCGCCAAACCGACTCCGACACGCGGAGGCTTGTTCGGCTTGCGGATGGTGACGACGATGCAAACGCCCAATTGGCACGGTCACTGCAACGGCTGGGCGGCCGCCGCGATCCGGCACGCGGAACCGCAAACCAGCGTCCGTCGCAATGGAGTCACGTTCACGCCGGCCGACATCAAGGGCCTGCTGGCCGAAGTCTACATTTACAACGATCTGGACTATCTGGTGGGCTTGCGCGAGACGCTGAACGCAGGGGCCTTTCATGCCGCGATCGCCAATTGGCTGGGCCGCGGCCAGCATCCGCTGGGAATGGAAGCGGACCCGGGCCCCGAGAAATGGAACTATCCTATCTACGGTTACACCATGTCGTCCACCAAGCGGTCGGACCGAGCCGTCGATGTGCGGCTGGATGTGACCTATGCCAAGGATTCGAACGGCGAGTATCAAAAGAGTCCCCGTTACTCGCGAGTCAAGACGTTCCGCTACCGGCTGGACCTGAACGACAAGGGTGAAATCGTCGGCGGCGTTTTCTATTCCGGCAGCGCCATCATCGACATGCTCTGGCTGCCTCTGCGTCCGAAGCAAGGGCGTGAGAAGGGCAACGAGCCTGGCAACCCGTACCTGAAAGTGGACGAAGTGCTCAGCATCTGGCGGGAGTCGGTGCCGGAAGAGTTGCGGGCCAAGTGGCCGGTGATCGACCCGCCGAAGGAAGATCGAATCTTGGATGTCTCGAAACTGACGGGTTTGGTGCCCGTGCAAGAAATCGCCGAACCAGCCAGCCCGCCGGCCCCCAGCGCAGAGAATCCGCCGGTCGCAGCTGGGGCTGCCGCGGCCCCCGGTGCCGCCACCCCTGGGGCGGGCAGCTGACCGTAGTCGCCGTTACCCGAGGCAACCATCGGTGCCGAAATTCGAAATGCCAACAGCCCGGCTGCTTGCAGCAGCCGGGCTGTTTTTTTGGCAAGTGTCTATTCGCGGGATTGGAAGGACGGAAACCATGAACAAAATTTGTCTCGATCGATTGCACGTTCTGGTGCTGGCCGCCGCACTCGGGACCAACGCCTTCGCCGCCGCCCCGCCGGCGCGGCCCAACTTGGTCGTTTTCCTGTCCGACGACCATGGTTTACTGGATTCGACGCCTTACGGCGCAACGGATGTGCGCACGCCGAACATGCAACGACTGGCTGCCGAAGGCATGCTGCTGACGCGGGCGTTTATCGCCTCGCCCGCCTGCGCGCCGAGCCGCACGGCGATGCTCACCGGCCTGATGCCCGCGCGGAATGGCGCCGAGGCGAATCACACCTTCAAACGCGAGGGCATCCGCTCGCTGCCGGAAGTCCTGGTGAGCCTCGGCTACGACGTTGCGGCCTTTGGCAAGGTGGCCCACGGAAACGATGTCGGGCGGCACGGTTTCACGCATCACGACAACCGCTACGACACGCGCACCGTCGAGCAGTTCCTCGATGCCCGCGATGCGGCGAAGCCGCTGTGCCTGTTCGTCGGGACGCGTGATCCGCACGTGCCGTGGGCGCCGAACGACGGCTACGAACCGCAGCAGCTGACGTTGCCCCCGGCGTTCGTAGACACCCCGGAGACACGCGAATTCCGGGCCCGCTACTATACCGATGTCTCGAACGCCGACCGCGAACTGGGGGAAATCCGGGATCTGTCCCGGCGCAAGCTCGGAGCGGACATCCTGTTCCTGTACACCAGCGATCACGGGGCCCAGTGGCCGTTCGGCAAGTGGAACCTGTACGATGCCGGCATTCGCTCGCCGTTCATCGCCGCCTGGCCGGGCGTGATTCCGCCGGGCTCGCGCAGCGACGCCATGGTCCAGTGGATCGACCTGCTGCCTACGCTGATCGAATTCGCGGGCGGCAAACCGCCGGCGGGCATCGACGGGCGATCCTTTGCGGACGTGCTGCGCGGCAAGCGTACCGCGCATCGCGAGGCCATTTACACGACGCACAGCGGCGACGGAAACATGAATGTGTATCCGATCCGCGCGCTGCGGACACCGGACTGGAAGTACATCCTGAACCTGCATCCCGATTTTGCTCACACGACGCACATCGACCAAGGCGTTGGGGCGGGGGATGGCTGGCGCTACTTTCGCGAGTGGGCCGGGTCGGCGAAGACCGATCCCCATGCCGCGGCCGTCGTGAAACGTTACAACGAACGCCCCCGCGAGGAACTGTACGATTTGCAGGCCGACCCGCACGAGCTGCGCAACCTGGCTGCTGATCCGCAGCAGGCTGCGCGTTTGGCCGACATGCGAGCCCAACTCGAAGCCTGGATGAACGACCAGGGGGACAAGCTCACCGTCTTCAATCCGCCACGGCTGCTCAGTGACCCCAGTTCCTACGCGCCCGTCGTGACCGAGCCGCCAGCCGCAGCGCCGAAGAAAAAACAGAAGAAGCCCAAGGAATTGGAATAAGGATCGGCGAATCAATTACTGTCGCATTGTCGCCTTTCGCTCCGCGAAAGGGCGTTCTTTCGCGGAGCGAAAGACGACACTTGTTTCTTCGCCAGTCCTAAAGAAAGCGGTCGGTATTATCTTCTTCACTTTTCGACGTTCTTCCCGGCCTTGTCTTGCACGGCCCACAGGTAATGCTGGGAAGCGACGTACAAGACCCCATTGGCGACGACCGGCGTGGTGTACATCGGGTTGCCCAGCTTAATCTCGCTCAGCAGTTTCGGCTCGCGGCCCTCCGCCATCACGTAGAACATCTTCTGATTGCCGAAATACAGCTTGCCGTCCGCCACCAGGGGGCCGCCCCAGGTTTCCGCCTTGGTCTCGTACACCCACTGGCACTGGCCGGTATCGGCGTCCAGGCAGTGCAGCCGGCCGGCGATATCGACCAGGTACACCAAGCCATCGGCGACAGCGGCGGTGGCCATTGTGCGATCGAGGCCGTCGTAGCTCCAGATCCGACCGCTGGCCGTGATGTCCCCCGTCTTCGTTGCATCGATACAGTGCAACATGCCTTTGCCACGGCCGTGTGCCGGGTCTTGGCCGATCGCGACATACACGCGGCCGTCGTGGCAGACCGGTGTGCCGATCAGTTGACTTGGGCCGATGTACAAACCGTCGTTCTTGTTCGGACTGTTCTTCTTGCGTTTGTCGCCAGCGTAGTACGGAATCAGTTTGCCGTCCCGGTACTTGTATTCCGGCGGATTGCAGTCGTAGGACCAGATTTTCTTCAGCGCCACCGGTTTGTCCGGAACGCTGTCCAGGGCCGCGAAGGCGTAGCACACGCCATCTCCGCCGCCGACGATGACTTGGACCGTGTCACCGACGCGGCCCAACGTCGGCGAGCACCACGCTGCGTGATACAAGCGGGCGCTGAGCCCCACGTCTTCGTAGGCGGCCAAACGGCCGGTGGCCTTGTCCAACGCAGCGAAAGCGGGTGCCCGGGGCGCCAGCACTTTCTCGTGCGGCGGGTCCACGCCGTTGGACGTCGACAGGTACGCGAGCGGACCGTGGATCAACACCGAGCAACTGGTCGTATCGTGCGGCCGGATGCCCAGGTCGTCGATCAGATCGCAGCGCCAGATAATGTCGGCGTCGTTGGCCTCCAGCTTGACGGCCGGTGCGTCCGTGCCTGCGAGATACTGCCCCTCGTCCACAAACGGCCCGTCGTTGCCGTCCGCCAATCCGTCGGCATCCAGGCAAACGACTTCGGCCGCGCACGTGACAACATAAACCCGGTCGCCCTCGACGGTCGGCGACGAACAGACGCCCAGGTGCTGGTGGCCGTACAGAAGCCCGGGGGGCACCTTGGTCCGCAGCGGCACGGCCAGCCGCCACAGCAGCTTGCCGGTGGCTTCGTCGAAGCACTGCACCAGCCCGCCGCGGGTCCGTTTCAGCCGCTCGTCGCCCGCCAGAGTCATATCGTCGGTGCCCACGTAAACGCGGCCTCCGGCCACGGTGGGATTTCCGTAGGTCGCCGAGCCGAGCTTGACGACCCATTTGATGTTCTGAGCCGATTCGGCATCGATCCCGCCTTCCCGTTCCCGCTGGCCGCGGGAGAAATTGTCCGGCAGGCCCGTTTCCTCGGACACCATGTTCCGCTGGCCGCGCCCGCCCCACTGCGGCCAATCGGCAGCCGGTCCGGGGGCCGGCACCAGGAGCAACGCAAGAAGCAGGCAAGGAAGCGAAGAAGCCAGGGTCCAGCGGAAGGAGAGGAATGTCATACGAAGTGCTTTCTGAATGGGGTTTGCGGTCGGTGCTCAATAGTGGTGTGCAGACTGAGGCCGGCAGGGAAGGGTGCTAGCCCAGTAGATCGGCCCTTCCGAGCCGACCCGCGACGGCCCGGAAGGGCCATCGTCCAGTCCGTATCGGTATTCGATTTCCTGCGCGCTGACTTATCGCCAATCCAGTCCGTCCGGCAACCGGTTGAGGTTCATGCAGCCGTCGCGCGTAACGACAACCATGTCCTCGACACGCACCCCGCCGATCGCCTTGCAGTACAGGCCGGGTTCGATCGTGACGGCGTCGCCGACGATCAGTTCCGGTCCGCCTTTGTCCAACAGCGGCGGCTCGTGGACGTCCAGACCGATGCCGTGACCCGTGCCATGTGTGATCGCACAATAACTGTCCGGTGCCTCGGCGTCTGGCAGACCGACCGCATATCCATGCGCCGAGATGGCCGCTTTCGTCGCCTCGTGGACCGCTTCGCCCGTCACGCCAGCCCGGCAGACCGCCGCGGCGGCGGCCTTGGCCGCGACCACCGCCCGGTGCATCCGGGCGAGTTCGTCGCTGATGGGGCCATGCACCACGGTGCGCGTGCAGTCGCCGTAGTACAACGTCCGGCGATTCCGCGGGAAGATATCGATGATCACCGGCTGTTCGGTCCGCAGTTCGCCCGATCCCAGTTCGTGGCAATCCCCGCCCTGCGGTCCACCGGCGATGATCGAAGTCGGGTTGGAATAGCCGCGTTCCAGCAGAAACACGTCGATCGCCGCCCGCAGCCGCTCGGACGTCAGCTGCTGGCCGTCCACCAGCAGCACGCCGTCGGCACGGGCCTGGGCCCGGGCGACCAGCTGGCAAGCCATCTGCATGGCCGCTTCCGTGGCCTGCTGCGATTCCTGCAGCCACTGGATCTCCTGCTCGTCCTTCGACCGCCGCTGGAGGACGCCCCACTGGGTGTCGCATTCGACTGCAATGCCCGCTTGCTGGATCTCGTGGGCGAAAATCAGCGGCAGGGTGCGGTCCGCGACAGCCCGGCGGACGCCCTCGCGCCGCAAGCACTCGGCCACCGCCTGGGCCGTGGCCGTCTCGCGGTCGCCCGACAACCCGCCGTCCGGGGCGAAATCCGCCGGACAAGCGACGCGGTCCGCGCGGGCGTGGGCCCGCGCGCGTTCCATTTCGATGTCCCGCAGGATGAGGATCGACTCCGTGCGGCCATCGCGAGGCAACTCGATCAACGCCGCCGGGTCGCCCACGGAGAACCGGATCCGCCAGTAAAAGGTGCAGTTGGTTGCCGGAATGCCCGCCAGCACGCGGGCTTCACCGGACGAAAGAACGTCAGCTCGGGTCATCGGACACTCCCCGTTCATTCAATTTGTCGCAATTCACCCGGGATCCAAGGAACGTTGCCCTGATCCCCCGGCCGGCTCACCACTCGATCATCGACAGCGCCGGCGATTCCAGATTGTTGACAGGCACCCGGTTTCCGGTGGTCACCGGAAAGACGCAGGTGGAATCCTCCACGACCATAGCGTATCACATCCAATTCGCGTCTGCTATCATGCGCGGAAACGACCCTGAAAACGACCCTTGCGTCGCAATTGCAGGACGGTCGGGCAATCCGTCCTGCCTGGACTGGGCACCCTTGCCCTTGACGCCGTCTAAGGGTGAGAAAATCGCAGTTGGAACAGCCGGATCGGTCGAGGGTGGCCCGCGAGGGCGGTTTCGCTGCGGTCGAGCCGCCAGCCGCGGCCGTCGAGCCAATCCGGAAATTCGCCGCCCGTACTGCGGCCGCCTTCGCCCAGCAGGACGATGCCGCCCGGCGCAAGGTGGGCTCGCCAGAACGCTTCCAGGTGGGGCCAGTCCCCGCGATCATACAGGATATCCGCGCCGACGATCCACGGGAACTGTTCCGCGAGCCGGTCGCGGCACCAATCGAGCCGCCGTACCTGCACGCGGTCGCGATACGGCCAGCTGTTCAGGCGGGCGAACAGCAACGCCGGAGGGGCCGCATCGACCATCGAGACCCACGCTCCGCAAGCGGCCGCCACGGTGCCGGTCAAGCCCAGCCCGCAACCCAGGTCCAGGACGCGAACGCCCCGCAAGTCCTGTTGCACAAGCCGCTGGCAGACCGCCAGCGAACAGCCCCACAGTTCCGCCCAATAGGGCTGCCAGCGAGGCGTCGCGCTGGCCGCGGAGGCGGCGTCCTGTTCCATTCGCTCGAGCATTTCGTCCGGCTCGGCGACGCGGGTCAGCTGGACAGTCACCGCGCCAAAATGATACGCTTCGCAAACCGTCGCGTACTGGCGGCGGATGCGGGCTTCGAGCCGGGCCCGCTGGTGTTCGGCGCGGGCCGATGGCGTTGGGGTGCGGCGCGGCGTTGTGGCGGGACCGGAAGGAACGATAATGGGCGGATCTCCGAAAGGATTACTTGTAGGACATTCAGACTGAGACTTCAACCCCACCCGGGTATCGTACCACGTGACTTATGGCTCAACGCCCCATCCACGCCCGTCGCTTGAATCGGCGCCACCCGTGGGTGTTGCACCTGTTTCGCGCGGCGGTGTTGACGGCCATCGTCTGGCTGGTCCGCCAGCAGCATGTCTGGTATCAAGCCCAGGAGCAGGGGCGGCAGCAGGCCACGGTCAATGTCGATCAAGTCCGGCGATTCTATCCCCAAGCGGCTGGGCTGAGCCAATGGAAGCCGGAGCACGGCGGCCAGACCGTCTTGGACGTGGACGGCCGGCCGTTGGGCTACGTCGTCCAAACGTCGCCGGAGAGCGATTCGATCATCGGCTATTCGGGTCCCACCAATACCCTGATTGCCTTGGACACACAGCATCGCATCCTGGGACTGGAGATTCTCCGCTGCGGTGACACGCCGGATCATCTGCAATCCGTGCTGGCAGACCGCCGGTTCCTCAAGTCGTTCGACGGACTGTCGTGGCAGGAAGCGGCGGCCCGGGGCAAAGTCGACGGCGTGTCCGGAGCGACGCTGACCAGTCTGGCGATCGTCGAAGGCATCGTCCGTCGCCTGGGCGGAGCGCCGCACTCGTATCGGTTCCCCGATCCGCTGACGGTGGCCGAAGTCCGGCCGTTTCTGCCGCAGGCCGCGCGATTGACGACGTGGGATCAGAAGCCTGTGCTGGTTCGCGTGGAGGATACTGCCGGCCAAATGCTCGGGTTTGCCGGCCGCACCTCGCCCGCCGCCGATGACTTGATCGGATTTCAAGGACCCACGGACACGCTGTTTGTCATGGACGCGCAACAACGCGTGTTGGGGATCGCCATGCGGCGCAGCTACGACACGACCGAGTACCTGCCTTGGGTCACGGACGACAAGCACTTCATGACTTGTTTCAATGGTCAGAGCCTGGACGAGCTGGCCGACTTGGATCCGACCGTCGCGGGCATCGAAGGCGTGTCGGGCGCCACGATGACCAGCATGTCGATGGCCTATGCCCTAGCCCGGGCGGCCAAAACGGCGCGGGATTCTCAACCCGCCGCAGCCCCGCCGTCGTGGACAATCACCGCGCGGGATTGGGGAACGGCGGCGGTGGTGCTTGGCGGACTGCTGCTGGCCTTTACCCGCCTGCGCGGCCAGCGGTGGATTCGGATCGGTTTCCAGCTGCTGTTGATCGGCTATTTGGGATTCGTCAATGGCGACATGGTGTCGCAGTCGCTGTTGGTGGGCTGGGCGCAAAACGGCGTGGCGTGGCGGCTGGCGCCGGGATTGGTGCTGCTGGTCGCGGCGGCTTTTCTGACGCCCCTGCTGACGCGGCGGCAGGTGTACTGCCATCAACTGTGCCCGCACGGGGCCGTTCAACAACTAATCAAGAACGCGGTTCCCTTAACATGGAGGCATGCGTCGGCGTTGCCGAACTGGATCTCGCGCCCTCTGACGCTGCTGCCCTTCCTGCTGTTGGTCTGGGTGGTGATCGTTGCGATGCAGCATCGGGAGTTCAGCTTGGCGGCGATCGAGCCGTTCGATGCGTACGTCGTGCGCGTCGCTGGCTGGGCCACGCTGGCCGTCGCCATCGGCGGGCTGGTGTTATCGCTGTTCGTGCCGATGGGCTATTGCCGTTTCGGCTGTCCGACGGGCGCCGTGCTGAATTACGTGCGGCTGCAAGGCCCCGGTGATCGCTTCGGCCGCCGGGACGTCGCCGCCTTGGCGTTGTTGGCGTTGGCGATCGGGCTGCGGCTGTTTGCGATTGCATAACCACCTTTGCGCAAGATCCAGAACCCGTTATGTTTACAGTTGCGTGAGAGCAAAATCGGCAGTCCGAGGAACGCAAATCGTGGCAAAGCAGACGACGGCAGCAGCGGCGAATGGCGAGCAGCTTCCCAGTTTCGAGGAATCGTTGGAAAAGCTGGAGCGGTCGGTACGCCAACTGGAAGACGGCAAGTTGGGTTTGACCGATTCGCTGCAGTGCTACGAGGAGGGAGTCAAGCAGCTCAAGCAGTGCTATCGCGGTTTGGAGGCGGCCGAGCGCAAGATTGAACTGCTGGCGGGTTTCGACGCCGAAGGCAACCCGCTGACCGAGCCGTTTGACGAGCGGGAGATGACGCTGGACGAAAAGGCGGCGTCGCGCAGCCAACGCCGCTCGCGGCCGGCCAATCGGACCTCGGCGGCCGACGCGGAACCAGGTCCGCAAGGCGGGCTTTTCTAGCACGAAAAGGGGACAGGACCGGGGTGTTCAGTTTGCGTTTTCCGCCGGCCGCCAGGTCTGTTCCGATGGATACGTGATTTCGGTCGCATTTTGTGGGGAGCAATTGAGATTCTTGAGAACGAAAAAGCAGACGATTCGAGCCGTTTTTGGCATGGACTCGTTTCGGTTTCGCGACGAAAGTAGGGCGCGGCCCGGATTTTGCGGTCAAATGGGACACCGGCCCGAACAATTCCCGATCCTGCTAGCAATGAGAAAGTGCCCGCCGAGTCCCGACTCCATTTCCGACCCCTCGGGGTAGTGTCGTTCGGGGAACCGCCTATGGATCGGACCATTGGGTGACCCAGACGGCTGCAACGCGGGGACCTGAATCCATCCTTCGACCGAAAGGCCGCCCCCGGAAGCACCAGCGACGGACGCCCCACACGTCCCAGATTACGGAATAGTAGCACCGTCCCATTTCCGCTCCCGTCCAAAGTGGCACAAGACGGGGTCGATATCGGGCTGCAAAGGGCGATACGGCTTGCATCAGGGCGGCGGCTGGATTAGGCTTCCTAACATTGAGCCGTCGTTAAGGTTACGGTGGCTGGCGTTCAGCGAATTTGCTCTTGAAACTTGGAGCCGAAGTGCGGTTCGGCAATGTGGCGGAGTTGTCCCAGCGTGGCATCTACGGGGGGCGCCCGCCCACCCGGCAAACTATACCCCCGTTCGACAGGTTTTCTCAAATGTCTATTCCCGTGATTAGCTCTGGAATCCGAGACAACCACACGCGGGGGACCGTCGCTGATTTCCTGAAGGTCAACATCAAAGCCGGTTCCGAGCTTTCCGTCGTCTCAGCGTTTTTCACGATTTACGCTTACGACGCGATTAAAGAGCAGTTGAACTGTATTGATCGCATGGATTTCCTTTTTGGTGAGCCCCGTTTCATTCGCTCAGTCGATCCGGACAAGACGGAGAAAAAGGCTTTCATCGTCGATGCTTCGGGGCTGAAGCTAACAAACACGCTACAGCAAAAACGTGTTGCCAAAGATTGTGCCGACTGGATTCGTGCTAAGGTTGCCATCAAGTCGGTAAAGCAAACCAACTTTCTTCACGGCAAGATGTACCACTGCGCCACAAATAGCGTCGAACAGGCCATTCTTGGCAGCTCCAATTTCACCGTGCGGGG
This sequence comes from uncultured Pirellulaceae bacterium, assembly GCA_964645045.1. Taxonomy (GTDB): domain Bacteria; phylum Planctomycetota; class Planctomycetia; order Pirellulales; family Pirellulaceae; genus Anammoximicrobium. The sequence goes on along the minus strand of CAZXYZ010000031.1, from coordinate 78,956 downwards.
CTTAGGCCTTTCCGCAGGCCACAGCAATATCGAACTCAATCTGATCGTCGATAGCGATCGTGACCGCGCCGATCTGAAGGCTTGGTTCGACAACTTGTGGAGCGACCAAGAGCTTGTTGAAGACGTTAAAGACGACGTTCTGCAGTATCTTGCCCAGCTCTACCAAAACCATTCGCCGGAGTTCATTTACTACAAGACACTGTTCCACATCTTCGCCAAGTTTCTTGGAGAGGCTGGTAAGACCGATTCAGACCTCGGGAAAACGACACTCTTCGACACTGAGATTTGGAAAGCTCTGTTCGATTTTCAAAAAGACGGTGTCAAAGGCGCAATCAACAAGATTCTCGCGCACAACGGCTGCATCCTCGCTGACAGCGTTGGCTTGGGTAAGACCTACTCCGCCCTGGCGGTCATAAAGTACTTTGAACTGAAGAATGAACGTGTCCTCGTCTTGTGCCCGAAGAAGCTCCGTGAAAATTGGACCGTTTACAAACTGAACGACCAGCTCAACCCGTTCGTCAATGACCGGTTCCGGTACGATGTGCTCTCGCACACTGACCTCAGCCGCGACACTGGATACACGGGCGACATCAACCTGGGAACGATCACCTGGGGCAACTACGACCTGGTCGTCATTGACGAATCCCACAACTTCCGAAACAACGCCCCCGGCCGCCGGGATGACGCCGGACACGTCATCCGTCGCAGCCGTTACGAGCGGCTCATGCAGGACATCATCCAGTCCGGCATCCAAACGAAAGTCCTGCTCCTTTCCGCCACGCCGGTGAACAACGACCTCAAAGACCTGCGCAACCAGATTTACTTCATCACCGCCGGAAGCGACGACGCCCTCCGGGACTCCACCGGCATTGCCAATCTCAAGGAAACGTTGCGGCAAGCGCAGGGACACTTCACCGCGTGGGCGAAGCAGCCCGCACCCAAACGCAGGACATCAGATCTACTCGTCAAGCTGGGCGCTGATTTTTTCAAGCTGCTCGATGAGTTGACCATCGCCCGCGCCCGGAAGCACATCCAGAAGTACTATCAGCACGAAATGGCCAGAATTGGAAAATTCCCCAACCGCCTCAAGCCGCTGACCGCCTCGCCCGACATCGACTCCGCCGGGCGGTTTATGTCGTATGACAAACTCAGCACCGAAATTGACGGCTATAAGCTCTCTCTCTTCAACCCGACCCGGTTTCTCCGGCCGGACTTACCAGACGCCATTCGTGCCGACTACGAACGCAAGGTCGGCAACTTCACTCAGGCCCAGCGCGAAGATTTCCTCATCGGGATGATGAAGGTGAACTTCCTCAAACGGCTGGAAAGCTCGGTGCATTCGTTCGCCCTGACGATGCAGCGCACGATCGACAAAATCGAGACACTGGAGCAACGCCTGAATCGATTCAAACAATTCCAATCGCAGAATCCGGACTTTGATTTCGACGCTGGCACTCTCGAAGACGTCGATGACGAGGAACTGTCCGAGGCGCTGGCCGTGGGCAAGAAGCTCACGTTTAAGACCGCGCACCTCGACGTGGACAAATGGCTGGACGCACTGCACCGTGACAAGCAACAACTGAACGGCCTGTACGTTCAGGCCGAGGACGTGTCGCCCAAGCGGGACGCCAAGCTGGCCGAACTCAAGAAGCTCATCGCCGACAAAGTCCGAAATCCCGCGAATAACAAACTCGGTGAGCCAAATCGCAAAGTCTTGGTCTTCACCGCGTTTGCCGACACCGCCGAATACCTCTTCACGAATCTCCACGAATGGGCACGCACGGCACTCGGACTCCAAACCGCGCTCGTCACGGGGGGCGGGAACAACCGGACCACGTTTCAGCCAGCGGGCTATCAGCAGCACACCGAGTTCAATCACATCCTGACCAACTTTTCTCCCATTTCAAAGCGTCGCGCGAGAATCCAGTCCATGCCGCAGGAAGGTGGAATCGACTTGCTGATCGCCACCGACTGCATCTCGGAGGGGCAGAACCTTCAGGACTGCGACTACCTCGTCAACTACGACATTCACTGGAATCCCGTCCGCATCATCCAGCGATTCGGCCGCATTGACCGCATCGGGAGTGTGAACGATTCCGTTCAGCTCGTGAATTTCTGGCCAACGCCGAACCTCGACCATTACATCCGGCTCAAGCACCGCGTTGAGGCGCGCATGGCACTCGTGGACATTTCCTCCACGCTGGAAGACAACCTCCTCAAGACCGATGATCTTGAAGACCTCATCAAGGACGACCTGCGGTATCGCGACCGGCAACTGCTACGGCTGAAGGACGAGGTGCTCGACCTGGAAGACCTCGACGACACGGTTTCCCTGAGCGAATTCACGCTCGACGACTTCCGCATCGACCTGCTGAAATATCTCGAAGCGAATCGGGCCACTCTCGAAGCCGCGCCCTCCGGGCTGTACACGGTCGTGCCACCGCATGCGGAAATCAAATCCATTGGGCCAGGCGTCATCTACTGCCTGAAGCAAAAGACCAGCCGGGCGGCTTTCGCCAGCACCATTTCAGAACCTCACAGAGCTTCCGAGCAAATCAATCCGCTCAGCCCCTATTTCCTCGTGTATGTGCTGGAAGACGGTAACGCCCGCTTCGGCTTCGCCCACCCGAAACAAATCCTGGGCATCTACCGTGAACTCTGCGCCGGCAAGGACATGCCTTACGAGTCGCTTTGCACGTTGTTCGACCAGCACACCCAAAACGGCGAGAATATGGACGTCTACAGCACGCTGCTGCAAAAGGCCGTGGATGCTATCGTTGCCACGTTCCGGAAACGGGTGGCCAGTGGCCTTCAAAGCGGACGCTCGTTCATCATCCCCAATCGGCCGGAACAAGCCAGCGAAACGACGGACTTCGACCTTTTAACTTGGCTCGTAATCAAAGCACCATGATTTCCATTGAACGCAAACAAGCTATCGAAGCCAGCTTGAAAAACATGGCGACACAACCGCTGGCAAACGCCGCACTCGCCATGTTCGCCGCGCTTGGTTATTCCAGCAATCGCACGCTCACGATTCATTCCATTGAAGAGTTGCGTGAGATCCTTGACTCTCACGGTTATCTTGGCGAGCAAAACGCCCTCCTCTCTCGCTGGTGCTCCGTGGATTTTCTGTTCCAACTCACCGATTCGGAGTTGGCTGGAAACGACCGCCAGGGGTTGCTGTTTGACGTCCAAGACCCCTACGACGCCAAGGAAGTAAAGTCCTACGTCTTCTTTGCCGTGGATTTGGCGACATCGCCCGCCAACCGACCTCCGACACGCACGGAGCTTTCAAACATCACTCGCGCCCTGAACCGTCTCGTGCCGATGCCCGTGCTCGTCCTCTTCCGCCATGGCGAATCCGTTTCCCTCGCAATCATCAATCGCCGAAAGAACCTGCGCGATGGTACTCGCGACGTGCTCACGCGCGTCTCTCTCATTCGCAACATCGATTTGCGTCAGCCACATCGCGCGCACCTCGATCTCCTGGAGCGATTCTCGTTGTACCGGCTGCGCGAGGAAAGCGGCGCGATTCGCACCTTCGCCCAACTCGATGACGCCTGGCAGCGCATCCTCTCCACGCAGGAACTCAACCGACGATTTTACCGCGAACTCGTCGATTGGTTTACCTGGGCCATTGTTGAAATCCGTCTCGCCCATCTGCCTGACAACATCGAGGACAACGCCCGGTCCCGCTCGCGTGCCACGCAGGAATTCACCGTGCGCCTCATCTGCCGTCTGCTCTTCGCGTGGTTTCTGAAGGAAATGCGCCTCGTGCCCGCCGAATTGCTGGAGCTTTACGATGTCGCTGACCGTCGCCGCGTGCTGACTCTTGACGGCGACGATCGGCTTTTCCTTGACGGCAACCACTACTACCGCGGAATCCTCCAGAACATTTTCTTCCAAGCACTTAACCAGCCGATGGAACAGCGGCGCAAGTCCGGGCCCGAAGCACGCAACGACCGTGAAGTCACCGATTCAGCGTTACGAAAACTCCGTTATGTCGGAAAACAAAATCTGCCGCCGGATTTCGATTACGACCTCTTCGACCGGATTCCGTATCTTAACGGTGGCCTCTTTGACGTGTTGAAGGAAGACAACCTCGAAGCTACTCACGAGGAAGGCAACGCCTTCAAAGTTCCGAACAAACTGTTCTACGCCCGGCGGGAAGACGGCTTCACCATTGCGGTCGGCGCTGGAAAGCGTCAAACTCAGCGGCCCGTCGAAGGCATCAACCGTATTTTCGATCGCTACCGCTTCACCGTCGCGGAAAACACGCCACTCGAAGAAGACGTCGCGCTCGACCCCGAGCTGCTCGGCCTCGTCTTTGAAAACCTCCTCGCCGAGATTGACCCGGATGACGAGGCTGCCGCCGAGAGCGCCCGAAAAGCATCCGGGTCCTATTACACCCCGCGCCGCATCGTGGACTACATGGTCAACGAGGCGCTGCACCTGTACCTGCGCACCCGCTTCGAGCAGGGGGGCGCGGCCCGCGATGACGTTCAACTTCTTGCCCGACTCTGCTACGAACTGCCCGACGACGCAGACTTTTCTTCTATCGCCGACCGCGTGGTAGATTCGCTCGACGCCGTGCGAGTGCTCGACCCCGCGTGCGGTTCAGGCGCGTTTCCGATGGGCATGATGCACCGCATGGTCGAACTACTCCATCGTGTTGACCGGGACAACCAACGTTGGAAGCAACGCCTTCTCGCCCGTTTGCCAGCGCCCATGCGCGGCGACGCCGCGCGCGGGATGGAAGGCAAAAGCTACAACTACCTCCGCAAGCTCGGCCTCATTCAGAAAAACCTCTACGGCCTCGACATTCAGCCACTCGCCGCGCTAATCGCTAAGTTGCGATTTTTCCTGACGCTTGTCATCGATCAGGAGGTTCACCCTGACGACCGTGCGCACAACTACGGACTCCAGTCGCTCCCAAATCTCGAAACCAATCTCCTCTGCTGCAACTCGCTCCGCGATTCCGAGCACGGTCTATTCTCCGGTACGGTGCTCGCGAATCTTCGCGCCGCCCGCGAGGAATACTATCAACCGCAAACCACCCACGAGCGCCGCGACCAGATCGCCGAACAGATCGGCCAGGAGCTCGCCACGCTCTATCCGGGCTTCGCACAACAGACCAAAGGAATCGTCCCTCGCGACAACCGGCAGCGATATGAACAGGACTCACTCTGGATCGCGGAATGGTTCAAGCACGCCACGCTCGCCGCCCCGTTCTTCAACGTTGAAACGTTTTTCCCCGAGTTGGTCGGCGATGGCGTGGCCGGGCATCGCGCTCCCTTCCACATTGTCATCGGCAATCCACCGTATGGCGGCACCAAGATCCCTGACGAGATGAAGGACGCCCTCGGGCTCGGCTCGAAAGACCCCTACGGCGCGTTCATCGCCCGCTTTCTCGGTTCACGCCAGCGGCCCGGCCCGCTAGCGGAGGGTGGCGTACTGGCCTATATCGTCAGCGACACGTTTATGACCATCAAGACGCACCGGCCACTACGCGAACAGATGCTCGAGCACCGCGTGCATAAGATGATCCGCGTGGCGGGCGACACCTTTAAGGCGGTCGTCAACTGCGCCGTCATCCTCTGCCAACGCGGTGTCGCCCCGGCGGAACACACCTGCCAAATGGCCGACCTCACCAACGTTTCTATCCACGATCAATACGAGCGATTCCTTCACTTGCTTTATCAGACGGAGGGCTTCGCGCGGCGTCAGAATGTCGCCAACCAGACCTACGCCATTTACCATTACCGCCAGTCCCTTATCCGCACGAACTCCAACTTTTCGTTCTTCGTCGCTTCGCCCAAGCTCTTTGCTCTGATGAACGATACGACCGCGCCGGTTAGACACGAAACCCTTGGCAATAGACGCATCTCGATTCGTACCGTGCAGTTGAACGGGAACGATATCCAACTCGCAAGGCTCGAAGATATCGCAGAGGTGAAGGTGGGTCTCCAAACGGGCGATAATGAATCTTACCTTTTCCAAAATCCAAAGGCGCGTGGGTCCTACCGTTCCGTTGATGACTATCGCGAGTTCTTGCTCACCGATGCTGACCTTGAGCGCATTCGTTCGGATGAGGAGTTACGACACGCCGTAGTCGAACGCGGCATCTCCAAGGACGACCGAAGGTCGAACCGCTACTTTGGTGGGCGATATATTGTGCCTTACGACAAAGGCGGAGAGTCCGAAAGCGACGAAGGCTGGATGCCGAACTTTTGGGTACCTACCGATTATTTTATCGACTGGAGTGAATGGGCGATTCACCGGATGAAAACACTGACGTTGCGAGAGAAGAATCGTTTGAATGGAAGAGGCGGAGGTAACGACAAACTGACCTCCCGTTTTCAGAATACGGAGTTTTATTTCCGACGAGGTATTACGTTCTCCGATACTGGCTTCTACGCTCCGACGTTTCGCACCAATAGCGGCGCAGTGTTCGATGTGATGGGTATGACACTGTTTGGGGGGTTCGAGGTGTATGGGATGTGCGCTCAACTGTCATCAAAGCTCACTCGATTTCTCATAAAGAACTTCGTCAATGCTTCAGTTCATACCCAAGTCGAGGGTCTCAAGCCAATCCCTATGCCAGCGGCAAATAGAAATGGCGACAGTCTCCGCGACCAAGCGATGGCAGTCGTTGAAAAGCAACGGCGGAATCCGCGCTACGACTACGCTTCGAATGAGCAATTAGAAATCGACCGGCAGGTTTATCAGGCTTACGGGTTGAACGAGGCAGACATCCGCGAGGTCGAGGACTGGTACACACGGCGCTACCCAAAGCTGGCCGCTGCCCAGCGCCGCTCCCTCGCCGCCAAACAGGGTAAGACCGAGGAGCAGCTGGTCGCGCGCACGACGCTCCACCTCTATTGCGACGAAAGCCGCCACCTCCCGCACGACTGCGAGCCGTTAATGCTGTTGGGGCTGGTCTGTTGCCCGGCGGACAAAGTCCGCATGTATCACCGGGAGTTGCGAGACCTCTGCCGCGAGCACAAGCTGACGGACGCCTACGAAGTGAAGTGGACGCAGGTGCGCCCTGGCAAGCAAGCGTTGTATCTGGCGTGGGTGGATTGGTTCTTGGCGAAGACGGATGTTTCGTTCCGCGCCGTGGTGTTACCGAACAAGAAAGAGCTATACCAGCGGCTACCGGACGAAAGCCGGGACATGTTATACTACCGGCTTTATGGGCAGTTACTTCGCAGTGCGGTGCTGGACACGGAGGGCCGTTACCGGGTGTTCATGGATCAAAAGGACACTCGCGGCGGCAAGAAGGTAGAAGAGCTGCAAAAGTTGCTGCGAGCGCAGTCAGGCGACGACGCGGGCGAGAGCATCTTGGGCCTGCAGCAGGCGCAGAGTCACGAAATCCGGCTGTTGCAACTGGCCGACTTGTTGCTCGGCGCGGTCGGCTATGCGCGCACGCGGGAGGCACGCACGGATTCCATGGCCAAGCGGGCGTTGATCGCCCGGCTGGAGGACGGGATCGGCGGCGTTTTGTCGAGCGACACGCAGGCTTTCTCCGACAAGCTGACGGTGGGCACGTGTCACGATGTGGATTCATTGTTGCTGTAACCGGGCTGCCCGCCCGACTAGATCGAGTCTTGGTTGCGACTGTTTCGGAGCTGTTATGACCTGGCTACCCACCCGATTAGATAGGTTTTCATTTACGACTGCCGCGGACTTGGAGGCCGCCGCGTGGGCGATCTTCCAGAAGGATTTTTCGGCATTTCCGCAATTCCGCACGGAAGACGTGCGGGTGATTCGCGCACCGCACAAGGCGCGCGCCGACCGGGGACACACTTACTGGCACATGGTGACCGAGGGCGAACGGGAAGAGACTCGCGGGAATCCAATCTCCGACCGGCTGGAGCGTGTGCCGTGGGCGCGGCCGGTCATCGAAAACGAAGCAGACGCGGGGTCGGCGATCAAAGTCTGGTCCAACCAACGTAGTGGCAACACGCACGTCTGCATCTGGTTCGACCGGCAGAATTATCTGGTGGTGCTGAAGCAGTGCGCGGATCACTACCTGCTGAAGACGACGTATTGCCCGGAATCGCGGCGGCGGGAACAGCTGCACCGCGAATACGCAGCCTGGAAAAAGAACGGGGCACGCCTTTGAAGCGTGCCCTAATGCACCTCCCACATGGAGTGGGTGTGACCTGAATATGATAACATGAAAGTTGACCAAGGCAAGCGCGAAATCCGTTATTGGCTCGTGAAGTTTGCCCCTTTTCGCACGGCGTGGCCGGAGATCGTCAAACGCGGCACGTTCACGCTGCGCGGTGTGCGCAGCTTTGTCGCACGAAAGCACCTCGCTGAAATGCGGCTCGGCGACGCGGTGCTCCATTACCACAGCCAAGAGGAGATGGCTGTCGTCGGCGTCATGGAAGTCACGCGCGAAGCCTACCCCGACCCGACGAGTGCCGACCCGCGATGGCTGACTTGCGATTTCGCTCCCGTAAGAACGTTGGCGCGTCCCGTTCGACTGAATGAAATCAAAATGGATGATCGGTTGGCAACGCTCGCGTTGATTCGGCAACCGCGCCTCGCCGTCATGCCCGTGTCCCTCGAACAATTTCAGATAATCGTGGACGAACTTTCAACTTGCGACACGGCCTCGAAACCAACATGAATCGCCCCGAATCTTCGATCCTGTCGAGAACCGAGAATGAGCGTCACGGCGGAAGGGACGTCTCAGTACACGCGGAACCAGCAGATCGCTGGCAGGGTGGCCGAGGGCTCGGTAGCGGTAAAGACGACGTGCAAGTAGCGAGCCCGGACCGTTTGGCAGTCGAACTGGGGGCTCTGGAACACTTCGTCCGCCGTGTGATCGGCGTACGGCGACCACGTCTGGCCGTCGGCCGAATGTTCGAGGCGATAGCGGTACGCCCTGGTGGGAAACTGGATGAACAGTTGACAGCGACCGATGTCGCAGATCTGGCCCAGTTCCAGTTGCCACCACTGTCCCGGTTCGCTGGTGGCAGCTACCCAACGCGTGGCGAAGATACCATCCACGGCGGCCGCCGCCTGTCGGTCGCCAAACGGGCCGCCGACGGCCGACGATGCGGTCGCGGCTCGACCGAGAGCCAAATTGACTTCTTCGGCCGGCGTGGGCTGGCGTGGGAGGGGGGAAATGGGGTCGGGTCTGGGGTGTTCAGTTTGTCATTGCTAGCAGAATCGGAAATTGTTCCTGGCGGTGTCCCAATTGATCGCAAAATCACGGTCGCGTGGTACTGTCATCGGGAAACAGAAACGAGGCCACGCCAGAACACCTCGAATCGTCTGCGTTTTCGTTGCCAAAGATCTGACTCGTTCCACACAAAATACAGCCGAAAAGACGTGTCCACCGGAACAGAACTGGCGTCAGGCGGAAAACGCAAACTGAACACCCCAGGACAGGACCCTTTTGTGCGAAGCACCCTCCGGGCCGTTCCGGCAAAAGGGTCCAGCCAAGTCCCCTTTTCGCGAATTTCGCATAGCTGAGCGTATGACCGCACCTTCTTCCCAGCTTTTCCTGGAGTACGCCAAGGCGGTTCGCCCGGAGATCGAAGCTGCGCTGGAGCGTTACACGCAGTACGACGCCGATTGTCCGCCGGTCTTGCGCAAGGCGATTCGCCACAGTCTGCTGGCGGGCGGCAAGCGTCTCCGGCCGCTGCTGGTGTTAATGTCTGCCCAGGCCTGCGGTTCCCCAAGGGGTGAGGCGATGCCGGCCGCGTGTGCGGTCGAGATGGTGCATACCTACTCGCTGATTCACGATGATCTGCCGGCGATGGACGACGACCAATGGCGCCGGGGACGTCCCTGCTGCCACGTCAAGTTTGGCGAAGCGAACGCCATTCTGGCGGGCGATGCGCTGCTCGCTCAGGCGTTCGAGGTCCTGGCGGGCGAGATCCAACCAGCGGTCGTGGCGGCCGCATGTTGTTTCGAGTTGGCGCGGGCGGCGGGCGCAGCGGCGCTGGTGGGAGGGCAAGTGGACGACCTGCAGGGCGCCGGCGGCTCGGGTGACTTGGCCCAGTTGGAGCGTATCCATCGCCGCAAGACCGGGGCCATGTTTCAGGTCTCGCTACGGCTGGGAGGAAGGGTTGCACAGGCAGATTCCCCCCGAATTGCAGCCCTGGACGAGTTTGGCAAGAAATTGGGCTTGGCATTTCAGATCGTCGATGACCTACTAGATGTACAGGGCGAGGCGGCTGCGCTGGGCAAGAGCGTCGGCAAAGACCGCCAGCAAGCCAAGTTGACTTTCCCGGCGCTGCTCGGGCTGGACGAGAGCCAGCGGCACGCGAAAGCTTTGATTCAAGAGGCCCAGCACGAACTGAGCGCCTTTGGCGCGCAGGCCGGTTGCTTGCAGTCGTTGGCCCATTTCGTGTTGGAAAGGAACCGTTGAGCCGTGACACATCGATTGCTGTCCCAAATCCAGGACCCTCAGGCGCTGCATGCCATGTCGGTCAGCGACTTGAAGGAACTGGCGTGCGAAGTCCGCGAGGTGCTGTGCAATCTGGTGACTCAGCGGACGGCTCACTTTGCCTCGAACTTGGGTGTCGTCGAGTTGTGTTTGGCGCTGCACAGCGTCTATGATTTCCGCAAAGACCGTCTGATCTGGGACACCGGGCATCAGATCTATCCGCACAAGCTGGTGACGGGCCGGTACGACGAATTTGCCACGATTCGGACGCGGGGCGGATTGATGGGATACCCCAATCCGGCCGAGAGTCCCTACGACCTGTTCATGACGGGACACGCGGGCTGCAGTCTTTCGACCGCGTTGGGCTTGAAATCCGGCGACGACTTGCTGGGCCGCACCGACCGCCGCGCCGTGGCCGTGATCGGCGACGGGGCGTTCTCGTCGGGGATTGTGTTCGAGGCCATGAACAACGCCGGCGGCTTGAAAAAGAACTTGCTGGTGATCCTGAACGACAACAAGATGTCGATCTGTCCCCGGGTCGGCGGGATGGCCGGCTACTTAGATCGCTTGCGGACAAATCCCTTCTACACGGGATTGAAGTCCGAAATGGTCAAGATGTTGAACCTCGTGCCCCTGTTCGGCGATCCGACCGAGCGGTTTCTCGCCCAGATGAAAGAGGCGGTCAAAGCTGGCCTGCACGGGGGCATGCTGTTTGAGGACCTGGGCTTTCGCTACCTGGGGCCGATCGACGGGCACGACCTGACGGTGTTGCGCAAGTACTTGAAGATGGTCCAGAATCTGGAGGGGCCGATCCTGCTGCACGTGGTGACCGAAAAAGGCCACGGCTACGAGCCGGCTGCCGAGGATCCGGTGTATTTTCATACGCCCCCCGCCTTGAAGGATGTAACCGAGGAAGCGGAGCCCTCCCCGAGTCAGACTGCGGCATTCACCGATGTGGCGCGGGAGGCGATCCGCGAGCAGATGATCCGTGACCCGCGGGTCACGGTGCTGACGGCCGCGATGTGCCAGGGCAACAAGCTGGAGCCGATCCGCGAGGAGTTTCCCGACCGCTTTTTCGACACGGGGATTTGCGAGTCGCATGCGGTCGCGTTCGCTGCCGGGCAAGCCAAAGTGGGCATTCGACCCATTGTCGATATTTACAGCACGTTCCTGCAGCGAAGCTTCGACCAGATCTTCCAAGAGGTGGCCCTGCAGAACTTGCCCGCCGTGTTCATGCTGGACCGTGCCGGGCTGGTCGGTCCCGACGGGCCAACCCATCACGGCGCATTTGACTTGGCCTATCTGCGTGTGTTTCCGAACCTGGTGGTCATGGCGCCCGGCGATGCGTACGATCTGGGGGCGATGCTCGACTGGGCCCTGCATCACGATGCCCCCTGCTCGATTCGTTATCCCAAAGCGGCAGCCAGGACGGTGCCCGGCGAACGAGCGCCGATCGAACTGGGCCGGGCGGAAATCCTGAGTTGGGGCCGCGACGGAGTCATCCTGTGCTGCGGAGCGCAGCTGGGCGAGTGCCAGCAGGCGGCTCGGCAACTGCAAGATCAGGGATTGGACGTCGGCGTGGTCAATGCGAGATTCGTCAAGCCGCTGGACTCGGCCGTGATCGAGCGCGCGTTGGGCCAGGGCGGTTTCGTCGTGACGGTCGAAGAAGGGTGCCTGATGGGCGGCTATGGCAGCGCGGTACTGGAAACCGCGATCGATGCAGGCTGGGACGTGCGCCGCATCCGCCGCTTGGGACTGCCCGACCGGTTCATCGAGCACGGCGAACGTCAGGCCCTGCTCGCGGACCTCGGCCTGGATGCGGACGGGATTGTCCGGGCTTGCTTGGCAATGGCCCGGCGCGCGGATATGCTATGCGGCGTCGCGGGGAAGTGAACGCTCACGTCCGTCCTGAACGGGCAAACCTCGGAAGGATTTCGTAGCCTTACGGCGCAAGCCGTACGGTACTTCGTGGAAGGTGGAGAACCGGAGGGCTTGCGCCCTACCGCTATTTAGTGCGGTTTCCCCTTGGAACAATGCTCCACGATGTTGCCCCTTCGGGCAACGCTGTGAAGCATTTTGGTAGCCGCATTCGCCAGAATGCGGGGCTTTCGGGACATTGGACCCGCGTTCTGGCGAACGCGGCTACTCCGTTCCGCCCAATTCGCGGTCAGAAAATGCTCCATAGCGTCGCCCTTCGGGGCAGGAAAAACACTGGCCCGAGGCTGTTCCTATGCCCACGCCCCTAAAAAACTTGCCGCCGTGGATCGTAGAGGGCCGTTCGCGTCCCCGCGTGGTCTTGCTGGGTAGCGGCGAGAGACCGCACGTCGTCAGCGAAGCGGAAAAGCTGCGGCCCCTGATCAAACAACACGCCGAGATCCTGCTGACCGACTTCCGCTACCAAGAAGATCTGTCCGCCACCGGCGCCGATTTGGCGGTCGTCTTTGGCGGCGATGGCTCGATCCTGCGGGCGGCGAAGCAGATGGGGGCGAGTCAGTTCCCGGTACTCGGTGTCAACCTGGGGCGACTGGGGTTTCTGGCGAACGTCTCGCCGAAAGAGTTTCAGCTTTGTTTCCCCGAGGTCTGTGTGGGGCACTGCACGATCTTGGACCACCTGATGCTGCAATGCACGGTGGTTCGGGACGGACAGACTCTGGACAGCCAGCTGGGGTTGAACGAGGTCGCCATCTTGGGCGGTCCGCCCTACTCGATGCTGTCCATCGAACTTTACGTTGACTCGGATCTGGTAACCACTTATAGTTGCGACGGCCTGATCATCAGCACGCCCGTGGGATCGACGGCTCACAGCCTGTCCGCGGGCGGGCCGATTCTGCGGAAGAACCTGCAGGCCTTCGTGATCTCGCCGATCAGCCCGCACACGCTGACGATGCGTCCGGTGGTAGACACGGCCGATCGAATTTACGAAATTGTCGTGAGCCAACCGCACGACACCACGACCGTCGTCCTGGACGGTGTGCCGCTGTGCAGTTTGACCGCCAGGGATCGCGTGCGGGTCGAGCGGGCGATGCCGACGTTCAAGATGGTGGAGATTCCTGGGCGTGATTACTATCGCACGCTGCGGGAGAAACTTGGCTGGGGAGGCGACGTCCGCAACCACTCACTGGGCAGGGAGGCGCAATCATGATTAGGAGAGCCGCAACGGGGTTGTTTGTAATTGCCGGTTGGACGCTGGCGGCCGGCGTGCTGGCCGCTGCGGACGCGCCGGGCGACGCCGCGCCGGGTGCCGTCACCGACGGCGCGGACCGTTACCATTTGCAGTACAAGTTCTCGCCCGGCGAGGTCTTCCGCTGCAAAGTGACCCACCTCACGACGGTCGAAACCAAGATCCGCGGCGCGGCGGAAACTGTCAAGACGCGCAGTGTGTCGACCAAGGCTTGGAAGATCCTGAGTACGGACCAGACCGGCAACGTGACGTTTACCTACACGGTCGAAGACGTCAGCATGTGGCAGCAACTGACCGGCCGGCCGGAGGTCCGTTACGACAGTGCCCGGGACAAAGAGCCGCCCGACGAGTACCGGCACGTGGCCGAAACCGTGGGCGTCCCGCTGGGGACGATCACGATCAGCGCCAGCGGCGAGGTCTTGCGGCGCGAGAACGCCCGGCCGCAATTCAATCCGGGCATCGGCGAACTGACGATTCCGTTGCCGCCGCAGCCGGTCAAGATCGGCGACAGCTGGTCGACCGAAGGCGAGCTGCCGATCCGCCTGAAGGACGGCCCCGTCAAACGGATCAAGACGCGTCACGTCTACGAGCTGAAACAGGTCCGGACAGGCGTGGCGACCATCGCCGCGCGGACAGAGGTGCTGACTCCGGTCGACGATCCGGCCGTCCAATCTCAGCTGGTCCAGCGGGTGAAGCGCGGCGAGGTGCGATTCGACGTCGACGCGGGCCGCGTGCTCCAACAGCAAATGGACATCGACGAAACGGTCCTCGGCTTCAGCGGCGCCGACAGCATGATGAAATACCTGGCCCGTCTGACCGAAGAGATAATTCCGCAGCAAGACGTGGCCCAGGGTGCGGGGCCGGCGGTGCAGTAGGGCTAACGATGAACGAACCTAACCGCCAGCCCCAACCTTCGCCACTGTCCCCATCCGATCGCCTCCGCTGGCTGGTCACGACCTGCGGCGGTTTCGGCTACTGCCCCATCCTGCCCGGCAGCTGCGGCGCGTTGTGGGGCGTAGCGATTTACGTTCCGCTGGCCCTGCTGGCCGAGCCGTGGCAAACCGCCGGGATCGCGGCGGCGTTGATCCTGGCCTGCCTGGTAACCTATCGACTGTCGCCCTGGGCCGAGCGATTTTTTCAAGAGGAGGATTCCGGCAAGTTCGTGACAGACGAAGTCGCCGGGCTTCTGATGACCGTGCTGCTGTTCCGCCCGGCGAGCGTCAGCGTGCTGGTCACCGTGCTGTGGGCCTTTCCGGTCACGCGGATCCTGGACATGATCAAGCCGCCGCCGGCCCGGCGATTGGAGTATCTACCGGGCGGTTGGGGTGTGATCGCGGACGACCTGCTGGATTCCGTGTACGCCGCGGGCTTGCTCCACGTGCTCTATCTTCTGCAACCGGAGTGGTTCGGTGTTTGACAGTCGCCAGCAGTGCATTGGCCGGCCTCGGGACGCCTCACCCCGGCCGACATTATGGCAATAACGTCGCCTCGTTTCCTTGGCGGGTTGAAGCCGCCCGATAGACCGCAAGGTTGATGTTCTCATTGACAAACCGTACCGAGCCGTCGCCAATGGCAAACTGGCCCCCACCCGGATGCCGGCTGGCAAATGCGCCGTTGGCCCCACCGTAGACCACGCCGGTCCCTACAGGGGTGTTCAGTGGATTGTCGGTCGTCCGTAGCGAGTCAAGATGGCGGCCCGCAATCATCCAGCGATTCTCTCCGCCGGCTAAGTCAGCACCGACGACCTCGCCAGCGAAGAAAGTATTGCTCAATCCGTCAAGACAGTCGGCAATCCTTAAGGCTTGAATGTAAACAAACATGCCGTTGTTGACTTTTACCGCGGCGCCAATTCCTTGACTCGGCCCGTTCGATCCATGGCTTAACGCGTAGCTTCCCGTTGCCCATTCCCCGAGAGATTTCTTATCCGTGGAACTTGGGCAGACGAATACAGGCGGCCGGGTCAGAAGTACGACCGCGACGTCGGGAATGGTGTTTCTCCAATTCGCGGTGGACGGGCCCAAACCACAGCCGGCGGGGTTCAGCGACCCCATCTGCCAGCCAATCTGATCATACAATTGCTGGAGTTCCAGCGTCGGAAGCAGCATGGCGAAACCGCTGGTCCCTTGCCGCTGAATATCCGTTTTCATCGACGCCCCCGATGTCGGCGCCAGGCCGTAGTAATCGGAGCAGTCCGAGCCCATTCGTCCCGGCGGAAAAATCTTGGTGGAGCTCTCATAATTGGCCGCCGCCAAGGCGATCTGACGGAGGTTGTTTGAGCACTCCGACCGCCGCGCGGCCTCTCTTGCCGCCTGAATCGCCGGCAGCAGCAGGGCTACGAGAATGCCAATGATGGCGATGACTACCAGCAACTCCACGAGAGTAAAGCCGGTTCCACATGATGGCCGGCGACGTCCTGCGGACGGATCGAGGTTTGAACGCGACAAGAAAGTACCCTCCAAAAATAGAAAACGGACGGAAGAGCTATAGGTTATTCCGGGTCGTGACCGTTTTGCCCCTTGTCGAAAGCGGAGTCAAACCTCACATCTTCGGGGACATCAATACTTGTTCGGGTCGTCGCTGATGGGTGCCGCGTCAGACGATGCTCTGTTCAGGGGACCGGTAAGCTCCACCTTGAGAGAATCGGTCGGCCCGTCCACAGTCACCTGAAGATCGGTGTGGTTCAAATCCCTGTACTTGTCGGGGATCAACGAGATGCTCTCCTGCCCCACCATCTGCTGCAGGATGACAACCACCTTGTGCGTACCGGCGACACAACCATCGCCTTGCTTGACGGTCGTGAGTTGGAATCTTCCCGTCTGGGGATCGATGGGCCCCATCGCTGGTCGTCCATTTTGTGGGACGACTTGTATGAAGCCTTCGATTCCGGCCGCGAGAGGCTGTCCATCGATGAACACTTGGCCCGACACGGGCACCACGACCGGGCCGCCGTGACCGCACCCGGCGGCCAGCAACAGCATCAACGCAAGGAACAAGCCTACAGAACCAATCCCGATCCGCTTGTCGTGCGTGCTCATCCCGTCGCCAACCTTGGTAATCACGAGGATCAAACCCGAGCGCGATGCAGAGCCTTGCGGTCCTGATCGTAGCTCTTAACCGTTGCGTATTGTAGTCCTCGGCCGAACCGCTTTCAAGCATGCGGCCAACTCCAGCGTCCGTGGTATATCAGCTCTCCGGCAAGCCCCGATACGCCGCGGGTGCGCACCGGAACGTCTCTCTTCATTTTCAGGGGGATGCACAGATCCTCCAAGTTTGGGACGCCTAAGCGAAAAACCCGTAATCTAGGGTCATCTTTGCGAGATTGAGTTTGCCGACTTGAAGCGGGCTGCGTTGGCATGGTTTTCACGAGCGACTAGAAAGGAAACCGCCCCTGCACGAGCCGCCGTCTAGCGGGGCCGGCATCCGCCGCATAGTGCCGTGCGCACTCGTCCTCGCGGCCGCGAATCACGCGGCGGCCGCGCAAGGTCCCGTAGTTGGCCGTAATCGCGGTCCAACTGCCGCCGTGCTGGTCGTCGTCACAGTAAATGACCACCCAGTCGTGTGTGGTGCCTAGTTCATGGGCGCGGGCGGTGTTGGAGTACAAGGCCGTGTAATGGCGGCCCGTGCGTTCGGTGTGCAGCACGGGCAGCCAGGCTTCGCCCGTGGGATTAAAGCGGCGCGGGGCGACGCGAGGCAGCTTGCCTTGCTTGGCCAATTGACGGTACTCGCGGTCAACGTCCAATAGCTCTTCGAGCGGCGGTGGCTGACCGGCGGCGGACTCGCGCCGCGCCGGCATGGCAGGGGCGGAGGAACCCTGGCGAAAACGCCCCGCCAGCGCCTCGCGGACCGCTTGGACCCGCTTGTCGCCCATCCCGCGGACGCGGGCCAGTCGGCCATCGTGGGCGGCCGCTGACAATTCGGACAGGGTTTCGATGCCCAGTTCCTCGTGGATCCGCTGGGCCAGCTTGGGCCCGATGTCCGCCACCGTGGTGAAGAGCCGTTCGGGAGCGTTCTCGCCGCGCAGACGTTCCAACATCGGCAAGTGGCCGCTGTGGGCCAAGTGGGCCAGCGTGTTGGCCAGCGAGCGGCCGATCGTGGGCAACTGCATCAGCCCTTCGACACCTTGTTCCTCGGCCAGCTTAACGATCGGCGCGTCCAGCTTGCGGATCGACTCGGCCGCATTCCGGTACGCCCGCACGCGAAACGGATTCGCCCCGTGGCCCTCGAGCAGATCGGCCACGTCGGCTAATGCCCCGGCGATCTGTTCGTTGGTCAACGGCAGAACCTGAACCGTCTTCGCTTGAGGCTGCGGATCCATGGTCCGTCCCTTCCCCCTTCAGGTTACCAGCCGATCGCGGCGACTGTCAAACGCCGAAGCCGTAGCAATCGGCGCCGGAAAAAGGCTCCGGCTTCGAACCACGCACGACGAACATTCCTCTATCTCCGTACAGCCAGCCGTCGAAATGTGCGGGTCCTGCGCGCATTTCTTAGTACAGTTGCCCGAGTTTTTGCTTTTCCACGAGGATTCACTACGTCGGTCTTCATCCGTGCCCCGGCCTTGCCATCCGTGCTAGTCATGGCCTTTTCGTAGCACGGATGGCAAGGCCGGGGCACGGATGGCATGAGGAAAGTTCGGTTGCGGCCGAAGGCCGCGTTAAGTCCTCTGTGTTTCATTTTAGGGAAGACCGATGGATGGGTACAAAGGCAGGGCTTCGAAGATCTTCAAACACAGAGGCACGGAGGCCACAGAGGTACGGACGCTGCGTGCCAAACATCAATCCGGGATTTATTTTTCTGCCATCCATTTTTCTGCCAACCGGTTCTTTGTCGGCGATCATTTTTGTCGGCCCGGGCACCGCCTCCTCTTCACGCAGCGACGATGATGTGGGAAAATCCACCGTTATGCACTACGAAGTCGAACAGAAATTCCCGGTCCACGATCTGGCGGCGATCGAAGCACAGCTGGTCGCCTTGGGCGCCCGTCTGGGCGCAGGCATCCAGCAGCTGGACCGCTACTTTGCCCATCCCTGCCGCGATTTCGCGCAGACGGACGAGGCCCTGCGGATCCGGCAAGTCGGACCCCGGTGTTACGTCACGTACAAAGGTCCCAAAATCGATCCCACGACCAAGACTCGCCGCGAGATCGAACTGCCGCTGTCCGACGCGCCGGAGGGCGTTGCCCAATGGACGGCGCTGCTGGAGGCGTTGGGGTTCAAACCGGTCGCGGAGGTGCGCAAGTCTCGGCAACCGGCGCATTTGAGCTGGCAAGGCGCCGACGTCGAGATTGCCCTGGACCGGGTCGGCGGCGTCGGCACGTTCGTCGAATTCGAACTGACGGCCGACGCCCAGGGCCTGGAACTGGCCAAGTCGCAGATCCTGTCGCTGGCGGCCGAATTGGGATTGGCCGGCGCGGAACGCCGCAGTTATCTGGAATTGCTTCTGTCCCGAGGGCGACCATGAGCACCACCCGTTTGATCTTCGAGGAAATCCGTTTTCGGGCGGTCAATTTCCTGCTCTGCCTGTTGGCCGTCATCATCGCGGTAACCATGTTCATCACCGGCCCGACGCTGATGCGCGGCTACGCGACCGACACGCGCCGGGAACTGGCGGCGCTGCAGGCGGAGGCCGACAAGCTGCAGGTGGAAATGGAGCAGAAGCAGCAGGAAACCGCGGCGATCCTGGCCGAGATGGACAAGCAAACCAAACGCATCATGCGCGATTTGGGCGTCAATCTGCGGATCGTCCACCGGGACACCAACCTGGGCAATCTGTACACCGATTTCGTCGCGGTAGATTTCCCGGAAGACTACGTCCAAAAGCTGGCTTCGACCGAGCAGATCGAGACGATCGTGCATCTGATCGCCACGTTGCAGCAAAAGATCAAGTGGCGCGAGCGCACCGCGTTGGTGGTCGGCACGCTGCCCGTTTCGTCCGTCGCCCAACGCGGCGAAAACAAGGAACACATGGCCGTAGCCGTCCAGCCGGGAACCGTGTACGTGGGCCATGAATTGGGCGTGGGCTTGAAGCAGGGCGAGACGATCGAAATCGAAGGCCAGTCCTTCAAGATCGCGCAGGTCATGCCCGAGTACGGCGGCTTGCAGGACGTGCAACTGGTGCTGGACCTGCACGACGCCCAAAAGGTCTTGAACAAACCGGGGCAGATCAATCAGATCATGGCCTTGGGGTGCAAGTGCAAGGGCGATCGGCTGTCGGTAATTCGCAAACAGTTGGAGGAAGTGCTGCCGGACACCACGATCACCGAGGACGTGCCGCGGGCGGAGGCCCGCGAGAAGCAGCGGGACTTGGTCGAAGCCACGCGTAAACAAGAAGAAGAACGGGTGGCTGCCTCCTTGGCCCAAGTGGTCGCCAACCGCCAGCGTCAGGAAGCCAGCCGCGTTCGCCAGCAGCAGATGCTCGGCAGCCTGGTCAACATCACCACGCCGTTGGTCATCCTGACCGCGGCCCTGTTCGTGGGCCTGATGACCGGAATGAACGTCCGGGAACGCCGTGCCGAGATCGGCGTGTTGCGGGCCTTGGGAAAGAGTGCGACGAACATCGCCGGGCTGTTCTTGGGCAAAGCCCTCCTGCTGGGAATTCTCGGCGGACTGATCGGCTGCTCGCTAGGCTATTTGCTGGCGCCCCTGGTCGGCACCGCCATGCTCGACCTGGCGGCGGACCTGTTCCGCGTGCGCCCGGTACTGGTGCTGGCCACCGTCGCGTGCGCCCCCGTGGTCACCGTTCTGGCCAGCTACTGGCCGACGTGGACCGCACTGCGGCAGGATCCGGCGATCGTGCTGATGGAGAATTAGCTCCGGGGCAGCAGAGTGGGGTTATGCCTGGGCGAGGATTGATTCGCCGGAGCATGAGCGCGATAATGAACCGTGGGGTGATGTGACTTCACCTCCTCGGATCTTGCCTGCTGCCCAGACCAGGAGAAACGACAATGACCGTTTCGTTCGCGGAGGCCCTCCGCGACTTCGAATTCCAGCCGGGCCGTATCTATCGATGCGAGGTTCGCGGCCACAACGTCGAACTCCGCGTACTGGAACCGAAAGAAAACGGCGAGGATTCGGGTTCGGCGATTCCTGAGTCCGACGTCATGCTGGAGCCGTGGCTAGAGCTGCCGGAATCCACTTGCCGAGCCAGAGGCATTAGCCGCCTTGGTCCTCCCCGACCGTCCAGCCATTCCCGACAACAGGGAAAACGCATGATTTACCGACATCCGGGACCAGAAGAACCCATCGACCACGGCGACATCATCGACGCATGTCCGCTGGTCACGCTGGATACCGCCGATCTGTCGGTCGTCGATGTCCTGCCGGTTCGACATTCGTTGGAACGTGTTGTCGTGCTGACTCAGACCTGCGATCTGGCCCAACTGCGAGCGACTCGCGTCGTGGTTGCCGTCGCACATGAGGCCCAACGTCTTGTCGATCAACCTGACAGGTCATCGCGCAGATGATCCGGCTGTCCAAGCTGTGTACTCGAGCACACGCTGGACATGCGGCGCGGAACGATTCTGTTGCTGACGCCCAGCGGCCGCGAGCTGGTGGTCGCGGCCGCGCAATCCATCGAATCGGCCCGGGCGGCCTGATCTGCAACGGCCGCAAGGTGGACGACGAGCGCGAGATGATCGAAGAGTTTGCTCACCGCTTGAGTACGCAAATGGTGCATTTCATCCCGCGCGACAACGACGTCCAACGGGCTGAGTCCGCAAGATGACCGTGATCGACTGGAACGCCGCCTGTCCCCTGGCCGACGAGTACCGGGCGCTGGCCCACCAGATCGACGCGAACGGAATGTTCGCTGTCCCGAAGCCGTTGGAAATTAAAGAACTGGAATCGCTGCTGCTGGAATTCGGCCTGCTGGAAGCCGTCGCGGCAAAAGAGCACGGCACGCCAAGTACCGTTTGATGCGCAAGCGTTGCAGATGATCGGATTTCGGTCACATCTCCCTCATGGAGAGGTGGGGCTTTAAGGCCCGGGAGAGGGTTGCCGGGGTCGGCTCAACAACGAAAAACGCCGCGCGGCGGACGGCACCTTGAGACTGCTCGTGGTTGCCGTCAACGCGCGAATCGTGCCTGGGGTCATCACCCAGCACGACGGCTGCTACGCCGTCTGCAAAGGCGTGATCATGGGGCCGACACGGGACATCGTAAACCTTGTGCATGGCCCCATCGGCTGCAGTTTTTGCGCCTGGCTCACGCGCCGCAATCAGACGCACGCGCCCACCAACGAGCACGACAACGCGGCGAGCGGCTGCTCTGCTGGCTGTCCCCTACGAACTGTGGTTCAAACCGCTCGACGGGGCTGCAGTAAGCACCGTTCGAGAAATAAGTGGCGTAAGCTTCCAGCTTGCGGTGCCTATATCCGCCGCAAGCTGGAAGCTTACGCCACGGGAAAATCGGACTGTTATTTCTCGAACGGTGCTAAGCAGCCCCTTGGCCCGCAGCGGTTCGTCTTGGCGCACGCCTCAGGGCGTCGTCGAGAATTGCACGCGACCGACGTGGGGGCCGAGTTGCAGCCGGGCTTCTTCGGCGTTGCCGACGGACTTGCCGTGGAACCGCAGATTCGTGATCGTTACGCCATCCACATCATGCCCGGCATCGAACCCGCGGAACGACGACGGAGCAGCGCGCGGACCGGTGACCTTGATGTCCTTGAACACCACGTCGCGCACTGTCCCACACTGGTCGTCCTTGGAGTAGTTGTTCTTTCGGATCACGATTTCCAACAGGGTCGGGCAATAACGGTCGTCAGAGGCCGATGCGTACAGTTCCTCGGGGCTGCGCTGCATGTGGGGACGCGGGCTCCACGCGTCGATCTCCACGCGGATGTTCTCGAAGCGGATATCGCGGATGGCGGCTCGGTCGCCGTGCTGGATGTCGATGGCGATGTGCGTGGTGCGGATGATGTCGCAATCCTCGAAAACGACGTCCGCGATCTCGGGCGCACAGGTTTCGGCGCCGATCTCCATCGCCCGGCCCCAGTCGCACCAGACCACACATCTGCGGAAGCGGACATTGCGGATGGGCCGGTCGTCGAACGAGTTGGCGCCGAACTTGAGGCCCTTGATCACCAGAGCGTCGTCAAAGGCGCGCACGAAGCAGTCGCGGACCTCCACGTCCTGGCTGTTGCAGACGTCGATCCCGTCCGCATTGTAGCGCCACAAGCCGACCAGTTTCACGTCGGCGACCGTCACGCCGCGGCAGCCGAACAGACTGCAGCACCACACGTCCGGATTGCGCATCACAATCCCCTGGATGGTGACCTGGGAGCAATCGGACAGCCGAACGGCGCCGCCGCCTTGGCCGCGCTCGAACGGACTGACATCCAGAATCCCGCGCCCGGCGATCCGGATGTTCGACGCGCCGCGGGCCTGGACGCTGCCGTAAACCACTGCCCCGCCGGCCAGATAGACGGACTCGTTGCTCTGCAGTTCGATCTTCCCCGGCCGGTGAACGCCCGGGCCGAAGTAGCGGACCCCCGCAGCGTCAGGAGCCGGCGCGTCCTGCTCCGGCGGACTGGCGAACAAGTGCAGCGCGTGGTGCATACCGTTCACCTCGACAATCACCGATCCGGGACGTTCGAGAGAAAACGCGATGCAGTTGTTCTCGATTGTCGGGCGGATCCCCAGTGATGCCGGCCGCAGTACGACCGATTGCACCGCCCGCTGGGACTGGACTTCAATTTTCACCGGACCCGGCATATCCCAGCAGGCAAAGCCGGCCAGTTCGGTCTGGTCCAAAGGCCGCTGGTATCCGGGCCAGACCTGATTGAAAGGAACTGCCGAGACGCGGCAGGCGTAGACGGGGACGGCCTGCCCATTGATCCGCAACTGGTAGTGCTCGCTCAGCGCCTCGCCGTCCGGAGCCGGCCAGGTGCGGATCGCCGTCGCGTCGGCAGCGTGTGATAAGCCAGCCGCCATTGTCAGACTCAACACGATCAGGGTTCGAAACATCCGCGTCATGAAAAAGTTCCTCGTCCCTTTCTACCCATACCGCGCTAATGTAAACTGCAACCAGATGCAACGCGGGGTCGTCGACCAGCCGGCAAGCGTACCTGACTTCGGGATCGTTGGACAGAGGACGATCGATGGACGTGCGAATGGTCCGCCGTCCAGCGCCGAAACCTGCTATACTAACATGAAGAGTCAACAGCCACGCACCACCAACTGCGTCGAGTAGAACCGGAATAGTCGAGAGGGAGCATCGGGAATGAATGCGATTAAGGCGATTTGGAAAGGCGGACAGATTGTGCCGCGCGAGCCCGTGAATTGGCCGGAGGGATGTGAGTTGGCGGTCGAGCCCTTGCCGGCGGCCGCGGCCAGAATCGGCCTCGACGAGTCCGAATGGCGTGACGATTCAGCCAGTCGGGCCGACTGGGACGCCTGGATTCAGACGATTGAACCCTTCGAGTTCACATCCGAGGAAGAGGGGAGTTTCGCCCGCTTCGACGCCGAGATGCGGCGTTACAACATTGAAGCCGTTCGGCGGCAAATGGAGGAGAACCCGGTATCATGAGCCGATATCTCCTCGACACGGGCATCGCACAGGACTTTATCAACAGCCGTCACGGCGTGCGGGAAAGGGTGGATGCCAAACGTCATCAGGGCCATCACATCGGTATTTGCGTCCCGGTGCTCGGAGAACTTTGGGCTGGCATTGAAGGCAGTTCGTCACGCGACCGGAACGAAATCAAGCTGCGCCGCGCGTTATCCC
Source organism: uncultured Pirellulaceae bacterium (assembly GCA_964645045.1). Classification (GTDB taxonomy): domain Bacteria; phylum Planctomycetota; class Planctomycetia; order Pirellulales; family Pirellulaceae; genus Anammoximicrobium. The sequence continues at coordinate 54,647 of CAZXYZ010000031.1, read as the reverse complement.
GGTTGGTCGTTTGGCCGTATTCCAGCGAAGCCGCTGCTGCGTTCGGCCGCGTCTTCGCCGAACTCCGCCGGATCGGCCGCCCCATGCAACAAATCGACATTCAGATCGCAGCGATTGCGCTGAGCTTGGGTAACTGCACCGTCGTCTCTGCTGACAGCGATCTCACTGCAGTGCCGAGACTGACCGTTGAGAATTGGGCTTCATGAGCACACCGTTGATCCAGCCTTCGGGATGGCAAGGCACGAGCCGGACCTTGTGTGCGGGAAAGATGGTGCGACGCGTACTGGAGATGAATGGCAATGAGAGCCGAGGCAAGTTTGTTGTGCGACCTCCACCGGGCAAGGCGACAGGATGAGAACTTCGTCACGGCTGCTTTTGCCAATTTGTTGCAGCATTTCGCTTTCGAGCGGAACCCGGTCGCGGTAGAACTGCTGCAACTGCTGACGGGCTGCCCACTCTCGGTTGCGTCCGAGGCACTCGGACGTCTTTCCATCACTACCCAAGCTCGAATCGCAAGTGGCGTTCTTGACCTTAGGATCTCTGGCCCGAAGCTCATAATCTACGTGGAAGTGAAAGTCAAGAGCCCAGTCGATGACTGCCAGTTGCGGAAGTATCGCGACGACTTAGAGCAGAATGCGTCTGTCACACAGAGGTTCCTCGTTCTGTTGACGCGCCGCCCGCCTCCGGAATCGGCCGAAGCTATCGTTCATAAGGCAACACGATGGGTCCGCGTAGCTGACTGCCTGGACGCTGCCGTGAGAAGCCAACTCGACAAAGACCCGATAGGCCGCTTCTTGGCGGATCAGTTCCTTTCATTTCTCGCGTCAAGGGGTATGGCAATGAAGAAGATCGAAGGAACTCTTGCGGGCGGATTACAGTCGCTAAGGAATATGCTTATGATGGTGGAAGAAGCCCTGCGTGCCAACGGCGTAAGGCCAAGGCTCCTCCACGCAACCAAGAAATACATCGGATACAACTGTGATCACAATGGAGTGTCAAACAAGTTTTGGGTTGGGGTGACGTTTAAGTGGCCTAACCATTTATTTTTCGAAACGTATCAAATGCCCGTTGGGAAACACGATGCAGTGAACCTCAACATCGGTGGAGAAATCCGGAAAAAGTCGTGGGCGAAAAGCGGTTTCGTCTGGTTGGACTCGCTGGATTTTTCTTCGGACAACGGTGCGTTCTACCAAGCTGTCGCTCCCGATCAATACCAACGAATCGAGTCTTTCCTGAACCAGTGCCTGGAAAAGGTCGGCCGTTTAGAGCAGGCCAAGGACCTCGCGCCCTGAATCGCGGAGGTATTGCCAATCCATGTCGTTTCGGACGCGAATAAGCAACGTCCGCGTGCGGTTCGACATTGACTAGGCCACAGTATACGCCTTCACGTTCGGTTCGAGGTGACGGTCCGCGTCAGCGCGCGGCCGGCGTGATTTCGATCGTGTGCGTCACCGGTACGAAGGCTTGGGAAATGGCTTCGGCCAGCGGCGTGCGCTGGGCTTCGGTTTCGGCGACGACTTTCGCAAAGTCGGCACGCCCCTGGGGGCTGTGAAAGACTTGCTTCACCTGCGTCGTCTCAAACGCCTGCTTGGCCGCGACGGCGGCATCCACCTTGTCAAACGCCGCGCAAAACGGATTGTCGGGAAAATCGACCGCCAGTTGCACGCCCCGCGTGAGTTCCTCGGCCGAATACTCGCGGGACGCGTCCCCCCACTTGACCAGATACTTGCCGGACACCTTTCCCGTCGCCCGGAGCACGAAACGGTTGAGATCTTCCGCAAATGGGACCAGCGTCATTCCCGACCGGACCGATTGATCGTCGTTCAAGTCTCCGCGAGCGCAGAACGGATAGCGGGAACTGACCAGGGTCAGCTTGCCATCGCGGCACGATTCCACCGCATGGCCCTCCGAGGCCGAGGCCGTACCGGACGCAAGGTCGATCGTCAGCGTGCCGATGTTGCCGTCGAGTCCCAGTGCCCGCAAGAAGGCCCAGGCCATCACGACGTGCCCGGCCCAGCCGGGATGAATGCCGTCCTTGCCGGCGACCTCGTAGGGATGTTCGGGCGTGGCCTGATGTTGACCGGGCGCAAATACCTGGGCTTGAAGCATGGGCCAGAAGATGTCGGCGAAGCGGACGCCTTCCTTCTCGGCAACCCCGATCGCGATGTCGCGCAAAGCGCACAAGTGGACGTTGTGTTCATCGAGCGTCCCCGCGCGGCTGTTGACCCAGCCGGCAATCTTTCCCACGCAACCGGGCGAACCGACCACAACGCGGACCTGATGCTCTTTGAACCGGCGGACGATCGCCGTGTAATGGTCTTCGTACCAACGCCCGTTGTTGACATCAAACGGACGATAGCGCGAGTCATTCATGCCGTAGGCCAAGGTCGCGACGGTCGGTTGGAACGTCAGGCAGTCCTGGTCCATGCGCCGCAGAAATCCATCCGTCTTTTCCCCGCTCCAACCGTACTGCCGCACCGTCACCTTCAATTGCGGAACACACACGGTCAGATAGGTTTCGATCATCCGCGAATACATCTTCTGTTCCGTGATCGAATCGCCGCAGATCGCCAAACGATCCCCTTCCTGCAACAACAACGGACCCGGGGCAGGCGCCTTCCGCGGATTGAAGATCCGAAACGCTTCGTGATCCGGTTTGGTTTCGTACTCGTACGGCCCGAGAGTCGTTGGAGCTGAAACGGCTGCAGGCGATTGGGCCCGCAGCGTTCCATTGAGAAACAGTCCCACCACGACGGACAGAATGATTTGGCGTTTCATCGCTTCCTCCAAGCATTTCCTCGCGCCGGACACGGTACTCGCTGCCTCGCTATCGCCCCTCGAACGTAATGCCCTGCCCGTCGGATGTCAACTCGCCACGGGCTCGACACGCCACGGGCTGACCGTGTCGGGCGACCGTGTCGGCGAAGTGCTTGGCGAGACGTTGCGGGTGGCGCGATCTCGACCCTGCACGGCGACCGCACCGGAAGTTCTGACCCGCGAATGAGACAACGGCCGCGAGCCGCAGCCGCACATCTTGCCAGCCGAGTCCGGCGCAGATAACATCAGAAGCAGGAAAGGAGACTTGCTCATGCCCTATCACTTCCCTCCAGATATTGAACAGCGTGTCCGGGCTCAGATCGAGAACGGGCCGTTCGATTCGGAAGACGACGTTTTGCGCGAGGCGATCGACACGTTGGAGAAACGTCAGCGCGGACTGCGCGAGCTTCAAGACATGGTCCGCGAGGCCGACTCGGATATCGCCGCCGGGCGGGTCGATCCGTTCGACGCGGAACAAACCAAGAAGATCGTCCGCCAGCGGCTCCAAGCACATGGAATTGGGAACTGATGTTCAGCGTTCGACGTTCAGAAGCCGCGGAACGCGATCTGCAGGAGATCGCCAACTGGAACGAACGATGCCGGCTCGAAAGCCCGGATACGTGCTGCGATCAGTACCCGCTTCGCGGTGGAGACCAGCAACCCGCAAGTTTGTTTCGCACTGCGGTGCTACGATTCAGAAGGAATCCTCGACCCCTCGCCCGTGCCGCGGATGCGAAGTCGGCATTGAGCCAGTTCGTTGTCCACAACGTCCCGTTCCCCGTGCCACGCGGCAAAGCCGGGGAACTTCTCCACCAAGCCGGCAAAAATGCGGGCCGCCTCTTCGTAAAGCGGCAGGGCGGTTTCGTGCCTGCCTGCCTGGTTATGTAGACCTGCGACGCGCCAGCACGCCACCGCCAAACCCCGTTGCCAGCCTGCGTGGCTCGGGTCCCGCTCGGCCAGACGACGGCTGATCACCAGGCACTCCCCAAACTCCGCCTGGGCCTCGCTCAGCTTGCCCTGCGTCTCCAGTACGCCTCCCACCCGGCTGTGCGCCACCGCCAAACCCCGTTGCCAGCCTGCGTTGCTCGGGTCCTGCTCGGCCAGACGGCGGCTGATCACCAGGCACTCCCCAAACTCCGCCTGGGCCTCGCTCAACTTGCTTTGTGCCTGGAGCGATTGGCCCAACCGGCCGTGCGCCACCGCCAATTCCCTTTGCCAATCCGCGTTGCTCGGGTCGTGCTCGACCAACCCATGGAAGATCGCCAGATGGTCCTCAAACGCCCCTTGTGCCTCGCTCAGCTTGCCTTGCGACTCCAGCACGCCGCCCACGCGGCTGTGCGTCACTGCCAGATCCCGTTGCCAGCCCGCGTTGCGCGGATCCTGCTCGGCCAACTGGCGGAAGATCGCCAAAGACATCCCAAACGCCGCCTGGGCCTCGCTCAGCTTGCCTTGCGTCTGGAGCACGTCGCCCACCCGACTGTGCGCCACCGCCAAGTCCCGTTGCCAGCCCGCGTTGCGCGGATCTTGCTCAGGCAGCCGACGGAAGATCGCCAGAGACGCCCCGAACTCCGCCTGGGCCTCGCTCAGCTTGCCTTGCGCCTGGAACACGCCGCCCACCCGGCTGTGCGCCACCGCCAACTCCCGTTGCCAGCCCGTGTTGCTCGGGTCCTGCTCGGCAAGCCGGCGGCTGATCGCCAGATACTCCCCAAACGCCGCCTGGGCCTCGCTCAGTCTGCCTTGCACCTCGAGTACCGAGCCGATCAGACACTCCGCATCGCTCAGGGCGCGTGCCTCGCCCGACTCGGCAGCCAGATCTAAAATAGCGCGGGCTTCGACACCGAGTTGCGCCGTTTCGCCACGTGCCACGCGGCTCCACGCAATACAGAGCGGAACCCATACGCGGGCACGACCGTGGACGAAGCTCGTTTCCGCCAATTCCCGCAGAGCCACCGCCAGCGCCTGCTGATCCTCAGGACGGGCGCTGCCGGACCATTCGCGGCCTAATCCATCGAGTTCGGTCGCCGCTTCGTCCGGGGCAGAGCACAGGCGGTGGTAGATCCACTCGATGCGGCCGGCGGGGGTGGGGTCGGTCGCGAAGAAGGACGCTGTCCGTTGGCTCAACGTGCGGAACGAGTCCGGCCGGCCAGCCGCCAGCCAGCTGCGCAGCGCCAGCCGGGCAGCTTCGTGAACGTTGACCGCGCTTCCACCGCGCGCCGGGAATGGCTCCACCACCGTGAGCTTGCGGAGCTGCGTAAGACGCAGGCCGCTCTCCTCCGGCGCGATGTCCAGCAAGGCTGCGAGGATACCGGCATCGCACCAATGCGGGATGGCCGCCGCTCCGAGGGCAACCTTCAGCGCCGTGCGTTCGGCGTCTGCCAGGGAGGGAAAGGCGAGGTCCACCGTGGCCAGCGCCAGCTTGGCCGGATCGCCCTGGGCAGCCTCTAGCACGCGGAGTTGTTCGGTGATGTCCATGTCAGGAGGCGGGGCCAAGTAGTTGGGCCAGGAGACTGGCCTTGTCAGAAGCCAGGCGACAGGCGATTTGAACTTCGGCCAGCGTCAGGTCAGCACGGTGCTGCCTGCCGTAATCGAGCCAATCCGTGGCTCGCGGAGGCACAAGCTGGATGGCGGGGCGTGCGACCGCGGTCCAGACTGCTCCGGTGGAATCGGGTAGCTTCTGTCCGGCGATGGCCACGCGCAGCCAGGTTGCCCGGATGAGGCCGGGAAGGAGTTGCTTCTCCACCCAATCCTGGGTTTCTCCGGCCATTTCGTAGGTATCGAAGATCATCAGCGTGGGATGGGCTCGTTGCTTCAGAGCGCTGAGGATGTGTCCCAGCCGTTCCTGAAGCCGCGGGTTCGGCGGTGGCGGCGGCACACCCAATTCCTGGACAAAAGCGCTCACCTCGGCGTCCATGTCCGTGGTTCCCTTGAAGTCGAACCGTCCGCAGGCGAAATCCGGCATAGCGAGGACGTTCGCGAGCATCTGCCGGGTGATGTGGCTCTTGCCGGTTTCGCTGGCGCCCCGGATCGGCAAGTAACGCCAACGAGCTTGGAACGTCAGCAACTCGGCAAATGCCTCCCGCGCGCCGCTGTGGTCCGCCAACGGCCACGACAGATGCGGGGCAGTGTCGGGCCATTGGGCTACGGCGGGCGCACCGCCGGAAACGGGCCGTAACCCCGGTTCGAGGAGGTACAAACGTTCCAGGACCAATTCGGCACCTTGGGCGGCACTCCGGCTCCGAACGTCGGGCATGATCGCGTTGAACAGGATGCCTTCGACGTCGCCATCTCCGACTCGGATGGGCAGAATGGAATCCTGTTCACGACGATCACTCGAAGCTCGGGCCTTCATCTGCCGCGCGCAAATCGCGTCGTATTCCGTGAGGGTCCAGGGCTTGCCGCCGTAATCCTTGGAGACGCAGATGACAGCCAGGGCGCATTGCTCGCCGTAGATCTTCTGAAGCTTCAGGTCCGCACCGGCACCAGCGAGGTGGTGTTCGAACCACTCGTCAAAGAATACCGTCCCAGGGCCCAATTGCGTCTCGACCGCCTCGGCAATGGCCCGCACGAGGTCGCGCTGTTCGCCGGCCAGGGAGAATGCAACCAGGAATCTGTCGGGCAGCGGGCGTGCTGGCATAGGGTTGAGCTGATGCCGTCGGTTTGCGAACGTTAATCCTGCGTCAGGGCAGATTGGGATGTATCTTAATCGCACGCCGGGCCGGACTGCAACCGCCGGCCGAGTTTTCCATTTTTCGCCCCGATCTTGCAGCACTGGCTTCAACATGGGAAATTGGCCCGGATTATTCACGAACAGGCAACGTGGGATAGGCATCTTGCCTATCTATCTTGACTGACAGGCTGGAAGCCTATCCCACGCGTTGATGAATCATCCGGGTTAGCACTCTCCACTTCCGAGAAGAAGGAAACCACGATGAAGCGACAAATGACGGTGGCGTTGCTCAGCCCTGTGTTGCTCGCGATCTGCTCCCTTGGTTGGGCGCAGATGCTCGACCGGACAGATTCCCGAGTGCAAACGACGCTGAAGGCGGGCTGGAAGTGTCTGGGGACCATTCAGCCCCGCAGCGTCGGGGAAATCGACGCCGGACAGAACTGGACGCTGGGCTGCGAAACGCTGTGCCGCGATTACATCTACTGGGACACCTACAAGGATTACGTCGCGCCGCTGGGAATCAAGACCATCCGGCTGCAGGGCGGGTGGGCCAAGACGGAGAAAGTCCAAGGCGTCTACGATTTCGCCTGGCTGGATTACGTCATCGACGACGCGCGGGCCAAGGGGCTGGAGATCTGGCTCGAGACGGACTATGGCAATCCCATTTACGAAGGCGCCGGGACAGCGGACCTGGGGGCCGGTTTTCCGACGTCCGAAGTGGGGCTGGCGGCTTGGGACCGCTGGGTCGAGGCGCTGGCGACGCGATACAAGGACCGGGCCAGCAAGTGGGCCATGTGGAACGAGCCGGATATTGGCGTCAAGAAGACGCCCGAGATGATTGCCAACTTCAACATTCGCACGGCGGAGATCATCAAGCGGATCATTCCGGACGCGCGCATCGGGGCCCTGTCGCTGGCTCGGATTGATCCCGCGTATCTGGACGCCTGCCTGAAGGTCATGGCCGACCAGGGCAAGCTGAATCTGTTCGAGTGGGTCATCTATCACGGATACACAAAGAACCCGGACGACGCCTACAAGAACGTGGAAGCGATGAAAGCGGTCGTTGGCAAGTACGAGCCGCAGCTGAAAATGTGGCAGGGCGAAAACGGCTGTCCCTCCGAGCGGGCGACGAAGTTCGCCCTGTCCGGACACGACTGGTCGGAGCTGACCCAGGCAAAATGGAACACCCGCCGGATGCTCGGCGATTTGGGGCACGACTGCATCTCGTCGGTCTTTACCATCTGCGATTTCGACCACGCCGGACGGGAAATCAACCGCAAGGGCCTGCTGAAGATCAACGACAAGCGGAATCTGGCCAAGGTCAAGATGGCTTACTATGCCGTTCAGAACGTCGTCGCGGTGTTCGATAACAACCTGGTCCGCCAGCCGGATTACGCCTGTACGATCGAATGCGACCAGCCGATGACCTGGTTTGCCTACCGCCACGAAAAGGCGGACTCCGACCTTCTGGTGTTCTGGAACGGAATGACGTTTCCGCTGGACACCAACGACACGTTGCCCGCCACGATCCGCGTCGAGGGCGGCAAGTTTGCGGACCCGGTGTGGGCGGACGTGATTACCGGCCGGATTCACGAAATCCCCGAGGACTGCAAGAGTCTCGCCGCAGGAACGATGATTTTGAAAAACATCCCGACTTACGACGGTCCGGTGATCATCACGGATCGCAAGGTTGTTTTGAAGTAGGAGGTAATGGCTCATGTCCGTACGCCGCAAGAGTGCTCGTTACACCATCGCAATCTTGACGCTAGTCGTGCCTGTCGCTACCCAGGTTGCCTCGGCCGCTGCGCCCGATCCCCAGGCCATCGCGGAAGTGCGGGCCGGCAAGCGGGCCGTCGCGCAGGCTTCCTGGTGGGGATTCCAGCCCGAGGAATCGACCGCCGCATTGCAAGCGGCCATCGACTCGGGGGCGAAGAAAGTCGTGGTCGAAAAGATGCCCTCGCCGTGGATCGTGGAACCGCTCCGCCTGGCCAGCGAACAGGAGTTGTTCTTTGAACCCGGCGCCGAAGTGTTGGCCAAGCCAGGGGCGTTCCACGGACCGGCGGACTCTCTGTTCAGTGCCGCCAACAAGAAGAACATCAAGCTCATCGGCCCGGGAGCCACCCTGCGCATGCGCCGCGCGGATTACGACGGTGCGGACTATACCCATGCCGAATGGCGCCACGTGCTCAAGTTCCACGGCTGTACGGGGATCACCGTCGAAGGGCTCACGCTGGCCGAGAGCGGCGGCGACGGGATTTACCTCGGCGCCGGTTCCGGCGGAGCGCCCTGCAAGGACGTGGTGATCCGCGACGTAATCTGCGACCGCAATTATCGGCAGGGAATCAGCGTGATCAGCGCGGAAAACCTGCTCGTCGAACGGTGCGTGCTGAAAGGCACCGCCGGCACACCGCCAGCAGCCGGGATCGACTTTGAACCCAACGCGGCCAACGAACGGCTGGTCAGCTGTGTGATGCGCGACTGCATCATCGAGAACAACCAGGGCTACGCCTTGCACATTTACGCCCCCAACCTCGACAGCACGTCCCAGCCGTTGTCGATCCGTATCGAAAACTGCGTCACACGAGGGACGAACGCCCGCTCGGCGAGCATCGTCGTGTCCAGCGGGCCGAAGGGGTCCGTGACCGGCCTGATCGAACTGATTAACTGCCGCTTCGAGGACGTGGGCACCACGGCGATCACAATCGCTTCGACCACGCCGCGCGGCGTCCGATTGCGGATGGCCGATTGCACCCTGGCCGATCCGGCGGAGGAGTCGAAGGTGGCGGCTCCGATCCTGCTGCAAACCCGGCCTGACAGCCTGGAGCCGCTGGGCGGCATCGAATTCGCCGGAGTCACCGTCCGCGAGCGCATCGACCGCCCGCTGATCAAGTATGACGATCCGGCCGGCGTGCCGCTGGTCGACGTCAGCGGCAGCATCACCGTCGAACGCAACGGACAGCGCCGCGAATACCGGCTCGACGAGCCGACGCTCGCCAAGCTGATTCCGATGGACCAAGCCACGCGGATCGCCCGCTGGCCGCTGAACAGGACGCCGTTGGCGGTGGCTCAGCCCAGCACGTTCGCGGGCGGCAAGCTGCCGGCCCATCGGCTGCGCGGCGAAGGGTTGTTTCTGCTTCTGGCTCGTCAGGGCGAAAACGTAGATCTGCGTCTCGCCTCGCAGGCGGTGGGGCGCGCCGGCGGCAGCCCGGTGCCGGTGCAGATCGTCGGCCCATCAGGCCAGCCGGTCAAACGCTTCTCGGTCGAGTTCTTGCAGGAGGCCGAGATCGAGTTCACTGCCGCCGAGACGGGCATCTACCGGGTGGAATGCCAGCCCGGCGGGCACACCGTGCGGATGGCGTCGAGCAGCCATGCGGCGCTGATCGCCGCCGATGCCGGACCGCTCCACTTGCTGAACACCACCGGCGAGTTTTACTTCCTGGTACCCGCCGGCGTGCCGCAATTCGCCGTGCGCTTTTGGGGATCGGGCGACTTGGAACGTGTTTCCGCCGTCGTCTTCGACCCCTCGGGCACGCAGGTTTGGAAGCAGGCTGACATCTCCACCGCGCAGTCGTACCAACTCCAACGCCAGAACCCGAAACGCGACGAGGTGTGGCGATTGACGCTCAGCCGGCCGGGTATCGGCGTGCTGGAAGACCATTACGTCGAGCTGCGCGGCATCCCCCCGGTGCTCGGCTTCCGCCCGGATGGTCTCCTGGCCCCGGCCCCGCGCTGAAACGGTCACATCAAGACGGAACGCGATGGCCACAAAAGGCACAAGAGTCACAAAAATAATTTGTGCCTTTTGTGCTTTCTGTGGCCAATTCCCCATGCTTCAGAGGATGGCCACAAGAGGCACAGAAGGCACAAAATTGGCTTGTCAATCCAGTCTCGACGTCAGCGCTGTTCCTGTCGGCGTGCTCACGCACGGATCCGGCCGCCTTCCTGAAAGCTGTAATAGCCGCGGCGGCTGACGATCACGTGGTCCAGCACGCGCAGGCCCAAGATCTTGCCGGCTTCGGTCAACTGGTCGTGGATCCGCAGGTCGGCTTCACTCGGATCGAGTTCGCCGGAGGGATGGTTGTGGACGAAAATCACGGCGGCGGCGCGGTCGGCGATCACGTCGGCATAGACCTCGCGCGGATGCACCGCCGTGCGGTCCAACAGGCCGATCGTGACGACGCGCGTCTGGATCACTTCGTTGGCGCCATTGAGCGAGATGCAGACGAAATGCTCTTGCGGCTTGGCAACAATGTCGGCCACCAACGGCAAGACGTCCTGGGCGCATACGATCTTGACCGTATCCCGCAGCAAGTAGCGTCGGGCCAACTCGAAAGCCGAGAGGATTTGCGACGCCTTGGCTGGCCCCATCCCCGGAATGGCCAGCAGATGGTCCAGGCCCAGCTTGTCGCGATGCTCGCGGATCAGACCAGCCACCTGCCGGGCAATCGTGCGGACGTCGATCCCCGCCGTGCCCATGCCCAGGATGGCCGCCACAAGTTCCTCGTCCGTCAACGACTGCGGCCCCTTCTCGCGGAGTTTTTCCCGCGGGCGGCTGTGTTCCGGCAAGTCTTTGATGGTTTTGCTCATGTTTCCATTGCATCAGTCTCAGGCGGCTTTGCATCAGCCTCAGACTCGTTTGATGCATTGTGAGGCTGATGCAATAAGTAGGGTCCAGTCGAGGGTTGGCCACAAAAGGCACAAAAGACACCAAAAAAGCTAGACGCTTGGGATTTTCGCCTTCGACAGCTCCGGTTGGTTATTCTCTCCCCACAGTTCCGCCAACTTGGCCTGGATCTTCCGCTCGAAGATCTCCACCAACTGACCGTTTGAGTCGACCAGTACCCGCTCGGCCTGGATTTCCGCTGCGTGTTGGAGTTGGACGTCGAGTGGTGGGATGGGAACAACGAGCGAACGCAAAATATCTTGCGAAAGATTACTGATATTGGCCCCCCTTCCCGTCAACTGATTGCGGAAGTCGGGATGCTTGAACAGAATCGCATAGAACATCGGGATGACGTTCTGGCGGACAAACCGCAAACGGATTGTGAATGCAGAATGGGTCAACCGCTCCCCGGCGGTTTCGACCAACATCGAACGACCGACGAGTTCCCTGTTGCCATGTGACCGGACGAAGAGGATGTCCCCATCCCGAAGGCAATCATCGTCGGTAACGACACCGCGTGGATTTATCTGATCCAAGTGGTCAAGGGGCGCGACCAAGCGGTCCTGAAAGTCCGACACACCCACCACCTTTAGGCCCGTTCCCTTGTTCTGCTTGGAATAATTGACTCCGTTCTTGAACTCAACGAATGAGCCTAGCTCTACCGTTGGCCATACCGGATCAACCGCAATCGTGGGCTTGTAGTTGGCGATGACTTGGCGGGCACCTTCGATGACCTTCCGGTAGCCGTTCAGTTCCGCGACGATCTTCTCCTGCACCTCGAGCGGCGGGACGGGAATGCGCTGAACCAACACGGTACTTTGTGAAATCGAAGGTTGCCCGCCGACTTTGGCGAATTGATTCAGGTTTGCCGCACGCAGCATTTCTGCCAGGTATCCTTGTTCTACTTCCTGCAAATACTCCGTGACGTACAGTGCGTTGTCTGTGATCCAGGACCTCGGCTCCGTTACGTGAATAGCCCCGCAGTAGGCTCCGACGCGTCCGATTGCGATCACAGGCGTCTCTACGAAATACTCCGCGTGGCGACCATTTACCCCATTTCCCCCGTAAACCGCATATGCTCCGTCCCGCATCTGCTTTCCTGGGAGGAACCTCCCACTTGACAGCTTGATGATCTCGCCAACGGTGACCATGGGCCATCTACCCCTTTGGACAGCTGCCGGCGCGACATACCGGTCGCCAGCGAGTGTGCAGTCCGCCGATGCCAGGACTCGTTTTCGGCTAACCGCATGGACCAACTTCCCTTGTGCCTTTTGTGCCTTTTTGTGGCCATGCTTCCATTTCAGCAACCACTTCTGGGCCTCGGCCAACTGGCTTCCCACGATCGGCCTGCGTTGGGCGCCTAGGTCGAAGCCTTCGTTGTCGATCTTGACGAACAGCACTTCATCGGTCCGCTTGGCCAGTTTTCGGTCCAGCAGCAGGATGCTGGTCTTGACGCCGCTGTACGGGTTGAAGACGCCGGCGGGCAGGCTGACCACGGCCCACAGGTAGCTTTCCACCAGCATCTTGCGCAGGGCCTTGTACGCGTTCTGGCTCTGGAAGATGATGCCCTCGGGCACGATCACGCCGGCGCGGCCACCGGGAGTCAGGTGCTCGGCGATGTAGTCCACGAACAGCACTTCGCTGCGGGTGGCTTTGATCGAAAACCGGTTGTGTGGCCGGATGCCGCCCTTGGGCGTCATGAACGGCGGGTTGGCCAGGATCACGTCGCACCGCTCGTCCCACCGCTCCTCGCTGGTCAGCGTGTCGTACTCGTGGATGGTCGGATTGGCGAACCCGTGCAGGTACAAGTTCACCAGCGACAGCCGGACCATGTCGGGCGAGATATCGTAGCCGCGGAAGTTGGTGACCAACCGCGCGCGTTCGTCCGGGGTCAGGGCGTCGTTGCTGCGGACGATATGTTTGTAGGCCGAGATCAAGAACCCGGCGGTGCCGCACGCTGGATCGAGAATCGTTTCGTGCTTCTGCGGTTCGACCACGGCGACGATGAAGTCGATGATATGCCGCGGCGTGCGGAACTGGCCTGCGTCGCCCTGGGTGCCCAGCACCGACAGCAGGTACTCGAACGCGTCGCCCAGCCGTTCGCTGTGGTCGTAGCTGAAGCCGTTGATTTCCTTCAGGAACAGGTTCAGCGTCTCCGGATCGCGATACGGCAGGAAGGCGTTCTTGAAGATGTCGCGGAACAGCTGGGGAATGTTCTTGTTCGTGTTCATCTTCTCGATGCCTTCGGCATAGAGAAGCAGACGCTCGTGGCCGCTGAGGCGTTTATCCAACAGGTTGGGCCAGGCGTATTTCTTGAACTCGCCGCGGAAGAAGGACGCTTTGCCGTCCAGTTCCTCGGATTGGCGGTCCATGTCGTCCATGAACTTGTAGATCAGCGCGATCGTGATCTGCTCGACCTGCGATTTTGGGTCGGGGACCTTGCCCACCAGGATGTCGCGAGCGGAGTCGATGCGGGCTTTGGTTTCGGAGTCGAGCATTATCGTATTTCAGGGGATGGCCACAAAGGGCACAGAAGGCACAAAATGGGCTTGTGCTTTTTGTGCTTCTTGTGGCCATGTTCCTGTGTTTCAGAAGATGGCCACAAAGGGCACAGAAGGCACAAAAATCACAGGATTAGTTTGCGGATCTCTAGTTTGGTGGCACCAAAGTTGATAAGTAAAGCGTGACGTTTTCCCGACGCGCGCAAGTAGCCCAGCACCTGAGCAATATGGTCGTTCGTGAGCGACTTGCAAGCTTTCAGTTCGATGATCAGATCAGACTCAACAAATAGGTCGGCGAAATAGTCACCGAGAACGGTTCCGTCTTCATCGCGGACCTGGAGTGGGCATTGCTGCTCGACCATCATTCCCGCTTTCCGCAAGCGGTGCGCCAACCCGTTCTCGTACACTTTCTCCAAATGCCCGTGCCGCAAGTACGCGTGCAATTCAAAAGCACACTGCCGAACTCGATCGCAAAGCGCCAAGATCTCTTTCTCGTCTCTCATTTTGTGCCCTCCGTGCCTTTCGTGGCTAATCCTTGACCCAAATCACGCCGCAAACGTATTGAGCGAAACGTAGTCGTTGACGTACTCGGTGATCACCTCGCGCCAAGGCCCCAGGGCGCGGATGTCGGCCAGGGAGACTTTGGGGTTGTCGGCCAAGCGGCCGAATTCGCGGGCATCGACGATGGCCCGGACCATGGCGTCGCTGACGTAAGCCTTGAAGAACTGGCGGATCGCGGGCATTTGCGCAGCGTCCGGTTTGTGAATCGACACGAACTTGGCCAATTCCTCCTCCAGCAGTTCGTCTTTCGTGGGGAACCGATCGATCTCGCCGAATGCCTTGGCCAAGATTTCGCGGAGCGTGATGCGGCGATCCAGTTGCACGGCTTTGCGAAGCTTCTCGAGGTTGAAGAAATCATCGGGCTTGTTGAATAAATCGTTCAGGACGGCTTCCTCGGCGCCCTGGATATCCCCACGCTCGAAACGCTCGCGGACTTCGGCGGCGGCCTTGACCCGCTCTTCGAACCGCTCGAAGAATTTGCGGTCGATCTTCATCCCGTACACCGGGACGGCGTATTCGACCTGCGATTTGAGCGGGTCGGGATCGACGTTCGCGTAGCCGGGCAGCGGTGGAGGTGGGGGAGGCGGCGGTTCGGGGCCGGGCTCGTTGGGCCGCAGCGGCGGCAGCGGAAGAACTTCGTCGTGTTGTACTTCTCCTCGAAGTACTCGCAATTCGCGAAGAAGTCGAACAGCTTGAACTTATCCTTTTCCTGTGCGTGCTCCTGAATCTGGCCGCCTTCGCGGTCCACGTAGCGGAACGTGTACTTGCGCGTCCCGCGTCCTTTGATCTGGATGAAATCCGTGGGCGAGAAAATCGGCCGGAGCAGAACGATGTTCATCAGATCTTCGCGGTCGTAGCCCGTGGTCATCATGCCGACCGTGGTGCAGACGCGAGTCTTGGCGCTGATGTAGCCATCGAGAAACCGCGTGTGTCCGTTCAAGTTGTTGTTGGCGAAGCCGATAGCCATCTGTTAGGCGCCGGAAACTTCGGAAGTGACTTGGACGGCAAAATCCGAGTTGTACTTGCCGGGGAACATGGCGTCGGCCAGCCTGTTCAACGTGTCGGCCATCCGGCGCGCATGGTCCTGGGTGACGCAGAACACGATGCTCTTGCCGATCTCGCCGCTGAGCGGGTCGCGGAGTGCGTTTTTCAGGAACGTCTCGCAGAACACCTGGTTTGTTTCGTCCGAAAAGAACTTCTTCTCGAAGTCCTTGCCGAAGAAGGTCTGCTCGACCAGTTCGCCGTCTTCGTTCGTCACCATGACGGCGTAGCCTTCATCGGCGAGCATTTGCGTGGTGATTTCCGTGCGGGCATCCACCACCACGGGGTTCAGCAGGTAGCCTTCGCGCACGCCGTCAACCAAGCTGTACCGGAAGGTGGGTGTTCCGCTTTCGCAGCCGAAGGTCTTGTAGGTGTCCAGCAGTTGGCGGCGTTCCCATTCGCGCGGATCGCGCTGGTGAATGCGGGACGGATCGACCTTCTTTAGGTAGTCCTTCGGCGTGGCCGTCAGCCCGAGCTTGTAGCCGATGAAATACTCGAACACCGCCCGGCTGTTGCCGTTGATCGAGCGATGCGACTCGTCGGAAATCAGCAGGTCGAAATCCGTCGGGGAAAAGAGCTTGCGGAACTTGTTATTGAACAGCAGGCTTTGGACCGTTGTCACGACGACTTCCGCCTTCCGCCAGACGTCACGGTTCTCTTTGTAGACGACCGTATGGAAATCGTTCTTGAGGAATTGGACGAACCGTTTCTTGGCCTGATCCTCCAGTTCCAGCCGGTCGACCAGGAACAGGACGCGCTTGGCATTCCCCGTGCGGAGGAAGAGCTTGATGACGCCCACGCCGATCAGCGTCTTGCCCGTCCCGGTGGCCATCTCGAAGAGGAAGCGAGTCTGTGCCCTTTTCACGGCCTCCTGGATCGCCGCGATCGCCCGGACCTGGTAGGGCCGGAGGAATTTCAACTCGGCGTCCTTGATGAAGCCGTCTCGCTGGCCGGGATCCTGCCAGCGAGGATCGCTCGCGTAGTTCGGGTTTTGGGTGACGGCCACGTAGTCTTCGTCGACGGTTTCGTTGATGAGACTCACCGGATTAGGCTGAAACGTCTGGGAGTGGCCCAGGGATTCCCGCGTCGGAAACTCGGTAATGAGAACCGGGTTGCCTTGTTCCAGGTCCCAGAAATAATGCAGGTTGCCGTTGGAAAGGATGACGAAGCGGACGTTCAGCGAACGGGCGTACTTGCGGGCCTGTTCCTTGCCAACCAGCGGATCGAACTTCTCCGACTTGGCTTCGAGAACGGCAATCGGAAAGCCGTTTTCGTCCAGCAGCAGGTAGTCCACGTACCCGTGAGCCGTCTGTTCGAAGTCGTCGCCGAGGTTCTCCAATGCCGTTTTCTTTAGTTTGACCTGCAATTCGAGGGCGACATTGGCGGGACCCGTTTCGTCGTCGAAGAACCGCCGGCGTGACCTGCGGAGCAGTTCGTTGATCAGGATTCGGGCCTTGGCTTCCTTGGACATGTCCGTGAACCTCTCCGCTGTGGACGGTTAATTCTCCGGTAACAGTTCCGCGCCGGGGATCCGGAAGGCGAAAGCATGACGGCAGGGCGCCTGGTCGGGGCCGAATTCCGGCAGGGTCAGGGTGAGCGTCGTGCCGTCCAATTGGGTCTTGAGTTCGCCTTCGGCGCCCAGCATTTTGGCCGCCGCGCCGGCGGGGACCTTGATGTTTCTCAGCACCAATTGTTTGCCCGGCCAGCCGGGGGTGATCGCGTACAGCGCATCGGGCTTCTTCGTGAAGAATACCTGTTTGACGGCGACGCCGTTCTTCGGCTGCTGGCCGACTTGTTCCATCAGGTTGTACTTGACCATGAATTCGCCAAACTGCTGGTCGGGCCGTTTACCTTCGGTCCATTGGCACGAGCGGCCGGCGAAACGCGTGCCGTAGATGGCCTCGCCGTTGACCTTGAGCCAATCGCCGATTTCGAGCAGACGCTGTTCCATGATCGGCGGGATCGTCCCGTCGGCAGCCGGACCGATATCCAGCAACAGGTTGCCGCCGCGGCTGACCAGGTCGATCAAGGTCAGGATGAACTCGCGGCCCGTTTTGTAGTCGTCGATCCGCTCGGCGCGATTGTATCCGTACGAGTGGGCCATGCCGCGGCTCTCCTCCCACGGGTGTGAGCCATCTTTCAAGCCGGCGGCGTACTCGGTGGTCCAATACCCGCCGTGCTTATGCCGGCAGTCCTTGCCCCAGCGGTCGTTCACGACGACTTCGTCCTTGCAAGGCGATTCATTGAACAGCCACGCCAGCAACGCTTCGCTCTTCCAGTCGGTGGAGTGCAGGTCCCATTCGCCGTCGCTGAAGATGATCGCCGGCTGGTAGCGGGTGACCACGTCCTTGAACTGCGGCGTCATGTGCTCGGCCACGTATCGTGCGCGGTCCGTTTTCCACAGCGGGTTGAACCACTCGTACAGCGAATAGTAGAAGCCGAACTTCAGTCCCTGGGCCCGCGTGGCCTTGGCCAGTTCGTCCATCAAATCCCGCTTCGGTCCGATCTCGACCGCGTTCCAGGGCCGGCCCCACGTGCGGCTCGCTTCCGCGCTGGGCCACAGGCAGTAGCCTTCGTGATGTTTGGACGTCGGCACGACGTACTTGACGCCCGCCCGCTGGAACAGGCTCGCCCATTGGTTGGCATCGAACAATTCGCAGGTGAACTGGGGGGCGAAACTCTCGTAGTCGAAATCCTTGCCGTACTGCTTGGCATGGAACTGCCACCAGACGTTATCGGCCTTCTTGTTCGACATGTTGTTCCAGTACCATTCCGCGTACTGGCCGACCTGGCCCCAGGCCGGCACCGAATACACGCCCCAATGGATGAACACGCCGAACTTCGCATCCAGGAACCATTCGGGCGTCGGCCGCTGGTCGAGCGATTCCCACTTCGGTTCGTAGCGTTTTCCCTCGGCCCCTGCCGCACTCGCGGCGAGCACAGCGGCCAATAGCATCGTCAGCATTGTCGGTTTCATGTCTTGGTCCTTTCCGTCGCGATGTTGTTCTCGCCGCGGTGTATTGTAACCGCTGTCCGCATCACCGTCTGCATCCCGGACAGTCCGCGAACTTGATTGACGCGCGCCCTGCTCCGAATTCTAATAGTCCGTGGCGTCCTGCGCCAGCCCCTTGATCCGGCGTTTGCCGAATCAGCAACCCGATTCGAGCGACGCCACGTCCGATGCAGAGATTTCTTGTTGTGTGATGCGGCTATGCTGCGCTGAGGAGTGATCACGATGAATGCCCGTCTACCGTTTTTGTTTGTCGGACTGACCGTCTTGGCTTGGCTTCCCGCAGCGGTGGGAGCGGAGCCTGCCAAGCAGCCTAAGCCGGAGGCGGCGCCCGTGACGGCCGCTCCGGAAAAAGCGGCTGCCGAAAAGGCCGTTCCCGGCAAGCCCGACGCGGCACCCGCGTCCACCGAGACTCCGGCCACCCACACGGTCCAACGCAAGCCCTTGAAGATCACCGTGGACCTGGACGGCGTGTTCGAGGCGCGGTCGGCCGCCGAGATTGCTTTGAAGTTCGACGAATACATGCCGGCTCCCGCGTTGACGGTGATCAGCGCCGTCAAGCACGGAACCCGCGTCAAGAAGGGCGACGTGGTGCTGACGCTGGACCCGGAAAAGCTGGACAAGCAGATCGACGACCTGCGCACGGACTTGAAACTGGCCCAACTGGGTCTCAAGCAGGCGGAGGATGGTCTGGCCGCCCTGGAGAAGATCACGCCGATCGACTTGGCGGCCAACGAACGGGCGGCCAAGACCAATCAACAAGACCGGAAGTACTATTTCGACGTCCAGCGGCCCTTCGATTTGAAAATGGCCGAGTTCAACCTCCGGCGGGCCGGCAACTATGTGGAGTACTCCGAAGAGGAGTTGCGGCAACTGGAAAAAATGTACCAGGCGGACGAGGTGACCGAAGAGACGGAAGCGATCGTCCTCAAGCGGGCCCGGGACCAACTGGAGTCGGCGAAGATGTCCCTGGAGTCCAGTCGGATTTCCCGCGATTTCGCCATCGAGTTCGCGATTCCTCGCACCGACGAACAAACCAAAGAATCCAGCGAGCGCCGGGAACTGGCCACCCAGCGCGCCAAGATCGCCGTGCCCGAAGCCCTGCAGCGGCAGCAGATCGAAGTCGAAAAGTTGCGGGTCCAGACCGCGCGGTCTGCCGAACGGCTGAAGAAACTGCAAGGCGACCGCGAACGGTTGACCGTCCGCGCGCCGCTGGAAGGCGTGGTCTATTTCGGCAAGTGTACGCGCGGCAAATTCAGCGACGCCCAGCCGCTGGCCGACTCGCTACGTTCCGGCGGAATGGTGCAGATGAACCAGGTCCTGATGACGGTGGTCCAGCCGCAGGGGATGACGGTGCGGGCCGCGATCCCCGAAGATCAACTCCATCGGCTGCGTGCCGGTCTGTCGGGAATCGCCATCCCCAACGGGTTTCCCAACGTGAAGTTGCCTGCGGTGCTCAGTCAATGGAACGAGATCCCAGTGGGGCCGGCCAGTTTCGACGCGACCCTGAAAGTGAGTCTGGACAAGGACCACAAGGCGATCGTGCCGGGGATGGCGTGCAAAGTGAAACTGACGGCCTATGCGAAGAAAAACGCCTTGGCGGTACCCCCGAGCGTCGTGATGACCGACGAGTTCGACGACCAGCGGTACGTTTTCTTGGTCGGCAAGGACGGCAAAGCCACCAAGCGGAACGTGACCGTCGGACAAAAGACGGACAAGCTATTGGAGATCGCCGAAGGACTGGCAGAAGGCGATAAGGTGTTGCTGGAAGCACCGAAGGATGCCAAGTGAAGTCCGTAGTTGCATACCGAGCGGCGAGCGGCTGGCGTCAGCCCGCCGGTTTTCCGCATGTCGGCACGTTGGCGCGAGCAATTGGCCAGATCACCTTCGGTGAAAATTGCTGACGGAAAGTGAACGGCGGTCAGTGAACAACCACCGGTGGGCTTACGCCTCACCGCTCGCCAGAATCTTTGCAGCGTTTGGGTGAACCTCATGCGAACTCGTTTGGTTTGTCTCGTTCTGGCGGCCGCGTGTCCGTTGTTGGGCGACGCGCAAGAATCCTCGTCGCAACCGGACCGGGACAAGGGCGGGCTGCAGCCGGTTTCGCCGCCGCAGGCGGGCGACTTGGAACGGTCGATTCTCCGCGGCGTCGATTTCCTGCTGAAGCGTCAGAACGCGAACGGCTCGTGGGGATCGGTGGCGATTACGCGCCCCGGCGAAGTCTTGGCGCCGGTGCCCGGTGCGCACCATGCCTTCCGCGCGGCGGTCACGGGCCTGTGCATCTCGGCCTTGATCGAAACCGGCGGAGACCGGCCCGAGGTCGCCGGGGCCCTGGACCGCGCCGAAGCCTGGTTGTTCGAACAACTGCCGCGCGTCCGCCGCGCCGATCCGGAGGTGTTTTACAACTCATGGGCCCATGCCTACGCGATTCAAGCCTTGGTACGATTGCTGGAACGTCAGCCCGACGATGAAATGCGGAGACGCAAGATCCGCGAGCTGATCGCCCAACAAATCGACATGTTGGACCGCTACGAAGTGGTCGACGGCGGTTGGGCGTATTACGATTTCGAGGCCCGCACGCGGACGCCCAGCGGCAGCACGATCAGCTTTGTAACGGCCACCGTCCTGGTTGCGTTGGACGAGGCCCGCCGGGTGGGCGCCGAGGTTCCAGACCGGTTGATCGAGCGGGCCAGGGCATCCATCCTGCGGCAGCGCAAGCCGGATTTTTCGTACCTGTACGGCGAGTACCTGAAAGACCGGCCGATGCGCGAGATCAACCGGCCCAGCGGCAGTCTGGGCCGCTCGCAAGCCTGCAATCTGGCACTGCGACGGTGGGGGGATCCGCTGGTCACCGATGCGGTGCTGACGGAGTGGCTCGATCGGCTGGTGGTCCGCAACGGCTGGCTGGATATGGGCCGCAAGCGGCCGATTCCGCACGAATCGTGGTGCCAGGTGGCCGGCTACTTTTTCTACTACGGTCACTACTATGCCGCGCTGTGCATCGAGGAGTTGCCGGCCGAGCGGCGGGCACCCTACCAAGATCAGTTGGCTGGGCTGCTAATCCAACGGCAGGAGCGGGACGGTTCGTGGTGGGATTTCCCGTTGTATGACTACCACCAACAGTATGGAACCGCGTTTGCGCTCATGTCGCTGCACCGCTGTGTTCACGGGGATTCCGCAAGACCGAACCCGTGACGACTGGAGTTCCGGCTAACTTGTCCGCTGGCGTCTCGGTGTTCACGGGGATTCCGCAAGACCGAACCCGTGACGAGCTGGCTCAACGCCCTCGTTAACGGCCGATTGATTGCCAAGTCGAAATCCCACGCTCCAGCGTAAACTCCAGCGCGGTAAGCATCGTTCGAGAAATAAGTGTCGCATCTCATGGCAGTCAGACATGACACCTCTCCCGCGCAGCGGGGGAGGTCGGACGCGGTAGCGGCCGGGAGGGGGCCGTTCAGCGGGCGTTCTCCGCGTCTGGGCCGACGGCGCCGGCCCTCTCCCTCTCCCGGGCCTGAGAGCCCGACCTCTCCCAGAGGGAGAGGTGACCGAGAAGCGATCGTGTGCGACACTTATTTGTCGAACGGTGCTTAGTACCTTTTCAGGGCGGGCTCGTGGGGCTGGCGGTGGCCGGTTCATTGTCCGCCGGCGGTGGCGGGCTTCGTTGCTGAATCCTTGAGCCTGTCACGAAAGACCTTTTCCAGCTTGTCCATCTTGGGACGGATGACCTTGGCACAATAAGGCAGTCGCCGATGCTGGTTGTAGTAGTCCTGATGGTAGTCCTCCGCGCGATAGAAGTCGCGGAACGGGGCAATTTCCGTCACGATTGGACTGCGGAAGGCTTTGGCCGCGTCCAGTTCCGCGCGGTATTTCTGCGCCAGCATCCGCTGCTGGTCGTTGTGGTAGAAGATCACCGAGCGATATTGGGTGCCGAAGTCCGGACCTTGACGATTCAGCGTGGTTGGGTCGTGCGTTTTCCAGAAGACCTCCAGCAGTTGCGCATAAGAGATTTGGCTGGGATCAAAAGTCAGCTGGATCACTTCGGCGTGTCCCGTCCAGCCGGAAGACACTTGCTGGTAGGTCGGATTCTTGACCTGCCCTCCGCTGTAGCCGGAGACCACCGAATGGACTCCCTTGAGCCGCTGGAAGACGGCCTCGGAACACCAGAAACAGCCGGCGCCAAAGGTGGCTGTCTCCAGCGGCACCGGCGCCGTGGTGGGAGCCGGCCCCGCCGGTTCACCGGTGGGACTGGGCTGGCGGGTCTGCGCCTGCGACCGGGTTTCAATTCCCGCCAGGAATCCCGCAACGAGCGAACACCCGATCAAGCACGTACGCATGGTTCGCCAACAAATGCACGGATGCATAGGTTTCTTCCTCCAGATCATCTTCTCCCCACCGGGCCGCGGGGAGCTTGGACCGTTAGCACCGTTCGAAGAATAGCTGTCCGATATCCCGTGGCGTAAGCTTCCAGCTTGCGTTAGAGGTAAGCACCGCAAGCTGGAAGCTTACGCCACTTTTTCTCGAAAGGTGCTTACTCCTTTCCCCAGGGCCATCTCAGCGCTCGCCGACCCGTCCCGTGCCTTTGCGGTACGCGTCAAACAGTTCGCTGTAAGCAGACGGCGGACGGCTGCGGTCGCCCAAGTTGCGTTCCGTCCGGCGGGTATCCTGCTGCACGTCGGAACGCCGCGGATCGCGGGCCACCGGCCGGAGTCCCAGGCTGCGCAGCGCGTCGTCCAACTGCTGCTTGGCTCGCGGGTCCTCGTTGGCGGCGCGTTTCAAGTCGGCCCAGCGCCGCGCGAAATCCTGTAGGTCCTCCTTCGTCCAACCCAACTTTTTCAGCAGGTCCTCGTCCGGATTGCTTTGCTGGTCTTTCAAGTATTCCAGGACCATGTCCGTCGCTTTCCGAGCGTACTCGATATTCGGCTGTTCGCCGGCGGGAACCTCGCCGCCCATGTCGGTGCCTTGAAGTTCCGCGGAACTGGGCGCGCCGCCGCCCAGTGGCAGTCCCTGGCCGCGTTCGGACGGGGCTCCGTCGGCCGGCGTCTTCGGAACCGAGGGCGATGGCCCGCCTTGCGCCGATTCACCTTGAGCCCCCGAACCGGCCGCTCCCTCGGCGGCAGGTTTCGATTTCGTGCCGGTCCCGGGGTCGTAGCCGGACGCGCCGGTCCGTTCCTGGGATTCCTGTTTGTCGCCCGGGCGCTGAGCCAGATCGCCCTGGCCGGACTCTTGCGCGGCGCCGGCCCCCTGATCGCCGGGGCTCGTCCCGCCGGGTTTGTCGTTCCCGGGCTGTTGTCCGCCCTGACCGCCGCCCTGTTTTCCACCGCCGCTCTGATCGCCCCCGGCGTCGCCCTGGGCGCCCCCTGCCTTCTTGCTCATGCTGGGCGCTTGCGGCTCCTGGCTGGGCCTCGGTTCACCGCCTCCGGAAGATGGCTGCTTCTGGCTGGTGCCCTCGGGATTCTGCCCGCTGGCCGAACCGCCGCGGTTCTCGTTCGGCTGCCCCGAGCCGGATTGTCCGCCGTCGCTCTGGCCCGGTTCCTTTTGTTGGCCCGAGCCGGATTGGCTCGGCTTGGGAGCCCCTCCCTGTTGTTCTGTCGATCCCTGGGGTTTCGCCTCGGAACCGGACGATCCCTGCGGCGGCTGGGCTCCGCCAGGGCTCTTGTCCTCGGGCTGTTGCCCCGGCGACGGCTTGGCTGCCCCCTGCTGCTGTCCGCTTGCGCCGGCAGGCGCGTCTTCCGGTTTCGGCGATTGTGGTTCGTTGCGGCCGCCGGTCTGCCCGGCACCTGCGGCAGGCTGCGGCTGGCCGCTGGGCTCCGATTTCGACGGCTTGCCGGAGCCCGAGGAGGCTCCCTGCTGCGCAGCGACCTGGCTCTGGGCATCCGCGGACTTCTGGCCGCCTTGATCCGCCGCCTGCGTATCGGCTCCGCCGGACGAACCGCCCTCTTTTCCTTGCCCCTCAGCGGTTTGCTGCATATGTTGCATCGTCTTTTCGAATGCCTCGCCATCGTGTAGCGGTTCCGCCGATTGGCCTGCACTGCCCTCTCCGCCTTCGCTGCCGCCGCTGGAATCCGAGCCGCCCGTGCTGCCGCCTTGCGATCCGCCGGCCCCCGGCTGGCTGGACGAGGAACCCGCTCCGCCTTGGCTGCCGTCGGTTCCGCTGGTGCCGTCCGAGTTCCCGTCGCCCGGCATATTGCCGCCCTCCGGCGGGCTGTCACCACCGCTTTGACTGGCGGATGAATCCGCTGAATCCGCGTTCCCGCCCGTGCCGCCCGACTGCGAAGTCTGGTTCGACTCGCCCCCTTGCTGACCGCTGCCGGAGCTGCCCTCGCCGCCGCCGCTGGGCTGTTTGGGGGCGTTTGCTTGATCTTGCTGGCCTTGGCTTGAATCGGAATTCTCTGGGGAGGAAGACGGCGGCTGGGAGGCATGGGAGTCCTGGGATGCCTGACCGCCGGGTGGCGGTTTGTCGCCAGCGCCGTCCTTGGGGCGGTCGGGAGACGGCTTTCCTGCAGGTTCCTGCTTCTCAGCGGCGCCCTGATCCGGCGGAATTGCTGCGGCGGAGCGAGTGACGACCAGCGTCAACTCTCGGGACTTGACGACATTCGGTTCGGGCGAACCTGTTTTCGGCGAAGTGCGGTTGTCTTCGGCCATCGCCCAGCATTTCGCCTCCGTTCCGGCCCGCATTCCACACGCCCGCGGGGCAAAGTCGAAACTGGCGATTTCCTGGCCGTTGCGGCCGGCCGGATCCAGCAGCAAGTCACGCTTCAGCACCTGCCGCCCGCCTGCGACCGCTTCCAGCCGGATCGCCGTCAGCCCGAAGTCCGGGTCGACCGCGCGAACCTCGATCTTTTGCCAGCCGTCTTCCGGAACCTCGACTCGATCTTGGACCGGCGTCAGGATCTCGACCTCCGGCGGCAAGTCGCGCAGGACTTCGAGCCGATGCAGCACCGGCTGCGGGTTGCGATGGCCTCCCTGGGTCGAAAACCGCAGCTGGTACGTGCGGTGTTTCGGATCCTGGCGCTGTTCGTCCAACTCACAGACAAACGAACACCATGCCTCCTGCTCGCGAAACTCCATTTCGATCCGGTACGCCGACGTTGCCAACGGGCCGCTGGTCGAACTGGCGGCGGTGGCTGGATTCGGGTCTGCGTCTTGTGCGGGCGGATCGAATTCCAGCACCGCCGCCAGGATCGGCTGGTTGGCGTGAGCGCGGACGGTGATCCGTGTGCCCTCGACCGCCTTGATGTCACCTTGGCGCTCCACGACTCGTTTGGGCAGCTTCGTGTAAGCCGGATACTCGTACTCGATCGATTCGACCAGGATCACCGGCGCCGGAACGACGCGCACCCGGTAGGACGGCGTGCGCGCGTCGCCCGCTTCGATCCAGTACATCACGTCCCGCTGAAAGCCTTCGTCGTCCGGCGGCAAACGGCATTCGTGGCGCAGGTTGCCGGCGACCGGTTGCATCATTGCGGATTGCCGGCCCAGTTGTTCGTCGAGCGCTGTGAAGTGGACCGTCACCGGCTCGTCGCGGCGCAGATCGTAGCAGTCGGCCGAGACCGCGATCCGCTCGCCTTGAAACACCTCGACGTTCCCCGGCTGGACGTCCTCGATCCGCACGCGGCTGGGCCGTTCGATGTCGGCCCACGGGGCAAGAATCCGAGCCACGCTTTGAAACGGGCTCTTGGGGGCCAGGATCGTATAAGCCGCGCAGACCGCCAGGACTCCGGCCAGCACATAGCCGATCCGGATCAGCCGCGAGCGGTCCACCGCCGTGTCGACGGGAACGTGCGACAGATCGGCCGCCGCCCGCTGCTCGAGCGCCTGGTAAACCCCGGCCCGAACTCCGGCGCGGTCCGAGCGAAAGAGCAGAAAGTTAATCAGACTATTCTTCAGCGACGGTTCGCTATGTTCGATCGTCCGAGCCGCAAACAGCGGATTCACGCGGCCGAACAGCACAGGCAGCACAACCCTTATCAGATACCAGCCGCCCGCGCAGGCCAATAGCGCCAGCGCCGTCCAGCGCCCCGCAATCCCCAGCGACGCGACCCAATGATCCAGGACCGTCACAATCAGCAAAAAGCTCAACACACCCGCCCCAAAGACCATGAGCGAGCTGCAAATATCGACGAACTTGACTTGCGCGCCCGTCTTCGCCACTTGCTGGTCGATAAAGCGATCGAATCCGGCGCTATCGCCCGGAGCGACGGGGGACCGCAGGGAGTTGGTCGAGGAGTTACTGTAAGACATCGAAATCCGTTTGGGGCGTGGTCCGGTGGTGCCTGACAATTCTATTATAGCCGAATGGCAGCCGTGTGGGGCAAGTCTCTTTCCATGAGCAAAGGGATGTTGGGCAAGGGAATTATCGAACGCTCGATTCCTCTGCCCTTCATTCCTTTGCCCCCGTTTGGCAAGATTGACGAGTTGCCGTCCGTCTTTTGCCCGTGAAGGCCCCTTTCATGCCCCGCCCTGATGTGGCGAGTCCGGGTTTGCTCGCCTAGAATGGCTGGCGCGGCGCGGGGGTATGCTCGCACCGGCCGCACCTGCTTCCAACCGGCTCAACGGAGGTTAGAACCTATGTCCGGCGTCCACAACTCAGCGACCGTCTTCAAGATCGCCTCAATACTAATCGCGATGCCGCTTGGCATTTCGCGGGCCGGCGAAGAACCGCCTGACTACTCGTCGCGGCCCGACGAACGGCAACTGCCCCGCGCGATGCATTCGGCGATGACGGAGTTGCCTTGCATCACGGTCGGTAAGGGGAATGCCGACTTGACCGGCAGCGACAACCGCGCGCTGCAGGCGGCCGTCGACTATATTGCGGGGTTGGGCGGTGGCGTGGTCGAGATCGGCCCGGGAGATTACGTCATGCGGGATTCGCTGCACCTGCGTTCCCACGTGACCGTGCGCGGCCGGGCGGGCGCGACGCGTCTGCACAAAGCCGACTCGGCAGTTTCACCGCTGGCCCTGGACGGCGATTTCGGCGAACAGCAGATCACCGTCGCCGACCCAACTGGTTTCGAAGCAGGCTGTGGCGTGGCGATTTGGGACGATCGGTCCGGAGGATTCCACACGACGGTGGCCCGAATCACGGGACGCCGAGGCAACACGTTTTCGATCGACAAGCCGCTGATGGCCGACTGCATGGTCCAGAACAAGGCCCGCGCGGCCACGGTCTTCCCCGTGGTCAGCGGTTGCGATATCGAAGCCGCCGGCGTCGAGAACCTGATCGTCCTCGGCCACAAGGAAACCAATCTTCCGCTGAACGGCTGCCGTGGCGCGGGGATCTATTTGTATCGAGGCCACGGCACGGCGATCAGAAACTGCGAAGTCCGGGGCTATAACGGGGATGGAATCAGTTTTCAGCAGTCCAACGACGTGACGGTCGAGGGCTGTCTAAGCGTGGACAATGCGGAACTCGGCCTGCATCCCGGCAGCGGGTCGCAACGGCCGGTCGTGCGCAAGTGTACTGCGCGAGGTAACGGCACGGATGGGCTGTTCTTGTGCTGGCGCGTGCGCCACGGACTGTTTGAAGACAACGTCCTGGAGCAGAACGGCCGATACGGGATCTCGATCGGGCACAAGGATTCGGACAACCTGCTGCAACGAAACCGAGTCCTCCAGAACGCCCACGAGGGCGTCTACTTCCGCAACGAGTCGCTCGGTATGGCCGCGCATCGCAACCGGCTGGTCGAGAACGTGATCGAAAACAACGGCACTGCCGCGGCGTCTCCGGGGATTCGCATTCGCGGCGAGACCAACGAACTGGTTTTCGAGAAGAACACGATTCGCGACACGCGCGACCGCGGCAGCCGAACGCAAACCGTGGGGATTTTGCTTGAGTCTCAAGCCGGCCAACTGACGCTGCGCGACAACACCATCGAGGCCGATGTACCGATCGAGGATCAACGCCCTGATGCGGCGCGGCCGCAGCCCAAGTAGGCAGCGTTTGAGAGACAAGTGAGCGGCAAGACAACAACTCGCGGAATCGTAGTAGGGCTTGAGTCGCGGTCACAGGCCGCGGCAAGGTCTTTCGATCCGCTAACCGGATGGCAAAACGCCGCCGGCCGCGGGTATGCTATGAGGCTGCGACTGCGGCTTTCAGCCTTTGTGCGAGATTGAGACCATCATGACCACCGACCTGATCCTGGGCACCGCCGGGCACATCGACCACGGCAAGACGTCGCTGGTCCTTGCGCTGACGGGCGTCGACACCGATCGCTTGCCCGAAGAGAAGCGCCGTGGGATTACGATCGAGTTGGGATTCGCCGAGCTGGATTTGGGCGCGTACCGGTTGGGGATCGTCGACGTGCCGGGCCACGAACGGTTTGTCCGCAACATGCTGGCCGGCGCCACCGGAATGGATTTGGCGATGCTGGTCGTCGCCGCCGATGATTCGGTCAAACCGCAGACGCGCGAGCACTTGGAAATCCTGCGGCTGCTGAATCTGGAGACCGGGGTGATTGTCATCACCAAGGCCGATTTGGCCGACCCGGATTGGATCGGACTGGTCGAGGACGAAGTTCGCGCGCTGACGGCGGGAACGTTCTTGGCCGACGCGCCGCTGGTGCGCACCAGCGCCACGACCGGCTTGGGGTTGGATGCTCTGCGGGCGGCGTTGGCTGCCGCGGCCGACCGGGCGGCGCGGTCGCAGCGGATGGCGATGATCTCCGCGCCGTTTCGGATGGCCATCGACCGCTCTTTCACTATCGCCGGCCACGGCACGGTGGTCACCGGAAGTGTCAGCAGCGGCCGCGTGAGTCTGGGCGACGAACTGGTCATCGAGCCGGGGGCCGTCCACGTCCGCGTGCGCGGTTTGCAGCACCACGATCGGCCGGTGGACGAAGTCCATCGCGGCCAGCGCGCGGCGATCAATCTGGCCGGCGTCCATCACGAAGCGATCGGACGAGGACAAGAGCTGGCCACGCCCGGACACTTGGTTCCCAGCCGGCTGATCGCGGCGCAGTTGTCGCTGCTGGGTTCCGCCGGCCGGCCGCTGAAGCATCGCAGCCGAGTGCGGGTCCACGTCGGCACGGCGGAACTGCTGGCCACGGTGGCGTTGCTGGATCGGACCAGTCTGGCGCCGGGAGATTCCGCACCGGCCCAGTTGTTCCTCAATGATTGGGCCGTCACGACGTGGAGTCAGCCGTTTGTGGTGCGCAGCGAGTCGCCGCTGGCCACCATTGGCGGCGGGCGCGTGCTCGACCCCAACGCCGAGCGGCTGCGCAAGCCTGACGAGACCGTTCTGAAACGGATCGCCGATCTGCAATCGCCGGACGCAGCCTGCCGCGCGTCGGCGGCGCTGTACTTTGCGGGCTTGCGCGACTGGCAGGCGGGGGATCTGGTGCGTTTGGCCGGCATCGACAATCCGGACGAGGTCTGCAAAGCGCTGGTCCAAGCGGGGCACGTGCGGGAGATTGCCGTCTCGCCCACGCGCACGCGGCGGTTCCACCGGCTGGTCCTGGAACAACTGGCTGTGCGTGCCGAAGCGGCGTTGCGCAAGCTGCACGGACAGAACCCGTTACGTTCCAGGCTGGACCGGACCCAGCTGGCCGCCGCTTTCCGGTATTTGGACGACGCGGTGTTCGCCGCCGTCCTGAACGATCTCCGCCAGGCGGGCCGCGTGCAGATCTCCGGCGACACCGTGGCCCTGACCGGCCACGGTCCCAAGTTGTCGCAGAACGAGCGGAAACTGCTGGACGAATTGATTCCGATCTTCCGCCAAGCCGGCATCCAGTCGCCCAGCGTCGAGGAGTGCCAGCAGCGAGCAACGAAGAGCCAGCAGTCGGTGGCCCAGTTATTGGCGTTGGCGGCGGCCAACGGCGACCTGATCGAGATCGCGGCCGGCTACTACCTGCACCGCGACGTGGACAGCCAATTGCAGGCGCAGCTGCGCACCCAACTGGGCGACGGCCGCGGCGCGACGTTGAGCGAAATCCGCGAGTGGTTGGCGACCACGCGCAAGTACGCTGTGCCGTACTGCGAATACCTGGACCGGATCGGCTTCACCCGGCGCGACGGCGACCGGCGGTTCTTGGCCCAAGCGAATACACTTCATCCAAAATGATTGTTGATGTTGAAGTTATCCGTGGGCTTCTATCCGTGGGCAAAACGAATTGCGGGACGCCCACGGATAAAAGCACACGAATTTTCGGAACCACGAATCACTCGAATGACACGAATGGGGGAAAGGGGTAGAAGCGATCCCCCGATTCGTGTGATTCGCGTCATTCGTGGTTTCTCTCCGGCGGTTTCTTCAGACTGGCTGACGCTTCGGAACGTGTCCGTCAGCACGCTCAGCGCCCGGTCGACGCCGCTCACACCGCCGGCGCGCGGCCGTATTGGCCGGCAAAACGTGCGTTGGCGCCGATCTCGTCAAAGAACCGCGGGTACATTCCGACGATCACGGCATCGCTGGGCTTGATGTTCGCGAACGCAAACCGGAACGCTTCCCGCACCGTCTCCTGACTGGCGCACATCCGCCCGGCGCCAAGGATCTTGAAGGCCAGACAGGGCTGCTTGACTTGCCGCACGACACGCGTCATCACCTGCGGGTCATTCCGGTAGAACGGATACACCATCTCCAGGGTCTCCGGATCGGCGTGACCGGGGAACATCTTGCGGGTCAGGAAGTAGAAACACGTCATGAAGAAATCGACTTCCCAGCCTTCGTCGGCGATCCGCTGGATGCAGTCGGGGTTGTGGGCCGACACGCCGGCCAGCAGGCCCTGGTCGTGAGCGGCCTTGACGTAGTCATGCACCTCGCTGAATCTGCCTTCGCTCATCAGCCGATCGGTGACGCCGCCGTGATGGGCCATCGCTGTCGGCGAGGTGCGTTCGACCATGCCTTTGATCCCGTCGCGGCCGGAGTGCAGGCAGATGAAGTTCATCTTCGAGCCCTGCTCGCGCGCCAGCCGCAACATCGTCTCGGCTTTGTCCGACGGCGAGAACTGATGCGTGTTCATTCCGGCCCGCTCGCAGTCCAGCAGGAACTCGGCGGCTTTCTCCGCGGTGAAATACTCCCGCATGTGCTGGTCCATGTGCGGGCCCAGGTACGAGTGGCCGCCGATGGGGTTCCAGCCGGCGACCAGCCGCGTGATCTTGAGTCGGCCCAGCGAAATCGTCGGCAGCGGCTCGGCGGGTGCCGCCGGGCGTACCGGTTCGGCCGCACGCGCTGCCGTACTGACGCCGACGGCAGCCAAGGCCGAAAGCTGGGACAGGAACTGCCTCCGCGGGCTCGCGGTGTGGCCGGTGGGGCTGCGTTTCATGGTGGGCTCCTTTCGGGGTTAATTCTGACGTTAATGCCGGAGCGAAGCAAGCTGAGAATCAACTTGTTTTGGAGTTGCGCAGGTTTCTTTACCGCGAAGCGGTTCCACCCCATAGCCAGGGTCAGCGGCGGTGACGTCGCGCCACCCTGGGTGACGGTCCCGCGAAACGTGTCGTCCGCAGCGGGTAAAGGAGAAGCCGGGGACCCCGGCCTTCCCGTCCCCTTCGTCGCGATGGGGGTGATTCCCCGCGAGGGGCTACGGGCAGTCGCCCTGTGCGCAAGCATGCATGTCGGAGGCGACGCGCAGCACGCCGTGAAAATGCCGACAAGCTATCGAACGTCCAGCAGGTCGGCGCGCGTGATACTTACGTCATCCCCAACGCTTTCATCGCTGCGGTCATGGGGTCGGAGAAGAAGATCGGGTCCACTCGCTCTA
Organism: uncultured Pirellulaceae bacterium; assembly: GCA_964645045.1. Lineage (GTDB taxonomy): Bacteria > Planctomycetota > Planctomycetia > Pirellulales > Pirellulaceae > Anammoximicrobium. Next base: position 22,693 of record CAZXYZ010000031.1, on the reverse strand, counting down.
CGATGTCCCCGGACACGTCCAGAAAGTTCCGTTTGTTTTCCAGCGGCACGAGTGCTTTTCGTGCGCCGTTGTCCATCGCCACTTGGAGTGGCTCTGCCAGGGAACGCAGGGACTTGATGTTTCCCTGGATGCTCAGATCGCCAAGGATCACCAAGCCGGGCAGAACGGATTGCTTCTTGATCGCCGAATAGACGGCGACCAGCAGGGCGATTCCGGCTTCGCAGGGGATATGGTTGCTGAGAAGATCGATGGCCTCGACCTGGAAATCGGTTGTGTCCACCTGTTGCGCGATGCCCATCGGAACCTTGTGCCCCAGCATGTATGCGAACGACCGCTGAATCGACTCCTTCATTGGCCCATCTACACCACCGGCGATCTTGAGCTTTCCTGTACCAGGGGAGCTGCCCAGTTCCAGTCGGTACAGGCCGACTCTTCCCTGATCGTCCACCGAGGCGGTGTACACGGAGCCAGGCGCCAAGGGATCCGTGGCAATCATTTCTCTGCCGCCCTGTTCAGGCACGCCGACAAACCGCTCCTGGCGCGTGTCGCTGTCAATGTAGGAAAAGGATGTCTGGTGGTACTCGAAGGAACCCATCTTCTTGAGTTGTTCTTTTACTCGCCGCCGCCCCTCCAATGCCGTCTCCAAGAGTTCCACGACGTCCTCTCTAGCGATCTCGCCATGCGGGTACACCAGCTTGACCAAGCCCGAAACAGTCTTACGCACCGCCTTTACGTCGCGAGCGTTCAGGTGCGATCCGAGCGAGAAGAATCGGTCGATGATTTCGGTGAAATTGTGCTTCCGCAGTTCTCGAAGGGCCTCGGCCAGGTAGTCTACCACGAATCCGTAATGATCCGTAAAGAACTCCACCTTCATCTTCGGTATTTCCCATCCAGGAAGGTAGTAATGGATTCGATCCAGAAACGCCATGTCCTCCCGGATCACGTCGGGCATCGGGATGAACAGATGGGACGAACGGACCATGACCTCGACAGGCTGGTTCGTGTTGCCAAACATGGCGACGGAAGCCATGCCCGACATCGATTCCTTGCCACGGGCGAAGGTGCCGGATTCGCAGTAGGTCTTCAACGTCGTGACCACCTCCTTGGGCATCTTCTGAAGGTCGGCCACCTCGTCGAAGCCGATGGCATCCCAAATCCCGACCAGTCCCATCTTGCCCGAGGCCATGTTGTAGAATAGGTTGGCAACCGTGGTCGGCCCCGTGAGCAGGATCGTGTACGGCGACAATTCCTGATAGGCATAGCTCTTGCCGGTTCCACGGGGCCCAAGTTCGACCAGGTTGTAGTTGTGCTCGCACAGCGGGAGCAAGCGGACGAGGAACAACAGTTTCAGCCGCCGCTGAAAGCCGGCTGGCTCCATGCCGATGCTCCGCAGTAGCAGGTCGATCCACTCGTCCGTGGTAAACTGGCTTCGGCACTGCCGGTACTCGTCCAGGTCAAACGAAGCCACCTGAATTGGTTTCAGGTCGTCGATCCAGAACGGACTCCGCTTGCCCTTGGCCTCTTCGTCGTACTGATGCCGGATGTTCACCTGCGCCCAGATGCCGCCCATCAACAGCCGGTCGAACTGCCGCAGGTAATGTTCGGGGACGTGAACGTACTTGTGGCCAAAGTTGACCAACTCGGCCCAGTGCTTGTCGTCGTCGGATAGATAACGGACCTTGACTTTGTCGATCAGCGTGTACTTGCCCTTGTCCTTGACCTTGGACTGAACGGCATTGGCCTCGTCCGGGCGGACAAAATTGTCCGACAGCGTCGTATTGACCACTCGCAGGCCCGCTTCGATGGCTGCCGGGTCATCGGTAGCGCAGTACTTGCCCAGCAGGTACTCCAGCACGAAGACCGGCACGTTCGCGCCAACTTTCACCTTGCGGACAAGATCTTTACGGACAACCTTTCCGGCGAAAACCGACGTTGCTTTGCGATCAAGTTCCGGCATGTCATGAACCTTCAGAAAGTAATGGCCACCTCGATCTTGTCGAGGCTCGCCAGTTCGGCGCCACTGGCCGCGTCCAGGAGGACGACGCTCACGGTTTTCTGGGCAATCTCTTCGATCAACATCATCGCCACGGTGTTCGGTTCCAACTTCTTGGGATCGGCGTCCGTTGCCTTCAGCTGCAATTCCCCCGTGGCGTCCCCAAAACCGTAGGATGCGCTGACCGGGCGAGACACACACTTGCCCTTGGCCCGGATTTCCACCCGTACCTTCGGCGGTTCCAACGCAAACAGGCTGCCGCCCCGCTGTTTTCCAGCAATCTGCACCGAGAAGAACCGAGTCGTCAGCTTGGGCGATCCCGCGGTCAAGGCCCAGTCGATCCCGGTGGGCGGTCCCGCCAAAGCCTGGGCCGTCGGCACCATCACCACCACCGGCACGATCAGCTCTTGGGGAGACAATCCGCCGTGGAAGTAGGCTCGCCCGCCGCCCTTCGATTTGAACACGCCAAACGTCCACGGGGTCGCCAGGTCGTATTCGCTGTCCACGCCCAGCGAGGCCAGCGAGGTCCGCAAGTACGACGGCTCCGAGTTCCCGCCAACGCCCACCCACACTCGGCGATGCAGGTCTTCCACCTTCCCACCGGGGGCTTCGATCTTCATGTCTTCCCCGATCTCGTCGGCAAACAGGTGCCCGTGATCGGCAACCAGCACGATGGTCTTGATGCCGTGATCGGCCAGCACGCGCACGCCCCGCCGCAGATGGCTCAACACGCCGTCGATTTGCAGACGGGCTTGGGCCATGTTGTCGGCTTCGCCCAGTTCGTCAATCTCCTGCGACGTAATCAGGATCAGTTCGGCGTGTTGAATGCCTTCCTTGATTTTCTTGCCCGGCTTGGGCAGCAGGTCGTCCAGTTTGGCGTCGAAGACCGGCACCCCCGCATGTTCCTTCAGGAAGGCCACGCGATCCTTGCGGTCCTTGATGACCTTGCCTGCAATTTCCAGCCCCAGCTTACCAGCCCCGACGCCGACCACTTTGGCCGACTCGTGGGCCTTGGGCAGCAGCGCCGCCATACCGATCTCGGTGATCGTCGGCATCGTGCCGATGGCGGGCAGCAGTTCCAGCGTGAAGCCGTCGGTGAGCAGCCGGGACAACTCTCGGGCCATCTCGTACCGCAGGGCGTCCACCCAAACGTAGGCAACCTTGCCTTGGCCCAAATGCGGCTTCACGTGCTGCTCGAAGAAGTCCCGCTGCCGCAACAGTCCTTTGATGGGATGCTTCGCCTTGGCAAACTGGGTGACGAAGTGCTTGGCCAATTCGCTGCCGACCTCGGTGTAGCGCTGCTCGGCCTTGGTGATCAGTTTCTCCAGCCCCTGATGATCGTCGCCAGCGGCGAACTCGAAGTTGTACTTGCGGCTCTCCATGTGCCGGTGGTGCGTGTCGAGCAGGCACCACGGCTCGTCCTCGTCGGCATAAGCTCGGATGAGGTCCTTTGTCACTTGCCCTGGGTCTGCTGTCAGCTGCGGGTTCTTGGTTCCTGGTTGTTTGCTAGGGGAGGTGGACTTCTGCATAAGGGCTTTGAGTCCACGTTCCACACGGTCGGCATGGAGCAGGACTTCGGCGGCAGAGCAGATGAGCGCCCAGCGGGCCTGGATGGAGGGCATCACGTCAGCCCAGAAGCCCGACATGCGGCCGGACGCCAGTTCGAGAAGTTCTGAAGTGGCGTTCCTCACCAGTTCACTTTCCGCGTAACGCAGCAGGGCCCGTTCGATTGCGAGCAACGTCTCACAGCGGTCGATCAATTCCCGTTGCCGAACGATGAACCCCGCCGCTGATTCCCGAATATCCTCGGATTCAACTTCAGGCACAACGCCCGGCGACTTCGCGCCCCCCACTGAACACGGAACAAGGAAAACGGAAAACTCATCGACAGCCTTTCCCAGCTCCGTCTCCACCCGGTTCGCCGCGTCAACGTAACTGTCCCGATGTTCCCGGCTGTTTCGCCACGAACGGGCGAGTCGGACACAGGCATCGACACCGCCGGTGCTGCGGGCGACAGAAACGGACGACAGCGACGACGGCACCTGCTTCTTGAGGCCCGCAAACAGACCGGTCAGCAGAACGTGCCGACCGAGTCTCACGCGCCAGTTCGACAAGGCCTCGACGGCGGGAAGCTCGATGTCGAAGCTGGCCTGCAGCAGGTGCCGCAATTCGTTTCCCGCCTCCTTCTTTCCAATTTCCTCGTCGTACTGGTCGTCGTGCAGAAAGGCCAAACCGACTTCCTGCGAATTGGCCGTGCCGAAGATCAACGACAGCACGCCGGTGGAAATGTCCTTGCCCTTGTCGGCCAGTGAATTAAGGTCGGCCAGCGACAGCTTGCCCGCTTCCACTTGCCGCTCGATCTCGCCCACTTGGTCCTCGCCCAGAATCGGCTTGAGGGCGTTGCGGGCTACGACCGACAGGCGAGTGTTGCAGGCCGGGGGCTGCTGCCGGGGCTGCATGACGACACCGGCACAATCGAGTTCGATCAGGGCGCAATGGGTGTTCTCTCGCTCGATGGGGACATAGACGACCAGCCGAGGCGGTTGACCGTCGTTCATCAGGTGGTCGATTTCCTTCCGCAGCTTGAAGAAGCTGCCGTCGAAGCGGGCCACGGTGGTCTTGGGGAGCGTGAGTTCCGCCGCCGCCGAGCCGTAGGCTTGCTCCGGGTCGTACCAGACGACCAGCCCCTTGTCATCGACCTGCTTGGCGATCAGTTGCACCAGATGTTCTGTGACGGCTTGAGCCATATTGCGATTCCACCTTTACTTCGACTTCGCAGTGCAACTCCAATCACTTTCTCCACTCCGTCCCGTTTGCGAGGTCACGCTTTACGGCTGCGGCAATCAATGGGGCGACTTCTTCCAGCCCCTCGAGCGTGAGCTTTCGATCCCGGTAAAGATCGAAAAACGTCTTGCGATAACGCACGACAACCTCACTGTCGCGCAACCCGAGACGCTGAATTGTGAACTCCGCCAGCTTCCGTTGCCGGTTGGGAACAGCGGCAGTCAAGACCAATTGCAGCGAGGGAAGCAGAATCTCGAACCAGTCATCCTTCACTTTGAATGGGTCAAGAACCAGATGGTTGGATTTTCGCTGGTTAATGACCCCCTCGCCGTAGCGGAAATTCTTCCACTCGTAAGCTTCCCGATCCTTTTTGCGATTCTTCAAAACGGCCACCGGGACAAAATGATCGACTTGGCCCTTCATTGTGAGCATCACACAATATCCACATAACTTAGAAAACGCATCCCGAAGTTCCGGCTCAAACTCGGACCAATAATCCTCGGGGCGTTGATACTTCGGGTTTGCCTTCAACCACGCTCGTCCTCGCTTACGGCACCGTGCATCGAAGTTGGCAGGTTCGTCCACCGGGGTAAATCGCTTCATTCCTTGGCCTCCACAACCCAACGAGGCCAAAATGGATCAAGCCCTCCCAGTACCCGTTTGAGTTCAGCTTCGATGGCTGCCTTCGTCGTCATGTGGTCAGGCAAATTTGCTGAGTCTCCCCTCATGAAGGATTCTGCGGCCTCAATCGCCTTCTCCGCCTCTCTGGATCGAGCTTGCCCCAGCCCAAACACATCGGATGTCAGCCATGCCACGACATCGCCATGAACGGCCCACGGCAAGGCATCGAAAGTGACCATTTTGTTCGCGGGTTTGGATGCGGCGAGGTTGAAGGAGAACAACTGATCGGTTGCCTCGTCGAACGTCGGCTCCAGCGAGGCGAGTACCAGCGGAGAATGGGTTGCGGCGAGGACTTGCACTTCGACATCCTTCCGCAACTTCTCGGCAACGCCTTGAATGGCTGGAAGAATCGTGCGTTGCCACTTCGGATGCAGGTGCGCTTCGACCTCGTCAATCAGCAGGACGATCCGTTGTGTAGCCTCTTCCTTTCGCATCGCGGCTGCTTCCAAGTGGGAAACCCATGCCCACACGAGCAAGTACGCAAAGTTTACGATCCGTTTGACGCCTGCCGACCAGTGCGGATATGGCACAACCCCGTAAGGCAACTCCAAAGCGGGGAACTTTCGGCTGTCGGTCAGATATACCCTCCGAGGCTCGACGCAGCGAATCGGTTCGCTCGGATGCGACAGCACCGAGACGACTTCTTCCAAGTATTCAAAAGCGTTGACGATTGGTTCACTCGACCGCTGGTAGTACCACTCGGACCAATCCGCGATCAATCCGTTGCAGAGAACTTGGCCCCCTTCTTCGAGGCCGTTGGCCACATCGCGCCGGATCGTTGCCGTGCCCACGTCGTCGTAATCGGAAATGGACTCGGGCGGGAACTGGAATGCCCTGGGCCATTGTGGGTCGAACTCGTCGGGATGGCGGAAACCCGGAAAATCCCGCCAGTAGTTCCGGGCAGGGTCCCAAACTGCGAAACTGCCGTCGACGGCGGCATAAATCACCAAACCGGGCATGGGCGGACGCCCTCGCTGACGACTCCACCATTGCCGTCCGAAGCTGAAAGTTGCTTCCCTCGAAGCGGCCTTGGTCTTACTCTTGACTTCGTAACTGATCTTGGGGGACTTAAAGTTGGAGTCGGGGAGCGCCATTCGCCTGCCGGGCCACGTCCCGGTCAGAACCCAGAAGCACACGTCCAAGAGGAATGACTTCCCCAGTCCGTTGTCGCCCGTGACGATGTTCAGCCTCTCGCCAAAGGTGGCCGAGAGATCACGGACGGGGCCAACCCCGTGAAGTTTCAGGGATTTCAACATTTGACCAGTCCTTTCTCACGCAGTTGCTTCCCGATGGAGGACCATTCGTATTTACCCGCCAGCAATTCATCCCAGTATTTCTTGGCTTCCTTCCACGGGACGAGTTCCCAGAGCGGGGCGATATTTAGAACGACGCCATCGTTGAGGTCGGGTTCGAGATGCAGGTTCGCCGCCCGCCGCAGTTTGTCCTCGAAGTCCCGCAGTTCGGAGAGGAAGTCTTCCTGCCGTTCCACGTCCTTGGCGAGCCGTTTGGCTTCTTTACCGCTTTCGCCCGCTGCGGCCTTCTGGGACCGGAGCGAATCGAGACGGCTGGTTTCCAAACGAATCTTCGGTTCGACGTAGTTGACCAGCGTTTTGAAAAGCAGGTCTTTGTCGAGTCGGTGGTAGTAGAGCCACATGGCGTAGTTCTTCTTTGAGGATTGCAGCAGCCAGTAGATCGGAGCCTTGCGGCGGCTCTTCGAGTAGCGGGAGATGTGATCGTCCCAGAAGCCACCCTTGCCCGACTTGCGGAAGTAGTCACGCAGTTCTTTCACACCAAGAATCTCGCAAGCCTCTTTCTCAATGGACTCCGCTCGATCCCTCCAAATAATCTCCAACACTTCCCGAACCCTAAGTACAATGTCATCCCGATGACCGACATCATCAGCCAACACGCCATTCGTGTCCATACGAAGTGGATACTCACTCACTGCTTCGTCTGACTGACGACCGTGTTGCTTAAGCATACCGGGCGAATAGACGGGTAGCGGAGAAAATGGCTGTACATCGGGCTTGCTCAAGTCGTTTCCATTCAGAGCTACGCTGATGTCCCATCTTCCAAGGACGCATCCAAACCCATACGAGACGAGTCCCCGCACAAGAGAACCTGCGTCCCTCGCTGGCTGCGTTTCGGACTCGTCATCAAGACAGTCCTGTTGGTCCGTTACTGCATTAGACGAATGGACGCTCCAAGGCATGTGAGGTGATACGTCATACAATCGTGCCGTTTCTTCATCAATTTCTCGAAGAGCCTCATCGACGGCCTTTTGAGCCTCCACTGCCTTCGTGATCCATGTCTCAACACGAATGCGTAACGTCTGGCCCGATGTACGGAGCAGTTCTGGAAGTAAGAAATCGTGTGTAATCTCATTCGATTCGGCGTGAAATCGCTGAGATTCAAAGCCTTTACGAGCGTTGCGTTGAAGCACACCTGGGGAGGAGACGTTTGGAATCGGAATTTTTGCAATGAGCCCAACCTCATACTGAACACCCCCAACCTTTCCTGCAAATGTGCCGACGAGAAAATCAAAAATCCTGCTATTGGTTATGGCAAGGATCGTAAGCAGATCAGGAATCGAATTGGCCACTGCAACTTTGCCACCGACACTAAAGATGGTGCCAGCGGCAACAGCCTGCGTCGAGAGTCTGACTCCCCGCAATGGCCACGTGATTCCCGGTCGAAAATAGTGAGATACGGAGTTGATCCACCTCGACCACTGACCGGGTGCTCCGATCTTCACGTCGAGAAATGATTTCAGAGCCGCACCGTCGTTGCCCCATTCAATGACAGTGTAAAGAGGCGCATAAAACGGTGAATAGACTCCGCCCTTTACAAATGGAACCCATCGTCGACCTTCGTTAGTGCGATGACGACACAACGCCTGAAACTCAGAGACGGTATCGCCACTTAGCTGGCAGTCTAGTCTCTGTTCAAATGAAACTTCCCACCAGACTCGCACAAAGCGAAAGTCATCTGTCGTGGAAAGTCCATGATGCGTCTCTCTTCCCTCTGACTCAAATGGCTGTGATTTCGTAAAAAGCCGACGGTGTTTGTCCGATAGCCAATAGGCAAATGGCGATCCGGGCACCAGACGGAAAGAACGTGCAGAAGAGACAAAAGTGTCGTCACTCGTTTTACTTGAATTGCGTTTGACGGTGAGGGAGAGCAGGTCAGCGCCCTTGTCCGTCGCTTGCAGTAGTCGAAAAAAGGTGGCCTGTTGAATCTGCAAGGTCTTTGCCACACAGTATGCTGCCGTTTCAACCATTGCCGTATCAAGAACACCATGTCCAAGGTCAGCGAATACGCTCGGACTAGCCTCGCCAAGCAGCAATGACTCACGCCATTTCTGAAATGACGACAGAAAGAAGCCGGTACGCGATGTAATTGCACCGAGCAATCCGTCGGAGTGAAGGCAACGAACACCTCTATCTACAAAAGCAGCATACAAATCGTGTTTAGCATCAGCATACTGTTCTTGAAGAAGTTGTTTGGATAGTATGCTCGGTTCTCCGAAGGGCGGGTTCATTAGCACCACGTCGTACTGCTTCTGGCCGAGGTCCACGAAGGCGAAGCCACGCACAGCATCCTCGGTAAAGAGCTGACGTTGCAGCCGTTGGCCATTTTGAGCTTTTTCGGCATAGGATCGCAGTGCTTCGATGACTCGTGCTTCAGCCTGCTCGAAAAACTGGTTGTCGGTGATGTCGGAGAGATCGAAGAGCGACGGCTGTTCCGGCTTCCCAGCAAGACGATCCATCGCCGCTTGGGTGAAGAGCAGCGCCTGTCCCCGACGATCCGTGGCGTGCGTCGTCTCACGGACATACTGCTTCTTGGCTGCGGCGACGGCATCCCGAATCTCTTCCTCGATCTTGAGGAGCGAACCGGCTTCGCCCGCCAGTTTCATCTTGTCAAACACGACCTCCACGACTTGGCCGAGGACTTTCGGCTCAAGCTGGCTGACGAACTCCTTGAGCATCTGCTCTTCGCCCGGCATCGGCTCGGCACAGACAAAGTTCGAGCGGGTGATCTGGGGGCGATCCTTCTTGAGTCCCATTTCCTGATAGGCCCGCTGGCAACGCAGCCACAGGGCAAGAGCCGCAATCTGACTGGCCCGCACGTCGATGTCGATCCCGTGCAGGTTGTGGGCGAGGATCAACCGGGGCACATCCCGCTTGAGGTCATCCAGCGTCGGGTAGTCCTTCTTCAGCGCCGGGCCAAGGTCGGGATCGGCGTGAGCTTCCTCGTAGATCGTGAGCAGCAGGTCGAAGCAGTACAGCAGGAAGTGCCCGCTCCCGCAGGCGGGGTCGAGAATTTTGAGTTCCCGTGGGTCTTTCTTCGGGCGGTGGGGAATGTGGACCGGGAGCTTGAGCAGTTCTTCCTGTGAAAGATCGTCCTTCCCCTCGGCGGCGTCGTTGGGCGGCTGCTCGCCGTCATTCAAGAAAATCTCGGTGGGGCGGCGGACCATGTAACGGCACTGGGCGGGATCACCTACTTGGGCGAGCTTGGTGTCCCCCTTCCGCATTTCGTACCAGATACGGCCCAGCGTGTTGTCGGTGAGGAATTCGACCACATAGCGGGGCGTGAAGAATTGGTTGCGGAAGGCCAGTTCGTACGAGTTGCGGGGAGCTTGGCTTTCCTTGCGTGCCTGATCCCGCAGTTCCTTGGGTGTGAAATACTGGTAGACCCATCCAATGGTTTCATCCTGCGACCAAATCAGCGGCCATTGCTCCCGCAGTTCCGTTTCCTCGGCCTTGATCCCGCCGCCGTTCAGCAGGTCGAGAACTTCATCGAGGGTCAGTTGCCGGGGATAGAGCCGATTGGCCGGATCGTTCGGGTTGAACAGCACGCCAATCTCGTCGGAGAGCAATCCGCCCAGCCAGTCCAAGAAATGCCGGTAAGCGATGTCCTGGTGGCCGGTGTTGAAGAGTCGCTCGTCTTCTTCATGCTCGGCCAGATAGAACTTGACGCCGTTGGAGTCTACACCCCGGCTCACCGCCTCTCGGAACTTTTGGCCGCTGACATAAACCTGACGGGCCTCCATCATCTTGTAGGCGCAGAGCCGGTTCAGGTGCGTGAAGGCGATTTCCCGAATCAACTGATCGAGAGCGTCCTTCGGCTTGAACCCACGGGCCTTGATGTGGCCGAAGTGATCGAGAATGTCCTTGCGAGCCGCCTGTTCCTCGTCGCTCAGGTGGGTCATCCCGGCGTTCGGATCAGCCGTGACCTGATCCTTTCTGGCAAAGATGCCGTACTTCCCTTCGAGGGCGTCACGAGTGTCGTCTTCGAGCAGCTTGCGGCACTGCGTCACGACATTGCGGAGCTTGTTGCGGATCTCTTGGTCCATGACTCACTCCAAAATGATAATGGCACCTTCATCAATGCACTTCTGAAGTGAATCCCGAATCAGGTCGAGTGCCTTGTCGAGTTCCTCCTGCGTCTGGATGGGCCGGTTGAAGAATTCCGACACCCGCACTTTTCGCACGGGAGCCTTCTTCTCGCTGCCGATGGAAAGTTCCTGCAACTTGACCAGCACCGACGATTTCAATCCATCGACGGCGGCGAGGTCGGACTCCATCTCGGTCAGGCTGGCCTGGCCGAGCGATTTGCCTTCCGCCACGGCATGCTTGTCGTCGTCGGTGCCGACTCTCCCCTGCAATGGAGACAAGAGTGACGAGGCCATGCCGGGGTTGTTGGCAACGAGCGGTGCCCATTCGGTGCGGTTCTGAATCTCGTCAATGGCCGACTCGTAGCACTTCTTGCGGCGATCGAAGAGTTCGCAGTAGGCCGTGCGGTAAGCACCCCGCACCGTTTTGGTGTGGGCGGCGATGTCGTCCCACGAGTCGATGAACTGCTCGGAGGCCAGCAGCGTCTTGAGTTGGTCAACCGTGGTCTGGAGTTCCGGCGACGGGGCGTGGGCAGACAGCCGTTGCCACACCTGATCGGTCGCTTGCCGGGCTTGCCGCAGAAGGCCCATGGCGTCGGCATCGAGCGTCTCACGGAGCTTGCGAACCTTGTCCCGTGTTTCCCCGAAATCCTTCCCGTTTTCGGTGAGGATGCGAACGCAATCATCGGAGGCCGACGATTGGATGCCCGCCAAGGTCTGTTGGTACTCGGAGAGCATCGCGAGGACCGGTAGCCGATGGGCCTCGGCGGTCGCTTTCAGGGAGTGGAGCTTTTCCAGTTCCTCGGCGGCAACCTTCTTGAACGCCGTGGCGATGGCGCCTTCTTCGACATCGACTTCTTCCCCGGTCAGGTCTTCCAGTTGCTGCACGGCCTGCGTGAGCGTCTTCAGGCCGACCGATTGCCGGGGGGAGAACAGCGATGAACGGAACGCCGGGTGGTTGGTGAACGGCGTGCGGCAGGCCGGGTCTTGATAATTGTGGTAGCGGTTGCCTTGATAGGTCACTTCGATCTCGCCCGCCCGGAACAGCGTGGCGAGAATCAGCCGCAGCATGTCACGTTCCCAGCCGTAGGGCGTGCCGCCGAAGCGTTTCTCCAGCGTCTTGCCCATGCGGGTGTCTTTGTTGCCGTAGCTGTGTTCGCTCTTGAGGTAGTCCAGTACTTCCTTGGCAACGTCGGCAGTCGGGCAGATAATGTTCTTGGGGCCGTCCTTGATGACCAGCCCCAGCCCGTGGTCGCCGACGTAGAAGACGTTGGGCAGGGCTTTCAGGTCGGCGGCTTTGAGAATCTGCTCGGCTTCGTCCCCCTTGAGCGGGCGAGAACCCATTGGCAGCTTGGGGTAGAGGTCGGGGACGATTTGCCCGAAGAGTTTTTTCAGGATTTCGCTGAGCACTTTACCCAACGCGGAGGCGTCCTTTTGCACGCCGCGGAACATGCCCGTGCCACGCTCCATGGCCTCGGTCAGCTTGTCCCGCAGCCGGGTTTCGTAGCCGTTCTTCGTGTTCTTTTCGTCGTGCAGGCAGGTCGCTTCGTCGGGGCTGATCTTCTGCTGGGCGCTCAACTGGCTGTACTTGTCCACCATCTTCCGTGAGGCGTGAAGCTGGTGGACAAGCTCATCAATCTCCGGCGTCAGGCAGAAAAGCCAGTAGAGATCGTTTTCGTGCGACTTCTGCTGGCTTTCGGTGCGTATCTCCTCGATGCGTTTGGCGAGTTCGTCGGCGTCGTCCGAGAGGCACAGGGTCAACCGGAGTTCGCCCTCGTCGCCAATGCTGATCCCATCGACGTTGGTGCCGATGCGGAACGAGCGATTCTGGTAGCGGTATGTCTTGAACTCTGGTTCATCGAAGATCTGCTGTAGGGCGGTGCGGGTCAGTTCGTTCCGCTCTCGCGGCTTGGGGCCCAAATGCCCGCTTCTCTCGTTGGTCCAGTTCTTCTCCTGTGCGGTCTGCAACTTCCAGCCTTCTTCGGTGTTGCGAATGAACTTGGCGGCATCCAGCCGTTTCACCGCGGTTTGGACTTCGCTGAGCGGCGTGGGCTTGCCGACTTCATCGACCAGCACGGCGGCGAGGTTGGCCTCGGTGCGGGGCAGATCGCGGATGAATTCCAGCAGGCAAATCGCCTTGGCAACCCGCAACGCCCAGCCGTGGTCGTCGGGATCATTCTTGAAGCGTTCGGAAATCTGGTGAATGTCGGTGCGTTTTTCGTTGGACAGGTTGCCTTCCACCAACTCGAACACCTTGTCGAGCGTCACCAGCGCCCCGATAGGCTTCTTGGCGAACGCCGTGCGATCCGACACGAGCATCTCGTAAGCCTGCTTGATGATCGTGCGGTTGCTGCCGCCGTAGTGGCGTGGCGCACCGGGCTGAAGCCGGATGCCCGACATGATGCCGATACACAAGTCGATGTAGTGCGGCGGGTACGGGTAAAAGTGGATGAAGTCGCTTTCGTTGATGTCGGTGCGGCGGGTGGTCCGTTCCAAACGGAGAGCGGCATTCAGCTGGCCTTCGTTTTTCTTGAACAAGTCCTTGAGCGGTTTCTCGGCGGCGGGCTTCTTGGCCAAGACACGCTTGGTCGCAACTTCCCGAATATCCGAAGGGGCGAGGTCCACCCGATAACGGAAGCGATCTTGAAGTCTGGCCAGTTCAACTCGTTTGGAGTCAATGGCGGCCACCACTTCGTCGAGCTTCTCTTGCGAGGTGACGACGATCCAGCACGGCGCGAGGATCTTGTGGGCTTTAAGGAGCTTCTTGCCGACCTTGCCGAATTCTTCGATGGTCGCCCGCAGGTCTTCGATTTTGTCGCTGCTCCGAGCGACATGTTGTCCAGCTTCGTCAATAATGAAGGCCAGTGCCTTACCCGGTCGCCGTCGCCCCCAAAGCTCGAAGGTACGTTCCACGACCTTATGGACCGTGATTGCTGTGTCTTTGTTCCGAAACGACTTGGCCCACGAGTCAGCCGAGGAGTAGGTGGACGGTTCCAGTTCGTGGAGAATTGCGCTGGCCCGGTTGATCTTGTGGCTCCCCGAGCGGGTCTGGCGCCACGATTTCCCCTCCTTCTCAGCCAGCTGGATGAACCGCTCCAAACGCCCCTCCGCCTCTAGTGTGATTTCCAGCTCGGCGACGTCAAAGTCTTCGGCGTAGTCCAGTTCTCGCAGCAAGACCGTGTACATCAACTCAGCAATCCGTTGCGTCACCTTGCGGGTGTCGGCTTCCTTCGCCACTTCAAAGAGGATGACCTCGGTGGGCGTCTTGGCGTTGATGAGGTCCAGCAGGTCGCTGATATGGTTGTCCCCGATCTGTTCCTTGAAGAGATCAGCGAACTTTTTGCCGCAGACAGTGCGGTTTTGCAGAGCGTAACCGAGGTTTTTGGCGAACGAGCTTTTGCCGGAACCGAAGAAGCCGGATATCCACACTCCGACGCTCTCGTGGGGATCGGCGGGAGCCTCCGCCACGGCCTTCAGCAAGTGGTGATACTGCTCACGAATGCTGTCGGTGGCGACGTACTCGGAGATTTCGGCGTAAACGGATTGCTCGTCCGCTTGATCGACTTGGATGATCTCTTCGATCTTGCGGCTGAGGTCACGAGTCAGCAGGTCGCCAATGGTTTTCATGCGGATGTCCCTTGTCTCAGCCGTAGATTTTGACCCGGTAGTTGCCCAGAGCGTCTCGGTCTTTCAGTTCCATGAAACGCAGCCCCGTCGTGCCTTCGATGGAGCCGGGATAGAACAGGATCGTGGGCACCCTTGTCTTGCCGTGCATTTTGTCGAGCAACATCGACATGTGGAAAATGCCGGGTGACATGGCCGCAACACGAGTCAGAAATACCACGGAGCATTCCGGGGTGATCGAAGCGAGCCGGTCAGCCAGCAAGTCCGACAGCGGGACCCAGACCGTACTGGAAAGATAGGTCGTCACCTGTTGCTGGGCCTCGACGTAGCCTCGTTCTTTTTCCAACGCGACCACAGCCTCGAAGCCCTCGTCGTCGTCCTTCTGGTTGACCTTTTCCAGCGCCGTCCAGAGCAACTCCGACATCGGGATCGTGTGAACCGTCTTGCCGACCGCCTCCAGGCGCGTCGCGAGCAGCTTGATCTCCCGACGAAGCTCCCATTCATCCGTCGGGTTGTAACGCATGATGGCAAACGGCAGGTCGTGGTACACGCTGATGCGTGGCGGATCCGCCTTCAAGTCGCTTTCGAGAGGAGCCATGCTATCTTTGAGCGAGGACATTCGCATACTCCTCAAGGGTGTTGGCGGGGAACGTCAGCCGGGTCACGCTTCCGGCGACGTGGTACTCAAGCAGGCCACGCTGGTGCGCTTCAAACAGGAAACGCTCGACTCCTTCCCGCGCCAGAAAAAACAACTTCCAGTCTGGCAACTCGATCAACTTCGCCCCCGATGGTTGGTGCTGCTTCAAGTAGAAGACAAGGTAGGCAAATGATTCTGTGGGGAGGAACGCTGGGGCGATCTGCTTGTTGACGGCGCCCTGGAGAATGCCGAAGTCACGGAGCGTCGAAAGAAGGCCCTGTGCAACTCGCCGGGCCGTTGGCTCTGTCCACGCGCTGGTGGTCTTGCCTTCGGCGACCCACTTCAGCAAATCACGTTGAAGGCCGATCACGTCGACATCCGACATCCCTTGGCTGTTTCGGGGCAAAAGAATCTCCGTGACGGCATCATGGAGCAGGGAATCCGCTTTGGCAGCGTGGAAATACAGGATGCGGTCCAACGCAGCCATTGGGAAACGCTTCTGCACCAGAGTCACCAATGACCTCGTAACCGACTCTTCCCTGAGGTATCGCTGCCGGAAGATGGCCAGGATGTCTTCGACCCTGGACCGGGACGACTTGCCGAACAGGTTTTCCTCCCGGAACCGGCGTAGATTATCCACAACCGGAAGGGAACAGTCCCACCGGGCGAGCAACGTCTTCGTGTCGCTGAGCAGGGCCCCCGCCTTGATGATCCTCGTCGTATAGCGAGGCAAGCCGGATCGTCCTGCGGTCTTGCTCTTTCGGTTTTCCATGCTTGGGTCGCATCTGTCTGTTTCGGTTTCCCGGCGAACGCACCAATCCGCGCTGGCTGTCACCCGCCTCACAGCCGCGGCACTTCCACCGAGCGGATCAATTCGGTCAGCAGTTCGTCGACGTTGCGGCCTTCGACTTCGGCTTCGGCGGTCAGGATCACGCGGTGCCGCAGGGCGGGCAGGGCCAGTTGCACGACGTCGTCGGGCACGGCGTAATCCCGGCCGGCAAAGGCGGCCAACGTGCGGGCCGACTGCATCAGCGCGATGCCGGCCCGCGGTGAAGCGCCCAAGTGGAATTGGGGCCACTTGCGGGTCAGCCGGACCAGTTTGTTGATGTAATCGATCAGCTTAGGTTCCACGCGCACGTCGGCGTTCTGCTTCGTAATCCGCATGATCTCGTCGGGTGTGGTCAGCGGCGCCAGTTCCCGTTCCAGCCGCTCGTTCAGATCCACTTGGCGGCTGTGCAGGTCGAGGATCTGCGCCTCTTCTTCGGCCCGCGGATAATCGGCGGTCAACTTGAACATGAACCGGTCCAACTGGGCTTCGGGCAGATTGTAGGTGCCCTCCGATTCGATCGGGTTCTGCGTCGCCAGCACCAGGAACGGGCGGATCAAGTTGTGGCTCTTGCCGTCGATCGTGACGCGGTACTCCTGCATGATCTCCAGCAGTGCTGCATGGGTCTTGGCGGGCGAACGGTTGATTTCGTCCGCCAGCAGCAGTTGCGTGAAGACCGGTCCCGGACGAAAACGGAACTCCTGCGTCTTCATGTCGAAGATCGGGGCCCCGGTGATGTCCGACGGCATCAGGTCCGCGGTGAACTGGATGCGGCCAAAGTGGCAGCCCAGGACGCGTCCCAATGTGCGGACAAACAGCGTCTTGCCCAGGCCCGGCACGCTCTCGATCAAGATGTGTCCGCTGGAGAACAACGCCACCAGCGAACCGAGCACCAACTCCTGCTGGCCGACGAAGATTTTGCCGATCTCGGCCGTGATCCGGTCGAACAGTTTCTTCGTGTCCGTCTCGCGGCCCGGATGGTGCGGCGTGACCGCCGTCAGGTCCGGGGCGGCGGGCGGAGTCGGCGGCTGCGGAGCCATCGGCGATCCTCGCAGCGGGGACGCAGCGCTCCCCGCCGGCTCGTACCGCGAAGCAAACGGAGAACCTTCGTAGCCTGCCGGCGAGGCCGTGTCGTAGCCTGAACTTAGCGCCGGATCGGCGCCGATCGCGGGCGGAGCAGGGATGGCCGACGGCGGGCCCGCCACGGCCGGCGGATGCATGGCCGGCGCAGGCGGCGGAGCGGCGACCGGCTGCACGGCTCCGCATTCCGGGCACTTCGCCTTGCGGCCGGCGAATTGCAGCGGCACGCGCAATTGACGGCCGCACGTCTGGCAGACGAACTCGATGGTGCCCAAGTCCCCCGAACCGGAGGCCGGTCCGTCGTCGAACGGTGAATTGCTCATGTTGCAGCCCCAAACAACAATCCGGCGTAACCGACCACCCGGCTCGTGTCGCCGGACACGGCGGCGCTGGTGTCATAGCCCACGCGGACGCACCGGCCCAGGAGGTCCAGCTGGCGGAGGGCCTCCATCACGACGATCGCGGGCCGCACGCCGCACATGCTGATGTTGTGACGAGCTACTACCGTATCGTAGACGGCGGCCGGGTCAAGCGTTTCGACGGATTGCAGGGCCATTTCGTCCAGCCGGCGGTTCTCCTGGTCCGAGGCAAAATGGTTCATGTCGCTGGAGATCACCAGCAACGGCTGCGGCTGTAGCGACCGCAGCACATTGGCCAATCCTGTGCCCAGCTGGCGGCAGCGGGCCAAGTCGCCGGCTCCCAAGGTGATCCCGACGACGCGCGTCTTGGGCGCCAGCCGCGCCAGGATCGGCAACTGGACTTCGATCGCGTGCTCCTGCTGATGGGCCGCGGCATCCAGTTGGAGTCCGGGGACTTCGGCCGCCAGGCGGCGCGCCAATTCCGGATTGGACGCGACCGAGCCACCCGGCAGGGACCACGTGTCGTGCGGTGCGACCGCAAAATCGACGCCCTGCCGCGTATGCTTCGGAGCGATGATGATCACCGTTTCGGGAATGCGGACGCGGCGGAAGGTTTGCGCGGCCAGCCGGCCCGAGTAGATCAGCCCCGCGTGCGGGACCAGGATGCCGGGCCAGGCGGCGGGTTCCACGTCGCCGTCGGCCAGCAAGTCGTCGATCATCTTCCGCAACTGACTGGGCTCGCCCGGATAGAACGTGCCGGCGACGGCGGGCGGGCGGACCTGCGCGCCGACGCGCGGGCGAGGCACGCTGGACACCTGGATCGAACGCTCCGTCGATTGGGCCGCGAGGCTGAATACCGAGGCCTGTGCGGGGCTGGCGACCTGGGCTGCTTGCGCGGCGGCTTGCAGCAATTGCTGGGCGGTCCGTCCGGGATCAAACACCCACGCGCTGCGGCCGTACTCGACGGCCAGCACGGCCCGCCGCTGCGGATTCACGCCGGTCAGATCGGGCTGGTCCGCCGTGCCGTGCATCGCCGGATCGTACAGCAGGGTCAACCCGACCTGAATACGATTGAGGTCCGCCGGGGTTGGACGGGCGGCGGCCAGCGTCTTGGCAGCCGTTTCACACAGCGTGAACAGCGTCGCCTGCAAGGGCACTCCGGGACGCAACGACATCTGCGAAAACGTGGACGGCTCAGCTTGATCGCCGCCGCGAACGGACAGCACGAGGGCTTCGACCGTGCCGTCGGGACAACCTGGCAGATAATAGTTGGGCGTGGCGCCGCGCACCAAGGCCAGCACGTTCTGGCGGCATTGGTCCGCCAGCCGCTGCAGGTCGGCGGCGGCGAACCGCGGCGGTTTTTCGCCTGTCATCGCGGCCAGCACGGCGGGATCGAACTCGCCGGGGACCATGTGGCCCTCGAACCGCAGCAGCCGCGATTGGTCGTCCTGCCAGGCGGTGGTCGGCAATCCGGCTTTGCGGCACACGTGCTCCAGGAACTGCTCCGCGTCCCAGCCGTTTTCGACCGCGACCACGGGCAGCAGCAGTCCGGCGGAACTGCCGCGCGAAATGTGCAGGCCGTGGCGGCCCACCTCGACGTGTTTCACCCGCTCGCGGCCACTGGCCTCGATCGGCTGAAAACCGTACAACAGCGTGACGTCCAGTTGCAGGTGCGGCAACTCGGTCGGCGAAATGGTGGGGAATCGTGAATCCTCGGTCGCCGTCCGCAAGGCGGATTGTTGAACGGCGTCGAGCACACGCATCGGCCGGCCCAGAACGCCACAGCACGCGCGCAACCGGCCGCTGCGTTTGAGCGTCACAAACGCGCCCATCACCATTTGGCCTGCACAACCGGCCAGCGTCGGGTCGGACAACCGCGGAGCGTGCCCTTGGACGCCGGCCGCAACCACTTCACAGGCCGCCCGATGGACGGCGGCTTCCTGCATCGGCGTCACTTCGGGACCTGTCGGAACGTTGCCCGGATCGGCCGCCTGGGCCGCCGCCGCTTTCTGGCCGGTCTCTGGTTTTGCTGCCATTCGATGCTCCTTTCCCTCGTTTTCCTTGTTCGCTGGTTCCTTGTTTGCTTTGGGCGGTTTGGCCGCGGGGATGCCGAATTGCGAAATCCGCACCGGCAAGCGTTTCCGGCCCCAGTCGCCGGGCGCGTCCTGAAAGCGGCCGGCGATCTTCCCGCCGCAGTGTCCGCAGCCATCGCCGCGCAGGCGATAGACGCCCAAGTCGTACCAATTGCGTTCGATCAACAGCCCTTGGCAATGCGGGCAGTAGGTGCTCTGATGTTCCACATCATCGACGTTGCCGACGTAAGCGTACTTGATCCCCTGACGCCGCGCGATGTCGTAGGCCGCCAACAACGTTTCGAGCGGCGTCTGCGGCTTGTCGCGCATGCGGAAGTCCGGATGGAATGCGCTGAAGTGTACCGGAACCTCGTCGCCGACGCTGGCCAAGATCCAGTCGCACATGTTCCGCAGTTCGTCCGCCGAATCGTTTTCGCCCGGAATGATCAAGTTGGTGATCTCGAACCAGACGTCGCTCTCGTGCTTCAACCAGTGCAGCGTATCCAACACCGGCTGCAGGTGCGAATAGGTCAGCTTGAAGTAGAATTCTTCGGTAAAGGCTTTCAAGTCCACGTTGGCGGCGTCCATCTCGCGAAAGAAGACCTCGCGAGCGGCCGGCATGATGTAGCCCGCCGTCACCGCCACGGAACGGACGCCGACCGCCCGGCAGGCACGGGCCGTGTCGATCGCGTACTCGGCCCAGATCACCGGATCGTTATACGTGTAGGCCACGCTCAGGCAGTCCAGTTGCCGGGCCGCCTCGGCGATCATCTCGGGCGTCGCGTATTCGCTCAGCCGTTCCACCTCGCGCGACTTGGAGATATCCCAATTCTGGCAAAACTTGCACCCTAAATTGCAGCCGGCCGTGCCGAACGACAGGACGCTGGTGCCGGGATAGAAGTGGTTCAGCGGTTTCTTTTCGATGGGATCCACGCAGAACCCCGTGCTGCGGCCGTAGGTCCCGAGCACCATCCGGCCGTCGCGGTTTTCGCGGACGAAACAGAAGCCGCGGTCGCCGGGCTTCAGATTGCAGGCCCGAGGGCACAGGTCGCAGACGACACGGCCCGTGTCATCCGCGTCATGCCACCAGCCGCCCAGCTTGGCTCCGTCCGGCAGCAATTCCGTTTCCGGCGGTAGGGTCACCAGTTTGGACATGATGCGGTACCTCTTTGGCTTGGGCTTGCGGCCGAAATAGGACCGGCTCGTGTCGCCTTTCGCTCCGCGAAAGCCGCGTTCTTTCGCGGAGCGAAAGGCGACTCTATTTCAGCTGCCTGTCGTGGTTCCGCGTCAGAATGTCCCCGGATCTCCGCCCGGCGGGTTCTGCCGCGGGTGCGAGTCGCGCTGCTGCTGGACACGCTGCTGGAACTGCTGGAACGTGCTTTGCAGCGACTGCAGCAGCCGCGGCACCTGGGGCACGGACATGAAGACCCGGGCCGACACTGCTGACGTGGGAAACAAGTTGGTCAAGAAGTCGAACTTGAACTCCGACGGCGTGTGTCCGATCATCACCCCGTTCGCATACGCGCCGGGGAGCAGGTCGTCCGCCAGCTTCAACTCGTCGTAGATCTCCTGGGCCGTCGGCTGCCGCGCGGGTGGCGGCCCGGCGGGCAGTCCCGGCGGCTCGCCAAACCGGCTGCGGTAGATGTCCAGGTTCTTGCGGAGCGCCTCGATGAATTGCGGCAGGGTCACGTGCGGCATCACGATCCGCGCCGTCACCGAAGGCGGCGTGCTCAGGTTTTGGACGAAATCCAAGATGAATTCCGAGGCACCGGTCATGACGATCGCGCCGGTGCTAAACGCTCCGCGGCTGACTTTCTCAGGCACGCGGGCACTGACATGCTGGACGCGGACCTGCTCGCTGTGGGCCCCGCCTCCTTCACCCGGACCGCCGGTTGGGTTCGCCGTTTCACTCATAGCCGTTGATGTCCCTCAGTTCTGGATCGATGGTCGCGGCGCGGCAGAGCGGCAAGCTTGACTCGCGTCAAACCCACGAGACCGCCCCAGGTTCCCGCGCTCCCTGTCCATAGTGTATCAGCTTTTGAACGAGCCGACAGCTAACCAGCAGCCGATTTGGGGCCGGAGTGGGAACCGGAATCCGGCTTGGACGCGGTAAAATGGGGAACGATGTGTCCGGGAGCGGCGACCCGGGCCGGTCCCGGCAGAGGTTTGCGGGTTCGAATCGGTGCGCGGGAATGATATAATGTGCCTGGGCTTTGAGGCGGCAGGGCCGCCTGGGATGTATTTGGGGATAGACTTTATGCCAATCCACGACTGGACTCGCGTTACCAGCGGCACCTTCCATGCTTTTCACACGGCCTGGATCGCCCAGCTCCAGGAAGCACTGAACGCGGGCTTGCTCCCGGCAGACTACTACGCGTTGGCCGAACAATTCGCGGGTGACACGGGACCCGATGTCTTGACCTTGGAAACACCCGGACGTGCCGGGAGGGACGGAGGAGAACGTGAACCCAAGGGCGGCATCGCGGTCGCCGAGCGCCCTCCCCGAGTCCAGAAGACGGTGACAGCGGCCAGCGCATTCTACCTGGCTCGTCGGCGGACGCTGGTTGTGCGGCATGCGTCGGACGACCGTGTCGTCGCTTTGCTGGAAATTGTTTCGCAAGGCAATAAGGGCAAGCGGACGGCTGTGGATGCCTTTGTGACGAAAACCGTGGCCGCGCTGCAACAAGGGTATCACTTGCTGATCGTCGATCTGTACCCGCCCACCCGTCACGCCCCCGACGGCATCCATGGTGCGATCTGGGCGGAAATCGACGAAGCGGTTCCCGAATCAACCTATCCCGATCGTCCCCTGACGCTGGTTGCCTATTCGGCCGGCGTGCCGCCGACCGCGTACGTGCAGCCGGTCGGCGTCGGCGAGGTGCTGCCGGACATGCCCCTGTTTCTGTCCCCTGAACGCTATGTTGATGTGCCGCTGGAAATGACGTACGGTGCTGCTTGGCGCGGGATGCCCCAACGCTGGCGGCGCGAATTGGAAAAAGTGTGAGCCGACGGGGTTCGCGGCTTCGATCATCTGTATCCAGACTCGGGGCGCGCAGCTCGTCGCCGGCGACTGGTGTCTTTGAAGTTGCGCACTTCCGTGCTCCCCTCCGGCCTCGTGCCGGGGGATCCAGGTTTGGCGACCAGATGAGGCCCATACCCAAGCGAGCCCCTTCCCGCCGTGGCGCCCGGCCCCCCCCCCCCCCGGGGGGGGGGCGGGGGCGGGGGGAGGGGGGGGGGTTTGG
>CAZXYZ010000030.1:0-95502 GCA_964645045.1 uncultured Pirellulaceae bacterium | reverse complement strand
GGTCCAGCGTGATGGTAGGGTGATCGGCCGCCGCCTGGTCATCCTGGCCGTTCGTACCTTCCGGCACGCGGGCCTCGGATGGCTGCGGAAACCGGTTCGTGTCACCGCCGACCCTGCGTCGGCGGAAGGGTGACTGGCAGGCTAGACGGCCGGGTCCCCAAGTCCTTTTCCCTTCTGTCTCCCGCCCGCCTGCCGCCGCTGGCGGCAGGCGGGCGGGAGACAGAAGGGTTTGTGGGTACGGGTGAGGCCGCGTCTAGCCTTTCAGTCGTGGCTCCGCCGACGCGGGGTCGGCGGCGGCCTATCCTGCGGTTTCCGTGATTGCTGCTGCCGCCCCGGATGGTAGAATCATGTCGTCGTCCGTCCCGTCGCATCGCTCGCCCGGCGGCGTCCGCGGTGCGGGATGGGCAACGATGGTCACGACGATTTTCGCCTGGCCGGCGGCCGGTCTTGGTGTCCCCCGGGCGGCGATGACCAGGCACGAACCAAGCGATGCACGCCAACGGCGATGGCGGGCGGGTCTCCAATGGTCGGCCATTCGTCGCCGCGGCGTGATCGCAATCGTTGACCTAGCAGGCTAGCGCGCGATATCTCTGATTGGCTCCCGGTGTCTCGAGTGTCTGTGGAGGTGTACCGTGTTTCCGAACGTATTGGTCAAACTTTCGGCCGCGTGCCTACAGGCTTTGTCGGGCCTCGGATGACTACGGGAATCGGCGTGTGTGCCCAGGCGTAGAAGGTGCGGTGTCCTCAATGGATCGGCTCCAACGCGGCGCGCGTCGCCGACAGCCTGCGGTCATCCGAGGCTCGGCGCTTTGGGCGAGGGCAGACGAAGACGGTGTGACCGCGTCGCAACGGGGCGTTCGGGGCCTCACCGCCGACCCCGTGTCGGCGGAAGGATGACTGGCAGGCTAGACGGCCAGGCCCCAGAACGCCCTTTCCCTTCTGTCTCCCGCCCGCCGCCTGCGGCGGCGGGCGGGAGACAGAAGAGTTGGTGGTTACGGGCGAGGCGGCGTCTAGCCTTTCAGTCGTGGCTCCGCCGACGCGGGGTCGGCGGCGGCCTGAGATGCGTTTTCTGTGATTGCTGCTGCCGGGGCGGACGGTAGAATCACGTCGTCGTCCGTCCCGTCGCATCGCTCGCCCGCACAGCGTCCGCGGTGCGGGATGGGCAACGACCGTCACGACAATGTTCGCATGCTCAGCAGCCGGTCTTGTTGTATTCCCCAAGCAGTTATGAGCGGGCACGAACTATCGAATGGACTGAAGCGGCGTTTGGGTCCAGCGGAATGGTCGGCCGTTCTGGCGCCCCACGGTCATCCGTGCCGTTCGGCTAGTCCTGTCCCGATCGCATGGACAGCCTGTTTGATCCTGCCCGCCTTGCACGAGACCTCCGGTACATGCTAGGTTGGCACAAGAGGGAGTTGCACGCGTCAGCGTGAGGCGAGGTGACTCCCTTTTTTGTTGCCGGGCCCCGTTGGGGGTGCGGCTTTTTTTGTCGAAACGCGGCAAACCGGGCAGGGCGGGCAGGCAAGCCGGGGCAGACCGCCGGGTTCCACGAATCCAGCCGGAAAACAGGATCAAGACCCCCAGCCGGCCCCAACGCAGCCAGAACTAATCCCGGCGGCCCCAGCCGACCACCGACCACGGACAAATGACAACATCCCATGACGCTTCAAGCCGAAATCCAGAAACGCCAGCAGGCGGTTTCCGACTTGAAGCCCCATTCTTGCCGTGAACCTGAACCTGCCGCTGTGCGTGCTCCTGCTGGACGCCAGCGAGACGACCTGCAGCGGCTTCCGGGACGCGATCGACCAGGCCCGCCAGCGATGGCGCGAGATCCAGTCGTGGATGATGGGCTCCTTCCACGGTCCCGTTTACGAGTGGAGGGTTCGCCAGTGGGCCGTGACCGACTCCGCTGCGTACAAAAGTCGCCCCCGTTTTCGTTCCCTAATGTCGGGTTCGAGGCGTGCGGACGAAGGTTGCAAGCGGCGTTTGTCGGCGGTGGATGGCCAGTTCGGCCGCCGCGGCGGGGGTCAGTTCGGCATGCCGAACGCTGCTAGCGGCTGTGGCCCGCCGGTTGGCCATCTTCCGTTGCACGGCCGCGCGACTTTCCGCTTCGCGCGCATCGCGCTTCCGCAGCAACTCGGCAATCATCACGCTCAACCCGATTCCCACGAGGAATACCACGCCGGCGGCGATGGCTAGAGTCTCGATCATGGCCCCATTCCTTTTATCCTGCTGAAACCTGTATCGTCGGCGAGGGTTGGATCGGTCGGGAAACCAAAAAGTTCCGAACTTGGCCTGAAAAGACACTGCGGATAATTCGGCCCGATTGCCTGGATGAAAAGAAAACTTGGCCGCAGTACTTCAGCGAACGCCGAAGTACTGCGGCCATGATCGAGACGAGCGCAGCGAACCGGTCGCGAGGACGGGTCCTGCCGCGATTTAGTAGCGGAACTTGAAGTAACGAGTAATCTGGAAACTGAGAAAGTGAGAAGCGATGAAGGCGCCGAGCACTGCGACGCCGTACACCGAAACCATAGCGATAGCGAGGATTTCAATCATGGCTACATCCACCTTGACAAAAGCATCCGGGAGACACAAAACGAAACGGTATGCACGACTGTGAGACAGACCAGGAAGGCGTAGGGGGCGTTGGGGCAGGTCCGTTTCCGGACCCAATGTCCGCCGCTGGGAAAGTCTAGGTCACGAACCGCTCGGCTCGCGGAGGCACCGGCGGGTTTCCCGGCAGAAAGTGCGTATTTTGCGGAGAAAGAATCGGCCAGCGCGAAGACAAGGCGCACATCGGTCCCGCCGATCGTAACGACGAAGACGGATCACCAAACGAGCGATTGCGTATGGCCCCTCTGGCAGGCAACAATGGGAGGTCCGTGCTGCCTGGTGTCTGTCAAACCGGACCCCGCTCTTGCACGGGGCACTTCGCGTTCGGTTGGTCCGATCTGCGCAAGCGACTTGGTCCCTGTTTGGTGATGTGAGAGGGCGATGCATCCGGAATTCTGGTGTCAGCAAACCTTGCGGATCAGCGTCGCCGGGCCCGACGGCTCCACCAGCCTGGTCGTGGACAAACCGTTTGCGCTCGTCGGAACGGACGCACGATCCGATATTATCTTGCCGGATCAGTGCGTTCCCGCCCGCAAGCTGTACCTGCACGCGACGCCGGACGGCGTGTTCTGCGTGGACTTGGCCCCAGGCCGTCCGGACAAGCAGAAAACCCACGGCTGGCTCGAACCTGACCGTCCCGTCCACCTGGGGCCCTACGCGCTTCGCGTCACGTGGGGCGACGGCGAGCCGGTCCCTGGCGGGAAATCCCGCCGGAAGCTGGATGCGCAGGGGACGCTGCCTGAACCTCGCCCGAAACTGATCGCTCGCGCTCACGGACAAGAGATCGGCCGGGGCGCCGTGACCAGACAACTGTCGGTGCTGGGACGTTCCAAACCGAGTTCGATGATCATCAAGAGCCATGTCATCTCCGGCTGCCACTGTGCCCTGGTTTGGGTTGCGGACGAGTGCTGGGTGGTCGACCTTCTGAGCGCCAACGGCACTTATCTGAACGGTCGCCCACTGACCGCCGCCAAGCTTCACCCGGGAGACATCCTCATCTTGGGAAAGGTCGAGGTCTCCTATTTGCCGCCGGAACCGGCCGCTTCGTCCCAGGCCGCGGCGTCGCCGGAGGAGGACACCAAAAGCGGTATCGGTGTGTTCGAGGATCTCGATGTCGGTGACGAAGCCGAAGAGGCGGCCGAGAAGGACATGTGCGAGCGTTCCGACTTGCTGCAGGAGCAGCCGGCAGAACTTAGCCGGCAGGTGGCGACTTGGGAAGCGGCGCGCCGGCAGGAGGAACTGCGGTTGGCCGAAGAGGCGCAACGGCTGGAAGCGGAAGCGGCGCGGATCGCCTCCGAGACGGCCGGCCTGGAATCGCAGCGCGCGGCGTTCGCAGCGGAAGCGGCCGAGTTGCGCGAGCAAATCGCGGTGCAACAGCGGCAGCTGGACACCGATCGCGCACACTTCGCAGAGCGGCAGGAAGCGGCCGAGCATGAAACGGCCGAACGTTCCGACTTGCTGCGGGAGCAGCAGGCAGAACTAAGCGGGCAGATGGCGACTTGGGAAGCGGCTCGCCAGCAGGAGGAGCTGCGTTCGGCCGGCCAGGCGAAACGGCTGGACACGGAAGCCGCGCGGATCGCCGCCGAGGCCGCCGGCCTGGAAACGCAGCGAACGGGGTTCGTGGCGGAAGTGGCGGCGTGGCGCGAACAAACCGCTCTGCAGCAACGGCAACTGGATGCCGATCGCGCCCACTTCGCAGGCCGGCAGGAGGCGGCCGAGAAAGAGATCAGCGAACGTTCCAATTCGCTGCACGCACAGCAGACTGAATTCAACCGCCAGGCGGCGACTTGGGAAGCAGCTCGCCAGCAGGAGGAAGTCCGGTTGGCCGAAGGGGCCAAAAGGCTGGCAGCGGAAGCCGCGCGGATCGCCGCCGAGGCTGCCGGCCTGGAAACCCAGCGGGCGTCAGTCGCAGCGGAAGCGGCCGCGTCGCGCGAGCAGACCGCTGGGCAGCAACGGCAGTTGGACACCGATCGCGCCCACTTCGCAGGCCGGCAGGAAGCCGTCGAGAAAGGCCTGCGCGAGCGCTCGGACGCGCTGCAGGCTCAGCAGGCGGAGTTTAGTCGTCAGGTGGCGACCTGGGAAGCGGCACGCCAGCAGGAGGAACTCCGGTTGGCCGAGGTATCGCAACCGCTGGCATCAGAAGTCGCGCGGATCGCCGCCGAGGCCGCCGGTCTCGAAACCCAGCGGGCCGCGTTCGCTGCGGAAGCCGCTACGTTCCACGAGCAAATCGCCCTGCAGCAACGGCAGCTGGACGCCGATCGGGCCCGTTTGGCAGGCCAACAGGAGGCTGTCGAAAAGGAATGGAGCGAACGTTTGGCCGCCCTGCGGACGCAACAGGCGGATTCCAGCCGCCAGCTGGCCAAAGAGCAGGCAGATTTCAGTCGTCAGGTAACGACATGGGAGGCGCAATGCCGGCGGGAGGACAGCCGGCTGACGGAGGAGGCGAAGCGGCTGGAAGCGGAGGCGGCAAAGATCGCGGCCGAAGCCGCCGGCCTGGAGACTCGGCGAACGACGTTCCACGTAGAAATGAATGCGGGCGCGAACGCACTTCGCGTCCAGCAGGAGCAACTGAGCCGCCAGGCTGCGGACTGGGAAAGCACTCGCCAACTGGAGGCGAGTCGTCTTGCCGAGCAAGCGCGGCAACTGGAGGCGGAAGGCGCCGAGGTCGCGGCGCGTGCGGCCGCCTTGGCGGCCGAGCGTGCGGAGATGCGGCAGGAACTGGCCAGGGAAGCCGGTCTGGCCCCGCGACAAGCGGACGGCGAGGATCAAGACGAGACGCCCCCGCGCTCACAAGGCGGCCGCGAGCAATCACCGGACGATGACGATCCCCTGGCGGTGCTCCGCCGGACCTGGCAACAGGGCGCGGACAAGGAGCGGCATGCGGCGTTCCGCGTGCGTCTGATTCTGTTTGCTGCGGCAACCGCGTGCTTGGCAGTGCTGGCCGCAGTCGTGTGGTGGAACTACGCGTTCTAGCCCCCGTCGCCCCGCGTCAGACGGTCTGCAGGTGCGTGCGCGAGAAAGCCGGGCTCAGACGTACAGAATTCAATTTTCGCGGGGAAAGGTTTTCCATGTGGCTGGACGATCGGCCGCGAAAATTGAATTCTGTACGTCTGAGCCCTCGTGGTCGCGATTCCTCTTCTTGCGCTCAGTCTCGGCTCCAGGTCGGTCCCGGATGCGTCTCCTCCAACAGGTTGCTCTCGGCGGCTTCGTGTTCCTGCAGCAGTTCGGAGAAGTCCTCGAAATCCTGCTGCACTTGCTGCCACCAGCCGACGGGATTGTCGCTGGACTCGCACAGCCGCCGGATCCCATGAAGCGTCTCGATCAACTGCACGTGCTGCTGTTGGAGTTCTTGCGTGCGCGCCGTTAGCCACGGGGCATGGCACAACGCTTCTTCGTATCGGCCGCTTTGTTCTTCCGCCGCGAAACGGCTCGCGATCTGATCGGCCAAGCGCGCGATCCGATCGCGCAGCCGCGACACCGCATCCGCCGACTGGTAAAACAAATCGGTGATCTCTTCCATCACCTCCCGCGGATGATCCATCCGGACCTCAGACAGACGGATTGGGTCTTGCAGCACCCGTTTGTTCGCCATCGGAACCTCCTTCGTCGCCCAGCCACACCGAGTCCAGGGAATCTCGGCGCGCGGTGGACAGCTTGCCCGTTTCATTCGGGCCATCCGTGGCAGTCGGATTGTGGCGTTCCTCCGGTTGAACGCCCGCCTTATATCGCTTGGACGAGAGTCGCACGAAGCGACATCGCGTGGAACTGAAGTCCAGGGGCGGAGACGCGTGGGAGCGGCGTCGGCAGCGGAACTCCGCCCGTAACCCTTACATTGTATCCCGATTCAAGTCCCGTCGTCAACCCGACAGGAGTCCTCTTTTGGCAGCGGGGCTGGCTGATTGGCCCGCAGCCCGTACAATAATTCAAGGATCATGCCAGCGACACGGAAGGAGGAAACGCAACGCCCATGTTGATCGCGATGGTGCATTACCACTTGAACCGCGGCGGCGTGACCCAGGTGATCGCCAACCACGTGCGAGGCTTGGCGACCCAGGCGGCGGACGAAGGCGACTTGCGCGTTGTCGTGCTTCACGGAGGCCGATCCGTCGGCTGGCCCGATCGTTTGGCGGACGCGGACGCGTTGGACTACACGATCCGCGTCGTGCCGGGATTGGATTACGACGACGGGGAATCGTGCGGGCCGCGCGAATTGGCGGCACGGCTGAAGACGGCGCTGACCGAGTCGGGCGGATCGCCCGAGTCCACGGTCGTCCATGTTCACAATCATTCGCTGGGCAAGAATACCGATCTGCCGGGTGCGCTTGCCGAGTTGGCCGGCGACGGCTGGCCGCTGCTGCTGCAGATCCACGACTTTGCGGAGGATTTTCGTCCGCAGAATTATCAGCAACTGCGGGCGGGAACGGGCGGCCAGACCGGGGCCGATCGGGCCGTAGCGTTGTATCCGCCGGCCGGGCACGTCCACTATGCCGTTCTGAATCAGCGCGATGCGAGGATCTTGACGGCGGCCGGCATCGATCCTGCACGAGTCCACGCCTTGCCCAATCCGGTCGGAGAGCCGGGGCCGCTGCCGCCGCGCGAACCGGTGCGGCGCGAGTTAGCGCGCCGTTTCGGCGTGCCGGAACAGCGGCCGCTACTGTTGTATCCCATCCGCGGCATCCGGCGAAAGAACCTGGGTGAAGCCCTGCTGTGGTCGGCTGTGGCGGACGGTGCCTGGCATTTGGGCGTGACCGTGCCTCCGTTGAATCCTGTCGAACGTCCGTCGTATGATCGCTGGAAGACGCTGGCCGCATCGTTGGCATTGCCGGCCGCGTTTGAAATCGGGGGCGAAGCGGGGTTAACGTACATCGAGAACCTGGCCGCGGCGGACCGGATGCTGACGACCAGCGTGGCGGAAGGCTTCGGCCTCGTCTTCCTGGAGGCGTGGCTCGCCGGACAAATGTTGGTCGGCCGCGACCTGCCGGAAATCACCGCCGACTTCCGCGCGGCCGGCTTGCAGTTGGATCGTCTGCGCCCGCGGTTCGACGTTCCGCTGGACTGGCTCGACGCCGCCGATTGGCGGAGCCAAATCGAGCAATTGTACGGCGCGACCCTCGCCCAGTTCGGCCGGACTCTGCCGCCGCCCAACGAGTTCCGCCGCGAGTTGGACGGCTTGGTTGTCGAAGGCCGGATCGATTTTGGCGCGCTGACCTCGCAGCAGCAACAACAGGTCCTCCGGCAGGTGGCCGACAGCGACGAACGACGCCGGCGACTGCGCCGCCTGAACCCGTGGCTCGACGAAGCCTTGCAGCGGGACCGCGTCTGCGGGCCCGTCGTGCAGGCGAATGCCAGCATCGTTCGCCGCAACTACTCGCTGGCCGCTTGCGGACGCCGGCTGAGCCAGTTGTATCGCGGCGTCGCCGACAGCCCTCGTACGGCCAGCCCGCGGCCGTTTCATGCCGAACGGATCTTGGACGAATTCCTCAATCTTGCCAGGTTTCAACCGGTCCGCGTCGAGTCATGACAGAGCAGTGCCGTGAAATCATCCGCCGCCACAGCCGCCCCTTGGCCCCGTTGCCGACCGGCCAAACGCCGGTGCTGCGTGCGCTTGGCCCGTTGGATGCCGTGTTGTTCGACGTGTACGGCACGCTGCTGGTCAGCGGCAGCGGGGACATCGGCGTGAGCCTTGCCGCCGACCGCGGCGAGGCGCTGGCGGCGGCGCTCGAGGCCGTCGGCGTGTCGCTGCGCGGGCCAAACGCCGCGGCGGTGGACGTCTTCCTTGGTCAGATCGGACACGAGCACCTCATCGCGCGGCAAGCGGGCGTGGATTTCCCGGAAGTGGACATTGTGCAGGTCTGGCGCCACGCGTTGGCGGAATTGGCCGGCCGCGGTTGGGTCACGGGCGTGGAGGCCGTCGACGTGCCGGCTCTGGCGGTGGAGTTCGAGGTCCGCGTCAATCCGATCTGGCCGATGCCCCACCTGTTGCCAACCCTGCAAGGATTGCGTCATGCCGGCAAGAAACTGGGCCTGGTCAGCAACGCCCAGTTCTACACACCCGAAGCGTTCCCCGCGTTGGTCCGGCAGACGCTGGCCGATTTGGGTTTCGAACGGGACCTGCTGTGCTTTTCGTATCAGCACGGCCTGGCTAAACCAAGTACAAGCTTGTACCGGCTGGCCGTGGCGGCCCTCCACGGACGCGGGATTGCCCCGGAGCGCGTCCTGTACGTGGGCAACGATCTGCGGAACGACATCGCCCCGGCGGCTCGTCTCGGTTTTCGCACGGCGCTGTTCGCGGGCGATGTGCGCAGTCTCCGCCTGCGCGCGGGCGATCCGCTGTGCGCCGGGGTCCTGCCCGACTTGGTTGTCACGGACCTGACCGATTTGTTACATTGCAGTTGATTTGTCAACTTGGGATTGCGGGAGCGAGCGATCATGGGCCGCCGGATTGGTTTTGTTTCGACACGTTTTGCGGGCACCGACGGCGTTTCGCTGGAGAGCGCCAAGTGGGCGCAGGTGTTGTGGCACTACCAGCACTCCAGCTACTGGTACGGCGGCCGGCTGGACCGCGATCCCAACACCAGTATGCTCGTGCCGGAGGCATGCTTTGCCCATGCCGACAACGTCTGGATCAACGAACGCGTGTTTGGACGTTTTACGCGGACGCCCGAAGTGACCCGGCGGATCTACGAACAGAGCGAATACCTGAAGAATTCGTTGTACGAGTTCGTAAAACGTTTTGAGGTCGATATTCTGATCGTCGAGAACGCCCTGTGCATTCCGATGCACGTGCCGCTGGGTGTGGCCCTGACGCATTTCATCGCCGAAACCGGGATTCCCACGATCGCTCACCATCACGACTTCTATTGGGAGCGGACCCGGTTCTCGGTGAACGCCATCGGCGACGTCCTGGACATGGCCTTTCCCCCCACCTCGACGGCCATCCAGCACGTGACGATCAACACGCTGGCGCAAGAGCAACTGGCCATGCGCAAGGGGGATTCTTCGATCCTGATTCCGAATGTGCTGGACTTCGAGCAGCCGCCGCCCGACGCGGACGCCTATGCCGCCGAATTCCGCAAGGACGTGGGCTTGTCGCCGGACGACATCTTGTTCCTGCAGCCGACGCGCGTCGTCGCCCGCAAAGGGATCGAGCATGCCATCGATCTGGTCGCGCGGCTGAACGATCCCCGCTGCAAACTGATCGTTTCCCATGAATCCGGCGACGAAGGCGACGAGTACATGCGGTCCCTGAAGGAAATGGCCGAGCAGGAGGGCGTCGACCTGCGGTTTGTCCACACGCACGTCAGCGAAGTCCGCTCGGTGGACGCCGAAGGCCACCGCCGGTACACCTTGGCCGACGCCTATTCTCAGGCCGACTTCATCACCTACCCCAGTCTGTATGAAGGCTTTGGCAACGCCCTGCTGGAAGCCTTCTATTACCGCAAGCCGGTCCTCGTCAACCGGTACGCGATTTTCATCAGCGATATCGAGCCCCGCGGATTCCGCACGGTGACGATGGACGGGTTCTTGACCCGCGATCTCGTACAGCAGGTGCGGCGGGTGATCAACGATCCGGACTACCGCCGCGAGATGGTGGATCATAACTACGAACTGAGCAAGGCGTTTTTCAGCTACACGGTGTTGCGGCGCCGGCTGCGGGTCTTGATTACCAACATCACGGGAATGGAAAACTTGTAGGCGGCGAACGCATCATGGAATTGCACGCACCTATCACCGATCGGTTCCGGCAGCGCCTGACGGAAATCTACGGACCGGACGGCACGGCTTGGGCGTCCCGATTTGCCGAATTGATCGCCGCCGCACCGTCCGCCCGACAACCCGCCGCGCCGCCGTGGGACGAACGCGATGCGGTGTTGATTACCTACGGCGATCACGTCCGTGCGCAGGGTCAGCCCCCGCTGCACGCCCTGCGCGAATTCCTGCTCCGCCACCGATGCGACGAGATGTTCAACGTCGTCCACCTGTTACCCTTTTTTCCGCACTCGTCCGACGACGGATTCTCGGTGATCGACTACCGGACCGTGGATCCGGAACTGGGCGGCTGGGACGACGTGCGCGAATTGAGACGCTCCTTCGGCCTGATGTTCGACCTGGTATTGAACCACGTGTCCCGGCACAGCCGCTGGTTTCAGGAATATCTGCTGGGCCGGGAACCCTACGTGCGGTATTTTCACGAAGTCGATCCCGGGACGGATTTGTCGGCCGTGACGCGGCCGCGCAGCCTGCCGCTGCTGACGGAATTCGAAACGGCCCGCGGCCCGCGCCATGTCTGGACCACGTTCAGCGCCGATCAGGTCGACTTGAATTTTGCCGAGCCGCAGGTCCTGTTGGAGATGGCCGCGGTGCTGTTGCAGTATGTCCAGCAGGGTGCGCGAATCATCCGGCTGGACGCGATCGCCTATCTGTGGAAGCAAATCGGGACGGCATGCATTCATCTGCCGCGAACGCATGCGGTGGTTCAATTCCTGCGCGAGCTGCTCGCCTGGGCCGCGCCGGAAGTCCTGCTGCTGACCGAGACGAACGTGCCGCATGCCGAAAACGTCAGTTACTTTGGCGCCGGCGACGAAGCTCACATGGTGTATCAGTTCAGCCTGCCGCCGCTGGTGCTGGACGCGTGGCTGAACGAGGACGCCCGGCCCTTGGTGCATTGGCTGGCCGAGTTGGTTCCGGCTCCGCCCGGCGCCGCGTTCCTCAATTTCACGGCTTCGCACGATGGCATCGGGGTGCGGCCGCTGGAGGGATTGGTTCCGGTCGAGCGGTTCCTCGGACTGGCAGACACGATCCGGGCCCGTGGCGGCCTGGTCAGCACCCGGCATGGTCCCGGCGGCCGCGACCTGCCGTACGAGTTGAACGTCACCTACTTCGATGCCGTGACCGAGCCGGGCAGCCGGGATACGGACCTGCAGGTGCGGCGTTATCTGGGAACCCAGGCCCTGATGCTCGCCTTGCGCGGCATTCCCGCCGTATACTTTTCCAGCCTCTTCGGCGCCGAGAACGATGTGGACGGCGTCCAGCAATCGGGGCAGGCACGCCGCATCAATCGCCGCAAGTTTGCGGGCGTCGAACTAAGTGCGGCGTTGGAGCGGCCGGCCAGCCGGGAAGCCCGCGTGTTGGCCGGTTATCGGCAGCTGCTCGCCGTGCGGCGCATGCAGCCGGCCTTTCACCCGGACGCACCGCAGCACGTGTGGCCAAATGTTCCGGCGTGGCTGGTCGCCGTGCTGCGGACCAGCCTGGATGGGCGGCAGCGCGTCCTGGCTCTGGTGAACGTCAGCGGCCAGGAGCAACGCTGGCCGTTTCCCGCGGAAATCCCTCTTGGTCCGGTGCGGGAGTTGATCAGCGGGCGCCCGTGGCCGCAGGCGGCGCAAGTCGTCCTGGGCCCGTACGAGACGGTGTGGTTGGAACTTACGAGCTAAGAGGAGACAGACCGATGGCAGACTTTTTCCAACACGGCCTGATTGCGACGATCCACGACTTGGGAACGATTCAGCGGGAACGGTTGGAGCGGATGCTCGAACGATTCGCCGTCAATTGCCAAGTCGGGCTCGTGCTGCCCGTCACCGCGGGAGACATGCGGGCCGATCCGTTTCCCCGAATCGTGGAGGATTTGGTCGCTGTCCGCTATGTTCAACAAATCGTGGTCGCTCTGGGGTTGGCCCCGGCGGCGGATGATTTCCGCGAAGCGGTGGCGAAAGTCCGCGTGCTGGGCGATCGCGTCCGCGTGTTGTGGACGGACGGCCCGCGCGTACAGGGCTTGTACCAGCAACTCAACGATTCCGGCTTGACCGTGTCGACGCCGGGCAAGGGGCGTTCCGTGTGGACCGCGTTCGGGTACCTGCTGGCGGACCCCCGGCTGGAGGTCTTTGCTCTGCACGATTGTGACATCGTTAATTACGATCGCGAAATGCTCGCCCGGCTGTGCCTGCCGATTGTCCACCCCAGCATGGACTTCGAGTTCTGCAAGGCGTACTACGCGCGGGTCACCGACCGCATGCACGGCCGTGTCGTGCGGCTGCTCGTTTCGCCTCTGCTGCGGGCCCTGATCTCGCTGCTGGGATACGACCGGTTCCTGGTCTACTTGGATTCCTTCCGCTATCCCTTGTCCGGCGAGTTTGCCGTGACGTCCAACCTGGCCCGATCCAACCGGATTCCCAGCGACTGGGGATTGGAAGTCGGGACGTTGGCCGAAGTCTTCCGCAACACGGCGATCAAACGCGTCTGCCAGGTGGATGTTTGCCGCCAGTACGAGCACAAGCATCAGGCGCTTTCGCTGGACGATCCCAGCAAAGGCCTGATGAAAATGGCCGTCGATATTTTGACCAGCATTTTCCGCACCTTGTCCAGCATGGGAACGGTGCTGCAGCCGGGACACTTCATTACCCTGCGGTCCGCCTACTTGCGTGCCGCGCAGGACGCCATCCGCCATTATCATGCCGACGCGCTGATGAACGGTCTGCACTTTGACCGTCACGAGGAAGAGCAGACCGTCGAGGGATTTGCGCAACAGATCGTCGTGGCGGGCGAGATCTTCCAGCGCGAACCGGCCGGCGGTGAAGCCATTCCCAACTGGGTCCGTGTCGTCTCCGCCTTTCCGGACTTTCCGCAACAGCTGCGCCAAGCGGCGGAGGAAGACCTGCAAGAGTTCGCGAGTTGAGCACCGTTCGACAAACAAGTGGCGTAAGCTTCCAGCTTGCGAGGCCCGGCGTAAGCTTCCAGCTTGCGAGGCCCGGCGTAAGCTTCCAGCTTGCGATTCCGCTATCTGCCGCAAGCTGGAAGCTTACGCCACGGAGATATTGGACAGTGATTCCCTCGCACGGTGCTAGGCCAATTCCGGCTGACGAGTTGCGCACCGCGATGCTCACGAAGTCGCTTCCCAAGTTGTTTGTCGTTGTTCGTCCCGAATCCCGCTGGCTTGTCCAGCGGATTGTTCGGTTTCTGGCTACACACTTGCGATCCCTACTGGCGCCTCCTCCCGCATCTCCCGCGGCGGCGAAGCCGCCGCGGGAGATGCGGGGGAGGAAAACGGGGAATGGGTCGCCTCGTGTAGCGAGAAACGTGAGCCTCCACGGTGCAAGCCCGTGGCATCCAATTCAAAAAAAACCGGGGGCTTTGGCGAACGCCCAGGGGTTGGTTGGTCATCGAGAGGACGTTGTTTCGTGATCGCTGCCACCCGATAAAACGATGATGCCCGGATCGCTGCAACCGTTCTGCTCCCGGGGCAGGCCGCCGTACTCGCCCATGTCCATGATGACGCGAACGAGTCGCGTAGCGACGACTGAACCCACGGCTTGACGCGTTCGCCGGATCAGCCGTCGCTGCGCGACTGCGGCATCCCGGCGGGACTTCCACCGTGGGTTGAAACCCACGGCTACGTTCATGAGGTCGCTACGCGACACAGACCCCGTCGTGACCGATGCCGGCGCACCGCAACCCGGCGGCAAGGCATCGCCAGGATTTACAGCGACGCCAGGTATCCCGACACCAGATCCCATTTGTCTTCGTCGTCATCGTCGTCGCTGATACTGTCGATCAGGTCCGCGGTCGATTCAAAGGAGCCGTCGGCGTAGTAGTCGTCGCCGTGCTGGTCCATGAAGAACAGCGCGAACACACACGCGAAGTCATCGTAGGGGTTGTTGGCCCCATAGTCTTCGACGAAATCCGCTCCGCGGTCGTAGTACCACTCCGCGTCTCCGCTGGTGCTCTGGTCCGAATCCCTGTCCTCCCTCCAGCCGATCGCGTCCCAGCCGCTGGCGTCCTTGAATTCGGACCACACGGAACTCTCGTCGTCCCAATTGTGCCCGATTTCGTGAAAGACGACTTGGATGACGGGCACCGACGAACTGAAGGCCGCGTCGTAGAAGTAGATTTCGCCCCCATCATTGTTCATGCCCAGAACGAACGACGTCGCCGTGCTGTCCGGATGCACCGCCTCGCGGTAGATCGTCAAGGCATTGCCGGACTTGCGCTCCAGCAGCGTCTTGTCGCCGGTATAGCGGTGCAACGTGGCAAACGCTTCGTCGATCGCTTCGATTTCGTCTTCGGTCCAGTCCGCGTCGCCGTCGCGGAACGTGAGCAGCGCATCGCTGCTGGTCTTGTCCTCGTCCTCCCGGTTGCCGTATGTGACCAGGAACCGGTCCTCGTTGTCGCCGCCGTACAATTCGTCGCTGCCCGCGCCGCCGTACAGCCCGTCGTCGCCGTCCATGCCTTTCAGGACATCGTCGCCCGAGTCCCCGTAGAGGTCGTCGCCGCCGTCGCCGCCGTACAGGTCATCATCGCCGCTGCCGCCGTGCAGCACGTCGCCGTCCGCGTCCCCGTACAACTCGTCGTTGTCCGCATCGCCGGCCAGCGAGTCGCTGCCCGTGCCTCCGTGCAGGTCGTCCGCCCCGTCGCCGCCGTGCAGCTCGTCCGCGCCCTCGTTGCCGTGGATGGTATCGTTGCCGTCTCCTCCTTCCATCGTGTCGTTGCCGCTGCCGCCGGACAGGATGTCCGATTCCGCGCCGCCGCGGATCGTGTCGCTGTCGGCCCCGCCGTCGATGGTGTCGGAGCCCGCCCCGCCGTCGATCGTATCGTCGCCGCTGTCGCCGTCGATGCTGTCCCCGTCGTCGCCGCCGTCGATCTCATCCGCTCCGGCCCCGCCGTACAGCGAGTCCGCGCCGGCGCCGCCTTGGATCGAGTCGTCGCCCTCGCTACCGTGGAGCGTGTCGTCGCCGGCATCGCCCGTAATGGTGTCGTTGCCGCCGCGGCCCGCGATCGTGTCGTTGCCGTCGCCGCCGGACAGCGTGTCCGCGCCGGAGCCGCCGGTGAGCGTATCGCCGCCCGCCCCACCGTCCGCCGTACTGGATAACGACGTCGAGTTGGTGAACGTATCGCCGCCGTAACCGCCGGCAAAGGAAATCCGGGAGTATTTCGCGGCGTCGGCGGCCGGAATGTCGGTCGTGGCGCTATTGAGCGTCACGCGATATCCGCCGCGGTAATCGCTGACGCTCGCCGTGTCGCTGCCGGGCGATCCCACGATGTCGATCAGGCCGGCTTCGACGTCCAGCGAAATGGCTTCGCGGAAGTCCGGCCAGGTCGGCGGCAGCGAGGGCCCCATGCCCAGGCCGAGATCGGCGGCCATGAGTTGCCGGTGTTCGAGGGACTCGATGCCCAGCCTGGCGGTGGGATTCCTTCGGGACTTACGGGCCGTACTGCGGCAACGGCGATGGCGGCGGTCACGGATTTTTTTGCACAGTTCAAACATCGGTTCGCTCCTTGGGCTCTGGGTGAGAAGTGTCGCGTTCACACCAGGTACTACTCGGGAGCGGCCGAGACCTTTCACGCGGCGGAAAAAAACTTTTCGGCCGCGGGCCGGGGTGGCAAAAACACTGGGAACCGTCCAAACGAAATACCCTTGGCATGGCGTGCTGCGTAAAGGGTTGGCAACCGAGTCGCGAGTGGCTCAGGCACAAGAATCGCTTCGTCCTCGTTTCGCTTGTCCGGTAAGTCAATCGCGCCCTGAAGTACTCCCCCTGTCCGGCACTGGGCTGGTTCGCGACCGCGCGCCGGTACTTGATCTATGGATGAGCAATGAATATCTTCAAAGCACTCTTGGGAAGCTGTCGTGTCAAATAGAATGCTCGCTTCTGGGGCGTTCTCGGTTCGGCTCCGCGCCACGATGTCCACGACTGGCCGCGGCGATGTCCGGCGGATACGACCAGCGGGTGGCGGAGCGGATCATGGAATTGCTGAACGCCGTTCAAGCGGGAAATCTGAATCAAGTCGCCAAGTTGCTCGACGGGGGCGCGGACCCTGACGAGTGTGGTTACGAAGGGGTGACCCCGCTGATCCTGGCCGCCAGCAGCGGACAGGCGGGCATCGCGGCCGCGTTGTTGGAACACGGCGCGGAGATCAATCGGCCCGGTGGGGATTCCCAGACCGCACTGGTTCATGCGATCAGCTCGCGGAATGACGAGGTTACCGATCTGCTGTTGGACCGCGGAGCGGATCCTGCCGTCACGAATTGGCTGGCGTTCTACCGCGCTGTCGAGTCCGGCCACATTCCCCTTGTCCAACGTCTGCTGAACCTGGGGGCCGATCCGAACCTGCGAGAAGACGACGAACTGACGCCGCTGCTGGCGGCGGTCGGGGGCGGCGATCTCCAGCTGGTCAAGCTCTTGCTCGACGCCGGCGCCGATCCGCGGACGACGACCGGGGAGGGAGCGACGGCCCTGGATCTGGCGATCGAAGGCCGGCAGCGGGACATCGTTGAATTGCTGGAAAAACGAATCGCGGCCTCGGGGCGCACGCTGCTGGCCGCAGTCAAGGCCCGTGACGCCGGGATGGTCGAGAAGCTGGTCCGGCAAGGCGTACCGGTGAACATCCGGGAAGCGGAATTCGGTTACACGCCGCTGTCCTGGGCGGCCGAATGTGGCAGCGCGCGTATCGCCCGCTTGCTGATTGCCGGGGGAGCGGATCTGGAAGCCCGCGACTTTCTGGAGCAAACGCCTCTGTGGACGGCCGTCACGAACGATCACATCCGCGTCGTCCGCGTCTTGCTCCAGGCCGGCGCCAACTGCAATATCCGGGACCACACGGGCGATACCCTCTTGCAGAGTGCCGCTTGGGCGGAAGCGATCGGTTCCATCAAGCTCCCGCTCCAGGCGGGTGCGGACGTCAACGCGGTTGGCGGAGGCGCGCCTGCCGCGCTGCATTGGGCGGTCGCGAGGCGTCTCCGCCGACCAGACGGAGGCGATTTGGAACTGGTCGAAGAACTTCCGCAAGAACTACCAATCGCTCGCCGAGCGAGTTCAGGCGGTCGTCGACGAGCTTCGCGGGCGGATCGCCAAGCGAGGCTTTCATCTCCTCGACGCAGGCGTGCCCCTCGGCTGCGGCCCGCTGACGCGGTTCCTGCTGCTGATTCCCGCCGGCGATCATTTCGCGGTCATGGCGGCCTGCGGAACCCGCGGCAATGACGACGAACTCAGCAATCGGGAGCTAATCGCCTGGTTCCGCGAGTTCGAACAGGAGCATCCTTTTGCGCTGCGGGCCTGCAAGTCCGATACGATTGAAATCGAACTCGAAAAGCCGCTTGACAATCCCCGGCTCTGGGCACAGAAACTGATCGCGTTTAACCCGGACATCTGTTCCCCGGACAGAGTCGCCGTTTTTGAGAAGCAGCTGGAAACTGCCAACCGGATCCACTTTTGGTGGGACTGAAACAAGCCATCGGCACAACCGCGGCTGGTCGGGAGCAAAAAGGCGCGGAGTCCCGCTGCGGTTAAGAGTTTGTGTCTCCACTCGAATTGCCAACCTGAGCGGTATCGGCAGCGGCGGCGTCAACAACGAATACCACTTCAAACCCCGGGGCCCGGACGCTACCGTCTTCAACGACGACGCTGCCGACACGCTCACCGGCGCCGCTGAATTGGATTGGTTCCTGTTTGACGACGAGCAGGATCGCGTCACGGACGTCACCGGCAAGGATTTTGCCGATGCTGTCGATCTCGTCCTGAGCGACCTGTGAACACCAAGATCCTCATTCCGAAGAAACGGCCCACTTTCCCCGGCGGCAAAGTTCCGCCGACAGTCGCTCGCGGCTGTCGGCGGGAATCCAGCACTCCAAGATCTCGTGGGGCGCTTTCACGACGAGCCGCTGAGCGCGTCGCGGATTCCAGTAGCACGTAAAGGACTCGTCCCAGCGCAGTTCTCGCCGGCATTTGGCGGTGCGGCCCAACAGCAGCCCCGCCTCGCAAATCAGGATGTCCGGGCGGCCAGCCAGGTAGATAGCGCGGCCGGATACGGCAGCGGCCAGGATCAGCAATTGAGCCGCCAGCGCGAAATGGGCCCAGGACCGCGGTTCGGTCGTCATCCAGGCAACAACCATGCCCCCGGCGGCCACCCACGACAGCAGCGGCAACACGAACTGAATCGCGCCGTTCCAGCTCAACATGCGCTGCCCACGAGTCTCGGGAATCCCCCACTGCTCGCGGCCCAAGTGGTGTTCGGGTTCGAGAAGATCCATCGTTCACCAATACGGCCTTTAACCGCAACCAAGTACATTCAAATCTTGGAACAGGAGGAAACAGAGAAAACGGAGGACCGGCTTTTTCTCTATTCTCTCTGTTTTCTCCTGTTCAAACTGCACGCAGGACAACGAGAAATCCGGCAATCCCGGGATCATTCCTTCGGCGCCGCCCTACAGGCCGGCCAGCCGCAGGAACCAGCGGACGATCGCCAGCAGCGTGCCGACCGCCCATAACACGGTCAACAGCGAGATCACGCCGCCAGCGAAAATCGCAAACTTCCAGTTCGAGACGCAAAACAGCCGCAGTTCCAGTGCGGCGCGGTCCTTGAGGAACTGCTCCGCCATGTCCGTTCGGCTTTCGATGCTGGCCGGCGACACGGGGACTTCCAGGAAGTCGCCTTCCGCCTCACCGTGCAAAATCAGGAACGCTTCGTCCTCGGTCCGGGTTGAGCGGCGGTGCGAACTCCGCGTCACTTCGCCGGCCCGGAACCGGTCGTTGACGCCGATCACACGTTCCACGCACTGCCACCGGTAGGGGACGAAGAACAGCAGGCACGTCTTTGACGAGGCGCGAACCTCGTCTCCGTGTCGTTCCAGGCGAACGTAGCTGACCGGCGCCGCGGCAGTCCAGAAGGCAGGGAACCCCACAAAGATGAACACGCCCAGCAAAAAAGCACCGAACGACATGCGTTGCGGCGTCGCCGGCGGTGAGCCGTCACCTGCTCCGGCGGGTGATTCGACACCATCGCGGTCGTCAAGACCATCGTCGGCGTCGTCCTCGACGGGGAGTGACTCATCGGGATTCTGATTGCCGAATGCATCTCCTTCGGACTCAGCATCGCGGTCGCGGTTCATCATGCAACACTTCCCTTCCAGATGTCAGGCCGGGTGGTTCTCACAACTCCTCCGCGTGCAGCCCCAGTCCGTGGGCCAACGTGCAGAGTCCGCTGAACAAGTCGGTCACGGCGGCCAACTCGGCCAGGTCTGCCACCGACAATCCAAGCTGCCGACCGGCAGCCGTATGAGCGTCCACTCAGTAGAAGCAGCCGTTGACGGCCGAGACGGCGATAGCGATCATCTCCTTGGTCCGCCGCCGCAAGCGGCCGGCCAGCATGATGGCTTTGTAGCACTCCCACTTGGCTTGCAGCATCGCCGGTTGATGGGCCAGGGCTTTGAAGATATTCGGGATGAACGGGATGCCCATCTTCGCCTTGATCTCGCCGTAGACTTGGCCCACCACGGGGTCGTCCGAATCGAGAACGTAAGGCACATTCACGTCGATTTCGCGGTCGATCAGCGACAGGTCGCCCGCTTCCAGCCGACGCGGCCGCAGGTCCGAGTCCACGTGCAGGGCATGGGCAAAGGCGTCGAAGCCCTCGAAGAAGGCGGCCACCGCGAGTGCCTCCAATTCCTCATCCGCTGCCCGATTTCCGCGCGACACCTGCCGCCGCTGCAGCGCCGTTACGTACTCGTTCGATTTTGCGGCCGCTACGCACAACCCGATGATTTCCTTGTCTTGGCAATCTAGCCGGCCTCCGGACATGACACTTTGGTAGTGCCGCCACGTGGCGGCCAGAAGGCTGGCGTTGGCCGCCAGCTGCCGGAACAGTGCGGGTGATTCCGAGACGCCGAAATGAAGCGTGATGTCCGCCAGGATCGAACTTGCGTCGTGCATCGCTTGGACTCCCTCGGGTTGCTGCAAGATGGGCTTTCGCGTGTATGGCCGGAAATCTTGACGACATTCCCGTAGCCGCATTCGCCAGAATGCGGGCGTTTGCCCTGTGCCCGCATTCTGGCGAATGCGGCTACGTGCCAGAAACGCCGGCTAAACACGCTCTTGCGAATCAATTGACTTGTACATCCATTAAAAATATACTCTTCGACGGTAGCGGGTCAACAAGCATGAAGATGATTGTTTGAAGGACGCACTACTCGTCAATCATCTGGACCACGGCGAGGGAGGAAATCATGCAGTTTACGGTTCGATCCTTTTCGCCTTGCCTGGTGCTCGTCACCCTGGCGGCGTTCTCCGCACGCGCCGCGGAGCCGGCGCCGGGATCGCAAGGCGGCTGCTTGGCCTGCCACGAGGGGATCGAGCCGATCCGCGAAGCCGGCTCGGAGATGCTCCGGCAGATCATCGAGCTGGCCGACGCGGAGAGCGATCCGCAGGGCTGCGTCGTGTGTCACGGCGGCGATCCGCTGGCGAAGGACAAGGACGGCGCGCACCGCGGGCCGGAGTTCTACCCGGCGCCGGCCAGCCCTTGGGTCAACGAAAAGACGTGCGGCCAGTGCCACGAGGACCACGTGGGCGTCCAGTGGCACAGCCTGATGATGACCGAGGCCGGCAAAATCCAGGGCACGGCCTGGTCGTTCGGCGGGCTGACGGGCTACGAACACCGCTGGGGCAACTACGACGTCGAGAACCCGAAAGACCCCAAGCAGCGTTGGGGCACGGACCTGTACCGCGATTACATGCAGCGGCTGAAGACGCTCGAACCGCAGGTGTTCGTGGACCGCCACGAAGCGCTGCCCGCCGCCCCGACGGACTTGTCGCAATTGAAAGACCATCCCGA
The DNA here is from genome assembly GCA_964645045.1 of uncultured Pirellulaceae bacterium. Classification (GTDB taxonomy): domain Bacteria; phylum Planctomycetota; class Planctomycetia; order Pirellulales; family Pirellulaceae; genus Anammoximicrobium. The sequence goes on along the minus strand of CAZXYZ010000030.1, from coordinate 74,295 downwards.
ATTGGCCGCGTTCACTTACATGCGGAACCAGTGCCAGCGCTGCCACCACGGCGTCAAGGGCCGCGAGACCCGCGGCGATTTCCGCGGCATCGGCTGCTCGTCTTGCCACCTGCCCTACAGCACCGAGGGGTTCTACGAAGGCGGCGACCCGTCCATCCCCCGCGACAAGACCGGACGCGTGCTGGTTCACTCGATCCAGTCGTCCCGGAAAACGAAAGTCGACGTTCACGGCACGCAATACAGCGGCGTCCCAATCAACACCTGCACGGTCTGCCACAACCGCGGCAAGCGGATCGGCGTCAGCTTCCAGGGCCTGATGGAAACGCCCTACGCCTCGCCGTACACCGCGGACGGCGGCCTGGCGCCGGAGCTGCGCGGCAAGCACTACCTGGCCATGCACCAGGACGTGCATTACCAGAAAGGCATGTTGTGCGGCGACTGCCATACGACGATCGACGTCCACGGGGACGGGTTTTTGGCAGCCAGCAACCTGGCCGCGGTCGAGATCGAGTGCGCCGATTGCCACGGGACGCCGCAAGCCTTTCCTTGGGAATTGCCGCTCGGATACGGCGACGAGTTCGACACGCCCCCGGCCAGCGGACCGGCCCGGGGAACCGCGACGGAACTCCTGCGTCAATCCAAGCAAGGCACGGTCTACCCGGCCCGCGACGGCTACCTGCTGACCGCCCGCGGCAACCCGATGCCCAAGGTGATCCGCGACGGCGACGCCGTGGTCGTCCATTGCTCCGGCGGCAAGGACCTTCCGCTCAAGCCGCTGAAAATGATCCAACAGGAAAAAGGGTTGAGTCAGGCCGGACACATTGCGATGGAGGTGGTCCAGCCGCACATCCGCAAGATCGAATGTTACACCTGCCACACGTCGTGGTCTCCGCAGTGCTACGGCTGCCACGTGCGGATCGACTATTCCGGCAACAAGTCGTCTTTCGACTGGCTGGCGGCGGGCCATCGGCACGCCCGTCCGGAATGCGCTGCGGACCGGGGCGAAAGCGGCTACGACACGACGATTCCCGGTGTGATGGACGAATCTCGTTCGTACACCCGCTGGGAAGAGCCGGTTTTGGGGATCAACGGCGAGGGCCGCGTCACGCCGATCACGCCTGGCTGCCAGCCGGTCTTTACCGTGATCGGCCCGGACGGTCAGCCGATCCTGCGGAACACGATCTTCCGCACGCCTGCGGGCACCGAGGGCGGCGGCGACGAAGGGCAGTTGGCCATCGACATGAGCCCCACCCAGCCGCATACCACGACCAAAGAGGCGCGAACGTGCGAGTCGTGCCACCTGTCCGACAAGGCCCTGGGCTACGGACTGGGCAGCGGCAAAACGACGCGCCCACCTGACCAGCCGCTGGTCGTGGATCTGGAGACCGCCGACCAACAGGTGCTTCCGCACCGCACGCGCCCGCAGGCGGAACCGATCGAGGGCCTGGGCTACGACTGGTCGCAGGTGGTGACCGAAGACGGCCAGCAACTCCAGACCGTGGGCCATCACTTCCGCCTCGACCGCCCGCTGAACAACGAGGAGCGGGCCAACATGGACCGCCGCTGCGTCTGCCTGGGCTGCCATCAGGAGATCCCCGACCAATCGCTGGCCGTCAGTCTGCTGCACCACGTGGCGGAGTACTCGGGTCAACTGCCCAAGAACCGCGACGACCACGCCGCCTTGACGCACAAGATTCTGCTCTTCTCCGCTTGGGGCCAAGCCGGACTGGCGCTGGGTGTCCCCTTGGTACTGGCCCTCGCGGCAGCTCGGTACATCCGCCGCCGCGCGTCAAAAAAGAAAACGCAAGGCGGGAGCAACCTCGGCTCCGGTTCCGCTCTCTGAGTCCAGCGGCACGGTGGTTTACGAGGACCTGGACGACGTTCCTGTTTATCCGGTAAGCACCGTTTGAGGAATAACTGTCAGGTGACAAGTGAGCGGCACGGCGCTAGCCCAATGCCACTTACTTTGGGACCATTTGGGAGCGTATTTGTTAGCGGAGCGGCGCAAGCCGCCCGGTTTTCCGACTTTAATACCGGACGGCTCGCGCCGTGCCGCTACAAAGGAAGCGGCATTGGGCGCTAGCCGCCGGTATTGCGGCCAATCCGCATGCCCAGGTGAGGGCAAGTCGAGGAAGAACTGGTTCCCGCATCAAGAATCCCAGCGCGGCGCGGCCGCAACCAAAGTAGAACGGATTTCAATCCGTTCCAACCGGAGTGAATTCCGTTCTACGAAATGCTCGCAGGAAAACAAGAAATCGGGCAATCGTAATTCGTGGTGCTGGACATCAAGAAACGCCCGCTTCCCGCCGAGGCATGACCGCATTCCTACCGGCGCTGCTTGGGCTGTTGAGCTTCCCAAGCCTGGTACTCGTCCCAGGTCGGCGCGTCGCACGGGCCGCCCATGGCAAACAGCTTCTCCTGCCGCTCCAGCCACTCGTCGAAGCCTGCGCCGCCTGCTTTCGCGTCCACATCCGCATCAGGGCGTGCTGCAGGACCGGAAGCTGGTCGGGGTCGTTGCCCAATTGGTTCAACAGGCGATTGACCAAGGGCTCGTCGATCCGCGCGCCGAACAGCCGGGCCGGACGGCGGATGACCTCGGCCAGTTGGCCGCGCGTCAGGCGCGGGGCGAGGAACTGGCCGTCGTTGATGGCTTCGGGCCGAGATCACGAATCAAGTCTGCCGCTACCTTAACAGTTTTCACACAGGATTTCCAGCATTCACCCGTTTCCGGGAGGTGACTGTCCCGTCGCGCCGCCGAGCCGGCCTACTGGCCTTCGACGGCGACCAGGCACCCGTTGTCGCAGCCGGCGTAGAGCACGCCATCGGCAGGCCAGGGCGAGGAGATAATCCGGCCGCCCTCGTCGCCTGCCAGCTTGTACTGGTCGGCGACAGCCTCGGGCATCTGGCCCAGATCGAGCTTCCAGCGCAGCGAGCCGTCGGCGGCGTTCAACGCGTACAGGTGGCCGTCCCAGGAACCGAAGTAGGCCGTATCGCCGGCCACCGAGGGCGACGACTGGACGGGGCCGTTGGTTTGGAACCGCCACAGCGGCTTTCCGGTCCGCACGTCGAAAGCGTACAGCCGCCCATCGTTGCAGCCGACGAACAGCCGGCCGCGGCTGACCGCCGGCGTGGCCAGGATCTCGTAGCCGGGCACGCCGCCGTTGTTGATCTCCGCGTCCTCGCCGCTCAACGGCAGCTTCCACAACTCCGTGGCTTTGAACTCCCGGGCTTGGTCGGCGATCTTGTGTACGCACAGTGAACCTTTCATCCCGCCGGGGACGATCAGCAGGTCTTCCCAGCGAACCATGTCGGTGAAGCCGCGATTCTGATGGCTCCAGCCGCGGCTGGGCCTGCCCACGGCTTCGCCCGTCGCGAGGTCCACGACGAAATTGCCTTGCGGTCCGTTGGGAAAAACTCGCGTCGCATCCAGGCACACGGCCGCAAGGTACTCGCCGCCGCTGACGGCGCTCTCCCAGATCCGTTGGCCGGTCCGGGCGTCGAGGCCCACGACCGGGCCGGCGGTCATCGACGCCTGATCGCTCCCGCACCGATTGCCCGAGCCGATAAACACCACGCCATAGGCCACGGCCGGCGAACCGGCCAGGCGTTCGCCGCACTTGGTTTTCCACTTCAGCGCACCGTTCTTGGCGCCCAGGGCATAAAGGTTCCCGTCCTGGCCGGCCAGGTACACCACGCCGTCGCACACGGCTGCCGAACCGCTGACCCGCTCGCCGGTCTTGTGCTTCCAAACCTCCGTGCCGGTGGTTGCGTTGAGGGCGTAAATGCAGCCGTCGTAGCTGCCAAAATAGACCATGCCGTCCAGGACGACCGGGCTGCTCTTGACCGCGCCGCCCGACTTGAAGGACCACCTGATCTTGGGCTCGGCGGTGACTCCGGTGGCCTGGAACTCACCGTTGCGGTACAGGTTGGCGCGATGGACTCGGCCTTGCAGCGGATCGAACTGAGCCGCGTTTACGGCCAGACGCGCTTGACGCGGTTCACTCGCTTCGCGCGGTTCTGCCTGCGCTCGGCGCGGGCCTCCCGACCCCGCCGAAGCCGAGGACTGCAGGTTTGCCCCCGGCGATGTGAGACCTATGGTCGAAGCGGTGGCTCGGTCGGAGACCGGCCACAACGCGGAGACCGGCCACTCCGCGCGGCCCGCGGACATCTTGGGAACCTGCCGCACCACGCGGAAGCCCGTGTCGCAATAGGGCCACGTGGGCGGCGGAGCGTCGCTGTTTCTCTTGCCGCCTGCTTCGCCGACCGTCAGGTCTACGAACGATCCTCCCAGACGCCACGGCCGTTTTTCGCCTTCCGTGGGCGGATTGCTCAACTCGCTGACGTTGCCGAACAGATCGTACAGCCCCAAGGCCGAGGACTTCTGCTGCGCGACGGAGTGCGTTGTGCCTCCGGCGTTGTCAAAGAACCAGGCATGTTGAAACACGCCCTGAGGATTGTCACCCCAGGGGTACTTCTGCTTGTCGGGCAACGCCGCCTGAAGAAACTCGGTCTGAGAAGGCAGGCGGAAGCCGTCCGCGTCCGGGTCCCGATACAGGCTGGGCAGCCCCCGTTCGGCGGCGTCCTCGGCAAAGGCGCCGGGGGGCGCGGCCGACGCGCCCGCGCCCATTGGCACGGCGCGCGTGTCCGCCGCGTCCGGCTCGCCATATTTCTCGATAAAGTCTTCGGGAAAATGGAACTGGACGGGCCGGTACTTCACCGCTTGGCGGTAGACCTGTTTCAGCTCGCGCTCGGCGTGGTACACCGGCCTGCGGCCCAGCAGCTCGCTCAGCGCGTTGCACCACACGGCCATGTCGTAGACCGTCACGTCCGTCACCGGCTCGTCGGGTCGGTGCGTTCCGGGCGGCTCGGACCGGCCGCTCACCGGGTCGAAGCCCCAATAGTCCATCGAGCCCATGTCGCCGTCGAAGTCGGGCTGATAGCCGTGCGCCGAGCCCCAGTCGCGAACCTGCTTCCACAGGCGGAATGTTGTCTCGGTCTTGGCCATCTCGATGTCGGCGCCGGGAACCGGGACCAGCTCCAACTTCACGTCAGGCTTCGCGGCCACCGCGCTGGCTTGAGCGATCGCGTCCTTGGCGATCGTCCAGACCGGAACGTCGGGGGCGGGCTGCCCTTGACTGGGCGCCGCAGCACCTGCCTCGCGCCGCAACAACCGCAGCCCGATGTTGTAGCTGCCCGCGTACGGCCGATCGCCGGACGGGTCGGCTGAACGCTTCGAAGGGTCGGCGGGGTACAGGAAGTCGCCGCCCAGCACCGTGACGGCCGGGGCCCGTTCGGGGTCGTAGCTGTCGCCGAAGGTCCAAACCAGTTCCCACACGTTGCCCAGCATGTCGTGCAGTCCCAGCGAGTTCGGCCTCTTCGTTGCGGCCGGTTGCGTCCGGCCTTGCGAGTTTTCCGCGATGACCGCGTTGTCGGCCGCAGGCTTTTGGCCCATCCACGCCAGTTCCCATTCCGACGGCGTCGGCAACCGGTATCCGTCAGCGGCCCATTTGACGTACAGCGTCGGCAGCCGATGCGGCTGGCGAAACGCGGGGCTGCGGCGCACTTCATGCAGAGGCTTGGTCAGCGCCTCGTTTTCGTAGTACACGGGCGTGCGGCCCTCCAACTCCGACAGCGCGTTGCACCAGGCGGCCGCATCGTGCAAGGTAAAATCGGTCGCCGGCTCCTGGAGGCTGTGTGACTGGTCGCCGAAGTCCATCGAGCCCATGTCGCCGTCCTTCTCAAACCCGAAACCCTGGCTGGGTGGCACGAAGTTGTTGCTGCGGGCCTGCCGGAAGACGGTCTTCCACAGCTCGTACGGCACCTCCGTCCTGGCGATGTAGAACGGTTGGGCGACCTCGCCGGGCGCGACCAGCACCATGTCGATGTTCTGGCTGGGCCGCCGGGGGCGATGCACCACCGCGTCACACTCGAACGAGTACCACTTGTAGCCGAAGTACGACGGCAGGAACGGGTCCTTGGAACAGTACGCGCCCACGCCGGTGACGTCCGCGAATTCGTGCGGCTCGAACTTCGCCTGGGCGGCATCGAAGTAGATGACGTGCGGCCCGCGGGGGGCGTACTTGGCCCAGCGGGTGTTGGTAGGGACGAGCGTGTGCGTGCCCGCATCGCGGAACGTGGACTCGGACAAGTAGCACTGCCCTCCGTCGCGCACCAGGAACCGCACCGAGTCGACGCACATGAAGTACCGCTTCAGCAGCAACGCCAGGCGGCTGTGCTCGTCGAAGGTCACTCGGCCGTCGGCCCCGCCGTTGAGGAAGTCGTGCTTGAGCCACAGCCAGTTGGCGGCCACGCGATAGGGACCGTAGGTTTCGTACGTCTCGTGGAACACGGCCCAATTTTCGCGGGGCCAGGCGAATTGGCCGTCGTGGTCCTGGTTCACACCGTCCTCGCTGAAGCCGCTGGTCTCGGTGTTGGCCTGGTAGAGGGCCTGACCGCCGTACCAGCGCGGTGAGCCGGCCAGCGTGTCGTACCACGGCGCGACCGGATTGAACGGCCGGTCCAAACGGAACTCGTGATACGCCACCACGTCGTCCAACTTCCCGTCGCCATCGACGTCGACCGAATGGTCGAACGCTACCGGCCGGGCGCACGGTTCCCACAGGCGGGTTTCCTTGTTCTGCACCAGGGTGTAACGGTGGCAGTGGAAATGGTGCCGCGGCGCCCCGTCGCCGCCGCGGAGAAAGTCGTTGCCGAAATCCACGATCCGCACGCGCGCCGCCTCGATCGGCGCATCGGCCGCAGCAGCCCGCGGCGCCCAAACCTTGTTGCCGGCCCTGCCGGATGCTTCCAGGTTGATCCCCACAGGCGGATCCTGCCCCAAAACCGCGCTGCCGCCCGCCGCAAAAACCACCGCTGCCCAGGCCCACAGACACGCGATTCTCGTCCAACTTGTCACGATCATCGGCAAGCACCCCCTCTATCAGACGGGCACATCGTAAAGGTCACCAGGATATCGCGGGCTGATTCGACGCGCGATTTGGTTCCGGAGTCGAGCGTTTTCCAATGGCACAGGGACGGCCACAAAAGGCACAGAAGTCACAAAGGAAGCCCACGTTCTCTTGTGCTCTTTGTGCCTCTTGTGGCCATTTTCTTCCGTGTCGGCCCCAAATGGCCACAAAAGGCACAGAAGTCACAAAGGAAGCTCACGTTCTCTTGTGCTCTTTGTGCCTCTTGTGGCCATTTTCTTCCGTGTCGGCGAATGGCCGCAATCGCAGCCGTGACTGCCATCGGGCATCAGTAGCAGGCCGCCGGCCGGGATCATGCAGATCCAGCAACTCGGGCGCGTCGCTGAACTGACCTCCAGGTTGGTCTTCGTTCGTCCGATGCGCGCACGGGCACGCATCTTCGTAGCATGGCGCCCCGAGCCGTGCGAGCGGGACACCACGGCTCGGAGAGCCATGCTACGTTGGTTGCGGCCGCAGGCGACAACTCCCGTTCGCGAACCTCGTTCGGCCACGCGGCCGGCAACTTGGCTGGGTGGCGGGGAGATTTGTCTCTCGATATGATCTTACCAACTCGCCGCGACCAGTGCGATGGAGTTTACGACAAGCAAGCCGCGTGTTGGGCGACGATTCGTCGCCTGGCACTGGAAAAGCCGAACGACCCGGGGAAGGCCAAATGCATCGGCGAATTGCTCGCCGCGATCGACAAACACATTCCCGACCCCAAGCCTGTCCTGCGCCAAGCCGATCGCAGGGTGGCCGTCGGAATGGTCACCGAGATCCCGTGAACTGAGTCGCTCTTTCTCGCTCGTTCGGAGGCTGCTCGCGATTACGGCGCCGATCTTGTCGCCTTTCTGACGGCGGACCGTACCGCGGTCGAGCGGCAAGTGGGTGTTGGCCGGAGCGTTGATGAGAGCCCCTCCGCATCTGCGAACGCCCCAGCCGAAACAGCCACGGGTCAGTCGCGATGCCTCGTCGCCGGGTCCTGCGAGGGAACTGGTCGGTTCTCCGTAAGTCGATTCCACAGGTCCACATCCATCGCGCCATTCGTCCGCTGGAATGTCAATTCGCGCAGGGCGTCAGGGCCGACGTCTCTCATCGTCAGTTCACCTCCGGCAATGGTCCAGAGGATCGTGCCGTCGTGATTGAAGCCGACGCCCGAAACCTGACCACCCAGTTGAATCGCGGCGACACTTCGCATTCCCTGCCAGTCCCAGAGCAAGAGCCGCCCGCGTTCGTCTCCGATCGCAAGCAGTTCATACTTGGGATGAAATGCGAGCGAGATCTTCCTCCCGCCCACGGAGCCGGCGTCCACAATGGTTCCCTCGACGTCAACCACGACGATACTCCCGTCGCCGTTGTCGACGTCGGCCAAGTCGCGCTTTGGGTGCGACGCCATCGAGCCAATGGTGGTCGCGTGCTGCCAGAAAAACTCCTTCTTGGCTGCGTTCCAGAGCCCCACCCCGGTTCGACTCGCGATCCAAAGCGAACTGGAATCGGCAGAGGCAAATGCCAGGTATCTCGCGCCGTCCGTCCCAAAGACTTTGTCCGATAGTGCGATCGTTTCGACGTGACGGAAATCCACGCCCGAATACACGTCGACCGACGAACGACCTGGCCCAGCCGGACGGTCCGACAAGGCAACGCGCTTGCCATCGGGCGAGACGGCGGCCCCCGCGTAGGCCGGATGCCGACGTACACCAATGTCTTTGATGCTTGAGCTCGCCGGATTGCCGCTCGCCGGAAACCGGCACACCGCGAAGCCCGGAAAATCATTGGCGACCACCGTGTTGAAGCCGAGGCCGGCCAGCTTGTAGGGGCTCTGAGGTGGAAAATTCGGGTGATCTCGAAGTTTCCGGTGTGTCGTCCATGCTGGATTCCCGCTGCGCACCTTCTGGAAGGTGGATTCGACGAGCCGCTTTTCATCTTGTCCCACGACGGCCAGCACGAGTTGTTCGTGGTCCGCCAGAGCCGCCCACTGGACGGCATCAGGCGAATTGGTCCTTGGGACGAATGCTTGTTCGATCGCTTGGACGTGAAGCTGCCCTGATGTGTGTTGAGTCGCCAGCCATTTGCCGTCGATTGACGCCGCGTAATGGAGCACACTTCCAAACGACGCGTCGGATACGCGTTCGTGATCACCCAGGCCTCGCCAGGCCCGCACTTGGCCTCCGTCAACCCACCAGATCGATCCGTCGGCGGTGGCGGTGGGTTTCAAGACCGTGCTTGCCGTTACGGAGGACTTGGTGGGAATCCGCCCTTCTTTCGCTGCCGCAACGAGTTCCGCCGCCGACCACCAGGACAGCTCGATTCCAGGCGACAAGAAGATCCTGCTCAGAACCGCAAGACCCGGAAGCGATGTTACGCCGGAAATGACTTCTGCAGCGCCTTCCACGGTGACTTGCAAGGCTACCTTCGTATCCGTGCCTGCGTCGGTCACCTCGACGCTCAGCTCCGTTGCGCGGATGTATTCGACCTCGCTTGTCTGAGGCGAGGGAAAATAGTCGTCTTTGATCTCTTGCGAATCGGTGACCACAATTCTGGCGGCCGGGGCAAGGGGACCGCCCGACAACTGGCCAAAGCGAGGCGGTCCCTTGGGATCGCCGACGATCCCCCAGAGCGCGTGCTGGCCGTCGTCTGTGACCAGCAGGCAACCGTCGCCCAAAACGCCCGCAAACTTCAGCGAGGATGGCAGTTGTGTCGGTTCACCGCCGCGTGGAATTCCTTGAAGCGCGCCCGTCTTTTCGGCTGCAACCAGCACCCACTTGCCCCCGGCTCCTACGGCGCGAAGCGTGCCCGCGTTGGCTGATACGTGCCAAGCATCTGGCGACCCATAAACCGACTCGACCCACGCGCTCCAGGTTTCGCGATTGTCTTCGATGTCATACGCGGCGGTTGCCAGGAGCATCGCCAGCGAAGGCGCGGGAGTTCGATTGGACCGGGATCTTGACGCGAACAATTGCGACTGAGTGGTGCGCAACTGGGCGTCGATCCGCTTGTTCGCGTCCAGTGCTCAAATGCGATCTTTGACCTGTTCGAAGAGAGAGCGACGGGGTTTTCGCTGATTTCCCCGCAGGCAGGGACGATCGGGTCCGATGGCGAGGTGTTCATTCGAGGGCGTTCCTTTGTCGTCGGACGGAAAAATGGGGTCAGGACTGGCGTGTTCAGTTTGTGCCGGTCAAGCCCAATTACTTTGATCCCGTTTATATTCCGCGTTGGGGGCTGGGGAAAGCTTCCCGATGCACTCCTGTAAAGGCGCCAAGTCAGTGCCCCGTCATCGTTTAACCGCGTGGGCACCGCCCCGCGCGCCGGGCTGAAGGCAGCCCTACCCGACCGGCCGACCGCAGGTAGAGTATGCCTCACTCCCGCGCGGGGCGTTGCCCACGCGGTTAAACGACCTTTACGCGTCGGGTTAGGCTAGGTCGTCCACCACTTCGTCAGCCACCAGGTCGGCGACTTCGGATACGTCGTCGACCAGGAACCAGTCGTCGCCGGCTTGGCCGAAGAGGGCGTCGGCCGGGAGGTCGGGCTGGTAGGTAGCGGCGGCCAGTTTGTACTGGTTAGACGGTCCGGTGCCGGTTTGCAGCTTGGCGACGCGGTCGGCGTAGCTGGTTTGCGAGCGCCAGGCCAGGCGGATGGCGTCCAACGCCGCGCGGTCCAGCGGCGCGGTGTAGTCGAAGCCGCCGCCGGACAAGATGTCGTCCTCGGCGCCGCCCTGCAGCATGTCGCCGCCAGCGCCGCCGAACAGCAGATCGCGGCCCGCGGCGCCGCCGCCGCTATCCCCGTTGAGCACGTCCCCGCCGGCGCCTCCGACCAGAATGTCGTGGCCGCCGCCGCCGGTAAGTTGGTCGCCGCTGCTGCCGCCGACCAGCAGGTTGTCGGCTTCGTTGCCGGTCAGGACGTTGGTCTGCGTCGCGCTGCCGATCAGGATTTCGAAGTGGGCGGCGGCGGCGGCGCCGACGCCGTCCTGTAAATGCACCGTCAACAGGCCGTTGGTGTTCGTCGTCAGCGACAAATCGAACGTCACCGCGGTCGTCAGCGCCGACAGGTCGAGCGTGTCGGTGCCGCCGGGCGAGACCTGGCCGCCGCCGACTTGGCCGGCGTCTTCATGCACGGTCGTGTCCACTGCGGCCGATGGATCGACGAAGATGTACGTGTCGTCGCCGACGCCGCCGTACAGATGGTTCGTGCCGGCGCCGCCGAGCAGGGTGTCGTTGCCGCGCAAGCCGCGCAGCGTATCATTGCCCGCGCCGCCGTCGATCACGTTGGCCGCGTCGTTGCCGGTGAATACGTCCGGCCCCGCACCGCCGACGATGTCTTCGAAGCTCAACGGGGCGTCGCCGCCGGCGCCGTCGTGCAGCTTCAACGTCAACCCGCTGGCCAGCACGTTCGTCGCGGCGCTCATGTCGAACATCACACCCGCCCCGAAGGCGGAGAAGTCCACGAGGTCCGTGCCGCCGACCGCCGGGTTGCCGCTGGACGATGGCCCTTCGACCAGCGTGGCCGTGCCGGCGACCGTGGGTAGCACGCTGTACACGTCGTGCCCGTCGCCGCCGGTCAGCACGTTGTTATTGCCGTTGGGGGTCAGCGTGTCGTTGAACGCCGTGGCGATGACGTTTTCGAAGTTGGCCCAATTGCCGCTGACCGCCAGCGACACGGTGCGGGTGGCGGACGTGACGATCGTGTCGCTCGTCAGATCGGCGTTGATCGGCACGTCAACGGTACCGAAATCCAGCGTGTCTGTGCCTTCGCCCGGCTGTTCATTCACCAGATCCACTTCGACGCCGACGGCGGGCGTGAACAGGTAGAACTCGTTGCCGGGGCCGCCCAGCAGCACGTCGTTACCGGCCCCGCCGAACAACACGTCGTTGCCGCCCAAGCCCGACAGTTGATCGTCACCCGCGTTGCCGGACAGCGCGTTCAACCCGCCGTCGCCGGTGAGGGTGTCGTTGTTGGAACCGCCGAAGACGTGCTCGACCCCAGAGACGCCCGCGGTGCCGGTGGCGCTGCCAAGCAGCAGGTTCACCGCGACCGGCGTGGTATACGCCGAGTAGTCCAGCAGGTCGAGGCCGTCGGGATCATTGATGTCGCCCAGGCCGCCGGCCAGCGTCGCTCCATCTTCAAACGTGTACCGGTCGTGGCCCTGGCCGCCGAGCACGTGCTCGATCGTGTTGCCGACGTGCCGCAGGGTCGATGTGCCGTCGGTGACCAGCAGATCGCCAGCCGCCAGCAGCTGCACCGTCAGGTTGGCTCCGATCCGCGACAGGTTCAGCGTGTCGTCGCCGCTGGGGTCGAAGACCATGTCCAACGTGCCCCAGCCGTCGTCGAAAACGAACGTATCGTTGCCGCTTCCGCCGTCGAGCGTGTCGCTGCCGTCGGCGCCGGCCAGCACGTCGTTGCCATCCTTGCCTTCGATCGCATCGTCGCCAAGGCCGCCCACGATCCGATTGTCGGCTACGCTGCCGATCAGGATATCGTCCCCTTCGCCGCCGAAGATATCTTCGAGGAACTGCGGGTTGGTGAACGTCAGCGAGCGGTTGTTGGTCGTCCCGGTGAGGGTCGTGAACAGATCGACATGGACCGGATCGCCGGCCGGCAGGTGCAAGAAATCCAGGATGTCTTCGTCCGCTGCGGCGGTTTCGGTGACGGTATCCTCCTCGGCGGCGGTCGCCGATTCGAAGACGTAGCGATCGCTGCCGTCGCCGCCTTCCAGCAGGTCGCTGCCCGCGCCGCCGTCGAGGCGATCGCTGCCCGCGCCGGCCTGGAGCGTGTCGTTGTCGTCGCCCCCTTCCAGCACGTCGTTGAACGCGGTGGCGATCAGCATGTCCTTGCCGCCGCCGCCCTGCAAGATCACGGAACCGTAGCTGAAGCCCGAGGCGTCGATCAGATTGTCGCCGCCCTCTCCGGTCAGCGTCGCGTGCTCGATGTTCAGCAAGTTGTCCGTGCTCGGGCCGGCGGTCAGCGTGGCGGAGTTCAACGCCACGTCGTCGGCCAGGATCTGCGTCAGATCGGACGTCTGCAATACGCGGTCGGAATCTTCGCCGCCGTCGAGCTGGTCATCATCGGCGCCGCCGTCCAACAGGTCGTCGCGTTCCTGGCCGAACAGCAAGTCCTGGCCGGCCTCGCCGTACAGCGTGTCGCGGCGCGTGCCGACGCTGACCACGAACGGATCGGCGACCAGGTTGTCGCCGTACACCAGGTCGTCGCCGTCGCCGGCGTAGATGACGTCGTCGCCGTCCTGGAGCGGCGTGTATTGGAAATTGCCAAAGTCGAGCCCCTGGACCACGGTGCCCGAGGCCACCGTGATCGTGTACGGCGCGGCGGGGTAGCTCTGCTTCCAGCCGGCCGGCTCGACCTCCCGCACCTGGTACTGGCCGTCCGGCACCGACTCGATCCGGTACTGGCCCGTTTCGTCCTGGGGCGTCGCCGGATTGTCGGTCTGCGACACGGCGCTCGGCTCGCCCGCGTCCAGATGAGCGTTGCCGTTCAGATCGACGTAGATCGTCACGCCTGCCAACCCCGGATCGCCCGGATCGCGCCAGCCCAGTTCGCCGGTCTGGTCGTGCCACTTGGTCCCCGTGACGATGTTCCGGCCTTTTCCGACCGGCCGGTTGCCGAAGTGTACGGTGACGGGGTCGCCGCCGGTGCCGGGCAGGCCGCCTTCCAGGACGAAGGTAATTACGCCACCCGGAGGCGTCGTTGGCTCGTAGCCGTTGGGCACGATCTCGCGAACGGTGATTTCGCCGCTGGGAACGCCGGTCAAGACGTACTGGCCCGTCTCGTCGGCTGGCGTTCCTGGATCGTCCGCGTGCGTTACGTCCTGCGGTTCGTTCAGGTCGGGCTGGTTGTTACGATTTAGGTCCACGTAGATCGTGACGCCGGCCAAGCCCGGTTCGTTTTCCTGCTGCTGGCCGTCGCCGTTGGTGTCAAGCCACTTGCGGCCGCGGACTTCGTTGTCGCCCTGCTCCTGCCGCTCGAGCCGGTTTCCAAAGTCGATCCGGTCGATCGGCTCGCCCTGCACGGGCACCACCGTATGAAAGCCGCCGGGGCCGGTCGGGTACGTCTGCAGATAGCCGGCGGGGACGACCTGGCGAACCAGGATCGGGCCGTCGAACGTGCCCCGCAGGTTGTACACGCCCCTCTCGTCCTCCGGCGTGCCGGCGTTGTCGGCTTGGGTGACCGCACTCGGTTCGCCGGCATCGAACGTGCCGTTGCGGTTCAGGTCGGCGTACACGGTGACACCGGCCACGCCGATGTCGGCCGCCTCGCGCACACCGTTGCCGTTCGAATCGGACCAGACGGCGCCGATGATCAGGCCGCTGACGGCCGGCCCCTCGGCTTCGCCGTTGCCGCCCGGCGTCTGGCCGGTCGCAAACCGATAGTCCTCGACCTCGCCGTTGGGCGCGGGGCCGGTGAACGACAGCCCCTGCTGGGTGCTGAAGCGGAAGCGGGCGTGCAGGACGTCGGGCAACGGCAGCGGCGACGCGGGGACCGGCGCCGAAACGGAATTTACGCCGCTGATGACGGTCTTGTCGGCGAGGAAGTGCTCGCCCTCGTCCTGCCAGTCGCCGTCGCCGTTGAAATCCGCCCAGGCGTTCAGGAACCCGCGCGCCGAAGCGATCACTTCCAGCCGCACGTCCTTCCCCGCCATGAACTGCGTCAGCACGCGGACGCCGTCATCGTCATCGTATTCCTCGCCGTCGTCGCCCGCCGCATCGGCCGTGGGCTGGCCGTCCCCGTCCGCATCGATCTGGCTGCCCAGATAATACTCCGGCACGATCGTGTGGCGGGCGCCGTCCCGGGCCAGCAGCGTCGGGTACGGCTGGTCGGGCGAGTCGCCGAAGTCCCTCGCCTGCTTCGTCGGCCGGTTGCCAAAGTCGATGCCGCGCACGACCTGGTCCGCCCCAACATCGACCGTATAACCGGTGTTCGGGAGCGCTACCACGACGTTGTCCAGCCCCCACTTCTCGAAGCTGAGATTGCGGTTGCTGAGTCCCATCGCGTGGAAGTCGAATACGACCGAGTCGCCGCTGTGCGGCACGGTGAACGTCAGATGGTACACGGCGTCGCTGGGCCGATAGCGGGCATCGGTCGGGGGAATCTCAAAGCTGTCGTAACCCAGCGAGTCCGTTTCAGCGGTGCCGGTCCGCGGCGGATGGTCGCCCATGGCGTAAGCGTCGGGAAACGCCTGCGCGTAGAATTCGCCTTGGCCTGGTCCCAGCGGAAGCCCGGTGCCGGGAATGATGCCCGGGTGGGCGCTGTTGATCTTGTTGACCACGGCCAATACGTCCCCCGCCGTCAACGCGGCGTCACCCGTCACGTCGTAGAACGCGAACCGGCCGGGTGTGGGCGCAGGGGGCACCGGCAGCGGGCCTTGGTTGAACAAGTTGATGCGATTGATCGGCAACAGGACGTCCAGAGCGACAACAAAGCCGTCCGCGTTCACGTCGTACGGATCGACGGGATTCTGCCACGCCGGCTGGCTATTCCCCACATTGCTGAACGTCGTGTCCAGCAGCGGCGCCTGGCCGCGCAGTCCCACGCTCCAGCGGTCCGGACCCTGCCGTGGATGATTGCCGTCCCACGAGCCGGCCACGATCAGGTCAAACGAGATCTGCAACGCGTCGTGCGCCGGCAAGCCGCTCAGGCTGAGCGATACCTGTTCGTTTTCGAACAGGCCGAGGAACGTCCGCTGGCCGCTGGGCGACGTGGTAACCCGGTCCGTCGACCATTCGTCGCCGACCGGATTGGTGGAGCCGGCGGGCGTTTCGAAATCGTTGCTGTACAACACCTCGCGGCCGGAGGCCGTCTGCGCGTAGTCTTCCGGTACGACTTCGCGGATCACGTACCGCCCCGGCAACAGTCCCTGCAGCCGATAGCGGCCGGTCTCGTCGACGTGCTTCGTCTGCGGATCGTCGGCCAGCGTGACGGTCAAGGGCTCGTTGTCGTCGAGTTGGCCGTTGTCGTTCAGGTCGGCGTAGATCACGACGCCGGCCAGTCCCGGCTCATCCGGGTCGCGGCGGTGGTTGCCGTTGCGGTCCTCGTACTTCTCGCCGTCCACGCCGCCGCCACGGGGCCGGTTGCCGAAGTCGATCCCCTCGGCGATTTCATACGGTTCGAGTGCGACCATGTGATGGTTCTGCGGGATGGCGATCCGGATGTTGTCGAGGCCCCAGAACTCCTGATCAAACTTGGCCGACGATAACCCGGCGGCCGAGAAGACCAGCCGCAAGTCCGAACTCTGATGCGCGATGCGGTACTGGACGCGGTAAACCGCGTGCGGCAGATCGTAGCCCAGCGAGTCGACCGCCGCCGCGCCCGTCTGCGCGGGATCGGCGTCGTCGCCCCACGTGCCCGGATACGCCTGCTCGAAGCCCACCACGTTGCTGAACGTGGTGACCAGTTGCGGCTGGCCGTCGATCGCCAGCTTCCACACGTCGGCCGGTTCGGACGGCAAGTACCCGTTGCCGTCCCACGCGCCCAGCACGTACAGATCGAACTCGACAGTGATCTCGCCGTGCGCCGGCAGTCCGGTCAGGTCGAGATTCACGTCCTCGTTGCCGAAGGCGCCCAAGAAGCCGTTGGCAAACTTCGGCGTGGTCGAACGCTCTTGCGTGGACCATCCGGCGCCGACCGCCGGGTCCTCGAAGTCGTCCGCGTACACCAGCACGCTGCCGCCCGCGGTCTGGGCATAGCCCGGCGGCACGACTTCGCGCAACGTGTGCGTCCCGACGGGCAGGTCGAGCAGCCAGTAGTGGCCGGTTTCGTCGATGTTCTTCGTCGCCGGATCGTCGGCCATCGTGACGGCCGCCCGCTCGTTCGCATCGAGCTGGCCGTTGCCGTTGCGGTCGCTGTAGATCACGACGCCCGCCAGGCCCGGCTCGCCGGGATCGCGGAAGCCGTTCCCATTGGTGTCGATCCACTTCGTGCCGTGGATTTCGCCGCGCGGCTGGTTGCCGAAGTCGCGGCCCTTGAGCGTGTCCCCGGACGTGATTTGGATGCTGTATCCTCCGGGCAACGACGAACCGGGCGGCGGCAGCGGCACGGTCTGCACAGCCCGCGACGGCAGCACCTCGCGGATCACGTACGAACCCGGCGGCAGCGGCGCCAGCGTGTACATCCCCGTTTCGTTCAGCATCGGCGTGCTCGGGTCGTTCGGCACCGTGACCGTGCTCGGTTCCAGCCGGTCCAACTGGCCGTTGTCGTTCAGATCAGCGTAGATCGTCACGCCCGCCAGGCCGCCCTCGCCCGCGTCGCGCTGGCCGTTGCCGTTGAGGTCTTCGAACTTCGTCCCGCGCACGCGGCCGGGTTGGAAGTTGCCGAAGCTGCGCGTCGCCGTGTCGCCGGTCGCCACGGTCACTTCGTAATTTACGAGGCGATCCGATTCGAATACGTTGAGACTGCCGCCATTGAACGTCAGGTTGTCGCCTCCGCTGGTCGCGATCGTCACGGACCAGCCGTTCAACCGGCCCACGGTCTCTTCCGTCTTGTCCTGAATCACGAGCGTCCAGACGCCGTTGGGGTCTTCGCCGTCCAGCTTGCTCAGACTCTGCAGCGGCGCGAAATCGCTCGAGTAGCCATCCATCTGCGGCGCGGCGCCGATCTGCCAGAAGGCTTCGTCGTCCAGGATCGTGTTGGTGAAATTCGCCGCATCGCCGCCGACGCCGTCGATCAGCACGACTTTGGTCCCCGCGGGGCTGAGCAGGAAGACCTTCAATTGTTCCAGTGTCTCGTGGGCGATGTTTAGCGTGACGTTCACGTCGGTGACCGCGCCGGTCAGGCCCGTGACCTTGGCGTCGGATCGGGTCGGCGAGAAGCCGTCGTCCGCGATGAACTGGAACGTGTTCGCGGAGGACAGCGGCGGCGTGCTCTGAATCCAGCCGCTGCGCGCCACCTCCGTCACCCAGTACAAGCCGGGCACCTGTTCCGCAAAGAAATACAGTCCGCGTTCCGTCGTGACGTCGATCACGTTGTCGTTGTTCAAGTCGTAATCGGCGGTCATGGTGCTGGCCACCAGTTCGCCGTTGGTGTCCCGCAGTTCGATTTGCCAGCCGTTCAACCCGCCCTCGCTGGGGTCCTTGATGCGGTTGCCGTCCTCGTCGTGGAACTTCTGGCCCTGGATCGTCGCGCCGAGAAAATCGTTGCCGAAGTCGAGGCCGCCGAGCGTCGCGCCGGCCGCCAGCGTGACGGCGTGCGTGAGCGACGCGGGGGCCGTCTGCACGTAGCCCGCGTCCAGCACCTGGGCCACCGTATAGCTGCCGTACTCGATGCCGCTGAACGCATACGTGCCGTCGCCCGCGGTCAGCGCACTGTCGACCAGATCGCCGTCCGAGTCGAACAGGTTGACGGTCCAGTTCGCCAGGCCCGCCTCGCCGCTGTCGAACGCGCCGCTGGCGTCCGTGTCGAAGTAGACGGTGCCTGCGAGCGTCCCGGTTTCCGTCATCTCGATCGTCGGCAGGGCGTCGCAGCTCACAGTCGTCGCGCCGCCAAAGGTCGGCCCGCCTTCTTCGGCCAGCACGTGGGACAGGGCCACGGCCGAATGCGTGCCGCCGTAAATCTCGTCCTTGCCGCTGCCGCCACAGACGAAATCGTTGTCCGGGCCGCCTTCAATGTACTCGGCGAACGTGGTCGAACGGTCGAGCAGCAGGTGGGCCAGAATCAGATCGTTGCCCCAGCCGCCGTATTGCTTGTCGGCGCCCTGGTCGCCGACCAGGAAATCGTTATCCAGGCCGCCCCACAATTCGTCGGCCGCGTCCGCCGCGCCATCGGCATCCTTGTCGAGCGAGTCGACGACAATCCCGAGCGAGTTGAAAAGCAGCGTCTCCAGATCTTCGTTGGCGTCGAGCTGGCCGCCGACGATCAGATCGTTGCCGCTGTCGCCGTACAGGAAATCGCCGCCCGAGCCGCCGCTGATCAAATCGCCGCCCGAGCCGCCGTGGATCGCGTCCATGCCGGCTTCGCCCAGGATCAAGTCCGCGCCGGGGCCGCCGTCGATCGTGTCGTCATCCGCGCCGCCGTAGATTTCGTCGTTGCCGGAGTCGCCGCTGATCCAGTCCGCTCCGGCGCGGCCGTGAATCACGTCGGCCCCGGCCCCACCGTCGATCGTGTCGTTATCGGCCCCGCCGTCGATCACGTCGTCGCCCGCCCCGCCGTCGATCGCATCGTTGCCCGACTCGCCGTCGATGGTATCGTTGCCGCCGCCGCCGAGCAACGTATCGCCGCCTGCGAAGCCGTACAGCGTGTCGTGGCCCGCGCCGCCGTCGAGATAGTCGATCGCGGAGCCGCCTTCGAGCGTGTCATTGCCGGCGCCGCCGTAGGCCGTGACCGGCACGGTGACATCGACCAGGTACAAGGCGTCGTCGCCCGCGCCGCCGTCGAAGAAGATGCTCGTCACGCCCGCGTAACGGCTCTCCAAGCCAAGCGCCTCGACGTCGTACACGCCGGGGGCGATTTCGGTCACCGTGAACGCTTCGGCCACGTCGCTGGAACTGCCCGGCCCGCGTTGGCCGGCGAACGCGCCGGCGTGCAGCACCAGCGTATCGGCCGCCGTGGTCGTGCCGTCCGGCAGCGATTCGCCGGCGCCCGCCACGTGTCCGAGTTGGAACGTCGGGCACTCGTTCTGGAACGAGAACAGCAGCGCGTCGATGAACGTGTAGCTGCCGTCCGCGCCGAACACTTCCCACACCAGTTTGACCAGTGCCCGCACTTCGCCGCCCAGATCGAACACGCAGCCGATGCCGTCCGTGTTGACGATCTGCACGAGTTCGTCCAGGTGCATCTTGCCGTCGTCGTCCTGGTCGCGCCAATTGGCGAAGATGTCGGCCCGGATCTCGCCTTCGACGCCCGCCGACGCCACGACCAGGTCGAGCAGCGCCGCCAGGGTGACGCCCACGCCCAGCCCAAATTCGTCGATGTCGTCGCCCGTGAAGACGTTTTCGCGGTCGCCGAAGTAGAAGCCGTCGAAGAAGTTGCCCGTATCCAGGCCGTGGCTGTCGTAACCCACGGACAGGTCGGCGAACACCTCGGCGTGCAGTCCCACCTCGACGCTGATCGGCGGCGGCGTCCAGACCGGGAACTTGACGGAGTATTCAAATGGCAGCGAAAAGTACGGCAACTCGTAGCTGATCACGTCGAACGGCTGGCCGAGCAACATCCGCACGATGTTGCCGATCTCCAGGAAGTGCAGGTTGATCCCCAGTTCCTCGACCGCCTGCAATAGCGATTTGATGGGGCCGGTGCTCTCCTCGGCGTCGTTGGTCTGGCCGCCGCTGCCGCTGACCGCGCTGTCCACGTCGACGCCGCTCGCCCAATCGCCGCCGTCCACCCCGCCGGCCGGCAGATTCAGGTCGTCCATCAGTTTGAACACCACGCTGCCGTTGTCCATCGTCTCCAGGCTGTCGGCGATCGTCAGGATGATGTCGAGCGCGTCGACGAACTTGCGGGCGACCTCGGCAATGTCCGGCTCGTCCATGAACGCCAAGTCCAGCATCGTCACGGGCCCCTTGCCCGCCGCCTCGGACAGCTGCGATACGCCGGGCACCTCGGACTTCAGCAGGTCAATCACCGGCTTGATCGGCTCCAGATACGCCGAGATCTTGTTGATCAGCGAGCCCAGGTGCTGGCTGAGGAAGTCGCCCAGGTTGATCCCCGTGTTCTTCAGAGCGATGCTGGAGCAACTCGCGCTCACTTCGCCGCCCAGCGACGCGCTGGCCGCGCAGCCCAGCACGAGTTCGGTCTGGATGCTGGGCAGGTTCGAGCCGAGCCCCGCTTCCAGAATCAGGTCCACGGTCGCGGCGGCGTTCAGGTCCACGTCGAACAGTTCGGAGAAGCTGGCCGAGGCCAGATCGCCCAGCGGCAGGCGGTCGCCCGAAGTCGGCGTGAGGTCCAGTTCCAAGCTGCCGCCGACGTGCGTGCCGGGGTTGCCGGTCGACTGATTCACATTGTCCGTGGCGGACAGCTCCAGGCCGAACAGGTCGATCGTAAACCCGGTCGGCACGTACTCGCCGCCCGAACTCTGCACGCTCAGCCCGGCATCGAGCGAGAACGTGATCTCGGGGTTGCTCGCGTCGGCGATCAGGTACACGCCCTGCTCGCGATCGACGCCGATACCGAAATCGACCTGGTAGTCCCAGCCGAACTCCAACCCGCCTTGCCCGTCCGCCGTGATGGGCAGCCCGTCCAGGCCCATGTCGAAATCGAGCGAGACTTTGTCCTGGCCTTCGAGGCGGAAGAAGATCTGGAAATGCTCGGTGTCCAGTTCGACCTCGACGTCCGCGATCGTGATCGACCCGCTGGCGTTCGTATCGCCCAGGATGTTCAGGCCCGCGGGGCCGAGCTTGTTGAAGATGAACGTCTGCACCAGTCCCTGCACGGTGCTCGTGTCGCCGGTGTACGTGTCGAGCGCGATACGGAAATCCTCGACAAACCCTTCCAGCTTGCCGATGAACGTGCCCGCCGCGTCGAAGCCGTCGCCGATCACCGGAATCTGCGTCACGACTTCGTTGGTCAGGCCCGTTTCGAGCAACTCCAGCAGCTTTTCCAGACCCGCGATGATCGTCTTCAAATCGAAGTCCAGGTTCGTGAACAGGCCGCTGAGCGCGTCGGCGTCGACCTCCAACCGCGGATCCGCGAGGTTGTTAATCCCGACCGCCAGCGTCACGGCATCCTCGACCGTGTTGCCGAGGAACGCGACGTCCAGCGCCCCCGTGATCATGCCCGTGGCCGTCACGTTGGTGTTGGTGAACCACGAGGCAAACGGCACCGCCCCGAGCGCGTTGCTCAAAATCGGAGCGCCGGGCACAAAGTTGATGTCCAACTGGGCCCGGTCGCCCGCGTCGCCCAGCGGATCGGGATCGGCGCCGGGCGTCGCCAGCGTCTGGTACTCGACATCGACCACCGTGCCGTTGCTGACCGACGCCAGCGCCAGCGTCGTGCCGCTGAGCGTCAGGTTTTCGGTCGGCACCAGCGAGCCGTCGCTGGTCTTCACCACGATCACGAACCGCTCGTCGCCGTTCAGCGGTGCCGCCGCCAGCGTGACGGCACCGCCGCTCACCGTCAGCGATTCGTGCATCGCGTTGGCCAGGATCAGCGACGCGTCGGCTTCGACCAGATCGAGGCTGCCCAGCGAGATATCGCCGGTCACGGCCCCGTCGAAGCCCGCGTTCAGATTCAGCGCCGTCTGGATCAAGTCCGGATCGGCGGGCGGATCGACGATCACGAACGGCGTGGCCGACGCATCCAGCGTGATCCCGAAGCCCAAGGCCAACGTACCGCCCGCGGCCACGGTCAGCGACGGATCGACCTCGAAGGCGATCGGCCCGAACTCGGCCGTCACCGGCAGCTTGGGCGCGAACGCCTCGCTGACCGTGTGCGAGATGGTCACGCCGACCACTAGCGCGTTGTCCTCGGTCCCCGCGTTGCCGTCGTAGTCCGCAAAGCCGAGCGCGACGTCGATGTCGCCGGCGCTAAAGCCCAGATCGACCAGCGCGTCCTCAATCACTTGTTCCAGCCGATCGGCCAGCGTGTTCCACGACGGCAGCAAGTCCGCCAGCGCCGCAAAAGCGTCTTCCAGCGCCGCCTTGCCCCCGGTGCCGTCCGGCACGTCGGCGTTGATGATCTTGGCTAGTTGGATTAGGCCGCTGAGCAGCTTGCTGTCCAAACTCACCGGATCGCTCGTCAATCCGCGCAGCAGCGTCCCCATGCGGAACAGCCGGCCGCGATTTTCCAGGGACAGCGACAGGTTCGAGATCGCCGAGTCCAGGTCGTCCAGCGCGTTCTCGGCCGCCGACAGATCGACTTCGGCCAGGAACCGCGACGCCGCGTCGACCAGCCCGCTGCCGAAGTCGATCAGGTCGCCGAGCGACTTGTCCAGCAGCGGAATCTCGACGTTCAGGATCGGCAGGTTCGAGCCCTGGATCTCGTCAGCCACGTTGCTCAGCAAATTCAGAAT
This sequence comes from uncultured Pirellulaceae bacterium, assembly GCA_964645045.1. Classification (GTDB taxonomy): domain Bacteria; phylum Planctomycetota; class Planctomycetia; order Pirellulales; family Pirellulaceae; genus Anammoximicrobium. Next base: position 51,384 of record CAZXYZ010000030.1, on the reverse strand, counting down.
GTCGTCCAGGCAGACGTTCTTGAATTGCGACACGATATCTTCAAAGTTGGTATCGGCCGTGAAGTCAAAGCCGGTCACCGTGTTGCCCGTGACCGACAGCGTGATCAGCGGATCGGTCTGCCCCGAAACCTGCTCCAGTAGATCGGGATCGGCGCTGACGGGCGGATTGAGTTCGGTCGAGCCCAGCGTGACTTCAACGAGGCCGCCGGCCGCGGCCCCCAGCGTCGCGCTGCTCATGTCGACCACGGCCCCCGGATCGTCGAAAACTTCGCTCAAATAGATGCGGCTGTCGTTGGCGTTGGGATCGGCCAAGTGCGCGCTGGCGGTGATTTCGAACCACAGCGGCGTATTCGTCGTGAGGCTCAGGCCGAGGCAGCCGAGCGCAGCGCTGGCGTCCAGGTTCGCGACGATATTGGCCAGGAAGGAAAAATTCGGATCGCCCCCGGGGTTCTCGACGATGAACACCCGATCGGTCAGGTTCGCCCCGTGCAACGGCTGGCCGTTCACCACGTTGGCTTCTTCGTGGGCCAGCAAGCCCAACCCGGCGGCAGCCAGCGACGAAAAGCCTTCGTTGTCCGCGTCGTTTCCGTTGTCCGTGAAGCGGGTCACGGTGAACGCCGACGCGACCGTAATTAGGCCGTCGGCCGTCAGCGTCAAGCCCGTGGCGTCCGCGTTGAACGCGACGGCTACCTCGCCGCTCGTCTGCGTCTGGATCGCGTCGATCACGTCCTGGACGGTGATCGCGCCGTCCAGGTCGACCAGGTACCGGTCGTTGGAATCGCCGAGCACCGTGATGTCGAGATCGGCGAAGTTGCCGGTCTGGTTCGTGCCAAAACCCAGCGCTTCGCCGCCGCTGATCGTCAGGGCCCGGATCGGCGACAGCCCCGCGTCGGGAGTCTGCACGGCTCGCAGCATGACCCGCTCCTCGGTCACGTTGCCCGATGAATCTTCGAACGTGTACACATCGGCCTGGACAATGTCGTCCAGATGCACGCCGCCGCCCAAATCGACTTGATCGAACAGCACATTCAAATCGCTGACCAGCGCCGCGACGTTCGTGTTGTCGCTGCTGGCCGGCCGCGCCGGGTTGGCGTTGCTCGGCAACTGAAACAGCGTCAGCGCGTGCAGCGAGTCGTCGCTGCCGTCCTCGCGCTCGATCGTCAGCGTGAACGTCGCGTTGCCGCCGAGTTGTCCGTCGCTGGGCGCCGCGTTATCGGCCGTCATGCCGACCAGCACGTCGACGCCCGCGCCGCCGCTGAGTTGCGACAGCGGCGTGCTGCCGTCGATCGAGAAGCCCGCGCCCAGGTCGCCCAGGTAGACGCCCAGCCGGAAATTCAGCCCTGCGTCGACGCTGAACGTGGCGTCGGCCAGCGCCGCCACGTCCAGCGTGCCGAGCACTCCCAGGTCGATCCCTTCATCGACCAGGTTTAAGTCGACGGTCTTCGAGTAGCTCTTGTTCAGGGCAAAGTTGAACGTGACCGTGTCGCTCGGCGCGTCGTACTGGACATCGACGTCGAAGCCGGAAGGCAGCGCGTTGTCCGTGTAGTTGTTCAGCACGTCGGTCAGCACGGTGGCGAAATCTTCCAGCGAATCGTAACGCAGTTCGGCAATCGCCTGCTCATACTTGAACCCCAGCGGCGTGACGGCGGCCGTCGCACCGAAGGTGGCCGTGAAGCCGAGCGCCGCCAGGCTGCCGACGATCGAATCCGCGGCCGCCAATTGGTTGATGTTCACGTCGGTCGCCCCGAACACGATCCGCCCGGCGGAGTCCAGGAGCGCGTACACACCGTCCACGCCCGCATTGACCAACGCCGCGTTCACGTCGTCGACCAAATCTTTCGGCAAGGCATTGTCGTCCGTGTACGGCAAATCCTCGTCGTCCGGGTCCGCGTACCGCGCGACGTGCAGCGTGTAGACCTGCGTTTCATTCGTCAGCGCCTGCCCGTCGTCCAGCCGCGTGACTGTCAGGTCAACCTTGGCATCGCCGGACAACTGCCCGTAGGCCACCGGCACCGCCGCATCCGCCCGCAATTGCAACGTCGTGACCGTCATCGAGCGGGCGAAATCGCCGATGGCTTCCAGTGTCAGGTAGTCGTTGCTGCCGTCGTTGGTCGACGCGAACAGCAGATCGTCGTCCAGCCCCTCGGCCACGAGCACCGCATTCAAATCCGCGACCAGATCCGCGATCGTCGCGTTGGTCGCCGTGCTGGCCGCCGCGAGCGTCACCGCCAGCGGCTGGCCGCCGTCGATCGTGACCAGCAGCGTCTGGTCCGTCGCGATCACCGGCGAAGCGACCGCCGCCCCGGTCACGAGCACGTCGTCGTACATCCGATCCGCGATCCCGGCAAATGTTCCGTACAGGTCCATCACGTCGTCCAGCCCGTCCTCCAGGAACGGAACCGAAACCGTGACGGGAATCTCCGGAATGGCTTCCTGCAACGCCTGCCCGATCTGTTCGAACAACTCGGCCAGGAACGAATAGTCGTGCGTGACTTCCAGATCCACGCTATCCATGGCGAAGTTGCCGAACGTATCATACACGAGCGCATCCAGCGTGCGCGTGCCAACCTCGCCGCTGATGTCCTCCACCGTGGCCACGTACAGCCCGCTCTCCGCGTCCCACTCCGCCAGCGCCATCTCATCGGCTTCCAACGTCCCGTCGCCGTCGGCGTCGAACAGCGCCCACACCGCGGCCACTCCCACGTCGTCCGCCGCGGACACGTACACCGTCAGATCTCGCCCCTTGGAAATCTCCTCGCCGTCGCCGAGCGGGCTGCCGCCGGGCGCGTCGTAGATTTCGACCGTCGGCGCCGTGGCGTCCGGCTCCGCGCCGAAGAGGTCGATGTAGTCGGCCAGTGTCATCTCCGCACCGAGGCCCGCGCCGGCGCTGTGCAGGCCCGTGTTTCGCGTGTTGCCGAGGTACATAAAGACGTTGGCAAAGTCGGGGCGCAGGTGGCCCCAGTCATAAAAGAGCGGATCGCTGGGACCGGAATAGGCGTCCACTCCCGTGCTCAGCACGAACACGCTGGTCGTATCGGGCGGCGTCTGCCACGCCGCGGTCAGCGTCAGCGTATTGGCCGTGCTCGACAGGACCTTCCGGACTTGTCCCACCCCCGTGCCCGACGTGATCTTGACGGTGTAACCCTTGTAGTCCTTGCCGGAGAAGGCCGGGTCGGTCACGGTCAGCGTGTCGGCCGCCGCGTTGGCCACGGTGCCGGTCACCTGCGGGACGAGCTGATGCGAGTAGCTCATCAGGCTCAAGTAATCAAACGGCGTCGCCGCGCAGTAGGACTCGCTGGGTGTGATCCCACAGTGGTTCAGGGCCAGCGTGTGCCCCAGTTCGTGAGCCAGCGTGCGCCACTGCGTATAGGCGCTGCCGAAAATCGAGTACGCCGGCCCCGACGACGGCGTCAGCGTCGTCTTGCGGAATGCGCCCAGCGTGACCGCCAGATCATTCCCCGGCAGGGCATGGTTGTCGAGGCTCGGGAAGGAATCCGATTCGGCGATCCCGGATGAGCCTTGGAGCAACACGAAGTTGTCACCGGGTCCCGGCGTGGCCGTCCAGGGACGCAGCAGCGAAAGCGTGTCCTCGGAGATCCTCCCGTCAATCGTGTTCAAGGCGCCCTTGGCCGGACCGCTGGTGATCAGGAGGGTCATGCCGTGAAGGTCGCTGTCCGTGTAATCGAAAAACGGTATGCCGTAGGCCGTCAGCGTGCTCCCGTCGGGGGAGAGCGAGGCGACGGTGGCGGTCTGAGGCGAAGCATCCGACGGGTAGTACTCGTACGCCTCGGCGAACACGGCGTAGTGGAAGGCGAGCTCGCGTGCCCACTTGTCGTGATTCCCGAAGGACTCGCTCTTCACACTCTGGAACGATCGGGCGTTCACGCCCGGAACCGCCGCCGCGGTCGTGCTGAAGTTTACCACGTCGACGTGACCGCTCGGATCGCCCGGCATCCCGATCGGGTCGCCGCCGCGCGGGGTGGCCGAGCCGAGCTGTTGCGAGAACGGCAGGCCCGCCGCATCGTTGCCCGGTCCCGCATCCACGTGCAGGCGGACTCCCGTGGTGCCGTCCGGATTGGCAAGCGGGGCCGCCGCAAACATGGCGACCAACTGGGCCGTGACGCTCGGGGCGGGCTCGTGGCGGTGCGTGGCCTGGTCGGCCAGCCAGTCGATTTCCAGGAACACGTCCCTGTGCAACGGGTCGGCGCCCAGCGCGTTCAAATCGAGGTCGACCGTCCCGTCCCGGTCGATGTCGATTCCGCCGCCCGGCCGCTCCCAGTGGTCCAGCAGTCCGTCCGCGTCGGTGTCCAGGTGATCGGCCCGGAACACCTTGGACACCGGGGCGCCTGCGTCCGGATGAAGCTGAGCCCAAAACGCGACGTAATGGTCGCCGGACTGGATGCTGCGCGTCGTCCCCAGGGGCGTCTTCAACGCCGCGGCGACCGGATCGTATAATTCAAAGTCCGTCACGGTCCGGCCGTCGAGCTTGTCGCCCCACTGGACCACGGGAATCGGACTCGTCGGATGGAAGACTTGGAACATGCCCTGCAGTTCCCGCTGGATGTCCACCCGCACGCTCCAGATGCCGACCTTGTCCGAGAACAGCAGCGGCGTGGCGTTGCCGGGAATCGCCGGATTGTCGACGCTCGCCGCGCTCGGCTGGCCGACGAACGTGACCACGAAGCTGTCATTGTCGAAGCTGGCTCCGTTGAGCCCCAGCCGCGCGACCCCCAAGCGGCGTTGCAGATCGATCTGGGAGAGATAAATGGCGTTGCCGGCGTCGTCGTGGCCCAGTTCGTTGTTCGGATCGGGAACGTTGTTGGGATTATTCGGGTAGTAGTCGATCGTGCTCTCGCCGGCCACGCGGATGATCGAGCCGAAGCCGCTCCCCTGGTTCACCACCGCGAACACGCCCGGCCCGTTGCCTCGGTCGCCGGCGAAGACCACGATCGAGCCGTCGTCGCTAATCCCCGGCGCCGCCCCCAGGTGGGTAAACAGCTTGGCCGGTTCGGCCGCGTTGGTCGAGGCCAGCACCTCCGCGACGAAGGCATTGCCCGACGGCCGGACCACGACGATTTCCTTCGCGCCGTTGTTGTCCTGCCGGAAGACGGCCGTCTTGCCGTTGGCGACCATCGGGCGTGCCAGCGGGTCATGCAACAGGGCCGCGTTCTCGGGCTGCGTCAGGAGGCCCGTGCTGAAGTACAGCCCCGGCGCCGCCAGTAGGTCGCTCTGGCCCACGAACGCCACGTTCCCGTCTTCGGCGCGCAGCCCGAGTTTCACGTCCGTGAATGTGCCGGGATTGGCGGGAAGACCCTCCGCGCCGAACACCTCAGGCACCGCCGGCGCGGTGGGATCGAAACCGTCCACGGAACTGATTGGCCCCCATTCGGAGCGGACGACGATGTGACCCTGGTCCACGATCTGCGGGGAGGAGAAGTTCACGCCGGACCCGCTCACCAGCAGGCTTTGGAGCGCCGGTTCGCCGATCCCGTTGCCGACCAGCACGCCTTCGTCGGCCGAGTTCAGCTGGCCAACAAACGCCACCTGCCCGCTGCTGTTCACCGAGACGTCCATCTCGACACCGGTCAGCGCCTCGCCGCTGGCAGCCGTTGGCCGGCTGATCTCCTGAAGATCATAAAACACGCTCAACACGCGGCGGTCTTCCAACGGCTCCAGCGTCAGCCGCCGCCGGTGCTGTTGCACCCTTGCCCGGCGGCGCCGCCGCTCGCGTTTCCGTGTTCCCGGCGACGGCAGCGGATGCGTCCCGGACTCTCCAAGATTCGGCGGCGTAGTGGGGACCGTCATCATGGCAAGAAACCCTCCTGGTGAATGTGCGCCGGCGCGGAGCGGCGCGGCCTCAGCGTCTGATCGGGGGAGATCGCCTCTTCCATTCGGCGTGAAATTTCTGCTTCGCTTGCTGACCTACAGATGCACAATGCATCATACAGTTTTCTTCCAGCAGATCAAGGGAATGTACCGGGCGTGTCGCGAAGTGAGTCCAGACCGGCCATCCGGCTCCTTCAGTGGCACCCCCCGTATTTTCACGGGTAGCCGCGTTCGCCGGAACGCGGGCCCATCGCCCCGCACAGGACCCGCATTCGGGCGAATGCGGCTACGAGGGTACTTTTCGGGCGGGTTGGCCAGCCAGGTCTTGGATTTCTCCAGCCAGTCACGCGCTTCGGCGGCGTGGCCCAGACGCTGCTCGGTCAGGGCCAGGAACAGCCAGTCTTCGAGGAATCCTCCGGCGCGGGCGGCTACGGACTCGAGCAGCCAAATGCGGGCCTCGTCGTAGCGGCCGGCACGGTACAGGGCCGCGGCATAGGTGTTGGTGTGCGCCATGCGCTCGGTGTCGCTGCTCGCCGTGGCGACGGCGCGGTCGGCCAGTTCGACGATCCGCGCGGCGTCCGCGCCGTCCACGCGGGGCCAGCGCGTTGTACCACACGTAGGCGTTGACGGTCCGCGCGGAGCTGCCGTCGCTCAGCGACTCTGATGTCTCTGTTTCCTGCTGTTCCAAATCAGCGCAAGCAATCGGGAACTCGTACTACGCCGTATCCGCGGACGCGGACGCATCACCCGGCCGAACCGCGCAAAAAACCCGCGCCGGAAATCCACCGCCAAAGGGCGCTTCTTTCGTCCCTGCCGGCCGTCCCCAGCGGCGATATTATCTTCATTGTGCATGTGAAAATCGAGTAAAGTGCCCCGCTCGGCCTGTGGGATCTGCGGAGATCGGTGGCGACGACGGCTGTTTGGTGAAAAAGGCGACCACCTACTTGGCCAGGGCGTCTTTATCTTTTGTCCCGACGCCCTTCAAGGCATTTTCGAGTTGCGAGTTGATCTCGGCTTGAATCTTGTCGGTCGGGTCTGTCTGTCCTGAGGGCTTCATCGCTTCCTTCAGAACGTCTCCGATCGCGCGGTTGATCGTCGCATCTTCGCGCTTGGAAGCCTCTTCCGACTCCTTGGCCCTCTCCGCACTTGCCTTGGCGGCGGCCTTCGCTTCGGCTTCCTGCTTTGCCTGAGCGGTCGCTGCCGCCTGCTTCATCTTCTCGCGGAAAGCAGCCGAGTAACCTTCCAACTTCACCTGCGTGACTTGATCGCCCGCGGCTTTGAGGCTGACGATGATCAGGTCATGGTCCTCCGCTTCAAACGAAAGCGACAGCGACTTGTCCGCGGACGACTCGTGCGGCGGGGACGGAAAGCCGATGTCCGGCATCGCCTGGCGGTAGTACTGCGCCGTGGCGGCCATGTCGCGAGGGATTTCGCAGGTGAGCATCCACCGCGAGTCCTGGATCTGGACGTGTTGGGCGTCCTCCGGCGCGGGCAAGTCGCGTTCGAGCATCGCCACGCTGCACTGCACGGCGACCTTGTCCGGCTCCCCCGCCGGCTTGTTGATAAACACGCGAACGCTGCATGCCTTCTTGCGGAACAGCAAATCGCTCGCTTCGCTAAGGTCCGCCGCTTGACTACCGCCCCGGCCGTACTCTTGCCATCCGCCCGACGTCATCAGCTGTCGCAAGGCGGCGGTCGCCTCGTCGACTTTCCCGGGGGCAAAATAGAGGGAACTCGTCTGGGTGCTGTACCGGTCTTCCGCGCCGTCAAGTCTTGGGAGCGTCCGGGCATCGAAGTTCCCCAGGTGCTCGATCGTCACATTGGATTCCTTGGGGTCGCTCGACAGCACGGTCAGCATCAGCAGGTAGCCGTCCTTGCCGAAGCTCACCTGCGCGTACGAATCGGTCACACTCTCGGCGGTTTCGGGGCCCGTTCGTTTCCAGCCGAGTTGTTCCAACTTGCCGCGGTAGAAATTGACCGAGGTGGCGACGGAGACCGGCGCAGTGACTTGCAGCTTCGTTTCCGACATTCCCCCCACGGTGGAGCCCTCGGGCGCGGAAAACTTCTGCAGATCGAGTACACCGACCAGCTGCCGGGCGCCGGCCGGTTCCACCGGCTTCGGCGGGTCAGCGGGTTCCGACGACCGCCCGACCGCAGCATTTGCCGCCGGCGAGTCGGTTTCGGTCCGTTCCGCTGATTGGCCGTTCATTGCGACCTCGACCGGCTGCGTCGCCGAGGGCGATGAAGCCGCTGCCCCTGCGGGAGAGGACTTCTCCGGCGTCCTGACGTTCGTGCCCGCCTTATCTGCCACGCCTGCCTGGCGACCGCACCCGGCAACGGCAACGCCGAGAACAACGCAACCCAAGATCACTGCCTGTCCGTTTTGCCAGCGTTGCATCGAAACATTCCCCGTTTAAGAAAGTCGAATATCGCCCGCTCGCAACGCGCGAACCGGGCTCTTGTACCCACCCCTGTAAAGGTGCGATTTTCTGGGAAATCCGCAGTGCGCCGGGTCTTGTTGGAGTCCACGCTTTAGCGTGCCAAGCGGGCCACGCCCGCCAAAAAAACACGCTAAAGCGTGGACTCCAGCGACGCTTGCACCTTTACAGGGGGTGCTCTTGTACCGCACGCGATTGAGGAAGGCACCTTCGTCGATCCGACATTAGCCGCATTCGCCAGAATGCGGGAGCGTCGGGCCAGCCCGCATTCCGGCGAATGCGGCTCCGTGCCAATGCAGACCGCGCGAGGCATAGCTGAAGTGCCATGAATTGTACAGCGACGGCTGACAAAGAACAGACATAACACAGGATCGTAGACCTTCGGATCGATTTGGCCACGCACGTTCGGCAAATCGCCGTTTCCTCTTTCCGTGGGCGTGACCGGTTTGTTCTGTTCCGGCCGCCGCGTCGCGGTTCAACGGAAAATTATCTCCGGATTTCGTGAAAGACCGCTCCGGATCGTGGACAGAGCTTATCGACAGCTGTTGGGCAGCTGGTTTTCGAGGTAAGCGGTTTCCCCATTTCTGCATCCAGGAGCATGGTCATGTCACGCAGCCACGGTCTGTTCAGCAGTCTGAAGTCCCGATTCTCCAGCCGCACCCGCTCGCAGCGTCGCCCGCGCAACCGGCCCTCGGCCCGTAGCTGGCGACTCGAAGGCCTCGAGGATCGCCGCGTCCTGTCGGCCGTCGGCTGGGCCGATGCGCCGGCCGTCGAGCCTACCGACGCTGGCGAATCCGTTCTCGTCGCCTCGTTCGGCCCCGGCGTTTGCCAGGGCTTGACCACGGACCCGCTGGGTATCCAGGGCGACGCGTCGGCGATCGCCGACGGACCCGTAGACGTTACCATGGCCCCGCCGCCGGTGCTGCGGGGCATCGAATCGGACCCGTTTGGCGTCCAGCAAGCAGGCCCGGCCGTCACAGGCGACGCCGGCAACGATACGGTCGCCCAGCCGCCGGTGCTGCGGGGCCTGAGCACGGATGCGCTCGGCGTCCAGGCGAATGCGGACGCGATCTGCGGCGGCAATGGGAACGATTCCTTCACGTTGCCGGTCCTGCGCGGCCTGGACTCCGATCCGCTGAGCCTGCTGCCGGGGTCGCCGCTCAACCCGGCCCACGTCGACCAACTGTGCGGCGGCATGGATGACGACCAGCTCGACGGCGGAGCGGATGACGACCAGTAGTCCGACGGCGCGCCCCGTCACCGGCCGGCTCTTTGGTGCGTTCGGCAACCGGTGCCGACGCAACCGCCGGAGGCCGACGCCTCGGATTGGCTCGGACGTCCGGAGTCGGGACCGCCGGCGCGACGTTCAGCGGCGATGAAGGGCGTGGTGTGACCCGCGGTCTGAGTTCTCGGTTGACCGCTCATGCCCGCTCCATAAGTTGAGCATATTGTAGCGTTCCGAATCCAGCGCGGTCCCCGTCCCCGCGACGAAGCGGTCCAGTACCTGCCGGGCCTCGCGCGTCCCGACGCGGCACGGCGTACACTTGCCGCACGATTCCAACTCGAAGAAGGACAGCAGTTCCCGCAGCAGCTTGACCGGCGACACCGACCGGTCGCACACCAGGAACCCGCCCGACCCCAGCGGCACGCCGCGGGCCGCCGAGTCGTGATCGATCGGCACGTCCAACAAGTCCGCCGGGACCAGCGCCCCGACCGCCCCGCCGGCCAAGCGGGCTGTTGATTTCATCGTGGCGTAAGCTTCCAGCTTGCGAAACGGGCAACGGAAGCAAATCAGCAAATTGAACATAGGCAACGTCGGCAAGCTGGAAGCTTACCCCACGCCACCACCTACTAAATCAACAGACCGCAAGGCGAAATGGAACCTCGACCCGGCCCGCATCCCGCCGCCAAAGTCGTCGATCATCTGCCGCAGCGAGATCCCCAGCGGCGCCTCGAACAGCCCCCGCGGCCTTCGAGCGACTCCAGCAAGGCCGTCTCCTCGCCGCAGATGTACGCTCCCGCCCCGCGATGCACGTGGACGTCGAACGCGAAGTCCGTCCCCCCCGATCCGCGTCCCCAGCCAGCCGTCGCGCCGCACCCGCTCGATCACCGCACTGACCCGCGCCGCTTGCGCTGCGTATTCGCCCCGGATGTAGACAAACCCCTCGGCGGCCCCGACCGCATAAGCGGCGATCGCCATCCCTTCGAGCAGCAATTGCGGCTGCAAGTCCAGCAGCACGCGGTCCTTGAAGCTCAGCGGCTCAGACTCGTCCGCGTTGGCCACGATGTACTTCGGCCCTCGGCTCTACGCGGCCACCATCCGCCACTTGCGGCCCGCCGGAAACCCCGCCCCGCCGCGGCCGCGGAGTCCCGACGCATCGATTTCGTCCAGCACCGACTCCGGCGAGCGGCGCAGAACGGCTTGCAGCCCCGGAAACCGGCCGGCGGCAAAAGCCGCATCGACCGGGTCCGATTCCACCGCGTGCGGTTCGGGCAGCAGCACGCGCGTCTCCCCCGCCACGCGGGCTGCCTAAACGCACGATGCTCCTGAGCACTTGCCGTGCCAACCGACTTTCGGAACAATAGGCTGAAGCTGGTGGCAAACAGGGAGTCGGCTGAAGCCGACTACCCATACGATCGCGGCAGCAACTTGAACGTGAGTTATTTTCCGATGCGATCCCCACCCTCCCACGGCTCAACAGGGGAAAGTGGTTCGGCCCACGTTGCTGGTTGACGTTTCGCTCAAGACCAGCATCCGCCGCAGCCCGATAATCTGTCCTGTCCCGCCGTCAGCCCATGCGCTGCAGCAGGAACTCAAACACGCGGCGGGGGCTGATGACACCGACGACGGCGTTTTGGACGTCCAGGACGGGAACGTGCCGGTAGCCGGCCACGGCGATGGCGCTCAATGCCGCCCCGGCGGGATCGGTTTCGTGGACGACTACGGGATTGGACGTCATGACGTCGCGGACCGCCGTTCGCTTGATATCGAGGCCCCGCAGGGCCACCCGTTCCAGCACGTCGCGCTCCGTAAACACGCCGACCAGTCTCCCGTCTTCAACGACCAGGAGGCTGGCGACTTTCAAACCCGCCAGGGCTTGCAGCGCGCCGTAAATCGACTTGTCCGACGAAATTTCGGCATAAGGCCGCGAACGGATGGCGGACACCGTCTCCTCGGCCAATGCCTCCCGCAGTGAGTCGCTGTACTCGCGCGGCTCGTAATTGCTGAGCGGATCAACAAAATCACCCAAGTGGTGTTCCAGTTTCGTCATCGTTAAGCTCCTTCGCGAGTTTCCATGCCCGGCTGTCCGCCGATTCGTTGCACCATTACTTGCTCCGGGAAATGATCCGCGATGTACTCGGACAAACCCTTTTGCCCCGTCAGTCCTTTCACCCGGCCCTGTTCGTCCAATTCACAGATGAAACGGGCGCCGCGGTTTTGCACGAGGTCGAGCACGGTGCCAATCGGATCGCTGCTCTGGACACAGAACCATTCCGCCTCCAGGTGATCCCGCACCAAAAGCTGGCCCGGGTCATCGGGTTGCTGCAGCAGCAAGTCGATCAGGGTTCGTTCCGTGAAGACGCCGAGCGGTTTGCCTTCTGCGTCCACGACCACCGCACAGCCCAGTTTCTTGGCTTGCAAGATCTCGACGGCTTGCCGGACCGTCGCTTCCGGCTGGATCAGGACCGCCTCGCGGCACGGCAATTTGGAGACGGTCTCGCTTTGTAGATTCTCTTTCAGTCCCATGATGTTGACCCCTGGTCCTAGACAAGGTCCGCTTCGTTCCAACCGACTTTGGAATTGCTGCGAAACAACTTCCGGAAATTGCCTGCCCTCACCCGGCCCTCTCCCAGAGGGAAAGGGTTCAAATGCGGAAATCGTTTCGCACCAATTCCTTGTGTATTATGCTCGCACGGACGGGTGCTATTGAAAAGGGGGGATGGACGTCCCTTAAGCCCGCCCGCGCAAAAAGTTAGATCTCCAGGTACTCCTCGAGCGCCTCGCGCATCACCTCCGCGTCGGGATCGACCCCCGTCCAGATTTTGAATCCGATCACCCCCTGGTTGACGAGCATCCCCAGTCCATCCAGTGTCGTGCAACCGCGGGCCGCGGCATCGCGGATCAGTTTCGTCTGGGGAGGGTTGAAAATTACGTCGGCGACGATCACGTCCGACCGCAGAGAATCCAACTGCAACGGCACGCATGCCTCGGCATTCCCCAACCCGATCGAAGTCGCATTGATGACGATTTCGGCCGTGTCTTCCAGGGTGTAATCGCTGCTCAGATGGACCAGCCGGGCGGCGACCTTGACCCGTTCGTTCAACAGTTCGACCAGCGCCTGGCCGCGTTCCGCCGTGCGATTGACGATGACAATTTCGGCGGCGCCGGACAAGCCCAATTCCACGGCGATGGCGCGGGCGGCACCACCGGCCCCCAGGATGACTACCCGCTTGCCCGCCGGATCCGTCACTTGCCGCAAGGACTGGACGAAGCCTTTGCCGTCCGTATTCTCGCCCACCAGCCGCTCGCCGATCCGATTGACACAATTCACCGCCCCCATCAACGCCGCCGCTTCGCTCAATTCGTCCAAGTGGGGAATCACGGCCACTTTGTGCGGAATAGTGAGATTGCCACCTCGAAATCCCATGGCCCGCAGACCCTTGACGGCGTCGGCGAGTTTTTCCGGAGGCACTTCCAGCGTCAGATATCGCCAATCCAGACCGGCGGCGGAAAAAGCCCGCTCCATCATGAATTGAGTCGGATTGCCAGCCACGGGCTGGCCCATGCAACAAACAATCTGCTGAATCGGCGAATCGGGCACAGAGCCTTCCCTTCCTCAGCGAAACGATTTGGTCGTGCGGTCGCACCGGCGTGTGCCTATTTTGCCCTCCCCACGCCAAACATGCAACGCCCTGACAAGTCTCCCTGACAAGTCTCTCGGATGCTCCCGTGGATTTGTCCTGCATTTTGGGCTGTCCGGCGGCAGGGTTGTACTCTTCTTGGGTTTCCGGGCGTAGAATCACGGGAGGCGAGCGGACGAAACCCAATCGAGAGTGAGGCGGCAGATCGTGGAACTGTTTACCATCACGTGTACGACCTGCCGCCAGCGACTCAAAGTCTGCGACGCCTCGACGATCGGCGAGATCCAGATCTGCCCCAAGTGCGGCAGCATGGTCTTGGTGGAACCGCCGCCAGGCTGGGCTGGTCCGCCTGCTGCCGAGCCGCCGCTATCCGCACTGGGTTCTGCGCCACCAGCCGAGTACACGCTTCCGGACGATGCCATCCACCCTCATTCACCGGCGATTCCGCCGCCGCGGGCCGCCGACGTTCCCACCGAGCCGAGGACCACGCTGGCAGACGAGCCCGTCGGCGGCACCGACGCCAGTACAGCGGCTGCGGCGCCGCCATTCGTCGAGCCTCCGCTGGCGCCGCTGAACGGCGACCCCATCGCCGCGGAACCGATCTTGCCGACGGAGGATTGGACCTCGCAAGCAGCGCGTCAGCGTCAGCAGTGGCTGATGATCGGTGGTGCTGCGGTGGTCGGAGTGGTGCTGGCGTTCGGCTTGGTAGGGTTTCTCGCGTCCCGAGCTGCCCATCAGGCGCGGGATGCGGCCGCCGGGGCTCTCGCCGCTCCGGAAGCCCCTGTTTCGGATACCTCCAGCCCGTCACCAGAGACTCTCGCCGATCGTACGACGCTGGCTGATGAGCCGGCAGGTGAGAAGGCCGCGCCTTCAGTCCCCCTGGCGCCGGGCGCGGCCGCGACTCCGGCCGCCGCTGCCCCGGGAGTAGATACCGCCGCTCCCGCCCCCCGTCCGCCGTCCGCACCCGCCGAGTCCTTGCCTCCGGACGAACGGGTGACAGCGATTCCAAAACCGGATGCGGTGGCCGCAAATCTGCCGGACAAGGAACCCGGCCCACCACCGGACACGGCTAACGCGGCAAAACCCAAGGAGGCGAATCTGGACCCGGGCTCGTTATCCGAGACCCTCCAAGCATTTGCGCCGTTCATCGATCCCAACGTGGACCCGGCGCCGCCGGAGCCGATGAACGACGCCGATTCGGATGTGCCGCAACTGGATCCGCAGACCATCACAACCCAGCAGCCGTCCGTGCCCCGGCCGGAGCCGCGCGCGGTCGACGTTCCCGCCCGTCTGCAGGACAAGATCGCCGAGGTCGAGTTCGCGGACGTACCGCTGAAGAACTTCCTGCGTTTCGTCACGAATTTCAGTACGATTCCCGTTTCCGTGGATCCGGACGCGCTGGCCTTGGTGCGTGCCACGCCCCACTCGAAAGTGAACGTGCGGAAGACAGACGCCACCATCGACCAGTTGCTGACCGCGGCGCTGGGTCCGCTGCAGCTCGCGTATACGGCCGTCGACCAGCAATTGGTCGTCACCCGCCCGCCGCTGCCCGAGGGCGGACTGCGCCAGCATTCGCACGCCGTATCCGATCTGGTCGGCAACGATCCGCAATCGCTGACCCAGCTGGCCGACTTGATCGTGGAATTTGTCGAGCCGTCGTCGTGGGAGGCGGCCGGCGGACTGGGCGTCATCCGCGAAGAACTGCCGTCGCTGGTGATTCAGCAGCGGGAAACGGTCCTGTTTCAGGCGATCGTGTTCTGCGATCGGCTACGGGCCGCGCGAGGTCTGCCGCCCCAGTCCAAGTTCGATCCGCAGCTGTTTTCCCTGGAACCGCGTCTGACCCGCGCTGCCCCGCGACTGGCGAAGCCGGTAACGTTGAACTTCCCGCAGCCGGCCTCCTTCGCACGCATTTTGGACCGGTTGAGCGACGAAGGCGGAGTGGAAATCCTCGTCGATTGGCAGGCCCTGGTGCAACTCGGCTGGAGTCCCGACACGGAAACGACCGTGACGGCCAACCAGCGGCCCTTGGGCGAGGTCCTGACCGAGATGCTGCAGCCGATGGAACTGACGTATCGAATCCTCGACGCGGCCAGCGTGCAAGTGACTTCACCGGCCGCCGCCGAAGCCCGCTGGGACATCGAATTCTATCCGGTCCCGGAGTCGTCCACGGTGGGCCAGACACCAGACGCCCGGGTGACCCAGGTCGAGAACGAGTTGACCGGCGGGACCCCCGGGACGCTGGCGGGAGCCCTGCACCTCGACGCGCCCAGCCGATACCTGATCGCCGCGCTGCCGCAATCGCAACAAGGGAAGCTGGCCGCGCTGGTGAAAGGCTGGGGTCAGAGACCTTAGGCGTGCGGCAGAAAACAGCCTACCCACGTCGACATAGCACGGATGGCAAAGCCGGGGCACGGATGGGAGACGAAGGCTGCCTGTCATCCGTGCCCCGGCTTTGCCATCCGTGCTAGCCTTGCGCTTCTCAGCATCCAACGAGGTAGATTATTTCCTGCGGGCGGCCTTAAGCCGTCTGGCGCAGATCCTGGTAGGCCATGAGCACTTCGTACAGGTCGGCGCTCAGCGTCACGGGCTCGTTTTCGAAGTCCCGGAGCCAGGCGCGCCGCGTCTGCACCGCATCCGCCAGCAACGGCAAGATATCGCCTAGCGTTACCGTCATATCATTACGTATGGATTCACCTGGGGGTGCAATTTCCGGCTCACACGAATTGGTCGGACCCAAGTAGACGCGCAGCTGGGGATTAGCCATCAGGTTTCACTTCCTCGAACGAGAGGTTGCGAGCGGCGGCGGGCCCGCTCGATGGATAAGCGTCCCATGTATCGGCCCACCGCCCAGCCCAGGATGAGCGAAGTCTGCCGGAAAAACCGGAATGGCCAGCTAGCAACCGGTGAATTGTCGCGACACGCCGCCGTTCCTGTTGTCACGTTCTGTGCAACCCCAAAAGTGACTTCATCGCCGACGTGAAAAAGGGGCGAAACAACGTTGGGTGCTAGCAGCCGAAAGAAACGACGGACGCGTCTGCTCCAGAGCGAGTGCTGGTGCTCGGCGACATCATGTTGGACCGGCACACGTGGGGCCGGGCGGATCGGATCAGTCCGGAGGCACCGCTGCTGGTACTGCAAGCCACCCCTGTAAAGATGCTAGATTTGCTGGAGTTCACGCTTTCGCGTATCTTTTGCGGCGGGCATGGCCCGCGTGGCCGCCGCCAGGCAAGACGGTCCCAAACGCTCGTTTCAGGATCAAAGCTCGGCGCGGACATGAGGGCAGTGTGCCGCCGTGGCGAGCGCGAACAACCAATCTGTCCGGTGGCGAACGGGACTGGTCGTCCAGTGTGTATGGGTGGCTGATCTTTGGAAGTACTTGGCCGCCGCCGGCCCGCGTCACGCCGTTCGATTTCCACGCCGACCATACGCTCCGCCCCGCCAAACCCACAGGCGAAGGTAAGCTGACCTACGCCTACGATCCGCAAGACCCCGTCCGCATGCTCGGCGGCCAGAACCTGACGATCGCCAAGGGGCCGATGGACCAGCGCCCGGTCGAATCGCGGCGCGACGTGTTGCTGTTCGCGACCGAGCCGCTTACCGAGCCCCTCGAAATCACCGGCCGCATCACGGCCCGTCTGTGGATTTCGTCCGACTGCCCCGACACAGATTTCAGGGTGAAACTCTACGACGTGTTTCCCCACGGCAAATCGTTCGTGGTCACCGACGGCATCCAGCGTGCCTCGCTGCACAAGAGCCTGGAGCAGCGCGAACTGCTGGTCCCTGACTGCATCTACGATTTGCCCGTGGACCCCTGGAGCACCTCGATGATTTCCCACGAACGCCACCGCATCCGTGTCGCCGTCTCTTCTTCCAACTCCCCGTGCTCCGAACCCAACGCCAACACCGGTTGCCCGCATCCATTGCCCGGCAAGACGCGAGTCACCACCAACACGCTCCACCTCTTCGGCGCCCACCCTCCCACATCCTCCTGCAACTCTACAACGGCCCGGATGCCGTGGCGAAATTGCCGGAGATCAACTGATGCTGTGTGTGCTCGCGCGCGTGGCCAGTTACGGCGGCGTGGTAGACCGGGACGCGCAAGCTGCCCGTGGCTGCCGGATCAATGAAATGCCGCATCAATTCTCTGGCCAGCAAACCAGCGTACTCGGAGTGAGGATGGGTGGGCAGGAACAATCGCCAGGGCATCGGGTTTCTCACGGAAATAGCCGATTCTCCCAGCCTTCAACGGTCCATCTGATCGTAGCCATCGTGTCCACTGGCAGGCCCCAACTATAGTAATGAAGCACAGACCCGCGGCAAGAGTGCAGCCTGAGTAGGGTCGGTTCCCACCGGCCAAACAGATGTCGTTCAAGCGCCCGGCTGGTGCGCCGCTGAGCTTTATTGGTCGGATCTCGCGGCCTCATGGTTTCGACTCCGAGGCTCGCTGGAGAGCAGCGAGTTCCTTCTTCACATCTTCGAGGCGAGGGCGGTGGGCAGGGGTCTTGTGGTTTTTAATGCCCAACGACTCGGCCTGCTCGATAAATGTCCCCAGGTCGCCGCCGAACGCGATCGGGCGTTTGACCTTCTTCGGCACGTCTTCGTCGTTGGATAACTCCTGTTGCAATATCTCCAGCACCAGCTTCTCCGCTTCGCCCACGCAAAACGGCCACTTCAGTACCCCAACCAACTCCTTCTTGCTCAATGGCTCGAGCAAGACCCGGAAGCGCTTTCCCTCTTCGCCTTCTCCCTTACACCCTTCCGGGGGACCGTGAATTCTATCCAGCGGCAGGTACGACAGCGCAAACGGTCGCGTTTGGAGAGCTGTTGGGTTCAGTCGCCCCACCGGCTCCGCCAGCCACGGGCCGCGAGAGAGTCCTGGCAGCGAACCACCAACCAGCTAGAAAGCGACCGGGGGCGAACCGAAACGCGGACGCCGTTGCACGCATGGCCGAGGAAAGCTGACGAGGGACTTCCAGACGCTGCCTTGGGCGAGTTGGTCCAGAACGAGAAAGACTAGTGCGTCGTCCAGGCTAAAGATTTGGCTTCGCGATGGAGCGTCTGCCAGCCGATGCGGACGTACCAGGGCGAGAAGACGGGCACGTCGTTGGGATACTTGTCAGGCGGGTCCGCCAGAAACGACTCGGCCTGTTCCAGCCAGTGGCGGGCCTGGGCCGCATTCCCCAGCCGCTGTTCGGTCATGGCCAGGAACAGCCGGTCTTCGAGATATCCGCCGGCGCCGTGCTGGGCGACGGACTTCTCGAACCACTGGCGGGACTCTTCGAAGCGGCCTGCGCGGTACAAGGCGGCCGCGAGCGTGCTGACGTGCGCGTTGCGGTCGGTTGCGGTGGCCGCGCAACAGACCGCCCGCTCCGAAAGGGCCACCAGCCGCGCCGTTTCGGCGTCCGGCACGGGAACCAACACGTTGTGCCAGGCATAATTGTTGACGGCTCGCGCGCTGGTCAAGTCGTCGATCGCGTCCAGGAGGTGCCGGCAGGAATCCCGATACTCGTCGGTGCAGCCTTGCGCGAGTTTCATGTAGGCCGAATAGACCAGGGCATCGTTCGGGTGCTGCTCCAGGGCGACGGCGAAATCGGCCTGCGCCCGGTCCCATTCGCCGAGTTCGGCCCAGACGTGTCCACGGCGGCGGTAATGCGGCAGGTGATCCGGTTGCTGTTGGATGAGGCGGCCGACGTGAAACGCGGCAGCAAAAAACTGTTTGTCGGCTTCGGATTTCTTCGCCTCGCGCTCGTGCCAGGCGCGGTTGGCGTCGTCAAAGGCGCGGACCGTTCCGGGCGTCGTCCAGGGCGGGTCCGTGTCCCAGAAACTCAGTTTCACTCCGCGGGCCGCCACCAGCCGTCGGCCATCGGGGCTGAACGCCAGACCGCGAGACTGGTCGTCGGATTGCAGCGTGAGCGCCTCCTCGCCGCTCTCGGCGTCCCACAGTTTGACCGTCCAGTCGTTGCCGGACGTCGCCAGACGGCGGCCCGTCGCGCTGAAGCAGACGTTGTTCACCGCCGCCTGGTGGCCGCGCAAGACGTGGAGCATCTCGCCCGTCGCCACGTCCCAGACGCGCGCGGTCCGATCGGCACCGGCGGTCGCGAGGAGTTTTCCGTCGTGGTTGAAGGCCAGGAAGTTGATCGTCGCCTCATGGCCGCGAAGCGGCTCGCGGGGAGCGCCGGATGCGACGTCCCACAAGCGCACGGTCCCGTCCGCGCCCGCCGACGCCAGCCAGTGGCCGCCGGGGCAGTACCGCACGCTTCTGAGCCGCGCCCGCACGGGCGACCGCGAGGCGCTTCACTGCCTGGCCGAGCAGTACGAGAAAAAGGTCCGCCTCGTGGCCCGCGTCCACCTTGGGCCGGCCTTGCGCCCGTACCTGGATTCGCAAGACCTGCTGCAATCGGTCCATCGCAGCCTGATGCTCGGACTCCGTGAGGACCGCTTCGACATTTCAACTCCCGACAAGTTGATCGCCTTGGCCTTAACCATGGTCCGCCGCAAGATCGCCCGCCAGTGGCGGCACCTGCGGCGTCAGGACCGGCTCAGCGGCGGGCCGCAGGACGCTTCCCACCTGGCGCTGCTCCTCACGTCGCTCAGTTCGCCCCGGCAGGACCCGGCCGCCGAGGCCCAATTCCGCGACACGGTCGAACACGTCTGCCGCCACCTCGATACCGTCGAGCAACGGATCGTCGACTTGCGTCTGCAAGGCTTCGCCGCTCCGGAGATCGCCGAGCAACTCGGCATGACCCCGGTCAACGTCCGCGTCCGTATGACCCGCCTGCGGCAACGCCTGGTCGCCGCGGGCGTGCTGGATGACTGGTTGTAACGGCCGCGGTCAACAATCGCTCTGTCAACGCGACGCGCAAGCTTTCAAATTGCGCGGCTGGCGACGTGCCCTGGGGCCCCGCGCCCCATGCCGCTTACTTTGTAGCGGTACGGCGCGAGCCGTCCGGTATTGCGGTCGGAAAACCGGGCGGCTTGCGCCGCTCCGCTAACAAGAATACCCCCAATGGTCCCAAAGTAAGTGGCATTGGCCCCGCGCCGGCGGCTGGCGGGTTTGACGACTGCGGTACGACAAAAAACCTTTTCGCACTGTAACGATCTGCGGGCCTCGCGGCATTTCATCCCAGGCGGCCACTGTGGCCATGCCAATAAAAATCATGCCGGAACTTCGCAGGCTCGTTCCGGGCTACATCTCGGTTCGGCCTGCAGTTTTTTCCAACACCACACCGCTTCAAGGAGATTTCCCATGGGTCGTCGTTCGATCGTCTGTTCCGTGGTCCTGTTCGCGGGGCTGATCGCCATCGGCCTCGCCGCGCTGTCGCCATCCGCCCGCGGCCAATGTCCGGTCGATCCAGACAAGTGCAAACTGGTAATGTTCGACGGGGACACCGAGGTCGGTCGAGTGTACCGAGACGTTGCCGGCTCGCGCTACGTCGAGCACTGGGTGCTGTACCCGTGGTATTCGTTCGATCGGGCTGAACGAGCGGGTGAGTCGATCCAAATCGAAGTCGTCGGCGACGGAGGATACGAGAGCGTGGAAGACTTCCTGCGGAACGTCCCGTTTCCGAAGGGTTCGCGCTACGTGATCGCCGCCTGCCAGGAGTTCGACTCGCTGCCCGTCGGCGACTGACGCTCCTCACAGCCGACCTCCTCGGCGACGCCCGCTGACCGGCGGTCGCGCCGGCCTCCTCATTGCGTTTCGCCGCCCGTGCGGCATTTCTTCTCAGCGGCACGTGGACCTGTTCCGTCTCACTTGGTTCGTAGGAAGCCGGCTGGGGCAAGCGGAGTTCGATTCATTTTTTCTGAGGGAGAATGAGCATGGCAAGTTTGTTTCAACATCTGTTCGGCCGGCATGGGGATCGAAAATCGGTGCGTCGCCTTCGCCGTACCAAACTCGCGATCGAGGGCCTGGAAAACCGCTGGTGCCTCTCTTCCGTGAGCTACCTTCCCGAGTTCCACACGTTGCTCGTCGAAGGGGACCGGGGCGACAACGAGATCCAGGTCCACGCGAGGGCCGACGAAATCCGAGTGGTCGTTGACGGCCGGGACTTCGGCGCATTCCGCGGGGTCGAAAACCTGCAGATCCGAACGGCGAGCGGCCGCGATTCCGTGGATGTCAACGTCGGCGCGACGTTCCCGCACCTGGCGATCGCCCTTGGATCGGGCGATGATCGGCTGGACGTGACCGTGGCCGATCCGGCGGTGGGCGACCCGGCGGTCGATCCTCCCGACCCGGACCTTGTGGGCCGGATTCAGATCGACGCCGGCGCGGGGGACGACGTGGTCGAGATTCGTCTGCCCTATGACCGGTTCCTGCTCGACATCGACATGGGGCCCGGCGAGGACGTACTTCGCGTGATCGTGGGTGATCGAACGGGGCTGGGGACGGGTCGATGAACCAGGTTCTTCGTTGACTTCTAGCAACACACACGAAATGACTTCCTCGTCCAACCGGATCAGTCGCTGGGCGCTACCCCACGGTTTTCACGTCTGGCTGGGGAAACCGCGGGCTAGCGCCCAGGGCTGATGGCCCGGAAGCACCTCCGGACGGCTACCTCGCGACAATTCGGTCCCCGTCCTCCCTGCCCTGCAGTATGTCCTCCAGTTCGGCGAAGAACAGATCGTGCCCCGCACCGCCGTAAAGCGTATCCCGTTCATCTCCCAGATCGTCGATCTCCAGTGCCGCGGCCAACGCACTGGCCCGGTCCTCCCGCGGCCCGTCCGAGTTCCACTCGGCCAGCAGCGCGAAGAGGGCTTGAGCGTTGTGGTCGAGTTGTGTCGAAGCGTCGATCAACACATCCCCGTTCCGCCCTGCTCGCAACGTATCCGAGCCGGCGCCGCCAATGAGGATGTTTTGCCCGAGACCTCCTTGGAGGTCATCATTCCCCGCGCCTCCTACCGCGACGGCCGGGCCTCCCGCCCAGTGGATGAGATCATTCCCGTCACCACCGTGGATGTATGTCGGAAGGTTGACGTTTCCCGCCGTGGTCAGGTGGTCATCGCCGCCGCACAGATAGACGATGATCTGGTCCAACGCTTGCGTCGAGTACGAGCGATGAGCCGCTTCCGGGAAGAAGTCCGCATGCACTCGAAGCTGCCCCTGCCCGTGCGTCTGCAGATGCACTTGGTCATCGCCCGGCGTCCCGACGACGTACAAGACACGGTTGACGACTCCCGCTCCGACGACGGCCGTTAACGCCGACTGCGAGGTGGTGCCGCCGTCGTTATCGGTCAGTGTGACGGTAACGGTGTAGAGACCTCCCGGACTGTAAGCATGACCGGCCGTCAACGTGGTTTGGCCGGCGTTCAGCAAGACATTCCCCGTCGCGCCGTCGCCCCATTCGATGACCGCTGAATGCGTATCCAGCGTACCCGGGTCGGAGAATGCGGCGGTAACGGTTACGGCTTGGCCTTCCGCAACGCCGGAACACATCGGTGCGCTGCTGCTCAGCCCGGTGATATCGGGCGCCACGTTCAGGACTTCAAGCGTCGTGGTTGCCAAATCGGAGAGGCCGCCGTTGTCCGTGACCCGGACGGCAATCGTGCGGGGCGCGAAGTTGTCGGGGAAGCTGACCGTGGGCTGCATTCCCGCCGCGTCGCCGTCGAACGTCACGCCGTCGAAGTCGAGATCCCATTCGTAGGTCAGGGCCGTGTTTGACGGCTCGTTGTCCGACGTGCCGCGCGCATCGAGTTGGGTCGACGAGCCTTCCGCAACCACATACGGCCCGCCGGCATCGGCGATGGGCGGAGTATCGGCGATCAGCTCGACGTCGTTGCCGTCGCCGCCAAGGTACGTAATCGCCATCGGCGTTCCGTTGAGGTTTACGGAGGCGCCTTCCGTGAGGCTGTTGAACGTGCCAATCACCGCGTCGCCACCATCGTTGTTGACAATCAGGAGACGATCGGCGGTCACCGGCGTGTAGGTGCCCGAAATCTTGAGTTCCGCTCCCGTCAAATCGACGATGCCGGCGACCTTGAGTTGGGTGTACTGCGTGTCGACCACCGTGCCGTTGACCTTGATCTCCAAGTCGCCGCCGAAGGAAAGCGTGCCGGCGATGACGTCGGTTCCCGGCTTGCCGGGCTGGACCGCCGCAGGAGACACGCCCGAATCGAGCAACAGCGTGCCGCCGCCGGTGTCGACCTGGCCGCCGCTGAGGATCACGTCGCTTCCGCTGACAAGTTCCAGATCGGTACTGGCCGGACGCGTAACGTCCGCAGTGACCGTGATCGCGCCGCTGCCGTCGCCGCCGACGCGCAGGGTGCCCGCGGTGATGCGGTCGAGTTCGGCGTCCGTCAGTCCGAGGATCCCGACGGCGTCACTGCCACCCAAGTTGATCGTTGTCCCGGCCGATGCCGGGGCCAGCGAAACCAGATTGCCGCCGGCATCGATGCCGCCGACAAAGACCATGCTGTCCGCCGTTACATGCACGTTGCCCCGGCCGCTTGTGGAGATGCCTTGGGAAGGTGTCAATCGCAGCGCGCTGCTGTTCGGGCCCGTACCCGCCGTTGCCTGAACCACAATATCCCCGTCCGTCGAGGCAAAACCCAGCCCGATGTCGGCGACGAACACGCCGTGACTGTTTGCGCCGTTGCCCTGCGCGCCCGTGCCGGTGACGGACAAGCTGCCGGTCCCGCCGGCAGCCACGAGCGCGCCCAGGTTGACGCAGACGCCGTAGCCGCCCCCGCTGCCGCCCTCGCTTCCCCCGACTCCCGTCACCGATACGTCGCCGTTTTCCGAAGAGATCAACGAGCCGCCATAGACAAGCCAGACGCCGTCATTGCCCAGGCCGGAGGTCGCACCCCCGACACCCGTGACCGACACGCTGCCGTTGCCCGCGGCGCGGATCTGTCCGCCGCCGTAAGCGAACACTCCACGGCCGGCGTTGCTCGTCCCCTCTCCTCCACCCATGCCAACGACGGTCACGTCGCCCCCGCTGGTCAGAATCGCGGAACCGCTATCGCGCAGGAAGACGCCGGTACTTTCATTGCCGGATCCCCGGCCTGCGGTTCCCGTGACGTCGACCGGCCCCATCCCTCCGCCGACGATCTGACCGCCATTCGTCAGAAAGACGCCATGGTTCGCGCCCGAAGCGCCCGCCCCGCCGCCGGTGCCAATCACGACGACGACGCCGCCGTTCGAACTGACCAGCGCGGACGAACCGGTTAAGAGGATCCCGTGATTGCCATTTCCCAAGCCGGTGCCGCCGGCACCGTTCAGGGTGACCGTCCCGGTCCCTCCGGCAATTACCCGGCCCAGCGACCGGATGCCCAGGTTGCCCGCGCTGGCCCCGCTTCCGCCGCCCGTTCCCGCCACGCTGATGTCGCCCGCCGTAGAACTGATTGCCAAGCCGGTCGTGTTCAGGTACACGCCTGTATTGCTATTGGCCGCGCCGGCTCCGCCGGTCCCCTCAACCACAACGGAGCCGATTCCACCAAGAATCTGGCCCGTGCCGCGAACCTGAATCCCGAACTGGCTACTCGTCGCATCATCGCCGCCGCGGCCCCGCAACTCCAAGCGGCCCTCACCACTCACCTCAATGACCGCGCTATTGATGTCGATCCCGACGAAGTTGCCCGACGCCGGAGTCGTGCCGCGATTGGCGAGCAGGGTGACATCGCCATCGGCCGCCGTAATGCTGGAACCGGACGCCAGGCTGATGCTCCGCGTCGCCGATAGCGTGATCGCGCCGGATTCCTGCGTGGAGAGATCCGCCGTTGCGGTTGCGAAGGCAATGCTGGTGGCGATTGCGGAGAGGCTGATGCCCCCCGCGAGACTGATCGGCGCGCTGACGATGAGCGGGTCCGTCGCCGCGCCGACCTGGATCGTGCTCGCCGTGATGCGATCCAGTTCCGCATCGGACAGTTCCAGCGTGCCAGCGGTTACATTGGTCGTCGAGCCCAGGTTGATGAGGGTGCCCGGCGTTTTGGGACGGAGGGCAACCACGTTGGGTCCAGCCTGAATCGAAACAGCGGAGGCGAGGTCGATGGAATCGGCGGTGAGCGAGACGGTGGGCCCGGCAGTCGCGCCGGCGATGCTCCCGTCGGAGGTTACCTGGATACCCAGTGGCGACGCCCCTCCCCCTCCGGTCCCGGTCACCGAGATGTCGCCACCGTTCGCAGTGATCAGGGCTCCGACGCCGCCGACCCGCACGCCTGCATTGCCGGTCCCCCATCCGCTTCCTCCGGTGCCGTCCACGGTGACGGTGCCTCCGCCACCCGCGTCGATCCGGCCACCGACACCGACCAGTACCCCCGTGTTGAGGTTGCTGGCTCCGGCTCCTCCCCCGGTTCCGCCGATGTGGACGTTGCCTGCGGCCGAAGTAACGGCGCTCACCGTGCTTTCGCTGCCCACCAGGTAAACGCCGTAGTTCTGGTTTCCCTCACCGACACCGCCCCGGCCTTCCACCGTGACCGTTCCGGTTCCACCTGCGGTCACCAATCCACCCGCCTGCACTTGCACGCCACGGCTGTTCTGGCTTGTGCCTGAACCACGGCCGATTCCCGCCACCAGCACGTCGCCGCCGCTGGAGGAAATCGTGGCTCCCGTTCCGTTCACCCACACGCCGGAGTTGCCGTCGCCGGAAGCGAGGCTGCCCGTACCGGTCACGGTGACCTTGCCCGGGCCACCCGCGCCAATCCGGCCACCGTAACGAACCAGGACACCGATGCCGCCGCCGCCGGCCCCGGAACCGGTCCCGGTCACCTGCACATCGCCTCCCGAGGAGGTGACCAGGCCGCCACCGTAAACGTCGACGCCGTAGTTCGAGTTTCCACTGCTGGCGCCGCCGCTGCCGACGACCGTGACGGTGCCCGCGCCGCCTGCCTGTACAGATGCCGAATGGATGGCGACGCCATAGTTGCCATTGCCGGTGTCACCGCCCCGGCCGCGCAATTCGATATTGCCACCGGCCGTGGTGATCGACGCGTCGTCAATCATCAGCCCGACAAAAGTGCCGTTCGCCGCCGCCGCCTGCTGGTTGGCCGCGACAACCAGGCTGCCGTCCTCCGTGGCGAGGCTCGAGCCGCCGGCCAGGGCAATCTTTTGGCTGGCCCGCAGTTCGATCGTGCCTGTGCCCGCGGTGGCCAGGTTGACGCCCGCACCCACGTTGATCGAGTCGACATCGCCGGACGTGGCGTCGTCGCTGAGATTGACATCGAGGTCTTCGTCGGCCGCGAATGAAATGTCGGCGTTGAGGTTGACGGTGTCATGGCCCGCATCGCCGTTGATGGTCAGCGAAGCGTCAAAGGCGGCGTGCAGGGACGAGACGGTGATGAGATCGTCGCCGCTACCGGCGTTGATCTTCAGGCTGCCGGTCGGGTTGGTGAACTCGACCCACTCGCCCAGCGTCGAGTCGATCCTGTTGGGCAGCGTGGCGCCGGCGGCGATAACGATCTGCTCCGTCCCGCCGAGAAACGTGAATTCGCGGTCCGTCGCATCCAGGTTGTCGCTGATTGGCTCGAGCCCCGTGTAATGGATCGTGCCGGCCAGAACGCCGGACAACGTGATGCTGCCGTCGCTCGGATTGGTGAACGCGTGCGCGACACCGATCGTGCTTCCTCCAGCGAGCGCCAGGGAATCGCTGCCGCCCGATCCGCCCGCAAAGTGAATCCCGCCGGGCGGAATCAGGTTGCCGCCGGCGAAGTCGATGGTCAGCCGATCGTCGCCGCCGAGCGTGTCGATCAGGATCTCGCCGGTGATGGCGGACAGGGGCGTGTCGACGGTGTGCGGGTCGATCTGCCGGCAGCCTTCGCCGGCGCCCAGCAGTTGATTGGGATCGTGGACGCGGACATAGGGGACTGCATCAAAGGTCACCCGGCTCAGCGTGAGCGAATCGTCCCTGCCACCAAGTTTTGCATCCGTCACCCGCAAGTTGCCGCTCGAGTCCAGCTTGACGCTAGCAACCGAGATTACCGGAGAGAATTCCGAGGTGTCCGTCGGAGTCCATACGGCGCCGGCCCATTCCAGCCGCGTGGCCGGGGCCGAAATAAACTCCTCGCCCGGCAGCAGTGCTGCCAGGGGCGCGGTGAAGTCGGCGTTGCCGGCTCCGTCGGTCGTGACCTCGAACGCGCCCGCCAATCGCCCGCCCTCACCGTATCCTGACGGGTCCGCGGTGGCGTTGGCAAAGAACTCCAAGCGGAAGCGGCTGTTCGGGAGGCTGTTCAACGAGCCGCTGACTTCGGTGGCGGTCGCCCCGCTGAGCAGCGGGAAATTCTGCAGCCCGTTCGGGCCCGTATCGGCATCCAATGGATCGTTGGGCGTAGGCCAATCCCCGCTGAAGGAGATGCCCAAAGCGTTGTTGTCGCGGATGGAATTACCCAAAATCGCGTTGGCCGTGCCCTCCCAGAAGACGCCGACGCCCGATTGCTGATTGTAGGCGATCAGGTTTCCGCTTCCCGTGTCCGTCCCGCCGACGAGATTTCCGGATGCCCCGGCGATGATGGCAATGCCTGTGACCCCGTTACCCAAACCGCCGTTTCCGGTCGCGTCGGTGCCGATCCGATTGCCCTGAATCCGATTTCCGGTCACGCCCGATCCGTTCAGCAAAATGCCATGACTGCTGTTTGCGGAGATCAGGTTGGCCGCCTCGGCGATCGAGCCCCCGATGAGGTTCCGGGAGCTCGCATCGCTGACGGCGATACCGGCACCGTTTGCCAGGGGGTGCATCCCGTTGCGGTCGGTGCCGATGCGATTGCCTTGAACGATCGAATCGGTAGCCAGGCTGAGTCCGATGCCCACGCCTGAATTGCCGGAAATCAAGTTGCCAGCGCCGGCCGATGCCCCACCGATCACCGTTGTGCTGCTGTGAGCAATCAGCATACCCGCGCCGTTTGCCAGAGCCTGACTGCCGGAGACATCCGTGCCAATCTGGTTGCCCTGGACAACCGTTCCGTGAAGCACCGCGAGCTCTACGCCATAGGCAGCGTTTCCAGAGATCAGGTTTCCTTCACCCGACCCCGTCCCGCCGATTCGCGTGTTGTCGGAGAAGGTCACCTTGATGCCGTCGGCCGCATTTCCAAGCGATTGCGTTCCCGTGCTGTCGGTTCCGATCAAGTTCCCCGCGATGACGACATTGGCGGCTTGGGCGGTATACACGCCGTTGCCCGCCGAGCCGTTCTGGCCCATATAGTTTTCGCCGGTACTGGCCGAAATGATGTTCCGCGCGGCGGGATCGGCCCCGCCGACCGCAGCGCTGCCGACCCAGACGGCCTCCAGCCGGATCCCGTCGCTCCGATTGCCCCGTGGAAGTCGGCCGGTGATATCCGTGCCAAGGAAGTTCCCCTCGATAACGCTGTGGCCGCCATCGTACACGTCCCAGACCGCGACGCCCGCGCCGTCGAAGCGATTGACAGCCAACCCGCGTACGACGGAACTGGCGTTTCGGAACACCAGTCCAGACACGTCGTCTCCCGCCAGGCTGCCGTCCAATTCGATTTGCAGGACGGCGTTCGTGCCCGCATCCAGCGTATTGACCGCGGCTCCGGGCTGCGTGTAGCCGTCGATCGTGACCCCGTCGATGACCTCGGGCAAAGCAGACAAGGGCTGGATCGTGTGCGGACCGGTTCCGGGAATGGCGAAGACGATCTCGTCGGGACCCGCTGCCGCATTGGCGTCGAGAATCGCCTGCCGCAGGGACCCGGCGCCGGAGTCGTTGACGCCCGTAACCAAGTAGGATGTCAGTAGTCGCCGTTCCTCCAGAAATTCGAACCGGGGCTCAAACCGCGTATGGCGACGGCGTTGGAAGCGGTGACGGGCGGTCGGGCGGAAAATCATGCTACTCCTCCTGCACTACTTGGCCGAACTGACGAACGTTTCGCGATCCTCATATTCATTTAGCATCTTCATGTCAACAATGCGGCGCCCACGAATACCGCGGGTCAAGGGGACGTCGTCACCGGGGTCCTGGGGATCGCCTCGAACGATGAGCGGTTGCCCGATCAGGTTACCGGTCAACAAATAGGCGAGTCGTCGGTTGATCGCGGCTCGTCTGCCCCATGACCGGGTTCTGCTCGACATCGACATGGAACCCGGCGAGGGGGTACTTCGAGTGACCGTGGGTGATCCCTCGGCGACGGGCCCCGACGGCTCGGCGGCAGCAGCGCGCCGCGTTTTCTCAGAAAATCCTCGCGCCCTGTAACACTTCGTCGGCCTTCCGGCATTCTATGGTGGCGGACACATTTCGATTTCAAAGAGGAGGTTGCCATGCGTTGGCTTCGTGGGCTGAGGAAGTACCGGGGTGAGCAGCGATCGAGTAAGCGCCGCCGGCCGCGAACCGCGGGGCGGCGACTGACATTGGAAGCGCTGGAAACGCGGGAACTGCTGTCGACGTTCACCGTCGTCAACACGGCCGGCGGCGGTCCGGGGTCGCTGCGGCAGGCGATTGTCGCGGCCAATACGGCGCCCGGCGCCGACACGATCGCCTTCAACATCCCCGGCAACGGCGCGCAGACGATCAAGTTGCACACGAGCCTTCCGGCCGTCACCGAAACGGTGACGATCGACGGCTACACGCAGCCGGGCTCGCAACCGGACACGCTCGCCACCGGCTGGAACGGCAAAGTCCGCATCGCGATCACGCCGGACCAGTTCAGCGGGCCGGGTTATGGGCTCCACCTGCAGTCCGACAACAACGAGTTGCCCGGCGGAGAAAGTTTGAGGTAACGCCGCGCCAGGAGGTGCCAGTGGTCCGCACGTGGTCCGTGGCTGCGAACCGACTCGCCGCTCACGCAGTGACGCATTTCCGGCTTGCCGCGGGTGGCGGGCCCCCTAGAATCTTGCAAGGCCGCGGCGCCCACCCCTGTAAAGGTGCGATTTGCTGGGAAGTCCGCAGTGCCGGGTCTTGTTGGAGTCCACGCTTTAGCGTGCCGGGCGGGCCATGCCCGCCACAAAAACACGCTAAAGCGTGGACTCCAGCGAAGTTGGCACCTTTACAGGGGTGGCCGCGGCGCCTGACCGCTGACGAGCACCATCACGGTCCTCAACCCGGACGGCTCGGTAGACGCGGTTTACGGCGGGCCGGCGCTGGATCCTCTGGGGCCGCCGGTTCCCTGGGCCAATCCGGCCAACATCGCCTTTAACAACCACGACGGGACGCTGCTGGTGACCAACCACGCCAGCGTCGTGCCCTACGACCCGAGCCTGTTCGTGGTGTTTGACGTCTTCGTCAACGACAAGGGCGCGCCGCTGCACTAGCCGGGCCGGGAAGAACATCACTCGCCGAGGTGAAGCAAATGGGCAACGGCAGAGGGGCAAACCCTCTGCCGTTGCATTTTCTTGCGCCGGTGATTGATTCCGTGCGCGTTTGAAAATGGCACATCTTCGTGCGATGATTCCCCGATTTCTGGTTGTCCTGCGGGCATTTTGAACAGGAGGAAACGGAGACAACAGAGAGAATGCCGCGACTCAGTTTGCTCTGTTCCCTCCTGTTCAACGACTTCGACGCATTCGGCTGCGGCCGAAGGCCGCCTTGGCCCCGCGCCAAACAAGCCAGTGGTGACCGCGCGTGGTGTCTCGACATCGGCTCGGGTGCAGGGAAACGGGATGCGGTGGAACGTTTCGCCGCTCTTGCGGCATTGAAAAACGCCGAAGCCGCGATGAACTTAACTTCCAAGACGCGAAGAGGTTCCTGGGAGTGCCTGGGGAGAAGGCGGCGGACCGTGGGCAAAAGGGCCGTCAACGGGGGTTCCTCCGGGAAGGTGTGTACGATCCCTGCTTCCACAACAACTACCAGGATATCGAAGCCTTTCTGCGAGCGGGCGGAAGACGGGGCGTGCAGTATACCCCGCTGATTGACGGTACGTATTTCATCAACCGCTGGTTCGCCACGGTCGAGATGATCTCCAAGCAAGTCGTGCCCATCGGCCAGGTGGGTGTCGTCGTCAGTTTCTATGGCAAGAAGGGAGCGGACACTTCGGGCCGCGAATTCCGCCACGGCGAACGTGTCCAGGAGGGGGAGAAGGGAGTCTGGGAAGTGGCCCTCGGACCCGGCAAGTACGCCTTCAACACGTCGGCGGGCCAAGTGGTGCTTGTGCCCACAACCAATTTCGTGCTTCACTGGATTACGGGACGGAGTGAAAACCACAAGCTCGATGATTCGCTGACGAGCATCGAACTGATTACGGCGGATGCCTATGAACCGACGCTGCCCCTGAGCGTGGTCGTCCATATCGATTACCAAAAGGCGCCCTCCGTCATTCAACGGTTCGGCGACGTGAAGCAGTTGATTACCCAGACGCTTGATCCGCTGTTGTCCGCGTATTTCCGCGACGTGGCCCACAAGAAATCGATGCTGCAGTTGATCCATGACCGCGACGAAATCCAACGGCAGGGCCGGGAGGAACTTCGAAAAAAGTTCACGCAGTTTGACATTGAGTGCGTAGACGTGTTGATCGGTCGCCCGGAATCCAAGCCCGGCGACATCAAAATCGAGAACCTGCTCGAACAACTGCGGCAACGGCAGTTCGCCATCGAGCAAGTGGAGACGTTTCAGAAACAGCAGGAAGCCGCCGTTCGCGAGAAGTCACTCAACGAAGCCCAGGCACTGGCCGCGTTGCAGGCGGAGTTAACCAAGTCCCAGGTGCAGATCAAAATTTCGGAGAACACCGGCGACGCCGATCTGGCCAAGGCCCGCAAACAAGCCGAAACGACGGTCGTACAGGCGGAGGCAGCGGCCAAGCAGACCAGACTGCAAGGTGAAGGGGAGGCTGGCAAGATGCTCGTCCTCGCGGAGGCCCAAGCCAAGCAGGCCGCGCTGCTCGGCGAGGGCGAAGGCAAGAAAGCATCGCTCATCGGGGAGGGCGAAGGCCGGCGGATCGCCAGCGGCGGGAACGCAGAAGCGGCGGTACTCCAACTGAAGATCAACTCCTATGGCGATCCACGGCTGTACGCCATGGCCATCGTCGCGGAACAACTTCGTCAGAGCCAGCAGCCACTGGTTCCCGCGCAGTTGTTCGTGACCGGCGGGAGCGACGGCGGCGGCCAGACCAGCATGTTGGGCGCTCTGCTAAACATCCTGACCGCTGAAAAACTGGGGATCGACGTCAAACCGCCCGCAAAGACGTAGTTCAGCTTCGAGCCCCTTGGGCAGCCGAAAGAAACGAAGTAACCCGAAGCGTCAGCGAGGCGATGCGGCAATTAGGCCGTTCCTCGCTTGCGCTTCGGGGTACTATGGGCAAGCCAAGTTCTTCCGGTCGGGATCCTGATCGCCGAATGGATCGCCCGCGCGCTCCGCGTCGCGGGTCATCTTGTCAGTCCCTCGTTCGCGAGGTCAGCCCGGGGTTGGTTCCGAGACTCCTTTCGCGCGCAGCCCCAGTCCGTGGGCCAACGTGCAGAGTCCGCTGAACAGGTCCGTCGCGTGTGTAGCCAAAAATCCTGGCGCGTTCCCGTAGCCGCATTCGCCCGAATGCGGGCGTTCCCCGCGTTCCCGCATTCTGGCGAATGCGGCTACCCGCCAGGAACCACGGCCAGACACGCTTTGGCGCTGTGGCAAGTCAGTTGACTTGTACATCCACAATTTATATACTTTTTCCGAACCGCTCGTCAACAAGCTGGGAGAATGGTTGGATCAAGGACGCATCGCTTGTGAACAGTCTGAACCACGGCGAGGTAGAAAGTCATGCGGCACTCGCTTCGATTCAGGTTCTCGCGCTTGATGCGCCTCGCACTCACAACGCTGAGGTAGCAACGATGGCCGAAATGAACTGCCGGTTCCGTGCGGAAGGGCTTCCAAGAAGTCGAGCGATCCTGATTCTGCTGGCGATGCTCGCCGGCACGGACGCTCGAACCGCGCTTTCCGCGGACGAGCCCCTCGACGGGAATTGGGCCGCCGGAGTGCTGGCCGGCCCGGAGACGTCTGTCGATGAGGTCGTCTTTGCAGTCCGCAGCGTGTTTCCCGAACACTGGTATGCCAACTTCGGGTATTTTTCTCCGGACGACGGACGGCAATGCTACGGCCGCGAGGGGCGGCTGTGCAAATTGCAGCTGCGGACGGGCCGGCTCACGGTGCTGGTGGATGATCCCCAGGGAGCGGTCCGCGAGGCGGGCCGATGCCGTTTGGAGGGAATCAAGCGGTTCGACATGCCGGGCTTCTAACCGCGGCCCGAGTACATCCGCGAAATGAAACGTTACGGCGTGCTGCCCCCGTCCTTCGAGGCGGCGGCCGAGCCCGTCAACGTGTACGAACTCGACCGCCGATACTGGGACCTGTTTGAGTGGACCGGGGCACCCCGGTCCTAGCCCGAATTATTCATGACGCCGGGAATCGCGTGACCTGTCGTAGCCGCGTTCGCCAGAACGCGGGCATCTTCGACGCGGGGGAAGGGATGATCACCACCGCCGACCTGTCGTACGACGGCCGCGAGATCGTATTTGCCTTGCGCCGCGGCGGGCACGCCGCGTCGAATCCCGTGGCGCACCGAGGCCGAGGCAGCAGCGAACCTGGACCACCCCGGCATCGTGCCGATGCACGAAGCGGGGCAGTTCGAGGGCCAGCACTTCTTATACGGACGATCCGTTCGCACGATTCCCTGGCCTCGCGTTCAGTCGCTTGTGCTCTTTGCAGTTCTTGTGGCCATTTTCTTCCGTTTCAGCGGATGGCCACAAGGCACAGAAGTCACAAAATGAACTTGCGTGTTTCCAGTTTGGAAGCGCCGAAGTTGACCAGTAACGCGTGGCGTTTTCCTGCTGCGCGGAGGTCGCCCAAGACTTGAGCGATGCGTTCGTTCGTCAGCGTCTTGCAGGCTTTCAGTTCGAACTTATCCCCCCTGTGCCTTTTGTGGCTATTCATGTGACCGCATGCGACGAGCGAGTTAGTCACGTCCGGCCACCCCGAATGCATCCAGCCGCCGCTGGAAGACCGGATCCTCGAGCAGGCCAAAGCGTAACTGCCCGCGACGTTTCACGCCGGTCGCCAGCCTGCCACGGCTTGGCGAAGGCCGGCCTGCGTTCATCAGCGGCCGGGAGGACAGACGTCAAACAGGACCCGGAGTCCGCCGTCCAGTTGCCGATCGCCGCCGTCCAAGGGGGCGACGTAGCCTACGGCCAGGCGGCTGGAGGGGCCGAAGCAGAACGTGGCCCCGGCGGTCAGGTTCAATGCCTCGACGCGATCGCCAAGGTTGCCCACGCGCAGCGCGCCCAAGGCGATGCTGTCCGCTTCCTGCAACGAGGTGTTGTAGTGCAGTTCGACCGTCGGCGCGATGCCCGTCAATAAACCGGCCGAAGTGCGGTGCAGCCAGTAGCCGATCCCGGCGTCGGCCATCAAGTAGGTGGCGTCGTTCAAGCGGCCGACCGGCGTCAGGCCGTGGCCGGTATTGAACAGCAGCGAGTTGCCGTGCGGGTCGACATCCAATTGCAAGAAACCTTGGGCGAACCAGCGGTCGTCCGGCGTGAACAGGCCGGCCAGGAAGGGCTGCAGATGCGCGGTATCGTTTTCCACGCGCAACAGCGGCGTGCCGTCCGCCAGGCGGACGTTGAGATCTGCGGCGGTCGGCGAGGTGACGCCCAGGCCGCCCGACAGGGCCCAGCGCTCGCTGGCGTGGATCAGCACCTTGAGATAGACGGCGATGTTGCCGAACTCGACGTCCTGTCCGCCGATGCCGTCGGGGACCAGCATGTTGCTGTCCAGCGACGCCGCAAACGGGAACCGCATCTCGACCGAGGCCATGCCGTCCCAAAACGCCTTTTCCACACCCGGTGTAAAGCGGTTCATGGTCAAGCCGCCGGGCGCGATGGGGACGCCGCTAAATAGGCCGTAGTGGAAGTAGGCGCGGTCCTGAGGCAGCGGGCTGTTGCCGTCGGCCACCTTGGTGCGGCCCGCCGGCCCCAAACCCGCGCTGGGGCTGGGCACGTTCACGGCCAGGTTGTAGGCGTAGAAGTAGAAGGCATCGAAGTCCTCGCCGCCGGTCAGGGAATCCACGCCGCCCTGAAGCATCGCGCCCGAAGCGGGGCCGTCGTACGTGGTCGTGGCGGCGATCGGATTGCGGGCTTGAAAGGCGGCATCGGCGGCGGCGTGGTAGGCGGGCGGCGGCGGCGCTAACGGGATGATGTCGTAAGCCTGCGGCGTGGATGCCAGCAGCGCTTGGATCTGGGAAATCGTCAAGCCCGTGGTCATCGTGCCGTCGGCGGCGATCACGCCGGCCAGGGTCGCCGACGGCAGCGGCGCGCCGGCCCGCAACGCCTGCTGCAATTGCTGGACGTTCACCACCGAACTGGAGTAAATTCCCACCGGCCCGGACTCGGTGATCGTCAGCGTCGAGCCGCCGGGAAGCAGCGTGCCGGGCACGTCCAGATCGTTGACGATCACGGTCAGCCGGTCGAGCTCGTACGTTCCGCGTGCGCCCGCGGGATAGCCGCCGAAGAAATCGCCGAGCATGTTGGGCGTGCGCGGCAACGGAGCGCACCAACTCCGAGGACGGGCGACGTCCAGCGGCGTCTCCGGCCGGCCGATCGGTTCGTCGGCCAGACCTTGGTCCGATACCGAGGCCCACCGTTCCGGGGCCGTCGGCGGCGGATGCCCGCCCGGTTCCTCAGGAAGTTCCTGGTCGGTTACGGAAGCCTCGGCGCCCGCGCCGGTCCGCACGGCCGATTCCCCCGCAATCGCAGGCAGCGTCGCGCTCTGCATGGTGAGACACGCTAGCGTCGAAAGCAGCAACATCAAGCGAGTTTGACCAAAGATCGATCGCCTCATAGACCGGTTCCTGCAACGAGGGACTGGAAGCCGCCACCGGGCTGGGCAGGACCGTCGACGGCCCCGCCGCAACTTGTTCCACGCCCGCCGCGCGGAACTTGATGCTACCGGTTCTATCGAACAACCGTTTGTGCGGCTTGCAGCGGATATGGCAGTTCCACCGATAGTTCCGATCCTGCGGCCCGCACAGACGGCAAGCTTTGCCCAGCTTCAGGCCTTGACGGGTCAGGTTCGTCGGACGCCCGGTGGCGGATGGGGTGCCACTGACGCCGATTCTCGGGGCCGTAGCCGCGTTCACCAGACCGCGGGACGTGTCAATCCGATCTGCCCGCGTTCTGGCGAACGCGGCTACGACAGCTTGTCAATCCGGTCCGCCCGCGTTCTGGCGAACGCGGCTACGACAGCTTGTCAATCCGGTCCGCCCGCGCTCTGGCGAACGCGGCTACGACAAATTCACGCCGTCACGGGGGCGACGGCGAGACCATTTGACGAGTGACCATTTCCAGCTCCCAAGGCGTTGGATACCAGCAGTAGTCGACAGAGGGCCATTGCAGGTAAGGCCGCGGCCGCTCCGGCGACACGCAAAACGTGCCGCGCCTCGGAGGGGGGCCGCCGCCGAAATCGCCGCCGTCGCCATCGGACGGAGTGCCTCCCGGAGGAGGCCCGCCGGCCGGCGAGCCCGTCGGGGGCGTCGGCGGGGGCACTGGACCGGGACCGCCGCCATCGGGCCCCCCATCTCCGCCGTCCGAACTGCGGCCGTGGGTCGGCAGCTTGGCCATGCCGTACGACTTGACGGCTGCATTGTTCTGCGCCTTCTCGAATTGGACTTCCACCAATCGCTCGCCATCGTCCGCCACGGCCACCTTGGCGATCAGCGACAGTTCCGTGGCCACCCCCACGAAGATGGCGACGTTAAAGCTGATGATGATGTGCGGCGTCACCGCCGTGGTCTGGACCAGGAACTCGAATTCGCCCGACGGCGGCTCGGGCCACGGCACGGAAGGCGGTGTGTCCTGCCAGTAGGGCAAGCCGGCACCCGAGGGGCCGGGAATGTTCGGACCGCCGGTCCATGTTCCGCTGCCACCGGGCGCGGGACCCGGCCCCGGCGGCTTGGGCGGCGGGAAGGTGTACGAATAGCTGACGCCACCGAGGGGCGTTCCAAAGCCGCCCCCGACCGTAGGGGCCCCGTTGGAAACGCCGGCCGATGCCGACCAGGTGAAAGGCCCGAACGAGCCCGGACCGGGGACCGACAACGCGATGCTGGGCGGCTGGTCGGGACCGCCGGAGATGCCGCAATGACCGCCCGAACACCCCACGCGGAACGTGAACGGTGTGCCCGAACCGATGCTGAAGGCCAGCCCGATGTACATGCCGACAAAGGCTTCGAGGTTGAACATCTCGATGATTGCCTGCAAGCCGGAAGGGTCGCTCCCGTTGACCGGGCTGTTTCCCACGTACCGCTGCAGGTTGCCGTCCCCGGCGCGGAACCCCAACGGGTCCTCGCTGATGAACCGCCGCAAGGCCGGGTCGTAGTAACGGGCCCGGTAATAATACAAGCCCGTGTCCGCGTCGAACTCGCGCCCCGTGAATTTCAGGCGGTCCCCCAAGGCGGGATTCGTCTCGGCCACCACGCCGCCAAAACTGTCGTAGTCGATGTGGTCGACGATCGCGCCCGTGCTGTCGGCGATGTCGCGCACGGTCCCCAAGCGATCCGCCAAGTACCACGCGAGGCCCTCTCCCGGCCGCTGCCGGGCCTGCCATTCGTCCACGAGCGGGCCCGCCAGGTAACGAGCCTGGACGTCGCCCGCCGCGTCGAAGTCGGCCCAGATCGCGGCGGCCGAGTAGACGGTCGCCGTCGTCTGGCCGCCGGCCGTGTGGACGATCCGCCGATCGAAGGCATCGTAGGTGAACGTCGACCGGCCGGCCGACGTCCCCAGACTGTCGAAATCCTCGACCGCGGTCAGCCGCTTGCGATGATCGTACTCGAACCGCGTGAACGCGCCGCTGGCCCGCTCCGTCTTGCGGATCAGGCTGCCTTCCTGGTCGTACTGGTAATCGAATTGGGCATCGGCCGAGACCTTGTTGTTCGCCCCGACGCTCACGCCCGCATCGACGGGATTTCCGTTGGCATCGTAGGCATACTGCTCGTCGGGCTGAACCGAATGGTCGGCCTCCAGCAGTTGCGACGTGAGATCGTACTGGTAGCTGCTGGTCTGGCCATGGTGCGACTCTTCGACCAATTGGCTCGCCAGGTCGTACGCATAGTCGTAGTTGGCCAGCACCGCGTCCACGGCGTTGCGGTGCGTCAGCGACGTCAGCCGGCCCGCCGCGTCGTAGCCGAACACGCTGCTGCCGACCCGCTGCGTTCCCGCCAGATCGGCGAACCGGACCGCCTGCGTCCGCTCGCCGCGGGCGTTGTAGGTGAGATCGACGCGGGCCGGATCGATCCCGGTGCCTTGCCACGTCAGTCGCGTCGGCAGATTGCGGACGTCGTACGTCCAGCCGACCTGAACACCAAGGTTGTCGGTGATGCTCAAGCCGTTCCCCACCGCGTCGTAGGTGTAGCTCAACGTCACGTGCGGCACCTGCGGCGTGCCTGCGTTGTCGGAACTC
This sequence comes from uncultured Pirellulaceae bacterium, assembly GCA_964645045.1. GTDB lineage: Bacteria > Planctomycetota > Planctomycetia > Pirellulales > Pirellulaceae > Anammoximicrobium. Next base: position 12,962 of record CAZXYZ010000030.1, on the reverse strand, counting down.
GTCATCCGATCCAGGGCGTCGTAGACGAATTCGTAGTGGCTGTCGGGATCCTGGGCTGACAACAGGTTTCCCGCCGCGTCATACCCGAACGCGATCGTACGAACCGTTGTGCCGGCCGTCAGCCACCGTTCCTCGGTCACCCGATTCAGGGCGTCGTACACAAAGCGGCGCGTCTGTCCGTTGCGGTCGACCGTCTCGACGTGGTTGCCCACGGCGTCGTAGGCGAACGTGGCGAACTCGCCCAACGGATCGGTCCGCTTGACCAGCAGGCCGCGCGCGTCGTACTCGTACCGCGTGATCTGGTTCAGCGGATCGGTGACCGCCGTCCGCCGTCCGGCCGCGTCGTAGGCATAGCCGGTCACTGCGCCCGCCGGATCGTGCATCGTCGTAACGCGATTCATGCTATCCACGGTGAATGCCGTCGTCCGGTTCAACGGGTCCGTGACGGTCAACCGGTTGCCGGCCGCATCGTATTGGTACCGGGTCTGGCCGCCCAGCGGATCGGTTTGCGCGATCAGCCGATCGGCCGCGTCATAGGCGTAGGTTGTGGTCTGTCCCAGCTCGTCCGCAGCCGCCAGCAAGTTCCCCACGCCGTCGTAGGTGAACTGCCGGTCCGCGCCGGCCGGATCGACGGTCTCGATCAACCGGTCCCGCGTGTCGTATTCGTAGGCGGTCACGCGGCCGAGCGCGTCGGTCATGGCAATCAGATTGCCCGAGGCGTCGTACGCGAATCGCTGCAAACCGCCGAGCGGATCCTGGAGCGAAGTTCGCCGCCCCAGGGCGTCGTACGTCATGGTGTACGCATGGCCGTTGGGATCGGTCGTGCTCGTCAAGTTGCCGGCCGAGTCGTACACGTACAGGCGGATGCCGCCCAGGGGGCCGGTTTCCTTGGTGATGCGGCCCAGCGCGTCGTATTCGTAGCTCGTGCGATTGCTCCGCGCGTCGATAACAGCGGTGCGATTGCCGGCCAAGTCGTATTCGTAGGTCGTTGTGTTCCCCAGAGGGTCGACGATCGCGGTGATCTGGCCGTCGGCCCGGTACTGGGTTTCGGTCACGTTGCCCAGCGGGTCCTTCACGCGAACCGGTTGGTTGCGCGCGTCGTACTCGGTTTCGGTCACGGCGCCGGACGCGTCGATGAACCGCACCGGACGTCCCGCGTCGTCGTATTCGGTGCGCAGCACGCGGCCCAACGCATCCCGGACGCTCACGCGCTGGCCGCGGGCATCGTAGCTGTACGTGGTGACGTTCCCCAGGGCGTCGGTGCGGCTCAGCGGCAGGCCCGCCGCATCGTACGTGTACGTCGTGACATGGCCGTTTTCGTCGGTCTCCTTGGTCACCTGCCCGCGCTGGTTGTATTCGTACTGCCGAGGCGTGCCGGCAGCCGCCGCAGCGGCCGCCAGCAGACGCGGGCCCACCAAGACATCTTCGGTCACCGAGATGGGCCGCGGACCGCTGCCGTAGGTGTACTCCGTGCGGCGGCCCAAGTTGTCGGTGTAGCTGGTGGTGCGGCCCTGGCTGTCATACTCGTAGAAGCTGGCAACGCCCGCCGCGTTGACGAATTCGATCAGCCGCCCCTGTGCGTCATACACCAGCCGCGACTGGCTGCCCCGCGCGTCGGTCACCGAAGTCACCTGGCCGTCCGCCGCGTAGGTCATGAGCGTGGCGTTGCCCAACGGATCGGTCATGCTGGTCAGGTTCCCCGCCGCGTCGAAAGTCCGCTGGACCGTCTGGCCCAACGCATCGGTGGCGGTCAGCACGTTGTCCCGGGCGTCGTAGGTGAACGACAGCGTGGCACCCAGGTCGTCGGTGACCGAACGGATGTTGCCGCGCTGGTCGTAAGCGGTAACCGTGACGTTCCCCAGCGGATCGGTGATCGTTTCCCGCAGTTGATCCAGGTCGTAGGACGTTTGGACTGCATGTCCCAAGGCGTCGTGGTTGCTGATCAGCCGCCCGTCGGCGTCGAATTCGGCAACCAGCGACTCGTGGCCTTGCGGATCGATGATCGACTGCAAGAAGTGCTCGGGATCGTCCAGGTACCGGTAGCCGGTCTGGTTGCCGCGGGCGTCGAGCAGGGCCGCCAGATTCCCGTCGGCGTCGTACTCGTAGCCGATGGCGTTGCCCGCCGGGTCGATCACCTGCGAAATCCGTCCCACGGGATCGCGGCGGAACGAGACCGCGGCGCCGGTCGAGCTGAAGATGCCGTCGTCGCGGAACTCGATCGTGTTGCCGTTGCGGTCGGTGATCCGCTCCAGGCCCTCGAACTGGTTGTACTGGTACGTCACTCCCTGCTTGGTCGTCAAACGATAGACGGACGGGTTGTAGGGGAAGCCGAGGAAGTGGATGAAGTACGAACCGTCCGGGCGGCGCAGCAGCGGGGTGGGGTCAACCTCCAAGGTGTCGTAGACGCCCGGATCGGGGCGGAATCGAGGCAGGAAGTAGCCGCCGCCGAACAACGAGAACTGCGGCGTGACTTCGAACGTAAAACCCACTCGGCGGCCGTCGGGCGTGTTGAGATACACCCGCGTGCCGTCACGGAAGGGCGCGGCGGCATACCCCAGTCCTTGCCGCTCCAAATCGTTCACCGGCAGCGTCTCGCGGACCTGCGCGTCTTGCACGCCCAGGCTCCAGCCGAACCCGAAATCGCCCGACTCGTCCGCTTGCCGCGTATCGTAGACCCGCGTCACCGTGATCGGGATGCCCGCCAGCGGGATCGTCAGATCGGTGAACTCCAGGCGGTACTGCCCCAACTTCAAATTGCCTTCCAGGCTCAACGGCAACGTCCGGGCCGTGACGTTGCCGGACAGGTCCTGGGCGACCACGCGAATCACGTAGTTGTCGTTCCGCAGCAGCGTGGGGTCGAACACGCCGAGCTCGCCGGCCACGATCGAGGTGTTGCCGCCGGCGAACGTAACCCAGTCGGCGTCGTCGGCTGCCGGTGCGTTGATGTCCACCAAATCGGCCCGGCCGTAGTCGAGCCGGTAGAAGTCGAGGTTCGCGTCGCTGACCGTGCCGACGATGTCCGTCAGGGCCGTCACCACCGCGCCCGCCGCGGGGCTGGTGATCTCGACCGTCGGCCCTTGCGTGTCCGCCGGATCGAACACGCGCAGCGTGGTGCTGGCGGTGCCTGTATTGCCGGCCCGGTCGGTGGCTGTGGCTGCGACGAGGAACGAGCCCGCCACGGCGGACGAGAACGAGGCCGTGCCTTGCGATGACAGCACCAAGGGCTGACCGCCCGCCGTTAAGCTCAGTCCCGCCACGCCCACGTTGTCGCCGGCCGTCACGGTCAGCACGATGGTGGTGCCCAGCGCCGCCGGATTGGCGCTCAGCTGCACGACGACCTGGGGCGGCTCGGTGTCGGGCGCAATCGCGATGTCGAACGTCTGTGCGTCGGCGGCGCCGAATGGATCGGTCGCCCGCACGGTCACCGAGAACGGGCCGACGGCGTCGGGCGGCACGTCCCAGCGCACGCGGCCGACCGGATCGATCGACAGGCCGGCCGGTCCGCTGACCATTTCGTACACAACCGGATCGTTGTCCGGTTCCCGGACCTGGACGTCGTACCGGTATGTGGTGGCTGCGACGACGCTGGTCACCGGCGCGGAGACGATCTCCGGCGCTTGGTTGACGCGCACCTGCAGGGCAAACCGCTGGGTCGCCCGGTGCCCCGCCGGGTCGTCGGCCGCCACGTTGACGATGTGCGGACCGGCCTGGTCCAGCGCCGGGGTCCACGTCACGAGGCCCGTCGAACTGATGGCCATTCCAGCCGGGGCCCCCACCAGCGAATACGTCACCAGTTGGCCTTCCGGATCGGTCGCCACGACCTGGTACTGGTAGGGATTCTCGGCCGTCGCGCGGAACGACGGCCGCGAGGTGATGACCGGCGGACGGTCGAGCACGGCCTGGGTGACCTCGATCGAGAAGGTCTGCGTGACCACGTTGCCGGCCGTGTCGCTGACTTGCACGGCGACGTCCCGGGTCCCGATCTGCGCCGCGGCCGGCGTCCAGCGGACCAGTCCCGTGGCGGCATCGAGCGTCATGCCTTGCGGCCCCGCCGCCAGGCTGAACGTAAGAGCATCCCGTTCGGGATCGATCGCGCCCACGGCGTACAGGTAGCTCCGGCCGACGTTGGCTTGCGTGGCCGGCCGCGAGGTAATCGCCGGAGGCAAGTTCTCGCAGGCGACCACGACGCTGAACGTCTGCGTCGCCTCGGCCAGAAACGGATCGCGGACCGCGACCACGACTTGATGAGCGCCCAACTGGTCGATCGTGGGCGTCCACCGCAGCGTCCCGCGGCGCGGGTCGATCGACATGCCCGCCGGCGCTTGCTGCAGGCTCCATTCCACCGGGTCCAGGTCAGGATCGTGGGCCGCCAGGTCGTACTGGTACAACTGGTCCACCACGCCCCGCAGCGCCGGAGTGCTGGTCACCCGCGGCGCTTCGTCGGCGTCGTCCGTGACGACCGTGACGGCAAAGGACTGCGTGGCCGAACCGCCGCGGCCGTCGTCCACGTGGACGGTCACGTCGTGCGGGCCGAGATCGGCGGTTTCCGGCGTCCAGCCGGCCAGGCCAAGCGCGTCGATCGTCATCCCGGCCGGAGCCGTGGCGAGCGAAAACTCCGGCAGGTCGCCGTCGGCTTCGGCGACCGTGACTTGGTAAAACCAGGTGCGGCCCAGCGGGATCGATGCTCGCGGCTGCGAGGTGATCACAGGATCGCGGTTGGCTCCGGCCGGCGCCACGTCCAGTTCGAACGACTGATCCGCGGTCGCCCCGAGGCTGTCCGTCACGCGCAGCGTCACCTGGACCTGACCCTCGACCGCCGGATCCCAGGCCACCACGACGGCGTTCGGGTCGGCCGCCACCGCCTGCAGAGCCATCCCGGCCGGGGCTTCGAGCAGCGAGAATTGCAGGCTGTGCCCCTCGGCGTCCTGCGCTCCGGCCAGGTAATGGAACGCGACGCCCGCGGCGGCCGTGGCGGGAGGCTGCGAATGGAACACGGGGGCCGTGTTCGCGCCGGAGGGCGGCGCGTCGCCGCAGAGGCACAGGGCGAAGGCTTGCCGAGCCGTGCCGCCGGCCTGGTCGTCGGCTTCCAACTCGACCTGAACCTGCCCCTGGAGCCCGGCGGCCGGGCTCCAGGCGATCAGGCCCGTGGCCGCGTCGACAGTCATCCCCGGCGGGGCGGTGACAAGACGATAAACGAGCGCATCGCCGTCCGCATCGGCGGCGTCCGCGTCGTACTCGTACGGCGCGCCCGCACAAGCGGCGGTGGCCGGAATGCTCGCCCAGACCGGCGGCCGGTTCGGCAGCGGGGCGCTGACCGTCAGCAGGTAGCGCTGCTCGGCCACACCGCCGCGGCCGTCCTGGACGCGGAGGGTCACGTCGTGCGTGCCGAGGTCCCCGGCGCCGGGTGTCCACGCCACGAGGCCCGAGCCGGGATCGATCGTCAGGCCGTCCGGTCCGGTGACCAGGGACCAGACCAGCGCGTCCTGCTCCGGATCGACCGCATCGGCGTCGTACCCGTACGGCCGGCCCGTGAAAGCTTCGATTGCGGGCGTGGTCGTGACCAGCGGAGCTTCGTTCAGCCGCCCGTAGAACACTAGGTCGTAGGTGAATTGCTGCTCGGACGGATTGAAGAACCGGGCCGCCAGGAACCCGGTCTGGCTGCGCGGGGCCAGCGTCCCGCCCGTGACCAGGCCCGTAAAGTCGTAATACGGAATGCCGTCGGGCGTCGTGCCGTCGGCGTCCAGCACGCGCACGGCCGGATCGCTGAGGTTGGTCACCCCGACCAGCAGCGGCGCGTCGGCCGGGTACTGGCCCACGTTGCTGATAGCGATGTCGGCAAACAGGGTCTGGTCGCGGTGGTGGTACGACGTGCGGGCGTATTCCGGCGCGAAGCTGCCCGTGATGTCCGCAAACCGGCTGAAATCCACTTCGCCCGCCGGCCGCTGGAGCGCGCTGGCCACCAGCTCGATCCTCGCCGTGCCGTCGAACGAGTCATAGGCGATGAACGTGAAATGGTTCTCGCCGGGCAGGACGTCGACCTGGGTGAAAAAGTTTCCGGCCGCGTCGAGCACGTCCACGGGCCGGCCGTTGACCGTGACCAGCACGATCTCCGCCCGCGGCACGTCGGCCAGGGCCCGGCCGCTGACCGTGAGTCTGCCGGCGGAGGCCAGCGCCGTGTCGCCGGTGGGCGACAGGATCTCGATGCTGGGCGGAGCGGCCGGGGCCAACCAGGTGACCGTGGATGTGTCAAACAAGTTCCCCAGGGTCGCTTCGATCACGTCGTTGCCCGCGGAATCGCCCAGATACGAAAACACCGCTTGCCCCAGCGCGTCGGTAAAGGCGAAACCCTGCTGCGGGTGCGAACCGGCGACCACAAAGTCGACGCGCAGACCCTCCAGCGGCCAACCGTCGATGTCGGTCACCAGCGCCGCGACGGTGACGCTTTGGCCCAGGGGAAGCGTGACCGCCGGCGGCGTCAGCGCGATGTTGCTGGCCAGCGCGACCGGCGACAGCGATTGCCCGCCGGTGTAGCCGTAGGAATCGTGCAGGGCGAAACCATAAATGAACACGCCGAACGGCAGGGCACCGGCCAGTTGGTGCGTGCCGGCGGCGACTTCGACCTGGGCCCCCGAAAAACCGCTGGCGCCGATGGGCGTGAACGCGCCGTTGGGCACGGCCGTACCGTCCAGTGTCACTTCGCCCACGCCGTCGGTGGGAACGACCAGGTTGATAAAGTGCCGATCGAAACCCGTGGCGGGCGTGGTCACCGTGTAGCCCGCCAGAAACTGCTCGTAGGGCGGAATGAGCATCATAAACGGGTCGGTGTTGGTGCCGTCGAACTCGGCCGAATTCGAGTACTGGGCGACCAGGATCGGACGCGTCGCCGCAATCTCGGACGCCGCCGTGAGAACCCGTTCATGGAATTCGCCACGGTCCAGTGTCGCCACCAGCGTGCCATTGACGCGGACTTCGGTATTGTCGGCTTGGGCCAGGAACCGGAAGGTGTCCCCCTTGGTCCGCGTGGCCAAGGGCACGGTCACGAACTGGCGTCCCCAACTGCTGGCCGGCGGCATCTGGTCGACCAGGTGGTCACAGAAGCCATACCCGGCCGGGATGAACGTGCAGGCGTGGGAGCCGAAGACCGCGATCGGCTTGTCGGCCGTCACGACCGTGCCGGTCACATCGTGCGGGCGGTAATCGAGGTCGCGCAACTGGTAGACCTCGCCGGCATCCAGCACCACATCGAACGTCGGCACCTGGAAACGGCTGGACCTTCCGTCGAACATCACCAACCGCCCGGCCGTACCGGCAAAGTCGAGCGTCTTGGTTTCGCCCATCCCCAGCACGACCGTGGTGTCGGCACCGAAGCCCATGCCGGCGACCGGCGTGGCCGGCGTCTGCGTGGCCAGAAATTCGTAGCTGATGGGAGCGGCCGCACTGCCTTGAATCCGCAGCAGGTAGGTGCCCGCAGCCGTGGCCTGGACCGCCAAATCGCTGGTCAGGGTCCGGTTGTTCAGGTTCTGGTTGCCGAGTCCGACCACGTGCCACGTGGCGCCGCCGGCCGAAGCCGAGAGGTTATCGAACAGCAGGTCCGCGCCGGAGGAAGCCGGGAACTGGTACAGCTGTGAAGCCTGGCCCGGCGTCAACGCACCGGTGACCGGCACGTCGAAACTGAGCGCGGGCACTTGGGCCACGTCCCACAGGCGGAACGCAAAATCGGCCGTGGCATTCACGCTGCCCTCGATGACCAGGTAATACGTGCCGCTGGCGCGAAGCGTGAACACGTTCGTGTCGTTGTCGGAATTGGTGAAGAAGTAATCCGTGCGGCCGGGTCCGATCAGCCGCGCGTTGACGTTGTCGGAATCCGCGTCCAATCCGTCATAGACCAGCCGCTGGCCGGCCGTGCCCTGGAACGGATGCAAGACCGCTTCGCGTCCGGTCGGCAAGGTCCCGCTCACGACGCTGTCCAGCGTGATGGGCGTCAGGGCGGCGAGGTCGAGCAGCTGGAACCCGAAATCCCCGCCTGCGGATTGCTCGCCGGAAACGATCAGCCGGTACGCGCCCGATTCCGACAGCGTGAGCAGGCCCGATTCGCGGTACGCGCCGATCTGCAGAATCCGGGCGCCTGAGGGAGCATAGATCTCCGCCGTGGCATTGTCGGTATCGTCGTCCAGACCATCGTAGTAGATCGTCTGTCCGGCGACGCCGGTGAACTGAAACAGCGCTGCGTCGCGGCCGGTCGGGAACGTGCCGGCGACGGGCGTCTGGAACGCGATCGGCGCGGGCGCATCGGCGTCCAAGATCCGAAACCGGTAATCGGCGCCCGCGGCGGCGTTCGCCGCGACGGTCAACGTGTACTCGCCGGTCGAAGCGAGCGCGACGAGGCCCGAGTCGCGGTCCGCATTCACCTGAAACACCGCCCGCTGGCCCGGCTCCACCAGCGTCACGGCCACGTTGTCGTTGTCATTATCCAACCCGTCGAACACGATCCGCTGGCCGGCGGTCCCCTGAAACCGGAACAGCTCGATCTCCCGGCCCAGCGGGAACGTGCCGGATTGTTCGGCGCCGAACGCGATCGGGGTGCTGGCCCCCGCGTCCAACAGGCGAAAGCGATAATCGGCCGCGGCCGCCAGTCCGCCGTCCACGTGTACGTAGTACGTCCCCGTCAACGGCAGTGTCATGCGGTCGCGATCGGCGTCGGCATTGTGGAGGAACAAGTGGTTATCGGCCGGAGTGTAAACCGAAACCGAGATCGCGTCGAAGTCGGCGTCCAAGCCGTCCACGACCAGTTTTTGGCCCAGTGTGCCTTGGAAGCGGTAAACTTCCTTCGACCGCCCTTCGGCCAGATTGCCGCTGATCTCGCTGCCCCACGCCGCCAGCGGCGCGGTGTCCGGGTCGATGATCCGGAAGCGGTAATCGGCGTCCGCGCTCAGGTTGTTGCGGACCAACAGGAAATAGTCGCCCGTCTCGCGCAGCGGGGACTGCTGCCAGTCGCTGTCGGCATTGGCATTCTGGAGCCCGGCACCGCTGGGGGCGATCAACTGAACCGCCACGTTGTCAAAGTCGGCCTCCAGCGCGTCGAGATACAACCGCTGCCCTGCCGCGCGCGGAACGCGATACGCGAACGTTCCGCCCGCCGGCAAGATTTCGCCGACGGTGGTGTCCAACGCCAGCGGCGCCGCATCGGCCGTCAGGTTCAACAGCCGGAACGTCAGGGTGCCCGTCGCGCTGGCGCTGGTGCCGCGGATTCGCAGTTCGTAATCGCCGGATACGGGCAGGATCACCACCGCGGTGTCGCTGCTGCCGCCGGTGCTGGTGACGAATTGGTTGGCCGGCCCCCGGATCTCGCTGAACAGGTTGGCGGCGAACGGCGCCAGTACGTCGAGAAGCATCGCGGTGCCGGCCGCTCCGGTGAAGCTGTACACCTTCTGCTCGCCGGCCGCGATGCTCATCGACTGCGTACTGCCAAAACCGGACGGAGCCACGGGCGCTTCCGCGGTCAGGCTGGTTTGGAAGCTGTATTCTAGCGGGCCGCTCGAACCGATGCCCGCGACCGCCAGCAGGTACGGGCCGGCAAACTGTGTGGTGTGGTTGAAATCGCCCGCAACGGTGACGTTGGCAAGCTGCTGGTTCGCCGGGCCGAACAACGTCGCGTTGGCCGAATTGGCGGGCGACGCGCTCAGACCGTCGTACACGAAATACTGCGCCGCCCCGGGCGCCAGACGGTACAGCTGCATCGCCCGCGGCACCGCCAGCGTTCCGTTCAGCACACTGCCCGCGGCCAGCTCGGGAGCGTTGGCCGCGTCGTGCAAGCGGAATGCGTAATCGGCCCCGGCCGTGGCGCCGCCCTCGATCGCCAGATAATGCGTTCCCGCCCGCGACAGCGTGAACGGGGTGGTATCCTGGTCCGAGTTCCGGAAGAACAGATCGTCACCGCCGGGTTCCACCAGCCGGACGTTGACGGCGTCGTTGTCGCCGTCCAGGGCATCGTACACCAGTCGCTGGCCGGGGGCGCCCGTGAACTGATAGACCACGGTCTCGCGGCCCGCAGCCAAAACGCCGCTGGTGTCCGCATCCAGGACCAGCGGTTGAACGACGGCCGGCACGTCCAGCAGGCGGAAGTGGTAGTCGGCCGCGCCCGCGTGGTTCGCTTCGATCGTCGCATAGTAGGTGCCCGACTCGGTCAGCCGAAAGATCGACGAATTCACGTTCGCGTTGACGTACAGCGGTTGGTTGCCGCCCGAGTCGAGCAGCCGAAACACGACGCCTTCGCTGTCGTCGTCCAGGGAATCGAACAGGAGCGCCTGTCCGGCCGTTCCGTTCAAGGTGAACACCTGCAGTTCGCGGCCGCCGGGCAAATTGCCGCTGACCGCGGTCGTCAAGGGCAGCGCCGGGGCCGCTGCCGCGTCCCAGATCCGGAACGCGAAATCGCCGGGATTGGCCAGGTTCGGCTGGATCAAGATGTACACGGGACCGTCGCCGTCCAGCGTGAGCTGGGCGGAATCCCCGTCCGCGTTCAGCGCAGCGATCTGCACCCCGCTGGCGGTGTACAGCCGCGCGGTGACGTTGTCGAAGTCGCCGTCCAAGCCGTCGTAATAGATTCGTCCGCCCGCCGTCCCAGCGAACCGGAACAGGGACATGGCCTGCCCCGTGTCGGTCACCCCGGAGACCGTGGCCCCCGGCGTGATCGGCGCGGCCGAGGCCACGTCCAGCACGCGAAAACCGTAATCGACCGCGGACGCCATCCGGTTGTCCAGCACAATGTAGTACGTCCCGTCCTCGGGCAGTGTCGCGAATCCCGAGTCGTCGTCGGCATTCAAGTTCCACAGGACATCGCCTCCGGGCGCGACCAATTGGACGGCCACGTTGTCGCGGTCGCCGTCCAAACCGTCGTACACCAGCTGTTGACCCGCCGTGCCGGCAAAGCTCCACACTTCCGCATACTGTCCGCCGCCGAATGTGCCGGTGACGGTTGCGCCAAGTGCCAGCGGTGTGGGCGAGGTGACATCGAGCAGGCGGAAAGCATAATCGGCCGGGGCGTTGGAACGGCCGTCGATCAGCAGATAGTGCTCGCCGCTTTCGGTCAGCGCAAAGGGCCCAAACGACTCGTCGGCGTTGCGCGACTCGAGCGTCGCACCGGACGGCGTCACGATCGACATGGCGACGTTGTCGAAGTCACTGTCCAACCCGTTGTAGTACAGCCGCTGGCCCGGCACGCCGTTGAATTTGAAAGCACGCAGGGCCTGACCGGTAGCCAGGTCTTCCTGGATCGCCTGGCCGAATGCCAAGGGCGTCGCGTCCGCCGCCAGGTCGAGCCACTGGAAACGGTACTCGCCCGCCTGGTTCGCAAAGTACGGAGTGACGGTCAGCGGATACGAGCCCGACGCAGGCAGGAAAAACGGGCCCTGGTCGTTCAACTGCGTATGGGAGAACAGGACGGCGTTCGTGGGGGTTTTGGCTTGCACGTTGACATTCGACGTTGCCGTCATCCTCGGCCCCGGCTGAAACTGCACCGTGGTGTCGTCTTGAGTGGCCACCGCCACCACCTGGCTGCCGTTGATTGCGGCCAGCAACCGTTCCGTGCTCTCGTACGCCAAAGCCAAGTATTCGGTTCCCAGACTGGCCGTCGGAAAACCCAGGAAGGCGTCGGTCGTGGCCCGGGCCTGATGCAGTCCATACACGGACACCGGGTCCAGCGCCGTGACATGCACGCCCTTGGCCACGACCTCGTGCAACTCTTCAATCTCGACCTGGTCGGGCAGGACTACCGAGGTGACTGTGCCGGGATTGACCGCAAAGTCCTGCGTGAACCCCAGCCCCGGCGCCGACACAGTGCCCGTGGTCGCGACGTCGCCGGTGATGAACAGCGTCTGGACGTGCGGCCGGCCCTCCTCGACGTTGTCGGGAAACGCCACCCAGAACTCCGTGCCGCGGTTGTCCAACAGCCCATTGCCGGGCGGCGGAGCGCCCGCCGCAAACGAAGCCGGCCCGCTTCCTCCCGCACCAGACTCCGGCGTTGATGCCGCATTGGCATGGACCGTGCCGTTCGCCTGTGCCGGCGGGCGGTGGATCGAGATCGCGATCGGTTGCACGATGCCGTTGTCAGCCCCGGCCAAGCTCGCGCCCGCCGGAAGCGGCCCCATCACCGGCCCGGCGGGCAGCGCCCCCGGCGCGGCGCCGGCGATACCGCTTACGAAGCCACCGCCAACGATTTCCACGCTGCGGATGAGTATCTGGCCGGCCGTGTCGCCGTCGTTGTTGACCAGCCGCAGAATCAATCGGGCCTGCGTCCCCGCCGGTACGGCGGACAAGTCGAGCTGGATTGCGTTCCCGTTGATGGTGACCTCCGGCCCGACGCTGGCGGCCAAGCCCTCCGTCCAATTGAAGAACGCATCCCGTCCGGTCAGGAACGGAAACACCAGCGGCTGTCCCGCGGTGTTGACCAACGCCACTTCAAAGGCGTCGTTGATGAAATCCGGATCGGTGGTGTCGAACTGGGGAGCGTCGATGGCGATCACCAGCCTCGACGGCTCGGCGGGCACCACCAGGGAACCTGACAGCGTCACCTCGAATGAATCACCCTCCGTCATGAGGGCAGCGCAATTCTGGGCAACGACCGTGCCTCGTCCGCCGCCGCTGCCGCCGGACTCGGCCGCCGTCCACCCCGCCAGATCGTCGGCGAACGTACAGCCGGTCACCTGGACTTGGAACGTCGTCTCGTCCGCCAAGACGGGCGTGCCGTTGTCTGCCACGCGAACCGTCACCGCGTGGGCCGCTCCTGCCTGGTCGGCCGTAGGCGTCCATTGAAACAGGCCCGTGTTCGCGTCGATGCTCGCGCCCGCCGGAGCCTCGCCCAAGCTAAACGTCAAGCCGTTGGCCGGCAAGTCCGGGTCGGACGCACTCGCCGTAAGGCTCAACAACTGCCCCCATTCGATGCTCCGGTCGCCGATCGCGGCCAGCAC
>CAZXYZ010000029.1:0-97526 GCA_964645045.1 uncultured Pirellulaceae bacterium | reverse complement strand
ATGCCTTGGCGGCGGACACGTTCGAGCCGAATGAACCCAGGTCGGGCTGGCGGCGGAACACCGGTTGGATGATGCACTGCTCCGCGGCCAGCGTGTGGTGACCGCTGATCAGGATGTCGGTGCGGTTGTCGTAGCGGGGATCAAGCCGCTTCTCGGCGCGGCCGTCCCAATCCCGCGAGTTGCGCATCAACTGATCGCGATACGAAGGGATGCCCAGTTCGCGGTTTGCCGCCGCCAGCAGGCTGACCACCAGTGCCGCAGCGATCAAAGGCGCGACCACGCGGACCTTGGGAATCCCCGCGGCCATCAAGGCGGCCAGTTCGTTGGAACGTTGCAGCGACGTGGCGACAAACGTCGCCGCGACCAGCGTCATCAGCGCGCTGGTGCGGTCGAAAAAGGCCAGCACGCGGGCCCCGTAGTATTCGCCCAGCAGTCCGAACAAACTGCCTTGCTTGTCCGCAATGTCCAGCAACTCGTCCAGGTGCGTAAAGGCGTCGATGACAATATACAGCCCGGTGAGACTCAAGAAACAAATGACGAGCACTCGCAGAAAGGACTTCAGCACGTAACAATCGATGATCCGCATGTGAACGCCGTCAATGCTAGCACGCACCCGCTCCGGTGCCACTTCCCACGGCTTCGATAGCCCGGGCCAGCTTTTCTACGCCTTCCCGGATTTTTGCACAAGACTGAACGCCAAAACTCAGCCTTAACGAGTGCCGGCAGACCGGTTCGCCGGCGCCGGGATAGCAGTATTCGCCGGGCACGTACAATACGCCTTCGCGGACGGCGGCCTGGAACAACGGCCCTTGCATCCCGGCATCCATCTCCGCCGGCAGCCGGACCCAGACGTACAGGCCGCCTTGGGGCCGGATCCATTCGACTCCCGGCAGCCGCCCCAGATGCGTCTGCGCCGCTTCGAGTGTGGCGGCCAGTTTCTGGGAGTACCCGGCGCGGATCCGCGCTAAATGGGGCTCCAACAGACCCAGTTCCAGGACCTTGGCCATCAGGTGCTGGTTAAAATTGGGCGAGCCGAAATCGACATTGCCTTTTTGTTCGTAGACCGGCCCGATCAGGTGTTGCGGCAGGATGCTCCAGCCGACGCGAATCCCGGGCGAGAACGATTTGGAAAACGTCCCGGCCACAATCACCGTGTCGGCCTCGTCATCCCAGACCCGAGGGCTCGGTAGGTCCTCGCCCTCGTACCGAAGTTCCCGATAAGCCTCGTCCGAAATCACATGGATCTTGGTTTGGCGGGACCAGCGTTTGGCGATTTCCACCACCGCCGCACGGCGCTGACGAGCCATTGTCGTGCCGGCCGGATTGTCAAAATACGGAACCAGGTAAACGGCTTTGACCCGCGGCAACTCGCCCTGCGCCCGGAATCGCGCCAGCGTTGCTTCCAGGGCTTCCGGGAGCATTCCGTCGCCATCGCCAGCCACACCGACGGCGCGGGCGCCCAGGCCCGCCAGCAGACCCAGGTAGACAAAGTAGGTCGGCGAGGCACACAAGACGACGTCGCCCGGGTCGAGCAGGCTCTCGCTGACCAGGTGCAACAGCTGGTTGCTGCCGGCGGTGACGACGATTTGCTCGAGCGCGATGGGCGGCCCCGACGGGTCGAACTCGCGCGTCCGCTGCAACAACCATTCGCGGAGCGGCGGGTAGCCCGCCGTCGTCCCGTATTGCAGCGCCGCGCGGGCCGCGTGCGGATCCTGGAACAGCGCGGCCAAAGCATCGCGGGCCATGTCCGCCGGCAAAGTCTCCGGATCGACAAAGCCGGCGGCCAGCGAAATCAGGCTCGGGTCTTTCAACGCACAGGCCATCAACTGGCTGATCGGCTGTCCGCCAGCCCACCGCGCTCGGCGGCTGGGCTGGTACTCTGCCGAAGCGTGCGTTTCCCGCCCGCGGGAACTCGACATGCGCGTCTCACTTCCCCGCGGCTGCGGCCAAATCGGCGGCGCGATGGGTCTTTTCCCAAGTGAACTCCGGCTCTTCACGCCCAAAATGCCCGCCCGCAGCCGTCTTGCGGAAGATCGGGCGGCGCAGGTCCAGGTACTTGATGATGCCGCCGGGGGTGAGCGGAAACAGCTCGCGGATCAGACCGCAGATGGCCGCGTCGTCGATCTTGCCCGTGCCTTGCGTATCGACATGGACACTGATCGGCTCAGTCACGCCGATCGCGTAGGCCAGCTGCAATTCGCAGCTTTTCGCCAAGCCGGCGGCCACGACGTTCTTGGCGACGTGCCGGGCCATGTAAGCCGCGCTGCGGTCCACCTTGGTCGGATCTTTGCCGCTGAAGGCGCCGCCGCCGTGCCGTCCCCAGCCGCCGTAGGTATCGACGATGATCTTCCGCCCGGTCAGCCCGCAGTCGCCGTGCGGTCCGCCGACGACGAATCGTCCGGTGGGATTGATGTGGTACTTGATCTCTCCCCGAGCCAGGCCGGCGGGCAGAATCGGCTTGACGACGTGCTCGATGACGAACTCGCGAATCTCCTGGTTCGAGACGTCGGGGCTGTGCTGCGTCGAAACGACGACGGTATCGACGCGCAGCGGTTGGCGCCCCTGGTACTCGATCGTCACTTGACTCTTGCTGTCGGGCCGCAGCCAACCGGCTTCCGAGTTGAAGCGGGCCTCGGTCAGGCGCTGCAAGATTTTATGGGCCAGCGAAATCGGCAACGGCATCAATTCGGGCGTGTCGTCGCAGGCAAAGCCGAACATCAACCCCTGGTCACCGGCCCCGATCTCCTTGCCTTTCGCCGAGTCCTCGTCGACGCCCATGGCGATGTCCGGGCTCTGTTTGTCCAGCGCCAGCAGGACGGAGCAGGTGTCGGCACAGATCCCCATGTGATCGTCCGTGTAGCCCACGTTGCGGATCACATCGCGGACGACCTTGGTGTAGTCGGCGACGGCTTTGGTCGTGATTTCCCCGGCGACGATGGCCACGCCCGTGGTGACCAGGGTTTCGCACGCCACCCGGCTGTACGGATCTTGCTCGATCAACGCGTCGAGAACGCCGTCCGAAATCTGATCGGCGAGCTTGTCGGGGTGCCCCATACTGACGGATTCACTGGTGAACAGATACTTGCCGGCTGCCACAATACTACTCCTTCGACTGCACCTGGTGCTTGCGACCGGACTCGCACCGCGGCGAGTGGTCCGCAAAACGCAAAGCGGAATTATAGGCATGAGCAGGCGGAAGGGACAAGCTGTCAGAAGCGACAAAGCAAACTGCCGGGAATCCACGCCAAGGCGGATGAGAACGTCCGGTCGCGCAAACGCCGTACCACGGGCGTCCTTGGGGAGCCGGAGGGGATATCGCGGCGATAATGCGGGTTTTCCCGGCGTGGGTAGCTACCCGGAAACGAGAATTGCGTCTACGCTAAAGTTGGCAATGCTTCTCGTTCTTTCTTCACGCTTTAGGGAAAGGGGTCAGCGATGGACACCTTCAGCACCAGTGACTTGAAAAGGCTGACAGCGGCACAGCAGGGACCGTGCGTCTCGCTCTTCATGCCCACGCACGCGGTTGGGCCCGATGGGCAACAGGACGCGCTGCGCTTGAAAAACCTGCTGGCCCAAGCCGAACGCTGCCTGGTCGACCGGGGCGTGCGCGCTCCCGAAGCCAAGAAGCTGTTAGAGCCGGTTCGAGACTTGCCTGGCGAGCACGGTTTCTGGGAGAAACGCAGTCAGGGATTGGCCATCTTCGTTGCCGCAGGACTTCTGAACCGTTTCCGGGTTCCCTTGTCACTGGACGAGACCATCGTGGTCAATCAACGGTTTCAGGTGAAACCGCTGCTGCCGCTGATCGGCGTGGACGACCAGTACTTTGTCCTCGCCCTCAGTCAAAACCGCGTCCGTTTCCTCGAAGGCCGGCAGTTCGGCATGCGGGAAGTCAAGGTCGACGGATTGCCCAAGGACATGGCCCAAGCCCTGAACAACGATGCCAGCGAGCGGCCGACGCTGGCGCATACCGCCGCCCGCAATCAGCCGGGACGGGCCTCGGCCGTGGTGTACAGCTTGGGCAGCGAACGCGAGCCTGCCAAAGACGAGTTGGCGCAGTATTTCCGCGTCATCGATGCGGCCTTGCGCGAGCGGCTGCGGGACCAGCGCGCCCCGTTGATCCTGGCCGGCGTCCAGTACCTGTTGCCGATCTACCGCGAGGTCTCCAGTTACACGCACGTCGCCCACGAGGAACTGGCCGGCAATCCCGACCATCTCGCGGAACACGAACTGCACAGCCGGACGTGGCCCCTGATCCAGTCGCGTCTGGAGAATGCCCGGCAGGATGCGGTCGCCAAATACCGGAAACTGGCCGGCACGGGCAAGACGGCGGACAGCCTTCCGCAGATCGTGACGGCGGCGCAGCGAGGCCAGATCGAGTCCTTGTTTGTCGACCGGACGGCGCACCGCTGGGGCGTTTTGGATTTGGCTACGGGACAGGTCACCGTACGGTCCTCGACGGAGCCCGGACCGGGCGACGATGACCTGCTGGATTACTCCGCCGTGCAAACGCTGCTGCACCGCGGCACCGTGTACGCGGTCCCGGCGGACCAGGTTCCTTCGCCCCCGGCAGCGGCCATCTTGCGGTACTGACCGGGCGGCAAGAACGCCAGAAAGCCGGCAGACACTGGTCTGCCGGCTTTCCGGAATCGTATCCAAGCCGCCGGATGAACCCCGGCTCGCTCCCCCCGGGTTCACCGCGAGGCGGACTAGAACCGGCCCTCGACGCGGGCGACCAGACCGTCAAACGTGATGGTGTCACCCATGTCGCGGAAATCGTTGGTCTGGACCGCGTGGATCCAGTCTTCCGTCTTGACCACATTGGTCCAGGCGCTGAACACGTAGCCGAGCGTGGCCTGCATCCGGCCTCCCGGCAGATAGAATCCACCGCCGAGTTCCAAGTCGAACGTGGGCACAATCCGGCCGGCCGTCCAGCTGGTGTCTACGCCCAGGCTGCTGTTGTTCTGCACCGTCTGCTGATAAGCGGCGTCGAATTCACCGGCCATCAGACTGGTGAAGCCTTTCATGTACAACTTGACAGGCACGGCGCAATAGAAGCGTTCGGCTTCCAAACCGAGCCGGATGCCGGCACCGTTGAAATCGATGTCGGTCGCCACTTCGGACCGATTGGCGGCTTGGCCCAAGTCATCCGTGAACCGCGCGGCAAACGCCTGTTCCAGGTTGCCATAGCGGACGCCAATCACGTAATCCAAACTCGACGTGCAGGTCTGCACCAGATAGCTGCGGTAGTCGATGTCGATCAAGTCGAATTGCAGGTCATGCCGGCCCGCCGCCTCGACCGATCCCGTCGCCGCGTCGAAGGTGGCGGGATGCCGTACCATCGGCGTAATCTGGTTGATGTTGTTTTGGCGGGTGATGGAATTCTCGACGGAAGTGTCGAACCACGTGTAGCTGGCCCCGATTTCACTGCACTCGTCCAAACAAACGCCGAATCCCCCCCGGAATCCAGACGAGTAGTCCTGGTCCAGCACCGCGATGGGCGACTTCTGAATGGGCACACCGGGCGACGTTTGCCCGCCCGGCGGCGCCAAACTCGAATTCGTCTCGACCGCGTAACAAACTTCGGAATCGCGGGCCCGCAAGTACAGGAACTCGCCGTACACGCGGAAGTGGTACGGATTGCAGCAGGTGCAGCAGCCCTTCTGCGAGCAGCCCTTGCCGCCGCAGCTGTCCAATTTGCAGTCCGCACCCTTGTCCAAACAGTCGTCAAACACCGTCGACTTCTGCTCGGCTTCCTTCTGGGTACTCTGCTTCTCGTCGCCGACCGTCGTGACGCGGAATGCGGGCTTCGTCTGCCCGGTTTCGGACCGCGTGATTTGGGCCGTCGAAGCAGGCACGCCGGTGCTCGCCACGGCAGGCTGCACGTAGACCGGCACCGTTTGGCCATACGGGCTGACCACCACGGGTGCTCCATAGGGAACCCCATAGCCCGCTGCCACGATCGGTTGTTGAGCTAACGCCTGGGCCTGAACTGCGGTGCCTGCCACGAGCAGGACCAACATCGACCCCACCACCATACAGATTCTCAAACTGGTTCTCATGGATTATCCCCCCCATGTGAAAAGACCCGGTAACTTTCATCGACCGCTACGACCGACCGCTAAAGATTCTTCGCTACGCCAGGATCAGGCTTCCCAGATCATCCAGATTCACGCTGACTCGAACTCGACCTGACGGCGAGGCTTCGGTATAATCCACCCACCTTGCCTGCCCGCCCGTTTCCTACCAGCGTTTCAAGAAGGAGACCGCGATGCTCCACGTCAGGACGCCCTCCCTGCCGCAGCTATTTCTTCCCACCGCCATGTCTTGGCTCGTCCCCGTGGTTGCGTATCGAATGGCGAACGGCCGGCGTAAGCCCGCCGGTTTTCCGTATGCCCGTACATTTGCGAGAGGGGTTCGCAGTCTCAACTCCGGTGAAATCCGCAGACGATCGGAAAGGTGCTCGCAGAGACAATACACCGATGGGCTGACGCCCACCGTTCGCCGGGATTTCTGCAGCGTTTGGCTCGTGCTAGCAGCTGCGGCGGCCATGCCCGCCTCAGCTACCCGCGCTGCCGCGCTGCCGGAGAATTTGGCGACCACCGCACGGGTTTCGGCCAGCAGCCAGTTCAATGACACCTATCGCCCGCAAATGGCGATCAGCGGCGTGGTGCCCTCCGAGTTTCAGCAGGATGGCGGCGACTGGGCAGTGCGCGGAGCGCAAGACGGGTGGTTCGAGATGCGGTGGGGCCAGCCGGTCCAGGCGGCGCAGATCATCTACTACGCCCGCACGACCAGTCCGCTGCTGGAGTGTTTCAAGGACTATGAAATCACCTTGAACGACGAACCGAAGCCTGCGGTGCGAGGGACGTTCGAACAACGCCGCGGTCCGCAGAGGATCGCCATCCCCAAGCAGCCGGTCACGCGCATCCGGATTGCGTTCCTGTCGTCGTATCCGAATTCGCCGAATCCCGGCGCCGCCGAGATCGCCGTTTATCCGGTGCCGGTCAGCGACGCGCAGCTGGCCGATCTGCAAATCCCGCCGGGCGAAAAGACGCCGGAAGCGCTCGCCCTGCGCCGCGACCTGCTCGACGGCCGTCTCGGCTTCCGCGACATCCTGCTGGTCAAACGCAAACCGCTGGACATTTCGCACGTCTATGTCTACCACGTCGAAGGCTACCGGCCCGGCGGCGGACTGTATGTGTTCACGCCGCAGGAAGACGGCGGCCAGTTGAAGTGCATCTTCGATGCCGGCGAAGGGATGATTACCACCGCCGACTTGTCGTATGACGGCCGCGAGATCGTCTTCGCGATGCGCCGCGGCGGGCACGTGGCGTCCAATCCCGTGGCGCACATCGAGGACATCTCGCGGTATGCCGACGAGGCGAGCAACTATCACCTGTTCCGCATCAACGTCGATGGTTCCGGGCTCGAACAACTGACGCACGGCGCCTACAACAACCTCGACCCGTGCTGGCTGCCGGACGGCGGGATCGCCTTCATCTCCGACCGCAAGCCGGCCTATGCCTATTGCTACGTCGTCACCTCGCCGGTCCTGTACCGGATGGACTGCGACGGCGGGAACCAGCGGCGGTTGTCCTCGAACCACGGCAGCCCTTCGGGCGCCGAGTTCGATCACGTCCGCGGGATGAGTCCTTGGGTCGAATGGATGTGGACCATCAACGGCGCCGAGACGAACATCCTGGAGATTGCTCCCCGGCGCTGGGGCAGTCCGGCGAGCAAGCTGGCCGAGATCATCCGCAGCGGGCACCCGGACGAAAACGGCCAGGCCCAAATCGATGTGCCCGACGAAGACCGCCGCCGCGTGTACCTGTGGATGGACTTGAATATCCCGTACTACGGCACGTCGTCGTCCAACCACCCGGCCCAGCTCGGCAGCCGCCGCATGATGCCGCTGGACCTCGACGCAACGCTCAGCGAAGTCGCTTCGCGCCGCTGCGTCCAATGCCATCAGGGCGACCTCCCGCGGAAGTTCTACACCCGGGTGATGAACCCCGAGAAGAACAGTTTCCTGCTCGCACCACTGGCCGCCGCAGCCGGCGGCACCCAGAAGTGCGGTCAGCCGGTCTTCGCCTCAACCGCGGACCCCGACTACCAGCGGATCCTCCGCACGTTCGATCCCATCCATGCCCTGCTCAAACAGCGGCCCCGAGCGGACATGCCGGGGTTCCAAGTGATGTGCGACTGAAGGGGCCGGGCCGAGCAGCAATTCGAGACTTCGAAGTTGCGCATTCGGGCCAAACAGCGCAACCTCCAAACGCAAGCGAAGGGAGCCATGCCCGCTGGCGGCACGAGGCATCGCGCCTCTTGGCAGCCTTCGTCCGAAGTCTTCCCGCCGGCCACCGCGGGCGAAATCGTTCCGAGATTTTGCGCCTGAGCCATTGCAAAACCCTCCCCTGAGAGCGGAAAATACCGTCTGTAATCCGGGCCAGGACCGGAACTCACGTTTTGACAATGAAGCCGGGACCATGGACACACCTCTTACCCGCCCACCGACCGCCTCGGAACTTCTGGCGGATACGGGCGTCAGGCAGGCGATGGATGAAGCATGGGTCGATTCTCAGGGCAATGACCCGGACGACCGACACGAGGAGGGTGGCTGGATTTATATGGACCTCACGACATCAGCCATCGTGACACGGAGGGCACCAACCGGCACACGGAGCCGCCTGTCCCTTGCCAATCCGCCCCTGCTACCGAATCATCTGATCGTGGGAACGTTTCACACGCATCCCCATCCGGCTTCGGAAGGGTGGGTGACCGAGCCCAGCACGCAGGACGCACTTGCAGCAAGGCACACCGGGGTTCCTTGGCTGATTCGCGCTGAGGATGGTGATCACTGCACCGGGCCGGACAGCCGCAGGGGAGGCCTTGGCGGTGGTGCCGGATACCCGCTCTGAACAACCGAGAAAGGAACTGACAGCATGGGAACCGCCATCTTGTCCGCAGCACGACTGGCCGTCTCCGACGTTCTGCGCATTGCCCACGAGGACGCACAGGCAGCCTACCACGACCTGTCGGGGTTCAAGATCACGTTGGTCCGTTGCCCCGACGGATGGCATGTCGACTATGACTTGACGGACCCGCTTTCCGCAGGCGGAGGGCCGCATTATGTCATCGATCCCGATACCGGGGACATTCTCGCACGACGGTATGAGCAGTAGTGGTGCGATTCCTGTCGTCTCGGAAGTCGGGACAACGTGACTGCTGTGGAGGCTGATCCATGAAGAAGACTGCCGTTGGCGTGTTGCTGGCCCTCGTTCCCGTGTTTCTCGTTCGCGCTGCGGAAGGTCCAGTGGCCCCCGTTGCGGAGTGGAAGGCCGGCGTCGCATCCGCCGTGATTACGCCCCCGAGCCCGCTGCCCATGGCCGGCTACGCCGGACGCAAAGAACCCGCGGAAGGCACCGAGCAGGAGTTGTTTGCCAAAGCGTTGGTGCTCGAAGACCGCGACGGCGCACGCTTCGTGTTCCTCACCATGGACCTGATCGGCGTGACCGAACGGCTCCGCACGGCGGTTGCCGAACGGGTTGAGCAAAAGTACCAACTGCCGCCGCACGCTCTGCTGATGAACGCGTCTCATACGCACTGCGGACCGGCTTACGGGCGCGACGAAGCCAAGGAGTACTTCGAGACGCTGACGCAGACCCTGGTCGAACTTGTCGGCCGGTCGCTCGACGGTCTCGCGCCGGCGTCGCTGTTCTATTGCCACGCCCGCTGCGGGTTCGCCATGAATCGCCGCACGCCGACAGAGACCGGCTACCGGAACCATCCGAATCCCGAGGGACCGGTCGATCATACGGTCCCCGTCCTGCGCGTGGCCGGTCCGGATGGCACGCTTCGCGCCGTGTTGTTTGGATACAGCTGCCACAACACCACCATGGGCTTCCGCAAGTGGCTGGGGGACTACGCCGGATATGCGCAGGAATACTTCGAGCAGGATCATCCGGGTGTGACCGCACTGTTCCTGATGGGCTGCAGCGCCGACCAGAATCCGTATCCCCGCAGCGAGTTGGCCTACGCGCAGAAGCACGGCCGCTCGCTGGCCACCGCCGTCGAAGCGGCGCTCGAAGTCGGCCAGCGCACACCGCTGCAGCAGCGCCCCGTGCGCGGCCCGCTGCGTTCGGTGCTGGAAACCGTCGCGTTGGAATCCGCCAAGCCGAACCATCCCGACTTTGCCTATCCGGTCCAGGTCGTCCGCTTTGGCAACGACCTGTCCATCGTCGCCTTGGGCAGCGAAGTCGTCGTGGATTACGCGCTGCGTCTGAAGCGTGAACTCGCCAAGCCCGAGCGGCCCGGCATTTGGATCGCGGGCTACTCGAACGTTTACAACGACTACGTCGCCAGTCAGCGCGTGCTCGAGGAAGGTGGCTACGAGGCCGACAACTGCCCGTGGAAACTCACCCTGGAAGAAAGGATCGTCGGCAAGGTCCACGAACTGATGGACCGCGCGGACTCGCCTTAGGCGATGGCCGGGAAAACAATCAAGTCACGGGCGGTACGCAATCCTATGCCGATCAGCGAGCGTCACGCGGCCGCGATCGTGTCTGGCTTGCCGCAGCACATTCGGGTAAGATGAGACTGGTAAATTGCCCTGGTGGACTGCCCCTACGGGCAACGCTGTGAAGCATTTTGGTAGCCGCATTTGCCAGAATGCGGGGCTTTCGGGACATTGGACCCGCGTTCTGGCGAACGCGGCTACTCCGTTCCGACCAATTCGCGGCCAAGAAATGCTTCACAGCGTTGCCCTCCGGGGAGCCACCGACGTGCGTGTGGAACCTGCCCGCCTTCCTTGCTCTGGAAAGGAAAAGCCATGCCGGATCGAAGATTCATTCTTTGTTCAGCCGCCCTGTCCGTCACGCTGGCCACATTGGTTTTGGCTGTGGGAGCCGCCCCACCAACGGCACGAGCGGTCGAGTCATCGGCGACGATGTCAAGCCCCGGGCTGACCGGCGTTCCGCGGCCGTCGGCGACGCCCGTCGATCCGGATGCCCTGGGCTTCGACGAGATCGTGTTCATCAAACGCAAACCTTACTCGTCGGATCACTATTACACGGACATCAACAACGGCACCAGTCCGGATCGGTTTCTGCCCGACAACGGCATTTTTATCTATAACCTGCGGACGCGGGCGGAGCGGGCGGTGGTGACGGCCGCCGATCTGCCCGGCGGGCAAGGGTTCATCGGCAAGCTCAGCCTGTCGTTTGATGCCAAGAAAGCCGTCTTTGACTTCCGCCAGAATCCCGGTTCCGGTTTCCGTATTTGGGAGGTGAACCTGGACGGCACCGGCTTGCGGCAGGTTTCGTTCCCGCCGGCGGACGAGGCCGAGAAAGCGGCACGCTGGCGCCCCTCGTGGCACACCGACGATATCCATCCGTGCTATCTGCCGGACGGCAAGATCATCTTCTCGTCGACCCGTTGCGAACACACCGTCCTGTGCGGCGGATCGGGGGCCCTGGTGGCTCCGAACCTGCACCGCATGGACGCCGACGGCACCCATGTCGAACAGCTGACCCGCAGCCCGGTCAGCGAATTCTGCCCGGTGGTGCTCGATGACGGCCGGGTCATGTACCACCGCTGGGAATACATCGACAAAGGCGCTCGGGTCGCCAAGACCATCTGGACCATGAATCCCGACGGCAGCCGGCCCCAAGAACTGTACGGCTTGGCCGATGACGACACAACCATCTACATGTACCCGCAACCCCTGCCCGGCGACAGTCACCGTTTCGTGTGCGTGGGGACGTGCCACTATCCGCAAGGCGGCTGTCTGGGAGCCATCCTGCTGGTCGACTTTGGCCTGGGAGTCCGGACGCGTGGCCTGGACCCGCACGAACCGGGCTACGTGCAGTGGGACGACCGATACCCCGTCGTGAATCTTACCCCCCACGTGTTCGTCGAACGGCGGACGGAACCCGGCTGGCACTTCCTGACCAACGAAGGCGGGTACGTCCACGACCGGAACGGCCAGAAAGGCCACCTGTACACCCATCCCTATCCGGTCAGCGACCGCGAGTTCCTGGTTTCCTACAAGGTCAATCCGGCCGACCACTACAAAGAGGTTGCCAACGCCTATGCCTTGTACCTGGTCGACGCCGACGGCCGTCATCGGTTCGTCCACGCCGATCCCAAGTTGTCCTGCTGGCATCCCCTGCCGCTGGTCGCGCGGCGCATCCCGCCTACCGTGCAAAACGTGCGCGAAGATCAATATGCCGCCGGCGACCAGGCCCTGTGCATCTTGAGCAACGTTTACCAGGGGATGGAAGGGGTCGAGCCGGGAGCGGTCAAATGGCTGCGGATCAACGAGGCGCTGCCGCGATACTGGTCCACCGGCCGGCGCTGGGGACCGTCGCTGAGCAGTTCCAGCTGGAAGGGTGCCCTGTGGCCGCGGGTGCAGTGGGGCGTCGTGCCCGTCGAGGAAGACGGTTCCGCCCATTTTCTGGCGCCCGCCCATCGCAGCATCTTCTTTCAGGCCCTGGACAAGGACTTCCGGGAACTCCAGCGGGAGCGGACGTATGTGAATTACGCGGCCGGCGAAGTCCGGTCCTGTACCGGCTGTCACGGGCAATCCAACCGGGCCGTACCGGCCCACGCGTCGACCACGCCGCTGGCGTTGCTGCGGGCGCCCAGCATCCCGCAGCCGCAACCGTGCGATCTGGCCGAGAACGGCGGCGATGGTCTGGCGGGCCAAGTCATTCACTACCCGGCCGATATCCAGCCGATGTTCGACGCCAAGTGCGTCTCGTGCCACGGCGCCAGCGAGCCGGCCGGTGGGCTGAGACTGACTGGTGAAATCACCGAGTTCTACAACACCTCCTACGAGGAATTGGCCCGAAAGCAACTGGCCGGGCCGATCATTCCCGAATTCACGTCGTTCCTCGCCGGCGACCGAGGCAACTACAACGGCGCGTACCTGCCGCCCCGGCACTTGGGCTGCCCCACCAGCCCGCTGATCGGCGTGTTGACCAATGCCGCGCATCCGAAGAACGCCAAGGACGACCATACCCGGATGCTGACCGAACGGGAGCTGATGGTTTTGAGCCGCTGGGTGGACACCAACTACCAGTTCTACGGCAGCTACTTCGGCCGCCAGCATCCGCAGTGGGTCAATCGGGATCCCGCCGTTCCCGCTTACGATCCGGCCGATTTCCGCCGCAAACCAACGTTCGCAGAAGCCACCAGCTTCCTGGCTCCGGAATGGCACCGGTAACCACGGGCGCCGAAAGAACGCCGTAGTGGCATATCGAGTGGCGAACGGCTGGCGTAAGCCCGCCGGTTTTCCGCATGCTTGCACGTTTGCGCGAGAGGTTGAAGATATTACCTTCGGTGAAATCAGCTGAAGGCGTTGGGCCCGGAAAGACCGCACACCGGTGGGCTTACGCCTCACCGTTCGCCAGGATTTATGCAACGTTTGGGAGAACGCCGTCGGCAGGAAAGCGGAGAGTTTTCTTCAGCTCCGATTTGCCCTTCACGGAAGCCGCCCGCGTTGGCGGTAATGACCCGTTCGGATCCGGTCACGTCGGGTCGAAGAAATCGACCGCTCCCGTATGCACGTCGTACATGCCGCCGACGATCTTGAGCTGACCGGCCTGGACGAGGCGTTTGAGGGCCGCACTTTCCTGGAGGATCCGCCCGATGACGCGCAGGATGTGGGCGCGATAGAGTTCGTCGAGGTAAGCCTGCTGTTCCGGCGGCGGGATGGATTCCCACCGTTCGACCCGATGCGGATCGAGCGACTTCTGCACCTCGGCCACGATCGGGTCGAGATGCGTACAGCCCGTCGTGTCCACGATCCGCTGCCGGGAAAGGAACGCCTCGACGGCCATTCGCATGACGGCGCTGTTCGCGTGCCCCAGCACGACGACCAGCTTGGCCCCCGCCACGGCGCAGGCGTATTCGAGGCTGCCCAAGACACCGACGCTGACCAGATTGCCGGTCACCCGTGCGCAGAAGATGTCTCCCAGGCCCATGTCGAAGATCATCTCCACCGGCGTGCGCGAACTGGCGCCGCTGAGCACGATCGCCAGCGGATGTTGGGCCGTCGCCGTCGCCTCCAATTGCCGGGTCAGGTCGCGCGTCAAGGGCTGCCCGGTGCGGAACCGCTCGTTGCCGTCACGGAGGATCTGCACGACCTGATCGGGCGTCAGGCTGGCCTGTAGTTCGCGCGTCGAGTAATCGGCGAACTGCACGCGATCCTCGAATTGCTGGTAGTGTTCCTTGAACCCGACCAAACTGACGTGGATGCCGCGGACCGGCGCGATCTCCTGCTGGTATTCCAGAATCAAGTCCAGCACGTCCGCGTCGATATAATCGGTGTCGCGGGCGTCGATCAGCACGTGCCCGCCGCGGGGCACGGAGGCAAGGGCTTTGGAGATTGCCACGCGGTTGAGAAAACTGACCTGCTGGGACAGTTCGATGTGCAGGACTTCGCTGCCAATGTGCTTTTCGACGATTTGACGCAGCGGGCGCCGCAGGTTGCTCCGCAGGATAAACACGATGCTGAATCCCAACCCGATCAGGATCCCAATCAACAAGTCCGTCAGCAAGATGGCTGCGACGGTGACGAAAAACGGCAGGAACTGCGTCATTCCTTCCCGCCACATCTGCTTGAACAGTTTTGGGCTGGACAGCTTCCAGCCCGTCATGATCAGGACGGCCGCCAGGCAGGACAGGGGAATTTGGTTCAGCCACGCCGGCAGCAGGGCCACGCACAACAGCAGCAACAGGCCGTGGACGATGGTCGCCAGCTTGGTCTTGCCGCCGGCGTTGATATTCACCGAGCTGCGCACGATCACGGAGGTCACCGGCAAGCCGCCGATCAGCCCGGCCGCCACGTTGCCCACGCCCTGGGCGATCAGTTCCCGATTGGGCGGCGAGATCCGCTTCTGCGGGTCGAGCTTGTCGACCGCTTCCAGGTTCAAGAGGGTCTCCAGCGAAGCGACCAGGGCGATCGTCACGGCCGCCATGTACAGTTTCGGGTTGGCCAGGGCCGCCACATCGGGCCACTGTAAAAATCCGAGAAAGCCCGCCAAGCTGTCCGCCACCGGAACTTGGACCAGGTGCTTGCCGTCGATGGTCCACGAGCCGCCCAGGCGGGCCAGGAACAGGCTCAGGCCGACCCCGGCGAGCACGACGATCAGCGGCCCTGGAACCAGCGACTGCTTGAGTTGCTTGATCTTGTCCCAGACCAGCAGAATCACGATCGAGACCGCGCCGACGACGACGGCTCCGGGGTGCAGGGCACTGAACAGGTGTACCAACGCGGAGAACGTGTTCTCGTGGTCCGGTTCCTCAAACGACATCGTCCCCAAGGGGTTCGCATCGTGGCCCACCAGATGCGGCAGCTGTTTCAGAATCAGGATCAGTCCGATGGCCGCCAGCAGTCCCTTGATCACACTGGACGGCACGAAGTCCGCGATCGCGCCGGCGCGGATCACGCCCAACACGATCTGCAGCACGCCCGCGATCAGCACGGCCAGCAGAAACGCCTGGAACGAGCCAAGCACCGCGATCTGAGTGGCCACCACCGCGGTCAAGCCGGCGGCGGGACCGCTCACGCTGCTCTGCGACTTGCTGATCGCACCGACCAGGAGGCCGCCCACGATCCCGGCCAGAATCCCGGAAAACAAGGGGGCGTTCGAAGCCAAGGCCACGCCCAGGCACAGCGGGAGGGCGACGAGAAACACCACCAGCCCGGCCGACAAGTCGGCAATCAGGGGCTGGCGTGGCTTCGCGTTCACGGCTTGTGTTGATTCCATGAGATCTGTTCGCTGGATGCTTGGTTGGTTGGTTGCGGTGGAACGGAGTAAGCTTCGTTCGACAAATAAGTGTCAGGCGCCAAGTGAGCGGCAAGGCGCTAGCGTTCTTTCCGCCCGCCGGCGGCGACGCGATCGGCGCCCGACACACTGGCATCGCCGAACTTGACGAACTGGCCAACCTCGGACTCGTAGCAAAACACTTCGCCGCTGTCGATCTTGTACATCCAACCGTGCAGCCGCACCCGGCCGGAGGAAATCCGCGAGGCGATTACCGGCAGGGTGCGCAAGTGCTCCAACTGCACCAGCACATTTTCTTCGGCCGCCGCGTTCACCAGCGCCCGTCCCTCCAGATGCCCGTAATGTTCGCGGACGATCTCCAGCGTGGCATCCGCGTGACGCAGCCAATTTGTCACCAGCGGCGTCCGGCTGGGTCCGCCCGCTGCCGCTAAACTGACCAAAGCCTGCATGGCACCGCAACCCGTATGGCCGCAGACGATCACGTCTTCGATACCCAATTCCACCACCGAATACTCGACCGCGGCCAGTTCGCCATTGTTGCTCGTACCGTAGCAGGGAACGATGTTCCCCACGTTCCGCACGATGAACAGCTGACCGGGTTCCGAATTCGTGATCAGGTTTGGGACGATCCGCGAATCCGCACAGGTAATCAGCAAGGCTTCCGGTTCCTGCCCCTCCTGAAGCCGGCCGAATAACTCTTCCCGCTCGCGAAAGCCGATCTTTTGAAAGTAATGAACGCCTTGGACCAGTTGTTGCATGGGAACACCCTTGATGGAGAATAGCAGCTTACTTGTTCAGCGCTACGTTGTGGCACAGGCACGCGTTTTCCGTGCCCCGCAAAGGACCTAACACGAAAGTCCTGGGTAACGCCCCGCGTACTTGCCGCGGAACAAACGGTGGCCTTGAAAGGGCGCAACACATCGCGAAGCTGTCCGTGCTAGCAATCCGAGGCTCCAGACGTCCCGCCTGCCGCGCCAACCGCGCTCGGAGACAATCCGCAGCCGTTCAAATGCGCAACGGCCCGTTCAGCCCGTTGGGCAACCTGGGGCTGGCGTCGCCAGCGGGCCGGGCTGCTGGCGGACAAAATTGCCGGAGGGCGAACGGGGGCATGAGATTGGGTCGCGGGGGCCGGCTCCGAGGCCATCCCCCGGCCCGGCGGCCCAACACGGCGGCCGCAACGCCCGGGGAGTTTCCCATCGCCGGCGCATCTTCGGACTCCACCGCTTCCGAGCCCACCGGCCGGTCCATTGCTGGCGTCCCGCCTGTGACTGCGATCAGTAACAGGAGCGACAAGATCCAGATGTGGTGAGCTGCTGGCATCATCGGTCTGACCAAAGACGATTCGCAACGCCGTCGCTACGGCGCCAATTCAAGTTAACACCGTTCGAGCAATAACTGTCCGATTTTCCCGTGGCGTAAGCTTCCAGCTTGCGGCAGATGTAAGCACCGCAAGCTGGAAGCTTACGCCACTTATTTCTCGAACGATGCTTAGCTCCGCAGTATACGCGCATCGCCGTCTGAGACAAGGCCACCCGCCTGGCGGCGCTCGTGTGGATTGGACCTGCGGTGGAGAAGGGCGATGGTGATGGGGCTCGACCGACTGATTCGATAGTTCGTGGTTCACGTCATCGGCAAACGGATCAGCCCAACGGGCAAGCCGTGGGCATCTCCTCCAGGCCTTCCAAGACCCAGCAACCAAGGATCGCAAAGAAACTCATCGCAGCTTGTTTTACGCACTAAGCGAGATCAGTATCCCGCGACCGTTGCCAGGAAGTCGGTGAGTGCGTTTCTGGCAGGCGGCTGCAAAATCGACAGGCTTTGGCGTGAGCTTGTCGCCGGACAGGATGAATCGGGAAGCTGGTCGCGGCTTTCCCGATTTGGGTGCAAGGCACCTTGAACATGGTACGTCACGATGCCCGTCTGTGCATACTTGGCTCGTCCCGGTCAGGTCAGATCATCACATTCGCCCAGTGTTTCTCAAGCCGTTTGGCCGAAACGGGGATGATAGTCCCTAATTCCTGAGCGAAAAGCGAGACGCGGAACTCCTCCAGCATCCAGCGGAACGCCGCTAATTCGGCGTCGTAGATGCCGCGGCGGTGATGATCGGCAACTCGCGCGTGGTAAGCGTCCAGGAATGGTTCCAACTCGGCAAAGGCCCGCCGATCCCGCTGCCAGCCGGCACCGGCGATCTTGTCCAGCCGTAGTGTCATGGCGCGGAAGTACCGCGGGTACTGCTGCAGCCAGCGCCACGGCGTGGCGATGAAGAAGCCGGCTGCCGGCGGCGAAGGTCGGTCTTTCGTAGGACCGATTGCCAATCCGTCCCACGCACCGGCCGTCAATTCGGCCAGTTGCTCGCGCAGGTCCTCGACGGCAAACTGCCAATTGGGCGAACGGGCGTCTTCTAATGCTAATCGGATCTGCTGGAAACCTTCCAACAGCGGCAAGACCAGCCGCGTTACGTCCTGCACGCCCAGGCCGATGCGGTCTCGGCCGCGGATCAAGAGTTGTTGGAACTCGTCCGCGTTGTGCGGCCGCGGGTCCTCGTCCAGAAAACTGCGGTCGGCGATCAGTTCGGCCAACTGCCGCTCGAGTTCCCGGCCACGGCACAACGGCGATGCCAACAGCCGGATCTGGTCCATCCGCGGGAGCCATGCCAGCTGGGCGCGCAGCTCGTGCCAATCGGCCAGGCAGCACAGCCGCCGCAGGCCGGCGCGCGTTTGCCAAGCGGCCGCTGGCGGCGAATCGGCCAGCCGCAACCAGACTTCCGAACCGCGATCGACCAGCATCGGAAACGCCACCAGCGTGACACCGCCGCTGGGGATCGAGACCTGCTCCGGCAACTCGCCGAAGTCCCACGTCGTAATGCCGTCGCGTTGCCACTCGGGATGGTAGAACTCGGCGGGCACCGCGGTCTCGCTGTCCTGTCCCAGATCGCGTTGCAGCTGGTCGACGTCGCGGCCACGAGCCAGCACTTCGCCACCGTCGTCCACCACGCGGACATTGACGTGCAGGTGCTGCGGCAGTTTCTCCGTTTGAAAGTCGCCGGCCGCGACCGACTCGCCGCCGATCCGGGCCAGCGCTTCGGCCACGGCCGCCAGGAACGAACCTTGGCCGAACTGCAATTCGCCCAGGACGCGTTTGGCGACGTCCGGCGCAGGCACAAAGTTGCGGCGGATGGGCTTGGGCAACGACCGGATCAACGCCACAATCTTGTCTTCCAACAGGCCCGGTACCAGCCAGCCCAGCCGGCCGGAGGTCAACTGCTTCAGCGCCGCGCGCGGCACCGTGACCGTGATCCCGTCGTCCTGGTCGCCCGGCTCGTACCGGTACTCCAACGGCAAGCTGACGGGACCGACCTGCAAGGCGTCCGGAAAACTGGCGGCGGACACGCCGTCCGCATCGTCCGGCATCAGGTTGGAACGTTCCATGTGCAGCTTGCGCGGCTCCTGCCGCTCGATCGTCCGCAACCATCGCTGCACGCGTTGGGCGTCGTACACGTCGGCCGGCAGACGCTCGTTGTAGAACTGGAACTGCTGCTGGTCCTGGACGAACAAGTCATATCGCCGCAACCGTGTCGCCAGTGCGTCCAATTCGGCGATCAGGGCCAAATTGTGCTTCAAGAAACGCAATGGAGTCTTCAGCTCCCCGGCGATCAGCCCGTGCCGGATAAACAGGTCCCGCGCGGCCGCCGGGTCGACCGGGCCCAGCGGCACGCGCCGCCGCGGAACGACGGGCAGTCCGAACAAGCTAACGCGCTCGTAGACCATGGCCGAGCCGGCGGGCCGGCTCCAATGCGGCTGGCTGTACGTGCGTTTGACCAGGTGTCCGGCCAGCGGCTCGATCCAAGCCGGGTTGATCTTCGCCACCGTGCGGGCATAGTTCCGAGTGGTCTCGACCAGCTCCGCGGCCATGATCCATTCAGGCTTGGCGGCGAAGACCCCCGAGCCGGGCCACAGGTAGAACCGGGCGTTGCCCGCGCCGGTGTACTCGAATGCATCGCTCCGCATCGCCACGTTGGACAGCAAACCGGCCAGCAGGGCGCGGTGGATCGCGCCGTACAGCAGCTGATCGACGTTCGGTACTCGTGGCGCCAGCGGGCGACCGCCCAGGGAGGTCAATTCCAAATTGACGGTCTCCAATTCCACATCTGCAGGCGGCCGATAATGCAGGCCGGGGCGGTGCCGGCGGCCGCGTCGCGAGCCGCGCTGATTCGGCGGTGCGCCCATTGCCTTCTGCGCCGCACCATGCGGCAACACCGTCGATTCGTCGACCAATTGTTTCAATTGGCGATGGATGTCCAGCCACTCGCGCATCCGGTTGAACGAAAGGAAGTTCTGCTGGCACGCGCGCCGCAACTGGTTGCGGGACAATTTTTCACGCAAGTCGTGGTAGAAGTTCCAGAGCCTGAGGTAGCTCAAGAAGTCCGAAGACGGGTCGGCGAACTGAGCGTGCCGCTCGTCGGCCGCTTGTTGCTTATCCGCCGGCCGCTCCCGTGGGTCCTGCACCTCCAACACAGCGGCGATGACCAGCACTTCCGGCAAACAGCCTTCCTCGGCAGCGGCCAGGATCATGCGGCCGATGCGTGGATCCACCGGCAACCGGGCCAAGCGGCGGCCGATTTCCGTCAGTTCGCCGCCGTCGTCGATCGCACTCAATTCGTACAGCGTCCGATAGCCGTCCTGGATTGCGTCGGCGCGGGGCGGATCGAGGAACGGAAACTCCTCGATCGCGCCCAGCCGGAAGGCTTTGGTTTGCAGGATTACCGCGGCCAGGTTCGTACGGCGGATCTCGGGTGTGGCGAATCGCTCGCGGCCCAGATAATCCTCTTCGCTGTACAGCCGCACGCATATACCGGGGCCGACGCGCCCGCAGCGTCCGGCCCGCTGGTCGGCGGACGCCTGCGAAACGAACTCGATCGGCAGCCGCTGCACTTTCCGCCGCGGCGAATAACGGCTGATGCGGGCCGTGCCCGTGTCGATCACAAAGCGGATGTTGGGCACCGTCAGGGACGATTCGGCCACGTTCGTCGCCAGCACGATCCGCCGCCGGCCGTGCGACTGGAAAATCTTGTTCTGTTCGCTGGCCGACAGCCGGGCGTACAACGGCAGAATTTCGGTCTGCCGGCCCTCGCCGGGAATCGAGCTGCCTCGCAGCGTCTTGGCCGTCTCGCGGATGTCCCGTTCCGTCGGCAGGAAGACGAGCATGTCGCCGGGGCCGGAGCGGGCGAGTTCTTCGACCGTATCGGCGATCGTCCGCTGTAGGTCGATGTCGCCCGTGCCGTCGTCGTCTGCTTGCAGCGGTTGGTAACGGATCTCGATCGGATAGCCTCGTCCCGACACCTCGACGATCGGCGCCGGCTGGCCGGTCCGCGGGCAGGCGAAATGCGCGGCGAACCGTTGCGCGTCGATGGTGGCTGACGTGATAATCAACCGCAGGTCGCGGCGCGCGGACAGCAGGCGTTGGACGTAGCCCAGCAGGAAATCGATGTTCAGCGACCGCTCGTGAGCTTCGTCGATGATCAGCGTGTCGTATTGGTTCAAGAACCGGTCCTGCTGCGTCTCGGCCAGCAGGATGCCGTCGGTCATCAGTTTGACGTACGTTTCGGGGCGCGTCGTGTCGGTGAACCGCACTTTGAAGCCGACGGCGGTGCCCAGCGGCACACGCAGCTCGTCGGCCAGCCGCGCAGCGATCGCTCGAGCCGCGATCCGCCGCGGCTGGGTGTGCCCGATCAGGCCGTCCACGCCGCGGCCCAATTGCAGGCAGATTTTCGGCAGCTGGGTGGACTTGCCCGACCCCGTCTCGCCGCACACGATCGTGACGGCATGTTCGCGGATGGCATCCTGGATCTCTTGGCACTTGGCGGTAATCGGCAGCGCAGGATCGAGGGCGACGGAGGGCAGCGCTGCCAGCCGTTCCGCCCGCCGCTGGATGGACTGCTCCAATTCCTGCCGCCAACGATCCAGGTTGCGCCCGTAGGGCTTGCCGGCCCGCCGCGTCTGGTCGATCGAACGCAGCCGTTGGCGCAGACGGAAACGCTGGCCGCCCAGGGCCTGGTCGATGCGGGCTTCGAGTTCGGAAAAGTCGGTCATGTTATATCGGATTTTAGGCTCATGCCGGTTGAAACGGCTAGCCGATGCATACCATCAGGTTGAACCGCGCCGTGCGGAACAATCAGAATCGATGAGCCACTGGGAATACTAGGGGGGGAAGCGCGATGGTTCGTCGTGCGATCTTGGCCTTGCTAGCGTGCAGCGTCCTTGCCATCTGCCTGTCGGCGACGACAGCTCACGCGGAACAGCAAGCCTTTAACCGTGTCTGGGGCGGAGCTTACGGTCAAAACAACTGGGAGCGGTTCTACCACTATCCGTACATCTTCTATCCTCAGAATTTCTGGGGAAACGAGTACTACCGCAGTGCGGAAAGTCTGTACTACCGGTATCCTCCCGAGATGCGGATCCCGGTCTACAACAAGAAGTGGCACAACGAATTGCCCGCCGGCCAGCTGTATCACTCCGGGCACCACTTTATGTTGGACATGTTCTAACGTGAGCGTCGAGTGACGGCGCTAAACTCACGATCCACGGTCGTTGCGTAGGGGCTCTGCCGCCCCTACCTGGGCGGGACGCCCGTCACTTCGTCTGACGGCGAATTCCTCCCGACTTGGCAAGAACGTGGCGGACTGCAACCTGCTGGTCGAGATCCACTGTCAACTCGGGCCCAAATGCTTCTCCGCGGGCCTCCTGCTCCATACGCTTCGGAAGGCCGGTTGTGTTGCCTTCGCGCGAAATGGCATTCTTCGACGCCGGCCGGGCGAGTGTTGCCGCCCGGCGGACGCAACCTCGAAAGATCCGGAAGTTCGTCGGGAAAATCCAGCAAACGCCTACGCGGTGTCAACTGCCGCGCTGACCGACAAGGGCTGAAAGTGATCGATGCTGCCTGTCAATCAGGTTGCAGCGACGGGCGTTTTTCTCTTCGTCCGATTGCCCGGGCTCCCATTGCCCAGGTGGTTCCTTCGGTTGAGCAGCGGCAGCTTTCGACTGCCCAAGCAAGTTCTCGACAACCCTCTGCTCAAGGGAAACTTACCGAAGGCCGGCTTGTTTCTGGAGTGTCTGCGCAAGGCTGTCGTGTAAAGTGATCGTGACGCGCAGATCACTTCGTCTCCCTTGCATTCACGCTTGCCTCATTATTCTACGTTTCGGGGTTGGGGAGATGAAGGCGTTCAAAAGACCCTAGAAGCGAGAACGTTGGGAGCGTGGCGCATGGACGGCGTGAGCTGGAATTGAATACGCCGGGGCGAGCCGCATTTGCACGGCCGGCCCCCGGAGGGTATCTTGCACAACTGGTTCAATCCGCTTTTTTTGCAGTCACGAGATGTTGGAAGACTCGGATTCGTGAGCAACCCCTGGGATAGGGCTCCAGCCTGTCACCTAGGAAGGACCGGCACGAAGCCGATCCCACTTTTCCTGTTCGTGCATAATCCGGGGAAAACAAGGTACGCCAATGAAACCGCTCGCAATCTCCATTCTAACCGCCTTGCTGCTGGTGCCGCTGGCTGTCCGCGCCGACGATCACGCTCGGGCTGGGGACCTGACGGTTTCCACCGACTTTCCCGGCGGTTCAGCGGAGGTCCAAGCCTGGGACGCGGCCAACGGCCTGATTCACATCTGTCCGGTGGTTCACGAGGGCCGAGGCTGGCCGTGTTGGTGGTACCTGCGGATCGACGGGCTCACACCGGGACAGCAGGTCACGTTGAAAGTAAGCGGCAATGCAAAACCGTTCCGTGAAGGGCAGCGACTAGCCGCGAGTTGGTCCCAACCGCAGCGGGCCGCGATCAGCACGGACAACGAGTCCTGGTCCCAGACGCCGAAACGTGAGCGTGCCGAGGACGGAATCGCCGTGTATCGCTTTGCATCGCCCACGGCGTGCGTTTGGCTGGCCTCGCAACCGCCGTTCCTGCCGGCTCACGCGGACACGCTGCTGAAGCGGATCGCCGGCGAAACTCCGGGCGCGGAACAGTTCGTGCTCGCCAAAACGCGGGAAGGCCGCCCCGTGTCCGCCATCCGGCTGGGCGCAGGCAGCGCGGATCAACCGGCGTCGCTGGGGGTCTGGGTGCAGGCCCGCCAACACGCCTGGGAAGCGGGCGCCAGCTGGGTCAGCCGGGGGTTCCTGGAGTGGTCCGCCAGTGCGGACCCCGCCGCCGTCGAACTGCGCCGCCGGGCCGCGGTTTACGTGATTCCAATCATGGACGTGGATAATGTGGCACTCGGCGCCGGAGGCAAGGAAGCGGTTCCGCGCGACCACAATCGCGATTGGGACGACCAGCCCGTCTACCCCGAAGTCGCCGCGGCCCAGCAGCACATCCGGGACTTGGACGCTCAAGGCCGGCTGCACGTGTTTATCGACCTGCACAACCCCGGACCCGGCGAACCCAGGCCGTATTTCTATGGACCGCTGGACTTGGAACAGATGCCCGCGCCGCAACAACGCAACCACGCGCGGCTGCTGGCGATGGCGGCCGAGTCCATCCGTGACCCCTTGCCGCTCGATGCCAAATACCATTTTGCCACGTACGTCAAGGCCGAGGAGGAGCGCCGCCGAGTCAGCACGGCCTGGGTGCGGAACCACACCGGAGATAGCGTCGTGGCGGTTTGCCTCGAAACCGCCTGGGACACGCCGCACAGCACCGCGCAGGGTTACCAAGCCGTCGGGCGTCAACTGGCGCAAGCCGTGGCCCGGTACCTGGGCGAAACCTCGCCCGAGAAGGAACCCTGATAAGGACTGGGAGACTTTGGTTGGAGTTCAGCCTTTAGGCTGTCCGGACGGGCGCGGGGCAGCCCGCCCGGAGACACGCTAAAGCGTGAACTCCAACGGGTCGAACTGGAAAAACCACAGCCACTCCGCGTGATTGGCTGTCGTCACGGCGGAGCGTGACGGCTACGATTATTGCGAGACCTATTTGTCACTCGTATCCCTGCCATGAAGACGAAGCTCATGCTCACCCTGCTGGCAACGTTCTGCGCCACCCTCGTGGCCGCGGAAGACGAGCCTCTGGCGCCGTGGCGCAGCGGCGTCCAACTGCGGCTGGCTGCGCCACGGGAAGGCCGGCACACCGTCCACTCGTACTTTAACACGTGCCCGGAAAGTCCCGACGGAAAATGGGTGTTGTTCTTCGCGGCCGCGACACCGGACGCGCAGTGCGGCGACGTCTGCATCCGCCATCGCGTCACGGGCGAGGAGCGGGTTCTGGCGCGCGACATCAATACCGAAGACGCCCACCGTGTGGCCTGCCAGCAATGGGTCTCCGGGGGCCGCCGCGTCGTCTACCACGGCGAGCGCGACGGCCAGTGGTTCACCGCCGTCGTCGATTTGGACACCGGCCAGGAACGCATTCTGGCGCGGGACCGGCTGGCCGGTTGGAGCCAGCCGCACGCGGACATCGTCCCGCTGTACGGCTTGCACTGGAATCCCGGCTCGCACCGCGACCTCGAACTGGTCCACGTCGAGACGGGTGAAATCCATACCGCAACCTCGGCGGACGCCCTGCAACAGGCGTATCCGGACTTCCTGACGCAGCTGTTTGGCGACAAGCCGGTCTCCATTTTCTTTCCCGTGCTGAGTCCCGACTTGAACCGCATCTTTTTCAAGCTGGCCACGCCCGCGGGCGGCGACGCACGCAGCAGGCAAGCCAGCACGCGGCTGGGCATGGTGTGTTACAGTCTGCCCGAACAGCGGTTCCTGCGCGCGGACAAACGCTGGGGTCACCCGGCCTGGCTGCCGGACTCGCGGACCATCGTCGAGGCCGGCCGTCTGCTGATCGACAGCAAGACCGGTACGACGCAACGGATTGCCGGCCTGCCGGCCTGCCGCGGCGATCATCCCTCTGCCAGTCCCGACGGGAAACTGATCGTGAACGACACGACCATGGACCGGCTGGGCGGGGCGGAAAACGAATGGGGCGTGGTCGTTGCCGACATCCGCGGCACGGATCACGTGCTCCTTCACCGTTTCGACAATTCGCGCGGCGCCCGTTCCTGGCGGCGGTCGCATCCGCACCCGGTGTTCAGTTCCGATGGCCGCCGGATCTACTTCAACGTGAGCAGCGGCCCGTGGACGCAATTGTGGGTCGCGGAGGTACCTCGATGAACAACACCCATTTCTCCTCGCCAAGTCGCCGCGCATTCCTGCAGGCCACCTTGGCTGGCGCCGCGTTACCAAGCCTCGCGTACGGAATGGAACCATCGCCGGCGCGGCCGGACCGATTCCTGGAACCGGCCCGCGAACTGCCGTTGCGCGACGATGCCGACGTGATCGTGTGCGGCGGGGGCCCTGCCGGCGTCGCCGCGGCATTGGCGGCGGCGCGCGCCGGAGCGCGGACGCGGCTGTTCGAGATCCATGGGTGCCTCGGCGGCGTGTGGACGGCCGGTTTGTTGACGTACATCTTCGATTTCGACAAGCCGGGGCTGACTCGCGAGTTGACGCAGAAACTCGACGAGCGCGATGCCCGGCGGCACAAGAACCCAAGCCGGTTCGTGTACGAGCCGGAAGCGATGAAGCTGCTGCTGGAGGACCTGTGCGACGCGGCCGGAGTGACGCTTCAGTTGCACACGCGGGTGGCGGCGGCCGGCCGCGAAGGTCACCGGTTGACGACGGTGATCACGGAATCCAAGTCCGGCCGCGAAGCGTGGCGGGCGCGGGTGTTCATCGATACGACCGGCGACGGGGACCTGGGCGCCCAGGCCGGTTGCGAATGGGAGTTCGGCCAAGGATCCGCTGGGGCGTGCCAGCCGATGACGCTGAACGCGCTGGCCGTGGTCCGCGACACGGCGGCGTTGGGCGAGTTCATTTCGTTCTACCAGAACGACAGCCGGCACCTGCCGGCGGTCGAAGCGTTCCGGCGCGAAATCGCCCGCGCCGGCTGCGAAGCCTCTTACGGCCACCCGACGTTGTTCCACGTCCGCGACAATCTGGTACTGGTGATGATCAACCACGAGTACGGCGTCCAACCGTTTGACGCCGCTCAGGTCAGCGCCGCAACGGTGCGGGCACGGGCGGAGGTCCACCGGATCGTCAAGGCCCTGGCGAAACTGGGCGGTCCGTGGGCGGATATGCAACTGGTGGCCAGCGCCGAACAGATTGGCGTGCGCGACGGCCGGCGGATCCGCGGCCGGTACACCGTGACCTGCGACGACCTGGTCAACGGCGCGCGGCATCCCGACGCAGTGGCGCGGGCGACGTTCAATGTGGACATCCACGCGGCGACCCGCGAAGACAACCGCAAGGAAACGATCTCGCACGGCAACTTCAAAATGAAGCCGTACGACATCCCGTTGCGGGCCTTGATCGCCAAAGACGTGGACGGCCTGATGATGGCCGGCCGCTGCATCAGCGGCGATTTTGTCGCGCACGCCAGTTACCGCGTCACCGGCAACGCCGTGGCGACGGGCGAAGCCGCCGGCAAGGTCGCGGCCCTGGCCGCAAGATCGAACCGCTTGCCGCACGAAGTCGAGTGGCCAGAAGTTCAATGACCCCATCGTAACGGCTGGCCGTGCGTTACACGCCCGGGGGCTGACGCCCAATGCCGCTTACTTTGTAGCGGCACGGCGCAAGCCGTCCGGTATTACAGTCGGGAAATCGGGCGGCTTGCGCCGCTCCGCTAAGAAAAACGCCCCCAAATGGTCCCAAAGTAAGTGGCATTGGGCTGACGCCGCCCGGGTGGAAGCGTCCCATGTGCGCGTGGCTTGTGGAGCCGGCCCTTCAGGCTTAGAATCCACGGCTGGCGTGAGGTTTTTGCACGACCATCGCCCAGGAGCAGTCATGTTAAAACGGCAGCCGGTTTTTCCCAACGTCATCGAAATCAACTATCAAGCCGGCCACGTCGTCGGCTCGAACGTCTATCTGGTCTACGAGGGCGACCAGTGGCTGTTAATCGACATCGGTTACGCCGATACGGTGGAGGAAATCATCGAGATAATCCGGGAAATGGATTTCCCCCTGTCCCAGTGCCAAACCATCGTGGCGACGCACGCCGACGTGGATCACATCCAGGGCTTGTCCAAAGCCAAGCAAATGCTGCGGACCACAGTGACGGCTCATCCGGTGGCCGCGGACGCGCTCCGCCGCGGGGACCGGCTGTTCAGCTTCGCCGAAATCCCGGCCCAGAACATCGACATGGAATTGCCGCCGGTCGAAGTCGAACGCGAAGTGAACGAAGGCGACCGGTTGCGTGTCGGCGGGCTGGAATTGGAGGTTTGGCTCACACCCGGACACACCCATTGTCAACTCTGCTTCCGCCTGGGCGGCTTGCTGTTCAGCGGCGACAACCTGTACCGCGACGGCTGCGTCGGCGCCATCGACGCGCATCACGGCAGCGATCTGCCCGCGTTCGTCCGGTCGCTGCAGCGGATTCGCGCCAGCGATGTGCAATGGCTGCTGCCCAGCCACGGCCCGTACTTCCGCAAGGACGACCGTTTGCTGGACGCCGTCATCGCGCGTTTGCAGCGCTACCAGCACATGGCCGATTTCGGCACCTGCGCCGCCGATTGGCCGCTGATGGACCAGTGGGAACAGGAACTGGCCGCGGGCCAACGGCCGAAGTGAATAGAGACCATGCACCGATGGGCTGACGCCCAACGTTCGCCGGGGTCCGCTGGGCCGGGCGCTAGTCCGCGACGGAACTGAGCGTTGGCACCGGCCGGAAATCGGGCAGGTCCTGGTATTTCAGATTGCGGCGGCCGAAGTAGGAACCGTAGTACGGGCCGTTGGCATCGACCCAGGTGACCAGACGCACCCACTGGTCCTGCGGCAGCGCGACTTCGTAGTGGCCTGCCCGAATTAACTGGATCAGGCGGCTGGCGTGTGCGCCCAGGGCTTTGGGCGGCAGCGGCGTGACGTTCGTCTTCTGCGCCCGCGGCTGCGGACCGACGAACTCCTGGATGTACGCAATCCACTTGCCGGCCATGATCGTCTCGTACGAGCGGTTGAAGAACGCGGTCGGCTCGCCGGTCAACACGATCCCGCCCTCGGTCTTGTCGCCGCCGTGACAGCGGACGCAGTGCTGATCCCAAATCGGCTGGATGTCCGTGGGATAGTACAGCGGGCGCGGTACGGTTTCGCCCGGCTGCGCGCCCGGGCGATCGGCCGCCCGCAGCAGCGCCAACGGGACGCCGCGCGACGGCGTTTGATTCCGCAGCTCGTGACAGCCGATACACGACCGCGACTCGACGGGCTGCAGATTCACAAAGGTCCGCATCCGCTGGACCTCCATGAAATCCTTGTCCACCGCCTGCAGGAACAGATTCTTGCCGGCCGGCACCTGGAAATGCGCGGAACCGTCCGCTTCGACCGGCACGATGCCGTGCAGCACCCGGACATAGATGTGGGCGTACATGCTGATCACCGCGTTCTGGCCGAGCGTGGCATCGTCCGGCCAGAAACGATGCGCCGTCCAGGGACGAGGAACTTGTTCCCAGATCCGCAAGTAGCGGATTTCGCCCGGCTCGACGCCCTCCAAGCCGTCGTAGACGTTGCTCAGCACGAGCGTGGCGGAGGTGTCCCTCGCCGACGCTTCGGGTTGCCGGGTGAGGTCGTTGGGCGCCGATGCCGCGCCATCCTCCACCGCGGGAAGGACAGGCGGCACGGGGCGCGGCCGCAACGGCATCGGCTGCCAGCAGGAGATGTCCGGATCGTGGTAGATGCGCACGCGATTGCCGAATTCGTCGATCAGCCACAACCCGTATGCGGTCTCGTGGTTCCACGGCTGATCGGGATTGCAGGTGACCAGGAAGAACTTGTCGGACAGCGGATACGGATCGCAGAACAGGGGCCCGCGGTTGTCCTTGACCCAGGTTCCGTTCCGCAGGTGCGTGTAGCTCTCGCCGACAGGAAATCCCGGTTCGCCTTCGACGTTCAGCCCCGTGTCGGGCGTCAGATTCTGAATTGGCCGCAACGTGCGGATATCGCGGCGGGTGTCGATTTTCAGAATCGGCCCCACGGCAAACGGGTGATGCATCGTCGCCGTGCAGACGAACTGGTCGTGGCACCCCGGGATCGGCTGGCCGTGAATCAGCACCGGCGGAAACTCGTGGTGGCCGCCGTAGACCTCGCAACTGGCGCTGCCGTCCGGACGCATCGCCCACAGATCCTGGGCGGCGATCACGCCCTTGTCGATATATTCCCAGCGGGTATACAGGATGCGGCCGTCGTTCATCACGGCCGGCGTGGATTCGCTGAGCGCTCCGTTGGACAGCACCGTCATCCGGTTGCCGTCGCGGTCGATGCGATACAAGACATTGACGCTCAGGTTATCCGCCACGTCGCACAACACGCCCCGCTCGCAGCGGGACGAGGCAAAGCAGATGCCGCCGTCCGGCAAGTAACAGGGATGGAAGTCGTCGGTGTGCTTGCGCCACGGTCCCAACTCGTTGACGCCCGGCGTCAACCCGTAGGAAGCCAGCCGTTCCGTTTCGCCGGGTGGGTCCCAGGTTAGCTGCCGCAGTCCCTGGCCGTCGACGCCGACTTCGTACAGGCGGAACGGCCGGCCCGGCGCAGGCCGGCAGCCGAACACGACCCGCCGGCCGTCAAACGAGAGGTCGTAACGGTCGAAGATCGCCTCCTTCCAGTCCGGGATCAGTTCGGTGACGCGGCCGTCGTCCAGCGACAGCACGCACAGGTTGCCGCCTGCCCGGCCCGCCTGCATGAACTCGGCGTAGTACCATCCGGTGCGGTACGTCCAACGTTTCACGAACAGCAGTTTGCCGCAAGCCAGCAGGGGATTGTGCCGCACGAGTGTCTCGTGTTGCAGCGATTCCAGCTCGGCGGCCAGCGGGGCGAAACGCGGTTCGGCGCGGGCCGCCTGGTCGAAGGCGCGCTGGCGGAGGCCATTCAAACGATCCAGAAACGGCTCGGCGGAATACTGCTGTGGGTACTCGCGGCCCAAGTGCTCGACGGCCAATTGCAGGCTGTCCAGCCGGCGCGCCAGCGGTGCAAATTCGGCGGCTTTGGCAGACAATAGCAGCCAAGCGGGATCGTCGTTCGGGCACCTACGTCGGACCAAGTCGTCCAATTGTCCGCGCAGAACGTGGCCGGCCGGACCGGAATCGGCGACCGCCCGCGCCGCCACCTCTCGTGGCAGAGGTTCGACCAGGAACTCGACCTCGCCGAGCTGGAAGTTGTAGTGATGCCCGCCCGATTCGTAACTGCCTTCGACTCGCAGGCCGAAGTAGCGTGCCGACACGGCGGGCCAGTGGACCGTGGCCGACTCGCCGGCCCGCATGGGCCCCAGCGGGTGACCAACCAGCAGCGGCCGGATATCGCCGTCGCGTTCCAGATCATCGGCCACCGAGTTGTTTGCCGGGTCGTCGTCGGCATAACGGAAGAAGTCAATCTGCTTGGGATTGAACGGTCCGCCGTCGTGCCGCGCCGTGAGCACCGCCCCCACGACCGTGACATTGCCGCCCAAATCGAACACGAGATGCCCGGTGACCGGCGCCGCCGCGCGCGGCGGCATCGTGCCGCCGTCGTCGCCGGTCGGCGTGTCGTCGAGCAGACAGCAAAACGTCTGCGGATCGCCGTCGCTCGCTCGCTGGGCCGAGTACTTGTCAGGCTGACCGGGCGAGGGATAGGCCGGTCCCGACGAACACTGCACCGCGACGGGAGTAACCCGCTCGGCGGCGGAGGCGACCGCAGCGACGGCAAGTGCCCCCACGAAGGCTAGAAGCAACCGCAGGTTGGCGGCCAAACCGCGGGCGTTCTTGGGAGCCATCGTTATCTCCTTTCAGACCCAGCGGACCAGGAACCCTCCGGACATCCATTTGCTGGACTC
This sequence comes from uncultured Pirellulaceae bacterium, assembly GCA_964645045.1. Taxonomy (GTDB): domain Bacteria; phylum Planctomycetota; class Planctomycetia; order Pirellulales; family Pirellulaceae; genus Anammoximicrobium. The sequence continues at coordinate 65,915 of CAZXYZ010000029.1, read as the reverse complement.
CTCGACGTAGACGGCGATCAAGTCGCCGGGGCGGAAGTTGCCCTGGCGGGCCATGCGATCGAATTGGACCAGGCTGGCCGCACCGCCGCAGTAGCCGAACTGGGCGACGAGAAAGGGTACGCGGGCTTCGCCCTCCGGCCCAATCACGCGGGCGAACAAGTCGCGGTGCTTGTCGCTGATAAAATGCCGGCCGGGGAACGGCAGCACGAACGTCGCCACGTCGTCCGGGGACACGCCATAGGCTTCGAGCATGTTGCGCAGTCCGTGCAGGGCGTATTCGGCGCCCAGGCTGGAGACCGCCACCACATCCTGCCATAGATGATGCCGTCCGGATTCGTGAATCGAGTGCAGGTACGGCGCCGGCAGGTTCGCCAGGGTCGGTCCGCACTCCGCGCCCAATTCCATCTTCATACCGGCCGGCCGGTCGCTGCCTACCGATTCGACGTAGGCGTCCAGCAACTGCGGGCGGCTCTCGTCGCCGTCGGCCAGGGACAGGACCATCGCTCCGGCGCCGTCGGACAGCATCCAGCGGAGCGTAATGTGCTCCAAGGTGACCTTGGCCGGGTTGTAGAACTCGCTGCGCAAGAAAATCGAGGACAGCTGCGTATAAACCACCAGAGCCTTGCGGTACCGGCCTTGGCGGAGCATGTCCAGAGCGATCTGCAGGCTCTTCGGCACGCCGCTGCAGTTCGAGTGGACTTCGATTTCCGTGCAGCGGCGGATTCCCAGCCGCTCCTGGATCATCGCACTGGTGGGCGGCGTGAAACAATCGGCGGCACAGTTGGAACAAATCAGCAGATCGATTTCGTCGGCTTCGATCTGGGCCGCCTCCAGTGCCGGGCGCGCGGCTTTTTCCGCCAGCGACGCGTTGGTCTCCGTCTGCCGCCGATCCACCGGGTCGATGGCAAAATGCCGCCGCTCGACGCCGCTCCGCGACAGCAGCCGCTGACGGAATTGATCCAGTCGCCCGGCCAGCCGCTCGGACAATCCGTGCAACGGGCCCAGAACTGCTTCCACCTGATCGATTCCAACCGCCTCGCCGGGCAGATACGAGCCTGTCCCGTCAAGGTTTACTCGCGGCGCATCCATTCGATTCCCTTTGTTGCTGTGTGGTTCCATTTTCCCGCCATGTTGATGCCGGGATTATCGGAGGGTGACGGGGGTTTCGCAAGCAGGCAAGAAAGATCGTCCCCATACTGGACTTGCCGAGTACCAAGGCGGTATCTTGGGGCTTGCCTCGGAGCAGCCCCGGGGGCGACTTTTCCTCCAAGAAGCACCGTCGTGGCCTGCCTTGACCCTCCCAAGACTTCTGAACCGCCGAAGCGGCGGCTGGAAGTTCCCTCAAGTCACGAAGAGCCCTGCATGGACTGCCAAACGTTCATCGAACAGCAGATTGCGTCCCTGCGCCAAACCGTCGGCGACGGCTTGGCGATCAACGCCCTGAGCGGAGGCGTCGACAGCTCGGTGGTCACCGTGCTGGGCCATCGGGCTTTGGGCGACCGGTTGCAGACGGTCTTTATCGACAACGCCTTGATGCGAGAGGGCGAGCCGGAGCGCGTCGTGCAGACGTTTGCCGATCTGGGCATCCCCGTCCGGCGGGTCAATGCGATGCAGGAGTTCCTGGGCGCGCTGGCGGGATTGACGGATCCAGAGGAGAAGCGGCGCGCGATCACCGCGACGTTTTACCGCGACGTGTTCGGCCGGCTGGTCCGGGAGAGCGGCGCCAAGTTCCTGTTGCACGGCACGATCCTGACCGACATCGAAGAAACGGTGGCCGGGATCAAGCGTCAGCACAACATCCTGGCGCAAATCGGCATCGATCCCCAGCAGGCGTACGGCTACCAGGTGCTCGAGCCGCTGGCGACACTCCGCAAGGACGGCGTCCGCGAGGTGGCTCAACAACTGGGTTTGCCGCCCGAAATCACGGAACGGATCCCGTTTCCCGGCCCGGCGCTGGCGACGCGGATTGTCGGCGAGGTCACTCCGGAGCGGCTGGCCACGGTGCGCGCCGCGACGGCGATCGTCGAGGAGGAACTGGCCGACACGCACGCCTTCCAATACCTGGCGGTTCTGTTGCAGGACAAGGCCACCGGGATCCGGGACGGCCGGCGTGAATTCGGCGACATCATTGTGGTGCGCTGCATCGACAGCGTCGACGCGCGCCGGGCGACCATCGTCGAGTTGCCGTGGTCCATGCTGTCGCGGATTTGCCAGCGGATCACCGCCATCCCCGGCGTCAACCGCTGCTTGTACGACCTGACCCCCAAGCCGCCCGCCACCATTGAATACGTCTGACATCTTTGGCGAACGGCCGGCGTCAGCCCGCCGGTGTCCCAAGCCGCCCGCCACCATTGAATACGTCTCAAAGAGAAGGAACGCCATCGTGCCGAAACGCGCCGACATCCGCAAGGTGATGATTATCGGGTCCGGGCCGATCGTGATCGGTCAGGCTTGCGAATTCGATTACTCGGGAACGCAGGCCTGCAAGGCCCTCCGCCGGCTGGGCTACGAAATCGTGCTGGTCAACAGCAACCCCGCGACCATCATGACCGATCCGGCCATGGCGGACGTGACGTACATCGAGCCGCTGAACGTCGAGCGGATGACGGAGATTATCGAGTTGGAGCGTCCCGACGCGCTGCTGCCGAACCTGGGCGGCCAGACGGGACTGAACCTGTCTTCGGCACTGGCCCGCAGCGGCACCCTGGCCAAGTACGGCGTGCAGGTGATCGGCGTGCCGGTGGATGCCATCGAACGGGGCGAAGACCGCCAGATCTTCAAGGACACGATGAACCGGCTGGGGATCGAACTGCCGCGCAGCGAGATTGCCGTCAGCGTCGAGGAAGCCGAGCAGATTGTGCAGCGGATCGGGCTGCCCGCGGTGGTCCGGCCGGCGTACACGATGGGCGGCACCGGCGGCGGGCTGGTCTACAACATGGACGAGTTGCGCGCCGTCACCACCCGGGGACTGGCGGCCAGCATGATCGGCCAGGTGCTGATCGAGGAATCCGTCGAGGGCTGGGAAGAGCTGGAATTGGAAGTCGTCCGCGACGCCAAGAACCAGATGATCACGGTCTGCTTTATCGAGAACGTCGACGCGATGGGCATCCACACCGGCGATTCATACTGCGTCGCGCCGATGCTGACGATCGACCCCGCGTTGCAGCAGCGGCTACAGAAGCACTCGTATGACATCGTCGAATCGATCGGCGTGATCGGCGGCACGAACATCCAATTTGCCCATGATCCGAAAACCGACCGCGTCCTGGCCATCGAAATCAACCCGCGCACCAGCCGCTCGTCGGCCCTCGCCTCCAAGGCGACCGGCTTTCCCATCGCTTACGTTTCGTCGCTGTTGGCGGGCGGGCTGACGATGGACGAAATCCCTTATTGGCGCGATGGAACGCTGGAGAAATACACGCCCTGGGGCGACTACGTGGTCGTCAAGTTCTGCCGCTGGGCCTTCGAGAAATTCGCCGGCTTGCAGGACCGACTCGGCACGCAGATGCTGGCGGTGGGCGAAGTGATGAGCATCGCCAAGACGTACCAGGAAGCATTGCAAAAAGCGATCCGCTCGGTGGAAATCGGCCGCCACGGTTTGGGCGGCGCCAAGGATTTCTCGCGGCGGCCGCTGGATGAACTGCTGGGGATGTTGTCGCAACCCACCAGCGAACGTCAATTCCAGATGTACGAGGCACTCCGCAAAGGCGCCGACGTGCAAACGCTGTCCGAACGGACGCACATCAAACCGTGGTTCATCGAGCAGATGCGCGGGCTGGTCGAGCTGGAAGAAGAAATCCTCCGCTATCGGAACCAGCCTCTGCCGGACGAGTTGCTGAGCCGCGCCAAGAAGAGCGGATTCGCGGACCGTTATCTGGCCCGCTTGTTGGGTGTGGCCGAAGGCGACATCCGCCAGCAGCGGAAAACGTTGGGCTTGCTGCCCGGCTTTCATCCCGTGCATGTCAGCGGCGTGGAAAACGCGGCGTACTACTACAGCAGCTACAACGCGCCCGACACGACCCCGGTCTCCCAGCGCCGCAAGGTGATGGTCTTGGGCGGCGGTCCCAACCGCATCGGGCAAGGGATCGAGTTCGACTACTGCTGCGTCCATGCCGCATTTGCACTGCGGGAGGAAGGCTTGGAGTCGATCATGGTCAACTGCAATCCGGAGACCGTCTCGACGGACTACGATACGGCGGACAAACTGTACTTCGAGCCGCTGACGGTCGAGGACATCCTGGCGATCTACGACAAGGAGCAGCCCGAGGGCGTGATCGTCCAGTTCGGCGGCCAGACGCCGTTGAATCTGGCCGCCGAGTTGGCGGCAGCCGGCGTGCGGATCCTGGGCACGACGCCCGACACGATCGATCTGGCCGAAGACCGCGACCGGTTCCGTCAGATGATGCGCAAGCTCGGCATTCCCGAACCGGAATCGGGCATGGCCAGCACACTGGATCAGGCCTTGGCGGTCGCCCACCAGATCGGCTACCCGCTGATCGTCCGGCCGTCTTTTGTGCTCGGCGGCCGTGCGATGGAGATCGTGTACGACCAGCAGATGCTCGAACGATACGTCACCGCCGCGGTGGACGTTTCACCCGAACGGCCGATCTTGATCGAACGGTTCCTGGAGAATGCGATCGAAGCCGAGGCCGACGCGATTTGCGACGGACAAGACGCGTTCGTGCCCGCCGTCATGGAGCACATCGAACTGGCCGGAATTCACTCGGGCGATTCCGCCTGTGTGATCCCGCCCGTCAGCATCCCGGCGCGGCACTTACAGACGATCAGCGACTACACGCGGCAGATCGCTCTGGAGCTGAAAGTTATCGGCTTGATCAACGTCCAGTACGCCATCTTCAAGGACACGGTGTACGTGCTGGAGGCGAACCCGCGGGCTTCGCGGACCGTGCCGCTGGTTTCCAAGGTCTGCAACATCCCGATGGCCCGGCTGGCGACGCTGGTCATGCTGGGCAAGCAGATCCGGGACATGAATCTGCAGCACCGGCACATCCCGCATTTCGGCGTCAAGGAGGCGGTCTTCCCCTTCAATATGTACCACGGGGTCGATCCCGTGCTGGGTCCCGAAATGCGGTCCACGGGCGAAGTGCTGGGGATGGCCGATTCGTTCGGCCTGGCGTTCTACAAGGCGGAGGAAGCCGCTCAGCCAACGCTGCCGCTGGAAGGCTCGGTGTTGATCACCGTCGCAGACCGCGACAAGGCGGACGTGCTGGCCGTCGCCCGCCGCTTTGCCGAACTGGGCTTCCGCATCAAGGCCACGCAAGGCACGCACGCCCTGCTGACCGAAAATGGCATCGTCGCGGACCCCATCTTCAAGCTCCGCGAGGGCCGGCCCAATATCGCCGATGCGTTGGTGAACGGTGAGATCCAACTGGTGATCAACACCCCGCGGGGCAAAATCGGCCAGGCCGATGATTCCTATATCCGGACCACGGCCATCAAGCGGAAAGTGCCCTACATCACGACCCTGGCCGCCGCCCACGCCGCCGCCAAAGGCATCGCCGCCTACCGTTCCGGCCGCGGGCAAGTCAAGAGTCTGCAGGCGTACCACGAGGGCATCCGGTAGCCGCTTCGGAGTTCCCGACGGGGCCGCCCGAGCGATGTGCCAAGGAGACAGAAGCAGACGGAAGGACACGGAAGAAAACCGAAGGAGACGCCTGAACGAGACCCACAGCGCAGCCTGCCAACCTGCTGCTGCTGCGCCCGGTTCGTCTGCTGTTCCCACGGGTCTCTTCCGGAACATGTTGCTCTTCGCCGGCCGGGACGCAGACCAACCGCCCGCGGAGCTGCCGGGCGATTTTGCGGCGCAAGACGCACGCCAGCCGCCGAGCGCGTTCATCCCTTGCTGTCTTCGCTTGGCCCCTTGGCGGCGATGGCGCGGAAGACGTCGGGGTAGTTGAGCTCGCCGGTGCCCGGCTGGTGGCGGCCGGGCACGTCGGCCACGTGGAAGTGCGAGATCTTCCCCAGATTAGCCGCGATGCTGGCGATCAGATTGCCCTCGGTGATCTGCTGGTGGTAGATGTCGAACAGCAGGCGGACGCTGGGACTCAGCTTGCCGCCCGTCTGCGGCTCACCGGAAGTGGCACTGTTGCGGCTGCCGATCAGGCATACCAACGCGGGAGCGGCAATAAGCAGCGCGACCAATCGGAGGTTCATCGCAATCGTCTCCTTTTGAGCCAACCTGTCCCTTACTTCAACTACCAAGAAGGAATCTCGCTGTTGCTGCAGGGGATTGCGTGTGAAGTGGTTCTAGGAATGACGGAGATTGCAGAGAAGCAGACGCCTCGCCGTTCTCTCTGTTTCCTTCTGTTCAAGGATACCCCATCCCAGCCACAACGGCGGACGGATGCCACGCCCCGCAATCGGTCGGTGGTTTTTCGGCGCGTGTCACCTCGTCCATACGTTTGTTGGGAACATGCGTCGGTCGACATCCCCCACCCACAGGTGTAAATCATGCGCAAGCCAGATCGTGACTGTCATCGCTTCGACTGCGCGCCGCAATGGACTCCAGCGGACCTCGCGAATCCGATTCGCCACACACCGCAACGCGCGAAGACCTGTTGCGGCGCATGCAACTCCGCCCGATGGCCGGCAGCGGCTGGAAAGTTGTCATCATCAACGAAGCCGACCGCATGACCCCGCAGGCCGAAGTCATGTGGCTCGACGGCCTCGAAAGGCGCCCCGCCAAGACGGTCGTCATGTTCACCACGAACAATCTCCACAAGCTGACCGACCGCTTCATCCGCCGCTGCGAAGTCCAGCGGTTCGACGCCACCAGCGACGCTTTTCCGCGACGGCATGGTGGACGTGGTTCGCCAAGTCTGGAAGCGGGAGACCGGGACCGACCTGGACACGATCCCGCAGGACCTCGGCAAGTTCGAGTTGGGCAGCGACGAATACTCGATCGGTCTGGCCTTGCAGCAGATCGCCCCCTACCTGCGGACCGGCGATCCGCTGCCCGCCTCGTTCACGGTGCCGATCGTCCGCCAGGAACGCAAGCCGAAGCTGGTCGCGTCTTAGGGCAGCACGAAGGTCGCAGAGTTCGCCGCCAGCACCGCAGGCAACTGAGGGCGAGATTGTCCGCCACGGTTTCTCCGTGGTGCTGCTGGGCGATGATGTGGTCGATCTGAAACGGCCAAGGATGGACGGCCTGCGGCATACGGCAGTATTCACACCGCCCGTCGGCTCGGTGCCACACGAATTCTTCCAATTCGCGATCCATACCGCGTGTCCCAACATCGCCTACGGACGGCTCAACGACCGTCGCGCCTTCGAGTGCCAGAGGACCAACACATCACCTGCCAGATTGTACCGTTCCAACTCGTCACGCTCGTCATCGCTCAGCGAGCCCGCGCGGGCTTTCGTGGCGAGGTCATTGACTCGCTCGCGGTCCTGGCTGGGGAACGACAGGCGGAGTAGGTATCGCGCCAGGTCCGGGGGCAATGCCTCCTGATCCGCCTCAATCAAACGCCCGAAGATCGCGGCCTGGCTGTTCTCGATCACCGTGGACATCGCGGTCATCCTCACAAATCGTCATTTCGGCAACAGCACCACCGCTCCCAACATGGTCATCCGTAGCCCCGAAAAAGGCAACCTCGGCTCTCGTGCTATCAGCGCACGCGAACCGGAAAGGGAGATGGTCGCGTCTGGTTGAAACACTGGCCGTCAGGATCCCTGTGTCACCGGCTCGACGACGGAGGGATCTGTCTTGGGCGAGCCGGAAGCGGGCTCCCTTCCCCCTCCCGCATCGTCCGCCGAAAGCTTCTCGATCCGCTGCTGGACTTCCTCCCAGCGCTGGAGCAGCCGCGTACACCAGTCGCCCTCCGGCGGCGCCGCTCCCGGGCGGCTGGGCGCAGATGTACTCCTGCCGGCCGCCCCGGTTCAGGATCACGCCGCGCCGGACGCCAATTCGTCGAGGGACAAGCCGAGAACGCCGGCGAGGCGGGCGGCAATGGACAGCGTCGGTTCGCGCTCGTCCTGTTCTAGTTGGGACAGGTACCCTTGGGAGATGCCAGCGGCCGTCGCCAGCTGGACTTGGGTCTGGTCTCGAGCTTCTCGCGCAGACCGGAGTTTCTGGCCCAACGTGGGAACGCCCGCACGATCCGCCGTCGCCTTCCGCCGCGCGGCCAACTGAGCGCGGATGCGCGCGTTGATCTCCGGCTTCTCTTGTTCGATCTGTTGGCGGATCGCGTCGTACTTCGCGGCCTCTTCGGCCGTCAGTCGTCGGTCGCGGACGATGCGTTTCATGTTCGGCTCCTTTCGCGCCATCGCGGTGACGAATCGCTCCTTCACTGGAGACTGCCCTCTACCACTCGACGTCGTAGGCGGTTACGGGGTACACGGCATCATCGTCGATCTCGTCGTAGACCACCGCGATCAATCGCCCCGTCGTCGTCTCACCAAAGGCGATGAACCTGCCGGAGGACCGGCTCCGTTCAATGCCCTCCGGATGGTCCAGGACTTCCTCGACTTCTCCCTTCGACACGTCATGCTCGGCGATGTGCTGTACATTGCCGCGAGGATCGTCGTCCAAGTCCCAGTAGGTGCGTCTGAATCCCATGCCGTGCCTCGTGTCATCCTTCAAATATAGCCATTGCAATAGTACGGGGCAAGCCCAAGCGCACATGAGCCTACGGCCGGGGTCTAACGAGCGAGGGCTTGGCAGCGGGCAGAGCGGTCCCGGGCGAACCAGCAGCGGGCTCCTGTCCCCCTCCCGCATCGTCCGCCGAGAGCTTCTCGATCCGCTGCTGGACTTCCTCCCAACGTTCCAGCAGCCGCGTGAACCAGTCGCCCTCCGGCGGCGCCGGGCCGGGCGGCAGGGCGCCGATGTACTCCTGCCGGCCGTCCCGGTTCAGGACCACGCTCGGATTCGACACCCGCATGTAGTTCCGGTGGTCGTGCGGGTCCAGGGAGAGCCATTGGGGCTCCTCGACGATCGTGCCGATGCCGAATGCCCCGACAGCACTTCCCGCGTCAATCCTGGGCCATATAAGGTTCTCACCGACGGACCATTCGTCGACAACCGTTGACGTTGTATGGCCCGCAGGAACAAGCGGTGCGGCAATGAGGTTTCGCCATAGATACAAGTGGGGGTAAACGGATCCCGGGTTGAGGAGCGGGTTCTCGCAAACTGTGCAGCCCTGGATGTAGGACTGACGGACGCCCGCCGCGTCGTTGAGCACTACACCACGTCCATGAAACACGTTTCGCTGGAGCACAACTGCATTCTCGGTGATGCCGGCACGCACGACGGCCGGACCATCAATAAACCAGTTGTTCTGCACCAGACAAGCGACTCCCCTACCCCTTGGTACTAGCGTCACGGAACCTAAGAAGATGCAGTTACGGATCACAGAACCGCGGTCATAGCAGACGGACAACGCCTCGCAGAGTCCCTTGCTAGGACCGGCTGCTGGATGGCGCACGATCGCCGTGTTGTCAATCTGGACTCGCGCACCCAAGTCAAAGTGAACCACGGTGAATCCGTCGAAACCTGACAGAGCATCAGGTGCATAAAGCAAGCTGAGACCAGAAATCCGAAACTCCCTTGCCTTTGGGGCATAAACACAATGCGACAGACCCCAACGACGGGAGAGCGAAGGAGTCTGCCGCCATTCCACGGCTTGAATCATTGTGTTCACGTGGGACAGCAATCCCGTATCGGCAGGTGGATCCTCGATCCACAGGTTCTCCCGATACGGTCCTTGGTCGAGAATCTCGACAACCTGCCCCGGCTTCAGGGCTTTGACGGCCTCCGCGATGGTGCGAAACTGGCCGCGGCCATCTTGGGCGACGGTCAGGATCGTGCGGCCTTTGAGCCATTCCTCCAGCGGCGGCGGCTCTTCGAATTTGAGATCTGCAATTTCAGATTTCAAATCGGCAGCGACAGGAGCGGGGGGCGTATTCGGCGGAGTGCCTTTCGAACTGCTTGCGTCGTTGTCCGAAAACGACTCCCACCCCTCTCCGGCGATCCAGACGGCGAGCAGGACGAGTAACAGCCCGCCCGCCGCCAGCGCGATCCGGCGATCCTGCCACCACGGGCGGCGCAGAGCGGCGAGCGATGCTTGCGTCTTGGGGTCGGTCGGGACCTGCGGCGAACTCATGTCCAGAGTCGCTTCCAACTCGGCGGCGCTGGCCGCCCTGCTGCGGCACGATTCCAGCGCGGCGATGACTTCGGTCATGGTCTGGTAGCGGGCCTCCGGCGTCTTGGCCACCATCTTGGCGAACACGGCGTCGAGCGAGGGGGAAACGCCGGAACGTAGGCTCCGCAGCGACGGGATCGGCTGGGTCTGGTGAGCCATCAGCTTCTCGACGGCGCTGTCGCCGGGATACGCGGGGCGGGCGGTCAGGAGATACCAAAGCGTGATCCCCAGGCTGTAGATATGGGCCCGCTGGTCCGCCCGCTTGGTGTTGGCCGCCTGCTCCGGGGCCATGTAGTCGACGGTCCCCATGATCTGCCCGCTGCCGGTCAGTTCGTCCTGCTCGCCCCCGGCCGATTGCACCCTCGCCAAGCCCATGTCGAGGATCTTGAGAATCGTCGGTTGTCCGTGGTCAGTTGTCGGTTGTCCGTGGTCAGCGGTGATCGTCCGGTCGTCTGCCCCCACTGACAACGGACGACTGACAACTGACACCAGCAGATTTGCTGGTTTGATGTCGCGGTGGATCACGCCGTGCTGGTGGGCGTACTCCAGACCGCGGGCGGCTTGTACGATGTAGTCCAGTGCCTGGTCGATCGGCAGCGGACCGCGCTGCTTGACCAGCGTCGACAGGTCCGTGCCTTCGACGTACTCCATCACCAGGAAGTGTGTGTCGCCGACTTCGTCGGCATCGTGGGCGACCACGATGTTCGGATGCGACAGCTTGGCCGCCGCCTCGACTTCGCGTTGGAACCGTCGCACCAGTTCGGGCGTCCGGGTGACCTGGGGCGAGAGGACTTTCAAGGCCACCACGCGTTTCATCCGCCGATGCTCGGCCTTCAGTACCAGACCCATGCCGCCTTGGCCCAGCTTGTCCAGGATCACGTAGTTGCCCAAGACCAGCGACCGGCCCTGGCCCGCCTGGATCTGCTGAGCCTGATAGGCGGTCAGTCTCTTCTGGCGGACCAGTTCCCGTGCCAACTGCTCGGCGTCTCGCGGCCGCTGCTCCGCCGGCAGCGCGTCAATCAGGGTCCGAACGTCCTCGCCCGACAGCAGGCCGCTGGCGACGATCTGCTGCGCGAAGTGGTTCAAGGGGATCGTCATGGTGACTCCTGCTCAGCACCCAATGCTGAGTACCGAGTACCGACCACTGTCTTTTGTAGCTGTCAGCGACCCCCATCACTGGCAGTGTGTCGCCAGCCATGCATCCAACGGGTCGACGGATTCCCAGGCCAGGGACTCCGCCAGAAGTTGGCGCAATTGCTCGCTGCCCAGGCTCCGAATCCTTTGCCGCAGCCCCTTTGTCAGCCGTCCCCGCTTGGCCTCCAGCACAATGACCACGGACTCGGCAAGCCCCTGTTCCTCGCCGATTTTGATCAGGTCCTGCCCCATTCTCGTTTCCCGGAGTTCCGGTAATTCCCCGATTAACATTTTCTCGATCTCCTGCTTCGTCCGGTTCGGCAGACGTTGGCCGAGCCAACTTACAAACACCTCTTCCAACGCTTGTTTGACGCCCTTCTTCAGTTTACTGCGCTTGATCGTGCGAAAGAATCCCCCCGCCGTCTGTTCCAGTTCCGTTACCGATGCCGCCAGCAACGGCTGAAAGACGGCCACCAAAGGATGCTCCTGGCTGCGCTCCGCCAGTCGCCGCACTTCGTCCGGGAGCACGATCGAACGCACGACTTTGGTCCACGGCTTGGTCTGCGGATCGAACTTTACGTCGCCAAAGAAGATAATCCCCTGCACCTCCCGCATATTGAATTCTTCCTGAACGGCAGCCATCTTCTGGGCCGTGCGGGTATAGATCTGTGCATTTTCGCCGAACTGAAACTCGATGACCGACAACGGTGCCGTGGGAGCTTCCGGGACGATCACTCCGTCGCTTCGACGTTCCAGCGGCTTGACGACCAGCGACCGCATGACGCACTTGCCCACCGGCGGCAGCCGGGCCAACAGAAACACCCACTCGGGTTTTGCGCGGAAGACACCGTAAAGCTGTTTGTCCGTCTCCATGCCTGCCCCTCGTTCCGGGTTGTTCTCGATGCCGATCTTGGCCGACAGCTTACCGCGAATGGCCGGCTGGCGGAAGCCGGACAGCATTACTCGATTACGTTCGGGTGCGACAACGTGGGAAAGACTCGGTGCTGCCGCGTTCCTACCGTTGGCGAGGATCTGGCACGCTCCCCGTGTCGCCTGCTATGATAGATGCTCCGCACAGATTGACGTCCTACCCCGTTCTCTCCTTCCTTGTTGCCGAGGCCTCCCATGTCCAAGCTCTACCGCATAGCCATTGCTCTTGTTCTGGCCGCGAGTGTCGACGCGCTGGCCCTGGCGGCCGAGGTCGCCAACCCCAGCGTGGCTTTCATCCAACGCACCATGACCAGGATCGCCCAATCGACGCCCCAGAATCCGGCCACGGTGCGGTTCCAGTTCTATGGGCAGTCGATCACCGCCCAAGCCTGGACCGGGCTGGTGGGCAAGGACCTGGCCGAGCGGTTTCCGTCCGTGAAGTTCACCTTCCATAATCCGGCCATCGGCGGGTTCACCTCGCCGGCCCTGATCCGCACCGCGGAACACGACCTTTATCCCTGGTATCCCGACATCCTGGTGTTCCACGTCTACGGCCCCGTCGACAAGTACGAGGAGATCATCCGCAACGTCCGCGCCCGAACCACGGCCGAAATCGTGCTGTGGACAAGCCATCTGAGCGCAGCCGAGACGCTGGACAAGAACCCGGACGACGACGCCCGCATCGTCGCCATCCGGGCCATCGCCAAGAAGTACGATTGCCTGCTGATCGACGTGCGCAAGAAATGGATCGCGTACATTGAGGAGCACCACCTGGAACCCCGGGCCCTGCTGAACGACAGCGTCCACTTGAACCCGGAAGGCGTGAAGCTGATGGCCTCGTTCATCGGGTCCGAGTTGCTCCACGCGCCGGGGCTCGCCACAACGGCCCAGGCGGGCACCGTGACCGACATCCCGCTTGATTCGCCGGCGGTCGCTCGCAACGCGGCGGGCGACCTGACGCTGGCCTTTACGGGCAACCGGGTCGTGGCGGTCTCGGGCGCGGGCGGCGAGGGTTCCGCCAACGTCCTGTTGGACGGCGAACCGCTGGACGCTCGGCCGGAGCTGTGGGCCGTCACCCGCCCCAGCACGGGTCCCCAGATTTGGATGCCGGCGATCAAGCAGATCAGTTTCGAAAAGGCCCTGCTCGCCGAAGATTGGACGCTGACCTGCCTGAACGACTCGACACCGGACGCCAAGAAGATCCACTTCAAAGTAACCGGCTCGCTCACCGGCGACGATGGCGAAGGCTTCAGCACGGAAAGGTTCGTTTCCAAATCGGGCCGCGTGGTGATCGAGCCGGCCGACTGGCACCTGGTGTGGAGCCTGGGCTACAAGAAGCTGACCCTTCCCGAGGGGTTCCAGGTCAAGTGGAAGACCTATCCGCTGTTCACCGCCAAGTACGAGCCGCAGCCGGCAGGGGCGGAGACCGTGCTGGTGCAGAATTGCACTTCCACGACCCACAAGTTGACCCTCAAGGGTTCCACCGGTAACCTGGGAATCACCGGTTTTCGCGTCGATGCCCCCGCGCCGTCGGCGGCGAACTGAGGACCGTTCGAGAAGTAAGTGGCGTAAGCTTCCAGCTTGCGGTCGATGGCGGCACCGCAAGCGGGAAGCTTACGCCACGTGTTAAGCCATCGCCGAGCGCAGGCAGTGGCTCGGCGCTGACGTGTTTGTTCCTGAAAGGAGCGATGCCCATGAGCACCCTGAATCGGCGTGATTTTCTGGAGCGGACCCCCCGGTCCGCCATCGGTCTGGCGGCGGGATTGACGATCCTCTCCAACCCGCGATCCGTGCGGGCAGCACCGGCCAACGAGCGGCTCGTGCTGGCGATGATCGGCGTCGGCGGAGGGCGGGGCCACTCGCTGGCCCTGGGGTTCCTGGAGCGTGACGATTGCGAGATCGGCTACATTTGCGATGTGAACCGCGCGTTGCACGAGCCGCGAGCGAACGACTACGCCGCGCGCCAAGGCGGCAAGCGGCCCAAGTGCGTTCAGGACTTCCGCGAGATGCTCACCGACGCTGCGGTCGACGCCGCGGTCATCGCCACGCCGCCGCACTGGCACGCCCTGGCGACGATTCTGTGCTGCCGCGCCGGCAAGGATGTCTATTGCGAAAAGCCGCAGAGTCACAATTGCTGGGAAGGCCGCCAGGCCGTCGAGGCGGCGCGCAAGTACAACCGCATCGTCCAGATCGGCACGCAGAACCGCAGTGCTCCGTACAACTTCGCTGCCAAACGTTACCTCGACGAGGGAAAGCTGGGCCGGATCCATCTCTGCCGTGTCCATGAGCAGCGTCACGAGACCAACTTCCAGTGGGCAACGGACTCTGACCCGCCCGCCACGCTGGACTGGGAAATGTGGAACGGACCGGCCCCCCAGCGCAAGTACAACCAGGCGATCCATACCCAGTGGCGCAAGCTCTGGGACTACTCCGGCGGCCAGATGTCCTACCAGGGAATCCATCAACTCGATCTGGCCCGCTGGCTGTGCGGCGTCGATTATCCGCGCAGCGTCTATTGCGTGGGCGGGCTCTTCAACACCCAGGGAGCCGCCGAAACGCCCGACACGCAGGCGGCCACGTTCGAGTTCCCCAACCTGCTGATGACCTACGAACAAACGCTCTATACGCCCTACATGCTCGAAAGCGACGACGGGATCCGCAACGGCGATATCTTCCCCTATTGGCCCCAGAACGCCACGCGGATCGAGCTGTACGGCGAACAGGGTGTGATGTACATCGGCCGGATGGGCGGCGGTTGGCAGGTTTTCATTCGCACCAAGGATCGCCAGCCGGTGGTCAGGGACCAGTTGCACGGCCGCTTCCCCGACCCGGACCACAAGGCGAACTTCGTCCAGTCGGTCAAGAGCCGCCAGCGGCCCAACGCCGACATCGAAGAAGGTCACCGCAGCCTGCTGCTGGTCCACTACGCCAACATCAGCTGCCGGCTCGGCGGCCGGAAGCTGTGCATCGATCCGCAGACTGAGCAGATTCTTGACGATGCCGAGGCCATGGGCTTCTTCAAGCGAGAATATCGCCAGCCGTGGGTGGTGGAGGAGAAGATCTAATGAGCACACTCAATCGGCGTGAGTTTCTCAAACGTACCGTGGCTGGCAGCGCACTGGCGACGTTCGTGATCTCCGGCACGAGGGCCTCCGGGCGAGTGCTGGGAGCCAACGATCGGGTTCGGATCGCCGTCGCAGGAATCAACGGGCGGGGACAAAGCCACATCACCGGCTTCGGCGGAATGAAGGATGTCGAGATCGCCTACCTGGTCGATCCCGACAGCCGGCTGTTCGCGTCCCGAAGCGACCTCGTAAAGCGACTGGCCGGCAACACGCCCGTCTGCGTCCAGGACATTCGCCGGGCCCTGGACGACAAGCGCCTCGATGCCGTTTCCATCGTCACGCCCAATCATTGGCACTCGCTGATGGCCATCTGGGCCTGTCAGGCGGGCAAGGACGTGTACGTGGAGAAGCCTTGCAGTCACAACATCCGCGAAGGCCGAAAGCTGGTCGAGGCGGCCAGAAAGTACGACCGCATCGTCCAGCACGGCACGCAGCGGCGCTGCGATCCGCATTGGATCCAGTTGGTCAACGACGTGCGCAACGGGAAATACGGTAAACTGCTGATCTCCTACGGTCACGCCAGTCGCTCGCGGCTCAGTATCGGCGTCAAGGACCCGCAGGAGCCGCCCAGGGAACTGGACTTCAATCTCTGGCTGGGTTCGGCGCCCGTGCAGCCGTTCCGCACCAATCTCGTGCATTACAATTGGCACTGGTCGTGGGACTTTGGCGACGGCGAGATCGGCAACATGGGCTCGCACCAGCTGGACGTCTGCCGCTGGGCCCTGCCCGACGGCGCAACGCCGAAGAGCGTCTTCAGCCTCGGCGGCCGCTTCGGCTACCAGGACCAGGGGCAGACACCCAACACACACTTGACCATGATCGATTTCGGCGAGGCCAAGCTGATCCTGGAGATTCGCGGCCTGGTCGGGGACCAGAACTGGAAGATCACCAACGAGTTCCACACCGACCAAGGCGTGGTGCGGGACGGCAAGTTCTTCCCCACAGGCCGGAGCGAAGGCGTGCCGATCAAGAGTTTCCCGCCTCCGGGCGCTCCCGAACAGGGACCACGACACATGCGAAACTTCATCGATTGCGTGCGCAGCCGGAACCGGGAAGACCTCCGGGCCGAAATCATCGAGGGGCATCGCACCACCGTATTGGCCCACCTGGGCAACATTTCCTACCGTCTGGGCGAAGACGTGCCCTTCAACAAGCAGACGAATGCGTTCGAAGGCGACAAGACCTTCCACGAGTCCTTCGAGGACATGCAGCGTCACCTGGCCGACGCCGCCCACTTGGAGCTGACAAATTCCACGTATCGCCTCGGCCGTACCCTGCAATTCGACGCCCAAGCCGAACGATTCGTCGGCGCTCCCGACGCCGATCAGCTGCTCAGCCAGCCGTACCGCAGCCCCTTCGTCGTGCCGGATCAGGTGTAGGTGTCTTGGCACCTTTACGGGATGGGAACTGGGAGCGAACTCATGTCACAAGCAAAGTCACTTTGGATCGGTTGCCTTGGCATGTTGGCAGAGCTGCTGTGGGCTGGTCCCATCCACGCGGCTGAGGCCCCGCGCCGGCAGCCGCCGAACATCCTTTTCATTCTGCTGGACAACATCGGCCAGGATTGGCTCGGCTGCTGTGGCAGCCTCGAAGGCCAAACGCCGGAGATTGACCAACTGGCGACCAGCGGCCTGCGGTTCCAGCATTTCTACACAACGCCGTTTTGCAGCACTTCGCGCGTCGCGCTGCTGACGGGCCGTTATCCGTTCCGCACCGGCTGGACCACGCACCATGACGCGGCCATTTATGCCGGCGGCAATTTCGATCAGCTGTGCGAAATCACGTTCGCCCAAGTGCTACGCTCGTCCGGTTACGCCACGGCCATCGCGGGCAAATGGCAGATCAGCCAGCTGCTCGAACCGGATCAGGCCGACGCCCTCTGGCGGCACGGGTCCGACGAGCACTGCATCTGGCCCGACGGCCCGCGCGGACATCCGGCGAATTCCCAACGGTACTTCGATCCCTACGTCGTGCAAAACGGCCGGACGCTGGCGACCGAAGGGCGGTACGGCCCGGACCTGTTCTCCGACTACTTGATCGACTTCATGCGGCGGCACCGCGACCGGCCGTTCCTGGCCTACTATTCAGCGCCGCTGACCCATGGCCCCGTGACCGCCACGCCGCTGAACAAGGACCAAGCCGGGTTGTCGGATCGCGAGTTGTTTGCGGGCATGGTGCGGTACGCGGATCGCGATATCGGACGGCTGGTCCGGGCGCTGGAGGAACTGAGCCTGCGCGACCGCACGATCGTCGTGGTCACGTCCGATAACGGCAACGAACGCAAATACACCGGTCGCATGGCCGGCCGTGTGGCGCAAGCCGGCGGTTACGGCTTGACCGAAGGCGGTATCGACATGCCGCTGATCGTGAATTGCCCGGCGCTCGTCCCCGGCGGCCGGGTCGCCGATCAACTGTGCGATCTGACGGACGTCCTGCCCACGCTGGCCGAGTTGGCCGGGGCTCCGCTGCCCGAAGGCGTCACGCTCGACGGCCGCTCGTTCGCCGCGACGGTGTTGGGACGCCCGAGCGAACGGCCGCCACGGGATTGGGTCTTTTCGCAGTACGCCGAAACGCGAGTCGTCCGCGATCAGCGGTTCAAGCTGTATTCCACGGGCGAGTTTTTCGATCTGGCTGTTGATCCGCTGGAAAAACAGGACCTATCCTCGTCTCAGGATCAAGCGATCGCCGAACCCCGACGCCGGCTGCAAACTTCGCTCGATTCGCTGCCCGCAGATGCCCCGCTGCCGTTTGCGCCGCGCAGTTTGTCCGCGTTCGAACTGCGCAAGCGAAAGGCCGCCGAGGACGTGGCAGCGGAGCCGGACGGTTGGCATCCGTTTGCGGCACGGGACGAGATCGCACCGCTGTGGTGGGTCGCTCGGCCCGCTGCGACGGCCGACCCAGACGCGTACCTGTTGGGACTCGCCGGTCGCGGCGACGATGCGGTGGACGGCCGCTGGCAGCGGCGCGTGGCGGTCTCCGGCGGCAAGCACTATCGATTCTCCGCCCGCTACCGGGGCACGAACCTGACGACGCCCGTCCGTAGCGTGCTGGCCCGCATGCTGTGGTTCGACGCCGCCGACAAGCAACTCGAACGCGCGGAATATCCTGCGACGGAGCCGATTTCCAGCGACGACGGCTGGACGGCGCTGAGCGCGACCTATCAGGCTCCGCCCGGCGCAGCGCAGGCTCAACTGGAACTGCATTTCCGCTGGGCCGCCAACGCTGAAGTGCTGTGGCAGGGCGGCGAATTGACGGAGACAGCCGCGCCGCCGCCGCGCCCCGTGCGATTGGCGGCCATCCATCATCGGCCGCGGGGCAGCCAATCGCCGCAAGAAAACCTGGAGCAGTTTGCCGCCTTGATCGACGAAGCCGCCGAGAAGAAAGCGGATATCGTCTGCCTGCCGGAGGGCATCACCGTGGTGGGGACAGGCAAGCGTTACGCCGACGTCGCCGAGCCGATTCCCGGCCCCACGACGGAGTTTCTGGGGCGCAAAGCCGCGCAGCACCAGCTGTATCTGGTGGCCGGCCTGTACGAACGGGCCGGCAAGGTGATCCATAACACCAGCGTGTTGATCGGTCGGGATGGCCGGCTGGTTGGCAAATACCACAAGGTCTGTCTGCCGAGCGAGGAAATCGACGGCGGCATCACGCCGGGCAAGGAGTACCCGGTGTTCGAAACGGATTTCGGCCGCGTGGGCATGATGATCTGTTGGGACCTGAGTTACCCCGAGGTGGCCCGCCGCTTGGCGGCCCAAGGAGCGGAAGTGATTCTGATGCCCATCTGGGGCGGCCAGGAATTGCTGGCCCGCGCGCGGGCGGTGGAGAACCAGCTGTACCTGGTGACCAGCGGCTACGATTTCCGCACCGCCATCTTCGACCGCGCGGGCGACATGCTCGTCCAAGCCGAGACCGACAAAGCCGTGATCGTCACGGAAGTGGACCTCAACCAACACCGGCTGTGGCCCTGGCTGGGCGACTGGCGCTCCCGCATCTGGCGCGAGGGGCCGGCAACCGATTAGGCCAGGTCCGATGACAAATCGCCGTTCCAGTCGGGCGTCTTTTCGCCGAAGCCGAGATGCCACTTGCCGACACAAGCCGTCATGGCGCAAAGTTCCAGGTTTGCTCTTTGCCGTCGCGGCTGCGGAGGGTGATGGCACGGATTTCGAGATCGTTCACGCGGCTTGGTTGGAGGCGGAGATGGATGAGACGGCCGGTGACGGGAAGCTGAGTTTCGACGGTCTGCGGCTCGCCGTTGGCGGTCCAGGTGAGGGTGGCTTGGTG
The DNA here is from genome assembly GCA_964645045.1 of uncultured Pirellulaceae bacterium. Taxonomy (GTDB): domain Bacteria; phylum Planctomycetota; class Planctomycetia; order Pirellulales; family Pirellulaceae; genus Anammoximicrobium. The sequence continues at coordinate 46,285 of CAZXYZ010000029.1, read as the reverse complement.
GGCGGGAAGGAAGTCCTTTTCGTCCTGGGTGCGCCAGGCGAAGATGATTTCACCGGCTTGCATTGCGCGCAGGGTCACGGTGGCGGTGATCGGGCCGGGGAGGTTGAGGCCGGCGTGGGTGAGGAAAGGGCGGGCGCGCTGGGCGGCGTTGGCATCGGGCGTGAAGACCAAGGCGCCGTTTTGAAGCGAGGCGACGCCGTTGCGGGCCTGCCAGCCTTGGCTGCCGGCGGTGGCCTTGTTCTTGGCGTTGAGGGCTGAGGCGGAAGGCTTGCCTTCGAGATAGTGGTCGAAGTATTCGTTCCACGTTTGAGCCATGCTGCCGTTGACCAAGCCGGGGGGAGAGAGTTCGTCGCACCAGGCTTTGAGTCGGGTGCGAAGGCGGGCGACGATGTCGGGATGTTTCGCCGCGAGGTCGTGTTTCTCTGCCAGATCGCCCGCGAGGTCGTAGAGGTATTCGCGATCACCTCCGCGCAGAAGCTTCCAGTTGCCCTCGCGAATGGCGCTTTGGGCGATCCAGCGCCAAGCGAGAAAGTCGTGCGGTGAGGTTTGGATTTCGCCTTGGAGATGCGGGAGAAGATTCACGCCGTCGAGGTCGCCCGGTTTCACGGCCAGGTCCGCGAGCGCGGCGAAGGTGGCGGCGACGTCGAGGGCGCTGACGGGAGGCTCGTAGGTCTGACCCGCCGGGATGGTGCCGGGCCAGGCGATGAGGAAGGGCACATGCATGCCGCCCTCGGCGAGCATGCCTTTTTCGCCGTTCAGCGGGTCGTTGAGGCTCCCATCCCACCCGCCGGGATCGCCCTGGAGAGGCGAATCCCGCTTGTGGATTTTCAGCGGAGCGCCGTTGTCGCCGATGAAGAAAATGAGCGTTTTCTCCGCGAGGCCGTGCTTCTTCAGCGTGCCGGTGATGAGGCCGACGCCGTCATCCATCGCGGCGAGCATCCCGAGCGCGGCGCGGCGGCGTTCCGGCATTTCGCCCGGAAAACGGTCCTTGTAGTGCTGCGGCGCGTCGAGCGGCGTGTGCGGGGCGCGGTAGGCGATGTAGAGGAAGAACGACTGGTCTCGATAACGCTCGATGAGCGCGGCGGCGGCCTTCGAGCAGCCGTCAATGTGATATTCCGTGGGCGGCAGGTCGCCCAGGGGGCGGTCTTTGCCGTCGAGGGTGATGTTCGCGGAGAAGGGGCGTTGGGCGTGTTGCGAGAAGACGTGGGTGAATCCGTGCTTGTTGATCTCGGGCGTCGGTCCCAGGTGCCATTTGCCGAACTGCGCCGTCGCATAGCCGGCTTGTTGCAGACGCGTGGCGATGGTGGTCTGCCGGTTGAAGCCATCGAGCGGCGAGGCGTTGGACTCGACGCCAAACCGCGCCTGAAACCTGCCCGTCAACAGCCCCGCTCGCGACGGCACGCATTGCGGCGCGGTGCTGTAACCGTGCTTCGCGACGACGCCGCCGCGGGCCAGCGCATCGAGGTGCGGCGTCTTGATGTCCTTGACGATGCCGTGGAGGCCGAGGTCGGCGTAGCCGTGGTCGTCGGTGTAGAAGACGATAAAGTTGGGTCTGTCGTCCGCTTGGATCGGCACCGCCGAGGCGCAGAGGACACCGAGAAGGAAAAAGAAGGGGTTCCTGTTTGGGTTCATTTCAGCTCTTTCGTTCCGCGCCGGCGAGCGTCGCGATGACGATTCAAACGCGTCCGTGACTTCGTGTCAAGGGCCGGGCTTTTCCCGGTTTGAGAAGCGATAGTGGGAGACGAACCACTCGTCCCCTCCGCGATACCTGAACAATTCCGCACAAGCCATGAAGAACATCCGCCAGCGCTGGAGTTGACGGGCAGCATCTTTCGGGCCGGCCGTGGATGCGAACAGCGCGAGCAAATCGGACCGCTGGCGGTCACAACTCGTCAACCAAGCCTCCAGCGTTCTGGCGTAGTGGGTGCCCGACAGCCGCCAGTGATCCTCCAGCACCAGATCGCGCTGGAAATGCAGGAGCAGGTCGTCGCACGGCATGATGCCGCCGGTAAAGAAATGCCGTCCCATCCAGTTCGCCTCGCCCTCCGTCTCAAACGGGTAGCCGAACCGGGCGTGACAGAAGATGTGTACCATCAGCTTGCCGTCGGGTTTCAGCCAGGCCGCAATGCGGCACAGCAACTCTTCGTAGTTGCGGACATGCTCGAACATCTCGACCGACACCACCCGGTCAAATTGCCGCTCGGTCTCAAAGTCGGCGACGTTGGCGGTCTGCACTTCGACGTTGTTCCGCCCCAGATCACGGCACCGTGACTCGATGAACTCGCGCTGCGTATTCGAATTGGAAATCGCCAGCACGCGGCAGTTCGGGTAATGCTCGGCGATCCACAGGCAGAGCGAGCCCCAGCCGCAGCCCAATTCGAGGACGTCCATGCCGTCCTCGATTCCCGCCCGCTGGCAGAACAAGTCCAGCATCGCGTCTTCCGCCTGCGGCAACGTCATGTCCGCTCGCGGCCAGTAGCAGGAACTGTACTTCAGCCGCGGGCCGAGCACCCGCCGGAAGAATTCGGTGGGGACCTCGTAGTGCTGCACGTTCGCAGCGTCGGTGTGGAGGGCGATCGGACTGCGGCGCAGTTCCTGTACAAATTCCCGCAGCGCCCCTCCGGGTTGCGCGGCGTCCCGCTGCCGCTCCTCCTCCAGGCGGCGGGCCAGCAACCGGCGCATACCCAGGCGGATCAGCCAGTCCGGCAGGATCTTGCGTTCGGCCAGGTCGATCAGATTCATTGTGGTTCTGCGGCTCCCATGCTTGGTGGTCTGTCTTTCCGGCCGTTTGCAGCGGCCCGTCCAGTATAATCGCGGATGCCTCGGCTCAAGAAGCGGCTGCTCTCGCTGGTCTTCGGCAGTGATTCCAACGTCGGAGACTCGGGAAGATCCCCCGGCTTCGCAAGGAACTAGCCAAGCTTGCCGCTATGCAGACCCACCAAACCAAGAAGCGGGCCATGCTGCGGAAGCTGTCGGTGTCCGATCGGATCGTCGATTCTCACCTTGTCCATCCTTCTGTCCGTCCCCCTGTCCGGACAACCGACCGCAACGGCGTTTAGCATCTTGCGAGAATGCGCCCAGCGATCATAGTGAGGCTGTTCCGTGGACGGGCTGCAATATCCCCAGCGTCCTGGAAAACGATTTTGCCGGATGTTTCGTCTTCTGAGTTTGGACGCGGGCGGTCCGGGGGCGACGGTCCCTACCCGTACGCGACACTGCTAGTCTCGGCGCAAGGTCCTGTATCGAAGGAGCCGGTGATGTTTATGCTGCGTTCTTGGCCGTTTTATCTTGTAATGCTCGTTTCCGCGATTGCATCCGCGGCAGACCAGCCGCCGCCCGCAGTGGCTCCGGCAAAGCCGGCTTCGAAGCCCGACGAAAACATTCTCCGCGAGCAGACGATCTACGTGCCTTACTCCAAGCTGCCCAAGGTGTTCGAGCAGCCGGGGCGAGGTGTGTTTCTGCCCTACGAGGAGTTTCAGAAGCTGTGGGAACAGGCCCGCGCGGCGCTGGCCAAACCGCCGGTGGTGAAACCTCCCGTGGCGGCGCTGATTACGGAGATTAACAGCGAAGCGACCGTCGGCGACGAGGTCGTCAACGTCACCGCCAGTCTGAAAATCGAATTATTGACCGAAGGCTGGCACGAGGTGCCGTTGCGGCTGGGCGACGCGGCCATCCTGTCCGCCCGCCAAGGGGACGCGCCGGCACGTATCGCCGCCAAGCCCGACATCGGCTACGTCCTGCTGCTGCAAAAAAAGACGCCCGAGCCCGAGCAGGTCGCGGTCACGCTTCAGTACTCCAAAGCCTTCACGAAGTCGCCGGGACAGAACGTGGTCTCGTTCCAGGCACCACAAGCGCCCGTCAATCAGTGGCGGATCCGCGTTCCGCAGGCGGGTGTCAAAGTGAACGTCCAGCCCCTGGTCGCGGCCACCGAAGAACCGCCGCCCGCCGCCCCGGCCGGAGGCGCACCGCAGCCCCAACCAAAACCCGAAACCGTGGTGATGGCCTTTGTGGGAGCCGCCCCCAGCGTGCAAATCGACTGGACTCCCAAGGCCGAAGGTGCGATGGGGTTGACCGCCCTGGCCACGGTGCAGACCGAACAGCAGGTCAGTATCGACGAAGGCGTGGTCCGCACGCGGACGCAACTGGCGTATACGATCAGCCGCGCGGAACTGGCCGAACTGGCGATCGAGGTTCCTGCAGATCAAAAGGTGTTGAACGTCTTCGACCCGAACGTCAAGGAATGGAAAGTCGAACAAGCCGGGGACTTGAACAAGATCACGGTCCAGTTGTACCAACCGGCCAAGGAGAACCAGCGGCTGCTGGTGGAAATGGAAAAATTCAGCGATGACTTGTTGCAGAAGCCGATTGCTGTGCCGGTCGTACGTGCTTTAGGTGTGGGCCGGCAGCAGGGTGTGGTCGTGGTGCAGGTCGCTCAGACGTTGCGGGCCGAACCGGCCACGCGGGTCGGCTTGCTGCAATTGGACGCCAACGAATTGCCGCCGACTCTGGCCAATACGCCTTGGAGTTTTTCGTTCCGGTTCCCGGCCGTGCCTTTCGAACTGACGTTGCGGGCGGAAAAGGTCCAGCCGCAGATCCAAACGCACGAATTGGTCGAGGCGTACCTGGAGCCCGAACGGCTGACGTTGGATCTGCTGGCCTTGTACAAGATCGAGCGGGCGAGCGTATTCCAGTTGGAACTGGATGTCCCGTTGGGTTTTGAAGTGCGCGCGGTGCGCGGGCACGCCGCAGCGGGCGCCGAGGCCGTGGCGGTCGACACGCACCATGTGACGGCCGGCGAAAAGTCGCAGCACGTGGTCGTGAACCTGGCCCGCAAAGCGATCGGCCACGTGGGCTTGTTCGTCGAGTTGCAGCGGCAGCTGGAAGCCCCCAACCTGCTCAGCTTTACGGGCGAATCGTCGACGGTCCCGTTGCCGCTGCCTCGTGTTTCAGCGACGAAGGAAATGGAACGGTCGGTGGGCCGGCTGATCGTGTACGCGCCGGAGAACCTGAGCATCAATCCGGTCAAAGCCGACGGCGTGCAGACGCTCTCGTTTGCCGAAGCCCTGCAGGACACGGCCTCGACTCGCGACGGCCGATTCGGGCCGGCGCGCGAAGTGCTGGCCTACGCCTACACACAGGCCCCGGTGGACTTGAACCTGGCGGTCGAACGCCGCAAGCCGGATGTCACCGTCCGGCAGCTGCTGTTGGCCCGCGTCGAGGCGGGGGTGATCAAGTACGAAGCGACGTTTTTCTACGAGATCCGCTACAGCAGCGTCAAATCGTTGCGGCTGGACGTGCCCGCCGCGCTGGTCACCGGCAAGGAGCTCCGCAACTTGACGCCGACGGTCGCCAGTGAGGCGCCGCTGGATCCGCAGCCGGACGATGTACCGAAGGACGGCCCCGACGCAACCATTGCATTGGAGTTGACGCGGAAGGGAGAATCGGAATTCCTGGGCGAAGTCACGATCAAGTTCGCGTGGGACAAGAAGATCGGCGACCTGCCCGTGGGCAAGCCGTTTGAGGAGACGGTGCCCGTTCTGCAGCCCCACAAGAAAAGCGCCGATCGCGCCTGGGGCCAAATCGTCGTGGCCAAAGCGGAAACGCTGGACTTGCGGCCCACGGACGATCCCGTGGGACTGCGCCCCATCGATCCGCAGCACGATCTGATGCCGGGCGCCAGTGTGGCCGACGCGGCGCGGGCCTGGGAGTTTTATGAGGACTGGAAGCTCAAGCTGTCGGTCACCCGTTACGAGTTGGTCGAGGTGAAACGCGGCAGCATCGAGCGGGCGGTGATCCGCATGGAAGTCACCCGCAGCGGCGTCATTTCGGTCCAGGCCTTGTACCGCCTGCGGAGCGTCCAGCAGCGGCTGCCGGTCGTGCTGCCGAGGGACGTCAGTTTTGACACCGATCCCCTCCGCATCAACGGGCGGTCGGTGGCGTTGGAGAGTGAGGAACCGACGGTTGGTCCGGGTCCGGACGTTGGCCCGGCCGGTGCCGCACCGGTCCACGCCGCGGCGTCCAGCGGCCAAGCCAGTGCTGCGGCCGGCGTTTCGAGCGCCGACGGCCGCGAGTACTTCATTCCGTTGGCCGGCCACAAGGCCGACGAAGCGCTGGTGCTCGAACTGCGGTACACCATGCCCGGCAGCTATCGCCGCCTGGACTTGCCGATCTTCTCCAGCAATCCGGCCGTCCAAAAGGTCCACTTGTGCGCGTACGTTCCGCAAGAACTGAAAGTGCTCGGTTCGCGCGGGCCGTGGACCGACGAAATGTCCTGGCGCTGGTACGAAACGTGGAGCGGACTGCCGCAACCGATCCAGCGGGACGATCAATTGGTGGCCTGGGTCATCGAAGGTCTGAACGTGCCCAATCCGTTCCAGGATTTCGCCACCGACGGCCGCTCGTACACATTTTCCACGTTGCAGCCGGCGGATCCGCCGGGCGGTTCGCTGCGGCTGGTCGCCGTCCACAAGTACGTGTTGCACGGCTTGGTGTTCGTGCTCGTGTTAACGCTTGGCTTGCTGGCCATCCGCCGGCCGTTGCCGCAGAAGTTCGCGACGGTCGTCTTGTTGGTGATGGTCCTGCTGGCGATCGGTGTCTTTGCACCTGCCTTTGCCCGGCAGATTATGGACGGCGCGTTGCTGACGGCGATCCTGATCGTGGCCGCGGCTTGGTTCGCTTGGCACGTAACCCAGGCCTGGTCGCAGATCGGCTCCGCCTGGACGCGGCGGCGGGCGGCGCGGGCTGCTGCGCCGCCGAGTCCGCCTGCGACGCCACCGCCGGCTCCAGCCGCCGATTCGCCCTTCGCCACGCAGGAAGGAGGCCCGAACAATGCGTAACGACATGGTCGGCCTCCTCCTCGCCATTTTCGCCGCCGCCGCAACTGCGGCCGAGCCCCCCAAACCGGAAAAGATCCGCGAGATCTTCGTCCCCTACGAAGACCTCAGCGTGCTGATGGAAGGCAATTCGCAGCGCGTCTTCCTGATCCGCCAGGAATACGCCGATCTGCTCGCCAAGGCCAAGCAGAAGCCCCCGGAAGCCCCCGCACCTCAAGGCGCCCTGCTGCTGGCCGCCGAATACGACGGCACGATCGAGGACGGCCGCATCCGGCTGTCGGGCGTCATCGACTTGGAAGTCCTTGGGGAAGGGCTTCATGCCCTGCCGCTGGAACTCGTCGGCGTCGGCCTGCGCCGCGCGGCGATCGGCAAGGCCTCGGCCGCCATCGGCCGCGACGACAAAGGCCAGGCGGTCCTGTTCATCGAAGGCGTCGGCCGCCATCGGCTGCTGCTGGAGATGGTCGCCCCACTGCAAACGTCCGCCGCCCAGCAATCGCTCACCTTCCGCCTGCCCACGCCGGCTGCTGCCCGCCTGCGGCTGGCCGTGCCCGGCAACGTCGAGATGAAAAGCGGCGCCCGGGTGATCAGCCGCACGCTGGACGAAGCGGTCGGAGTGACACGATTCGAAGTGTTGCTGCCCAAGGAGCAGTTGTCGCTGGTCATGTCGCTGAACAACCGCATGCTCCGCGAACAGCGCGTAGCCGTAGCCCGCAGTGTCTTGGTCGACGAGATCACCTCGGCCTACGAACGGCTGCACACGACCGTTTCGTTTGACGTGCTGCACGGGGCGGCCGAGCGGTTCCGCCTGGCGTTGCCCGAAGGCTTTGAGCCCACCGAGGTGCTCAGTCCGCTGTTGTCGCGTTGGGCCGTGGCGACGGTCGACAACCAGCGCGTGCTGGAGATCATCCTGCGCGAGCCGTCCACGGAAACGGTCGTGCTGAACGTTTCGGCGACGCGGACGCCGGCGCGGCTCAAGGACTGGACCATGCCGCAGTTGACGCCGCTGGATATGGCGGGCCAGGTGGCCGTCGTGGGCTTGATCGTGGAAGATCAGCTGTCGGCCGAGGGGATCGAATCTCAGGGCCTGGTCCCGGTGGACAATGCCGTGTTGACGGCGGCTTTTCCCGAGACCGTGTTCCGCGCCGAACCCGGCGCGCCGCGCGTCCGGCCGGTAGCCACCTTCTACGCCCCGCAGGCGAAATTCAGCTTGCAGGCCAGTTTCCGCCAGCCGCCGCCGCGGCTGCAAGTCACGGCCAACGTGCTGTTGGTGCTGGACAATCAAGGCCACCACGTCCGCGGCGGGTTTGCCCTGCTGCCCCAGATCGAAAAGTTGTTTGCCGTCCGCTTTACCGCCCCGGCCGGCTGGAACGTGACGCAGGCCACGGCGCCCGACGGCAAGCCGTTGACGATCGAGCGTTACGATGCGCCCCAAAGTGGGTCGCTGATCCACGTCCGCCTGCCACAAGGCATTCCGCCGGGCGAAGTCACCAGCGTCTCGTTCCAGGCCGAAAGTGTTCCGCAGGACTGGCTGGGCCAATGGCCCGAACGCAGTGCCGTGTTCCCGGTGTTCGCCGTCGAAAACACGACCCGTGACACGGGCGCCCTGGCGATCCGCGCGGACGACGACTTGCTGGTCCGGCCGGACGAACTGGCGGGCCTCGATCCGCTCGATGAAACCGAGAAGGAGAATTACGGCCTGACGGGCGTCGAATCCAATCTGGCGTACCGCTACGAAGCGCAGCCATACGCGGCCAAATTGAATGTCTCGCGCACCCAGCCGGCCGTCACGGCCCGCAGCTTTTCGTTCCTGCGAGTCGCTCCCGAGGGGCTGACGGCTCATTACGAGATCCTGTACGACATCCGTCAGGCCCGCACCCGCCGGTTGGTGCTGCGTTTGCCCAAGGACACGCCGTCGTCGCTGGCGATCAGCGGCGCGGAAGGTGCCACCGTGAAAGAATTCACGAGCGAGGAACTGGACGATGGGCGACGTTGGACGGCCCTGCTGGCCGAGCCCGTCAGCGGCGTGGTGCGGCTGGTGGTGGATTTCCAGCAGCCGCTGCCCGACAAGGAATGGAAGGACGTTTCCTTGCCGTTAGTCCGTGCCGACGGCGTGGCCTATCAATCGGCGGTCGTTGCCGTCGAGGGCAGTGCCGAGTTGGACATCAACGTCAAGACGGGGGCCCGCACCGTGGACGTCGGCGAATTGGTCGCCGCGCAATATCCGGTGGGCAAGCGGCTGTTGGGTGTATTCGAGTCCGTCGGTCCGCCGCAGCCGGTCCAGGTGGACGTCAACCGCCGGCCCGGCTACGGCTTGCCACCGGCCGTCGTCCAGCGGGCTGAGCTGGACACGGTGCTGTCGGCCGAAGGCGTCGCCCTGACCGCCGCTCGGTACCAGCTGCGGACCAAGGCCGCGTTTCTGGAAGTTCGGCTGCCGGCCCAGTCGGAACTCTGGTCGGCCTATCTGGACGGCCAGCCGGTGGCCCCGCAACGCGACGGGGATCGGCTGCTGCTCGATCTGCCGGCCAGCGCCCAACACGCGATCCGCGACCTGCAGGTGATCTACGAAACTCGCGTGACCTCGTTGGTGTTGCTGAATCAGGTGGCCAGCGACGCCCCGACGCTGTGGCTCCGCAGCGACCGCGATGCGCAAGCGGGCGAAGTGCCCACGGCAGACGTGACGTGGAGGCTCCTGCTGCCCGAAGGCCATCGCCTGGTGCGGTCCAGCGGCACGGTGTACACGCAAGAACTGCAGCCTCGGCGTTCGCCGCTGTGGAATGCGTTGGGCGGGCTGTATGCGTTCGCCGGAGGAGTCCATTCGCCGTGGGAAGCAGCAAGGGAGAGCGTCGCCAGCCGGATGATGATTCGAGGTGGAGCCGGGAGTCGTTCCTACTACATGTCCGACGATGTTCAGTACTTGGCCCCCGCGGCACAGACCGCGGCCAGCCCCGCGCCCACGGGTGCCGAAGTCAAGATGGATATGGACATGGATGAATCGCGTTTGGAGGGTCTCGAGGGGTTCGCCGCGACGCCTCCGTTAGCGGCCAAACCGGAGGCTGATGCGGCCAAGGAATTGCCTCTGACTGCAGCTCCGGACGCGACACCCCCATCCTCTCAGCCCACCGATCAGCCGGCCGCACCGCCCACGCCGAGGCGTCCTGCCGCGGGAGAAGCGGAGCATGCCGGCCGTCCCCTGCGGGATGCCAAGTACTGGGCGCTGGAAGGCGTCCGCAGCCTGCCCATCGACCTGCAGAAGCAGGGCGACGAGATCACGTTCCAGAGCCTGGGCGTGCGCCCGCTGCTGCGTGTGACGATTGCCAACGGACGCCGCATCGACGTGCTGGCTTGGTCCGTCGGTCTGGCCGTCTTTGCCGTGGGCCTGCTGCTCACCCGGCGCTCCGTTCGCACGAAGACCAGGTACGTGCTGCTTGTCGCCGTCCTGGCTTTGGCCTTGCCGCTGGCCACGAGCCTGACCGACGAATTGGGCGACACCTTCGATTGTGCCTTCTACGCGGCATGCTGTCTGGTCGTGTGGTACCTGATCGCCGGCGCCCTGCGTTGGCTGGTGCCCCACGTAGGCGAGTCTCTCCGAGACTCGCATCCGGTCTCGGAGAGACCGGGCCACGTGAACAGACCGGGCCACGTGCTCCCGTCCCTACTCCTCGCCTTATCCATCCTCGCCGCAGCCTGCTCCCCAGCCGTAGCCCAGGCCCCTAAGCCTCCCGTGTTCGACCCGGGCGGATTGATCGAACTGCTGGCTCCGTCCAAGCCCATCCGATTGCCGGCGGACGCGGTGATCATCCCCTACGACGCGGAACAAGGCACCGAAGGTCTGAAGAACGCGGATCGGGTACTGGTGCCCTATGCCAAGTACGTCGAGCTTTGGAATCGGGCGTTCCCCGACAAGAAGCTGCAAGCGAAACCGCCGATCACCGCCTGGTCGTTGGCCGGTGCGGCGTATGAAGCCACGCTGTCGGGCGACGACTACCTGCTGGTCACGGGCCGGCTGGAAATCGACGTGTACACCGAACAACCGGTGCAAGTGCCGCTGCGATTGTCCGGCGGCGTGCTCACGTCGGCGACCATTGGCGGCAAGCCGGCTCGGCTGCAGTTGATCTCGCGCAGAGACGCGGAGACGCAGCGTAGGAGCCAGGCTGCGCAGCCGGACGCGCAACAGCAGGCGGTCCAGGCACCGAATCCGCCTCCGCAACAGGCTCAAGCCGTCCAGGCCCCTACGCCGGATCCCGTCTTCGCCGTATTGCACCTGGCGGGCAAGGGCCGCCAGCAACTCGCGCTGCAGATCCGCATGCACCTGGAACGCCGCGGCGGCTGGCGTGTCGCAACGGGGCAACTGCCGACAGCTCCTGCCGCCGGGCTCACGTTGACCGTGCCGGCCGCTCGCACCGAAGTTCGTTTGACGGGACTTGCGGACCGCAGCGAATACGAGACGGCCGCCGACAACGAACAGATTACCACCGCGCTGGGCACCGAGGGTGCATTGAACCTGCAGTGGCGTCCCAAGGTCGCCGAGGGCCAAGTGGACCGCAGCTTGACCGTCGCTTCGGAAGTCGTGTTGGACGTGCAGGAGGACGGCCTGCGGCTGGCCTGGCAGCTGAACCTCGAATTCCCCCGCAGCCGCCGCGACCGCTTCGAGGTGCTGGTCCCCGCCGGTTACCTGGTTGAAAAAGTCCTGGGCGACAACGTGCGGATGTGGGACCTCAAGCCGGCTGACAAGCTCCAGCGGCTGAGCGTCACCCTGCTCAAAGAAGCGTCGGACCGCGAGCGGATTACGCTGCACCTGTCCCGCCGCGGCGTCGTGGCCGCGGACCAGTCCACCCAGATTCCCGCCCCGGCGATCTCCGTGGACGGTGCCGTCCTGCACAAAGGCCGCCTGACGATCCGCCGCAGCCCGCTGCTGGAACTGCGTGCAACCAACGTCACGGGCCTGTCGCGGACGGACATCGCGGCTGACGTGGCCAACGCGCTGACCGCGATCGGCGCCGCCGAGGAAAGTCCGCTCGGCCTGCGGCCGTATCAGGCATTCGAGTTCGGCGCGATCACGTACGCGCTGGCGCTGGAAGCGACGCCCGTGCCCGGCGACGCCCCGGCGACGCTGCAGAGCCTGCTGCGGATCGCGGAACGGGAAACGCGGCTGGAAACGCAAGTCAAGATCGACGTGCGGACCAAGCCCGTCCACCGCGTGCGTCTGTACGTACCCGCCGCGCTGGAGGTCGAACAAGTCGTCGCTCCCGGCGAATTCACCTGGGCGGCGACCGACGCCGACGGCCGGCGGCTGGTATGCGTGTACTTGGGCTCCGGCCAATCGCAACCGTTTTCCGTCGTCGTCCGCGGTTCCCTCGGACGCCGTAAAGCGGCCGATCCGGTGCCCGTGCCGAAGCTGGAAGTGCTGGATGTCGTCCGCCAGCAGGGCGACCTGGTGGTGCAGGTTGACCCGGCGTTCGACGTCCGCGCCGCCGGCGCGCAGAATTGCGAGACGATCCCGGTGAGCAATACGTTTGATTGGCTGCAAGCGGAGCAGCGGCCTCTGGCCCGTTTGGCCCTCCGCTATCAAAACCCGCAATACGACGCCCGTTTCGAAGTCGGGCCGCGCACAGCGCGCGTCAACGGATACACGATCACCAACGTCAAGGTGACCGACGTGGCCATCGAGGAGACGGTCAGCATCGATCTGACGATCTACGACGCCGGGATCCGCGAAGTGCTGTTCACGCTGCCGGCGTGGATGGAGCACGCCCGCATCAACGCTCCCAAGCTGCGGCAGAAGACCATCCAGGATGCGGCGGACGGGCGCAAGCTGTTCCGGCTGGAGCTGCAAGACGACACCCTGGGCCAGTATCGCGTGCTGGTGGAAAACGATCGGGTGCTGCTGAGCGCCGGTGGGCAGGAATCCGAGTTGCAGACCGCGCCGATTCCGGAATTGCAGACCGGCCGCACCGACCAGCGGTACGTGACGCTGGAAAACGCCGGCCGCGACGAAATCCTGGTGGTCGACCAAGTCGATTTGGGACCGCTGGGCCGCCAGCAAGCCGAATGGCGCAAGCTGGCGGGCATCCTGGGCGAGAATTTGACGTCGGCGTACATCGTCCAGGCCGAGGCCAAGGGTCCCCAGCTGACGTTCAAGACCAAGCAACGGAAGACCGTCGAGACGGCGCGGGCGTCGATCGGCTTGGGAGAGACGCTGCTGGTGGTCGACGCCGCCGGCGCATACCGCGGCCAGCAGATCTACAACGTGAACAATACGACCGAGCAGTTCCTGGTGATCCGCCTGCCTGCCGGCGCGCAATTATGGACGGCCACCGTCGCCGGCCAGCCCGTCAAGCCGACGGAAGTCCCCGGCGGCACGACCCCGGATCAGGTCCGCATCCCCCTGATCAAAACAGCCGAAGGCGACACCGACTATGGGGTGGTGTTGAAGTACGGCGGCCAACTGCGGCCGGTCAGCACCGTGGACCGTTTGACGTTTCCCCTGATCCGCACCGTGAACATCAACGTCGAGCTGAGCCGCGTGCGGCTGCGGTTGCCGGAAACGCACACCTGGTTCGACTTTGGCGGCAGCATGCGGCAAGTGTTCGACCAGGGCTCGTACGAGGCGGATTTCTTTTCGTACAACGCCAAGCAAGTCAAACGGCTGATGCAGACTCTCAATACCGACAACTACTATGCCCGCGCCCGTTCGATGAACAACCTGAAACAGCTGGGCTTGGCGGTGCATAGCTACAGGCAGCAGTTCGGCGAGTTTGATTCGAACGAGGCATTCAAACGGAACTTCGATGTGAATGAAGATCTGATCCGGCAAGCCGAGCAGCAGACGCAGGAGTACCTGGTCAAGGAGGGCGAAACGGTCAGCACCGACAACCGCGGAAGGCTGAACACGCATTTCCTGGACCAGAAAAACGATTCGGCCAGTAACGTGGTCAACGAACTGGACGGCAATTTCCGCGTGGTGGTCGTTCCCGAAGAAGGCAAACCATCGTCGGGCAAGGAGACGTTCAACTACAAGTGGCTGGAGAGCAACAAACTGGAGAACCGCGAACGGTTCGAGAAGAAAGATGCCGACGTACGGTTCGGCAAGCAGGCTCAAGTCGAAGCTGGCGACAAGCTGAAAAGCTACGCCAAAGGGCAGTCGCTGCTGGGCAGCATGCTGCCCCGGACGAATGCGAACGCGTCCACCCGAACCAGCGAAGCTGCCCAAGCGCAGGCCCAGTCGCAAACGCGCGCCCTGTCCCAAAGCCAGCAAGAGCTGGCTCGCCAGTATCAGCAGAAACTAGAGACGGAGCAGTTGGACCAGTTGCGGCAACAGCAGGCCGGTGAAAACGCCGATTACGGCGCCGTGAGGTCGAATCTCGCCGTGCCGGCGACCGCCCAGCCGCAGGATCCCGGACAAGCGCAACCCAATGCCTACGGGGGAGCGATGGGAATGCCCGGAATGCCGGCGGGGACGTCGGGTTCGGGCGTGATGCCTGGCGGTCCCGGCGGCTACCCCGGTCAACCGCCCGCCGCCGGTTACGGCAACGCGATGCCCGGTGCGGGCGGCATGATGGGTGGTGGCGGTTTTGCCGGGCGCGATGAATCCCGTGTCGCCGGGCGCATGGACCGCCTCAATCGACCGCAGGGCCGGACGTCCGGAATCGCCATGGATGGCGCAGAGAGAGCCACGGCCTTGTCAGACGAGGTTCAAGTCTGGGGGCGGCAAACAGGCCAGGTTCCGGCTGTTGACTTTCAGCAGATGGTCCCGCAGAGCGACGCGTTCGCCGTAGAGACTCATCTGGCCAGTTTGGACGTCGATCTACCGCTGCGCGGCCGCGAGTACTTGTTCACCACGCCCCGCGGCGACATCGACATCACGGCCCGCGCGGTATCCGAGCCGTTGCTGGGCCGGCTGTACCGTCTGCTGGCGATCGCCGCCGGCTTCGTCGTGCTGCTGGTCTTGCTCCGCGTGCTGCCGCGCGTCCTTCCGGTCCTGCACCGCAGCCGCTCCTTCGCCGCCGCGGTGCTGCTGGCCGGCCTGCTCAGCTTGCTGCTGGGCATCTTCCCGATCCTGGCCCTGGTGGCCCTGATCTACGGTCTGGTCCAACTGATCCGCCTGGAAATCGCCCGCCGCCAGAGAGTCAGCACGGTGGGAGCCGCATCGTAGGCTGGGTCAAGCGGGCCAACCGACGGAGGTTCGATGCATGGCGAGGTTTCCATCCCGTTGCCGGCCAAAACCGACAACTGCGGCAGCGCGGCCCACCGGGAGACGGCATCCATCCTGCTCCAAGCCGCATCGCAGCGTCCACGCGAGGAACCGATCGAGCATGCTCAAAACCATTTCCGGCTCGGCGGTCGCATTTCCACGATCCAGCATCAAGGCGTGGAATTTGTCTTCGGCTGCCTTCTTGTCAGGATCGAGCCGATGGCGTATACCATCATTCTTTACGCACCATTCCTTGCGCGCTTTCCAGTACCAGATTTTTTGCGGGCGCGGTCTGGCGATCTCTCTTTGAGTTTGGTAACAGTGAATGGGATCGCCGAGCCGGATTTGGTCAAGGAATCACACAAGAAATGCCGTAATTTTCCGTGTTTTGGGGACGTAGCTCAATTGGGAGAGCACCGGCTTTGCAAGCCGGGGGTTGACGGTTCGAGCCCGTTCGTCTCCACTAATTAAAGTCTTATCTTGTAATGAATTACGACTCATCGCGTTCTCTTCGCCGCTTGCAGTTAGTTCCAGATTTTGCGCCATTTTCATGCATGGTACGACGGATTCCATGCATCAGATATCCTCAAATCGTGGCAGATCTGTCCTAGCCATTGCACGTTGGAAGCGGTGGAATCCCCTCCTCTCGCCGTGCCATGCTGCACTGCTCATCGCCAACCTGCATCTCGACGCAGGCATTCGGGCGGGTCGGATCGATCGAGCAGCGGTTGTCCGTGAGGAACAGGGCCCCGCACGCGACGATCACACAACAGCCGATGTCGTCCCGAAGGCATCGAACGATCTCTCCCAGTGTCTGCCCGGCGTAGTGCGGATCTGCCGCCATGAGACGCGGTTCGCGCAGCACGTCCAACTCTTCCGCCTCGACGATCAAGTGCCCCCTGCAGCATGCCCCGCACTGGTCACAGCAAGCCATGCCTTAAGCGGAGCGTTGCGTGAATCCTCCCAGATACCGCCGCGCGTCATCCCGCGTTGCGGAACGACTGGAGAACGTGCGGAGCACCGCCGGTCGGTCGGCTTCCGGAGCGGTCCGGTCAACGACGTGCGACAGGGTCTCCCCTTCCCCGTGGCAGGCGACGATCGTCAGGGACGACGGATCGGTGCCTGCTTCTGGCCGATCGGCGTCTTGATCCACCACGCGGGGAACTGTACCACACCGCCGCAAAGTACTCGGCGCCGTACTTCATCGCGTCGTTTGTTCTGCTCGCAGGCGGTTTCAGTGTAGCAAGTGCTCGGCTCTATGCGTCAAGGGCGCTCATCGGGTGACTACTACGGCCTCGCCACCCGCGACGTCGTGCTCGGCACCGATCCTGACGGCAACGTCGAGACGGTGATGAACGAGATCTTCAAGAGTGTCGCGATGAAAGGACGCCCCGTCACGCCCGCCCGCGACACCAGCGTCGGCCGTTGGGCCGGTGACCGCGTTGCCCTGGTCGGCGACTACGACGATTCCAGACTCTGGGAAGAACTCCCGTTCTGGAAGAACATCAGCATTGCAGGCCGCCTCCGCTGCGGTCCATGGATGGCTGCATGGGGCAGTGGCTCGATTTTGGAAATCACACTCAGGACGGGGTTCAGCCTCTGGGAATGCCCCTCGAAATTGGTACAATCAACTCCACATATCATCCGCGTCGTCGCCGAAATCGCGGAAGGCACGACTGGGGGAGACTGCGGAGAAACTCCGCGTCGTCTGGTCGAGACACACTTGTTCCGGAAACCGCCTGATCTATGGCCCGACTTGAAGACATCACCCGCGGCGCGTCAGTCAAAGGCATCCTGCCCGAGGGGCTGGTCACGATCGTCGATGTGAAGTGGATCGGCACCGTGGCGGTGGAAGCTACATATAAGGATGCGGCCGGGCGGCTTGGCAATGAACTGGTTTACCGGGACCACGAAACGACGCTGGACATTGCCGCCGCCAGCCAGCCGTGGAGTTTCGATGGCGACGGGCCGCTCTTCCGGCTGGTTTCCGAGGCTCGGCGCAATCAGCTTGCCCACCTCTTCGACCCGCTGCTTGCCGTCTGGGAAATCACCCAGCACCTGGTCCGAACCCTGGAAACGAAGGGGGAGGCCGGAGCAGCGGAACTCTTAAACCGCCTTGGTGGCATGGCCGAAACTGCCCGCGAGCTGGCTTACGGTCTTTACAGCATTTGCGAACGCAAGAAGTGGGCCGAGGAAGCCTTGGCCTACAATAGCCTCGTGATCGCCTGGCCGGAAATCCTTAAGCTCGCACGTAGCTCCGCTTCGCGGCCCGGCGTCGCCCAACAGGAGTTGTTCTGACGTTTCGGGATTTTGGTGTTTCACACGCGATGACGGTAAAATGGAATTAGTCGGCCCCCAATCCTGCGGCCGACGCTTTCCAAGGAGCGGCAGAGATGAAAGTAGCAATGGCGAAAACCTATCGACAGAATCGGGCGAGGTTTCCGGCGGAGGATCTCAGACGGTACGACGGCCAATGGGTCGCATTCAGCGCCGACGGGCGTCGCGTTGTCGCCAGCGGCGAGAGCGTCGGGCAGCTTTCCGACCGAGTCGTCGCGGCACGCGAAGACATGCAGGATGTTGTCCTGGAGAGAATCGAAGTTGAGACCAGTGGCATCCAACTGGGTGGGGCAGAACTGGGGTAATCCTTTCTGCAACACGCCGGCTTTGCCCAATCCAAAATCAAGAGTCAAGAATCACAAATCCAAACTGAGATATGGGAGCTAACAGATGATCTATCGCGGACGCGTAAAAAACGGGACCGTTGTGTTGGAGCCCCCCGATGCTCTCCCTGACGGCGCGGAGGTTCGCATCGAGGTTCTGCCGAAGGCCACGGAAGAACCCCTGCTGGACGACAAAGGTCAAACCCTCGGCGAAAAGATGATGAAGTATGCGGGGCGAGCGGTCGGTCTGGCCGAAGACGCGGCCCTGAATCACGACCACTACCTCTATGGGGCGCCAAAGCGATGAAGCCCGTCTTTGTGGATACGGTCTACTACCTGGCCCTCACCAATCCACGCGACCAATATGCAGCTCAGGCGACGGCGTTCACTGCCGGTTTCTCCGGAGCATTCGTGACGTCGGCCTGGGTGCTGACGGAGGTAGGAAACTCCTTGACGCGAGGCACCGACCGGACACTGTTCGTCGAATTGTATCGCGATCTAGCCAATGACCGTCGCGTCACGATCGTGCCGCCAAATCAGGAGTTGTTCGAGGAGGGCGTCGAACTGTTCGCAAAGCGCCCTGACAAGGAATGGTCGCTGACAGACTGTATTTCCTTTGTCATCATGCGCGAATTTCGCCTCCCCGACGCCCTGACGGCCGATCACCACTTTGAGCAGGCCGGCTTCCGAGTCCTTCTGCACGGCCCGCCTGTCCCGTGACGAACCAATGCCGAGTCGAAAAGCCACAAAGGGAATTTGCTGGCACTATCTGCTACACTTGCCGAAGGAAACCTGATCATGGCGATCACCAATCGAGAACGCGTCGGCAAAGGACTGGACCTGCTCACGGCCGGACTGCAATCGTTCGTCGAACGCGAGATGAAACAGACCCACGGCGACAACTGGCAGGAGACTGTCCAAGCCGTCGCTCGCCCCGTCCACCGTGGCAAGAAGGCAGGCAAGGACACACCCGTGCCGATGGATGCCCAAGCCGTGTTGACACTGATGTGGGACCCTTTGTCGGTGACGCCGCCCTTTGGCGAAGTCGCCCATCGAGGTTTGGATTGAGTGGCTATCCGCCGGCGACGCCCGGCGCTTGTTCGATGCGATCGACGTGACCACCATCGGCGGTCTGCGGGACCGGGCGCTGATTGCGGTCATGGTCTACGGGTTCGCACGGATCGGCGCAACTTTGAAGATGAACGTGGACGACCTGTACGAGAACGACCGCACTTTGTGGCTACGACTCCACGAAAAAGGAGGCAAGTTTCACCAGATGCCCGCACATCACAAGCTCGCCGAGTATCTGGACGAGTACCGGACGGCAGTACGCCCGACCCGTTGTCGTTCAGTAGCCTCCGGCGGAACTGATCCTGATCGTGGGAGGCACAGGCTGGAATTCTGTCGGATCGAGCGACTTGCGGTTGATAACCACGTAGAACTTGCTGAGACGGATCGGATAGATCACGCTGCGTCCGCCTCCAGTGACGCTCTGGCACCGGCCGCCGGGGGAAGAGTAGATGATGGGGGACTGCGCATCGATCGGGAACTGGATGAAATGCCAGCCATCGAAATTGATGGACAGTTCACCCGGCCAGTCGTGCCATTCGTTGCCGTGCGTGCGCCAGACGTTGCCCGCGGCATCCTGAAACTCGAACACCACCTTGCCCCACGACGAATTGCCTTTCACCCACACGCCCAGCGTATGCGGTTCACCCGGAATCGGTGCCGGCTTGGTGGTTGTGATGGCGCCATACTCGCCGATGTAGTCGGACAATGCAGTATCGCCGTGGAGTTCCAGTTCCAGGCACCGCCCCCGCTGTTCGTCTTCCACCTGGCGCAGACTGAACTTTCCCGGAATGTGACGGGGCAGTTCGCCGGTTGTCTTCGTCAGGCTCTGGTCGTCGCACAGACTCCAAGCGGATCCGTCGTCCAGCTTGTCGGCCACACGGAATCCCGCGGGTGCGGCTTCGGTGATCTGCCGCACCACGCGGGCCGTCTTCAACGGCTGGGTGGCGATCAAATACTGCGGCGCGGGTCCGATGGTCAGCGCGAACCGGCCGGCGTTGACGGAAGGCGTAGAGACGGCGCCGTAGAAATCCGTCAGTTCCAGACGCGCGTCCGGCGGGAATTCCAGCGCCAGTTCGACCGCGGCGCGGGGCGTCCACACCGCGTACGCGCGCCGGCCATCAGCGCGGTCGAATTCCAAGGCATAGGCGGTCAACGAACCCGTCGGTACCTTGCGGCGGAACGTCACCTGGTCGAGCGCGCTGGTGAGAGCCGCCAGCGCCACGTAGGCCGGCTTGGGATACAGCAACGGATAGCGGTGGCAGAGCCCGCCGGCGCCCCACAGCGTGTGGGCATAGGCATTGCCCGCGTCGTACAACAGCCCGGGCGAGATGTGCTGGTAATTGTAGGCATGCGCCATCAGCACGTCCCGGACGTAGAACTCCGCATGCTTTTGCCGCCCCAGATTGCGTTCGCAACGGGCCGTGTACTCGTAACAGCCTGTGACCGGCAGATCGTGGCCCAACCGCCGGGCGACATCGCGCGCCAGGTAGGCGCCTTGGGGTCCGCCCTCCCATAGTTTCTCCGGCATGCCCGTCTGGCCCGCCGCCGTCTCGATGCCGATGTAATCCATCCGGGAAGTGTCGAACCCGTGCCGCAACAGCGAGGCGATGATGGCGGCCGAGGCGCTGGTGTTGCCGACGATGAGCTTGAGTTCCGGAAACTTCTCCCGGTACAACCGAGCGGCGGCCGTCGCGAGGGCCACTCGTTTTCGCGCACGGTCGACGGTTGGTTCGTCCTCGACTTGCTTCTCCCCGAACAATTCCGCCGGCAGATAATTCCCGTAGCTTTCGTGGAAGATCAGGATCGACTTGCAGTGCGGAAACTTGCTCATCCATTCCGCCACTTTTTTCTCGCTGCCCGCCGGGTCGTCCGCCTTGAAGATCCAGCCGATTTGGTTGAGTGTGACCTGCCAGGGGGCAAAATCGGCCTCGGTGGACTTCGTCCAGCCAAACGTCGTCTTGCGGAAACCGGCCTTGTGCAGCAAGGGGCCGACGATGGCGACATCGTCACAGCCGTAGTGCGCCCCGCCGAACCACCACACACCGTACGGCGAATCGTAGCCGGCCTGGCGGCGGTCGGGTCCGAGGATGGCGAAGGCGGCGTCGTGAATGAAAAACGGCTTCGCGGAGGAACCGGGGGGCGAAACGGCAGTTTCATTCTCGGAGCTGCGGCGCAGCGTAAGTTCGAACTTCAGTCCGTACCAGCCTGGGCTTGGCGTCTGCAAGTCGATCACGTGCTGACGTTCCTGGCCGGCTGCCGCGAAGTCCAAATGGACGCGATCCTCGCGCACCCTTGCTCCCGAGACGTCGGTGATCTGCCAGGACAGCGTCGTCTCGCATGGCGCGCTGGCTTTGACGACGGCGACTGTCTCGGGAACCTCGTCGTTGGAGAAGATATTGCCCGGCTGTCGTTGCACCAGCGAGAACTCCGCCGGACACCGCTCCAGCGTGATCCCAAAGACATGCACCGCGCTGACCGAATCCCGCACCGGTTTGACGCGTTCGATTTTGCCAAGCAAGTCGATGTCCAGGTATCGGCCGTCGAGCATGGGGAAGTCGCGGTCTGCGTGCGGTCCGAGGAGGTCGAGAATCGCCCCGACATCCAAGTCGAGTTCCGCCAAATACAGCGGCGTTTCCACGCTTTGGCCGTGGACCGTATAGGCGACCGTACCGACGCGTTTGAGGTTCCCCGCAAGGGCCTCGTCGCCGCGCGGCAGGACCACGGAGGTGTGGGACATCGCTTCGCCCCGGCCGGAGCGGGCGAAACGCGTCATCCGGACGGTCAGCACGGGATCCTTGCGCGGATCGGGCTCGGCGGTACAGAGCACATGGGCCTTGTGATAGAAGCCCGGGGGCACGGAAAAATGGAGTGTTTCCGGCATGCCGTCGAAGGGCGTGCGCGATAGGTGCTCATCGCACTCCAGGGCCCACGACCCCTTCATCTGGCGCACGACGCCTACGTCGCCGTTGCCCGAGCCGTCGGAGACGAGCAGCGGAATGCCCTCGATTCGGTGCAGGGCCTTGGATTCCGCCGGCTCGCGGTCGGCGTCCGCGGGCCATCGGACGCGTGCCTCGCACAGCGCGCCCGGCTTGGCAATCCGGCGGATGTCCAGCGCACAGAATTGTTCCTCGACCGCCGCCCGTTCGTACGACGCCTCGTCCCTGATCGCCGCTCCGGCAGGCAACGACACCTGGACCTGCTGCAGACCGCCCGCAACGGGAAACACGCCTGCATAGCAGCCGTTGATCCACATCTCCACTCGGTCGGCCCCGTTGCGGAACTCGTAGTGCATGAACGTTTGGGACGCGGCCGGGAGGCTGTCCCAACGCTTGAGCAGATCGTCCTGCTGCGGGTCGGTGTAGCGGAACAGATTGGGCCTCGCAAAAATCCGGAGATTCATCCCTGACACGGCGACCAGCGAATCCTCGGCCTGGACCTCTTCGTACGCAGGCTTCGCACCCTGCGGGGCGTCGCCCGGGAGGGGTACCCTGCGTCTGACCGTTTGGGGACGGACATTCAGCGTCAGCACCTTCTTGCTGCCGTCGGCAAACTCCAAAACAATCTGCGTACACGGCTCGCCCCCTGGTGTGACCGACAAACCAATCGTGTCGTGGCCGCTGGCGAGGGGAATGGTGACGGCCGTCGGTTTGGCGGCCAATCCTGCGCGGCTCTCCAGAGCATGCTCCGCGCCCCAGGTCGCCGTGGCGACGAACGCCAACGCCGCGAGGGTGTAAGAAAGTGGCTCCACGCGTTGACTTGTCATGGTCCGACTCTCCGTGTTGGTGACGATGGCGGCCGGAGGGTGATCCGAAAGTCTGATCCTGATCGCCGACTTTCTGGATGCCCGGCCAGAAGCAGCGCGCGATGGCGGCGGTTAGCAGCGGCAAAGCGACCGAGGCGGCGATGGCGACGGGCAGTTGGACGCGGTTTCTTAAGGCGGCATCGGCGGCCGGACCTCGACGGGGTTCTGCCGTTTACGACAGAGATGGCAATGACCTGCAATCCCGCGGATGGTTCCTGGATATGTCGCCCTGGCAGGCCGCAGCCCACTTCTGGATGAAGGGGGTCCTGAATCTAGCCTAAAACACTCGCCGTTAAGCGGGCGGCCGTCCACTATCGCAAGGTTTGAAGGATCTCTTTCACGGGGGCGAGGGGGCGATTGCCCTTTTGCGGTTCCAGTTCGGCGGCGTCTTTTGGGATCAGATAACCGGGCCGCGAGGACAGCAGGCCCTGTTCCCGCTCGCGCAGGTTCTGAAGGGAATCCATGGCTTCGGTCCGAACTTCTTTCGCCCGCTCGCGGTCGATGGAGACCTTGGGCACGCCGTTGTTCCATTGAATGGAAACCACCCCGGTGATCACCAGGATCGGCAGAATGATCAGCAGCAGTAGCGAGCCCAGCCGGCTTCCCAGAACCGAACGCACGGGTGGCGGCATCCCTACGGTGGCAACGCCGACGAGGTTTTGCGAAAGGGTCGGCTTGTGTTTACTCTTCTTTGCCATGCCAGTCCTCCGAAATCGAGCCCGGGGTTGACGAAGCCGCCGTGAATCCGGCCATGGAATCGCGGGGGCGGAACTGTAGCCGAACCGCTTGAGCCGGGCAAGTTCAAGTGCTCGATTTCCACGGCGCTGCGGCGCCGGGCCTTGAGCGGATGGTTGCGCAAGACGCTAGCACCGGATCATCGTAACCCGAAGCGTCAGCGAGGAGATGCCGCTCTTCCTCGCTGACGCTTCGGGTTACGATGCGCAACATTCTGATCAAGGCCCGGCGACGCCCCCTTGCAGTCAACCAAGTTCTTGGCCAACATGCGGTGGGCGAGAGAACGCGGCCCGAAATGAACGTTGGAACTGAAGATGGAGGACTTGCGCATGTTTCACGGATATGCCGTTCACGAACCCGGTGGTACACTCAAACCGTTCGAATACGATCCCGGTCCGCTGGGTGACGACGAGATCGAAATCCAGGTCCGGCATTGCGGCCTGTGCCATAGCGACTTGAGCATGATCGACAACGACTGGAAGGGCAGCCAGTACCCGTTGGTGCCGGGCCACGAGGTCGTGGGCACGATCGTCGCCGCCGGCCGCAACGTCAAGCGTCTGCAGGCAGGCCAGCGGGTCGGCGTGGGCTGGTTCGCCAAATCATGCATGAACTGCGAGTGGTGCCTGCGGGGCGACCACAACTTGTGCGCCGGCGCACAAGGCATCTTCGGCAGCCCCGGACGTTACGGCGGCTTTGCCGACCGTGTCCGCATCGATCAGGGCTGGGCCACGGTCCTGCCGGACCAGATTGACATCGCCAAAGCCGGCCCGCTGTTTTGCGGCGGGATTACGGTCTTCAATCCCATTCTGCAAGCGGACGTGCGGCCCGTCGACCGCGTGGCCGTGGTGGGCATTGGCGGGTTGGGACACATGGCTCTGCAGTTCCTGGACAAGTGGGGCTGCGACGTGACCGCGTTCTCCAGCCACGCGGACAAAGAAGCGGAGGCTCGGCAGATGGGCGCGGACCATTTCGTGAACTCGGCCGACCCGGCCGCGCTGCAATCGGTCGCCGGTTCGTTTGATTTCATTTTGGTCACCGTCAACGTGGCCCTGGATTGGCCGGCTTACCTGGCCGCCCTGCGTCCCCGCGGCCGGCTGCACTTCGTCGGCGTTCCGCCCGCGGTCACCACGGACGTGATGCCGCTGATCGTCGGCCAGAAGACGATCTCCGCCACGCCGCTGGGATCGCCCGCAGCCGCCGCCACGATGCTGGACTTCGCCGCCCGCCACGGCATCGCGCCGCTGGTGGAGCACTTGCCGCTGACGCAGGTGAACGAAGCCTTGGAACGGTTGCGGCAGGGCAAGCCGCGGTACCGGATCGTGTTGGACATGGAGGGCAACTAACGGTCCACCAACTTTCCCGAGATCCGGTTTCAAGGCCAGTTGCGGGGGCGCAGCATCCTTCGAGCAACAAGTGAGCGGCAAGTCGCTAGCCGCCGGTTCTTGATCGATCAGATTAGGCTGCGCCATTTGACGTCGCAAGTTCGCGGTATCCACCTATGCAGTCAGGGATTACGGTATCTTCATGTTCTTGCCCCGAAGGGCAACGCTGTATTGCGTTTTTCAGGCTGCGATTTGTTCGGTGAGGCGAGACAATTTCGCTCGCGCTTCGCGCACCCAGAGAACGAGCGGAGCTGGCGGCCTGATTCCACATCCCAAAGCGTTGCAATGCGTGTGAAGCGAGCCAACTCAGGGCTGCAGTCCAGCGAATGGATTCACGACGCGTACCCCCTCGTAGTCTTGACCATCATTCAGATTTTCCGAGTACAATGTTCGGCAAGGTGCGGCCTTCGCTGCGGCGAGGATTTGCGCAAAGGAATCAGGCGCGGGCATTGCGCTGCTCCCGATCATCCGGTGTGCCCACAGCAAATTCCCAGTTAGGCCGCGCGACCAGGGCGGTCATCAGGCGTCGGGACTCCTAGATGGCCTTCTCCTCGGCCGCCCAATCCCGCAGGTAGTTCGTCACGACTTGCGGCAGGGACATCGCGAGCCCCAGAGCCTTGCGTTCGGCTTTGATGTACGTCGCGTCATCAATTCACTCCTGCCATTCCGTTTCAAGTTCGTTTCCGTCGCCACCTGATTTTTCATCCCGGCAGTCGTCTCCCCCCAGGATCAGCCCGCGGTCGACGGACCGAACAGCGCCTCGACTGTGTTCATGGGAAGGCGGAGATGAGAAGGGTTGTCTTCCAGCGGGACAAACCCGTACCTCTCGTAAAAGGTCCGCTCGTCATCGTCCAACGCCCAGACATCGGGCGCCTGCCCCCACCCGAGCTCGTCTCGGTGGAGCCATGCATATCAGCTACGCGCCGCTCGCAGTGCTCCCAAATCGAAATTCCCAAAAGTCCCCACATAGTACCCGAAGCGATAAACGGCTTTCATCCCATGCGCATACGCCAGGTTATTCAGAAAGCACATCGCAAGTTCCTCGGGCGCATCCTCGATCCCACAACCGATCGACAGGTGCAGGTGGTTCGCCACGATCCCCGCACGCGAAAGCAGAAGCCCTTTCTTTCGGCAGATTCTGAGGATCATGTCATGGGTCCGCTTCAGAAATGCGGGATCGACGGCGCACCAGCCCTCCGCATGTTCCAGCACGACGTGCAGGTTGTAGATGAACTGCCCGTGGGCCGTGTAGCGGATTTGGGACAGGTCCACATCATGCGACACGATCTGCACCCACTCAAATCGCTCCTGGATCCGGGGGTCATCCATGGGGTGGTGGCGGAGCTGGTTCTCGATGTAGTCTTCGATCACGTTGCGCTTCGCCGAGCCCACACTTTCCAGCCGATAATTCCGGCGAAAGGTTTTGGGCCGGCAATCTCGAATCATGTATTGCAGTCGTCCTTTCAATCGCTGCAGAAGAAACGCGGGAGCGGTCGGCGGCTTCGTGCTGGCTAGGAATTGAATCACATCCGGAGACGGCAAGCGGTGTTCGAGAAGGCGAATTGCGTCTTCCGTTTCCAGCGTTTCGCTCAGGGGCTGCAACCAGCTTTGCGCGTCGGGCAAGGGGGCGTCGGCGAAGAACGAGAGCGCCCAGTTCAACTGATAGGCGGGCATGCACTGCTCGGGTGTGTAGATGGGTTTCAGGGAGTTCATCGGCGAGTGGCCCTTCCCGGAAAGATGGCAAGGATTATTCTGCCCTGGTAGCTGTCAGGCAGCAAGCCACCGAAGCGAGTTCGGTGGGGAGGGACCAGGTTCGCGCGGGATCGAGAGGTAGCCGCCAGGCGGGCATCCACCGAGGCGAGCTCGGTGGCGGGAGGAGCGGCGCCGTGCGCGGGCTCCCGCGGTAGCCGTCAGGCGAGGTTCCGCCCAGGCGAGCTCGGCGGCGGGCGGAGCAGCACGCCCCATTGCTCAGCCCTCCGCCGCCACCGAGCTCGTCTCGGTGGAGGGCGAGCAGCGCCGTTCCCAGGAGCCCGGTGCAGGGGCTGCGGCTCGTTTCATTCCTCCAGTGCGGCTTGCTGATTCGCGTCGGGCTCCGGCAGCTTGAGGAGGCGGATCATATTGTCGTGGCCGGCGGAGAGCGCGCGGCGGCCGTCGGGCGAAACCGCGACCGTCACCACGGGCCCGCCATGACCGTCGAAGCTGCCCAATATGCGGCCCGCGGCCACGTCGCGCAGCCGCACGGAGTAATCGAAGCCGGCATGCAGGGGGGCCGTTCGCCAGCCGCCGCCCGATATGATGCGGCGACCGTCGGGTGTGAATATCACCGAGCTCTCGCTGGTCTTGCAGCCCGCAAATGCTTTGATTTGTCGGCCTGTCTCGACGTCCCACAGACGCACGCTCCTGTCGAGCGCACTGGAGACAGCTTGGCGGCCGTCCGGGGAAAAGGCGAGGCCAATGATCTCTTCCGTGTGTCCGTCGAAGCGGTTGAGTTCCCGCCCGGTCTCCACGTCCCACAACCGCAGCGTCGCGTCGAAGCCGCCCGACAGGATCCGGCGTCCGTCCGGAGCGAAGGCCCCCCAGCGAACTCCGCCCTCGTGACCGGCGAGCTTCTGTAGTTCGGCGCCGGTCTTCAGGTCCCACAGCCGCAACGTGCCGTCCTGGGACCAGGACAGCACCCGATTCCCGTCCGGCGAAAAGATGACGTTCCAGACCTGATCGGTATGGCCGGCGAAGCGACGGATCTCCTTGCCGTCCTCGACACCCCAGAGACGGACGGCGAAATCGCGGTTGGCATGATCGGAGCCGGCGGACAGGGCCTGCTTGCCATCGGCGGAAAGTGCGACCCCAAACACGTGCTGCGGGTTTTCTGCGAACTGCCGGATCGTTTCGCCCGTCTCCAAGTCCCAGAGTCGAATCGTCTTGTCCTGGCTGCCGGACAACGCCCGGAGGCCATCGGACGAGAAGACGACACACTCGACCGCTGCCGTGTGCCCCGTGAGACAGCGCAGCTCGGTGATCTCATGCGGCGGATTTTCCAGCGGCACCTCCTGGATCGAGACGGTCTGCGTCTGGCCCTTGGCCAGCGTCACCTTGTCGGCCGACAAGCGAAAATCCTCCGGGTGGCCCGTCAGTTCCAACTCATACTCGCCCGGCGGCAGTTCGACGAGCTTGCTGACCTTGGGAACGATGACCGTCACCAGCTTGTCCGGCTGCTTGACCAAGATCGGCAGGTCGAAGCCGTTTATTTCGACAGCGAGTTGCCCCGCGTCCTGGGAGCCGGCGGGTTGTTGGGGCTTACTGGTTTCCGACAACCACAGCAGCCTAGCGGAAGTCGTTCTGCAAACGGCGAGTAGGCAACGGGCATCGGCAGAAAACGCCATGCTGTCGACAACTCCAGGGAAGCCGTCGTAGCTGCCTATCTCGCGTCCGCTGGCCACATCCCAAATACGGACCCGATAGTCGTATCCCGCCCACGAATAGCTGTCATTGGAATTGACGCGTAGGCCCCCGCCGGTGACAACCCGCCGTCCGTCGGGGCAGAAAGCAGCGCAGTAGACCCCGGTGGGATGCAGGAACGAGCGGAGGATCTGCCCGGTTTCTCGGATCCAGAGCCGCACCATCCGGTCGCTGCCGCTCGTCAGGACCTGGTTCCCGTCTGGCGAGAACGCCACACTCCACACATATCCGTACCCGCTCTCCCCTCCAAACGTGCGAAGTTTTTTCCCCGACGCTGTGTCCCACAGGCGAGCGGCACCATCGCAGTGCGCCGAGAGAGCCCAGCGGCCGTCTGGCGACATGGCCACGGATTGCACAAATCTAACGCCGCCCTCGAAGCAATGCACTTGCTTGCCGGTCTCCACGTTCCACAAGCGCGCGGTCGCATCAGAACTGCCCGAGAGGGCGAAATGTCCATCGGCCGAGAAAGTGAGATTGTGGATGTAGCTCGTGTGGCCCTGCAACCGACCGATTTGCTGCCCCGTGGCAGTGTCCCACAGCCGAATGTCAAGATCGCTCGGGGGCTGGTTCTCGTGCCAATGACCTCCCCCCGCAGATAACGCACGGCGACCGTCGGGAGACAGTGCCACGCAGAGGACGGTTCGGGTGTGCCCGTCGAAGCGTCGCAGTTCCTTGCCGCTCGCTACGTCCCAGAGGCGGACGGTATTGGTGCCACCTGTCAGGGCGCGCCGACCGTCGCGGGAAAGGGCAACGGAGCAGTGAAAGGACATGTGCGCCGGAAAACTGCGGACGTCCGTGATTTCGACTCGTGCCGGCTTGCTCTGGGGACGGATCTGGACGACCTGCTTGCCGCCCTTCGGCAGCGTGAACCTGTCCGCCGACAGTCGCACGCCTTCGGTTCGACCGGCCAGTTCGAGCTGATACTCGCCGACGCTCAGATCGACCGTCTGGCTGGCGGTGGCGTCGAGGACCAACACCACCTTGTCCCGTTGCTTGACGAGCAGCCAGCCGTCGCTCGCCTCGCTGTCCAGGACGAGCTGGCCGGTGTCGCCGGGAACAACCGCTTTGGGGCTGTCGCCTACCTCCGGCAGCTTCAACAGGCGAATCGTAGCGTCGCCACTGCAAGCGAGGAGAGATTGACCGTCCGGGGCGAAGGCAAGTCCGATTCTGAAATCGGTTAGCCCTTCAAATCGGCCCAGTTCCGCGCCGCTGGCAACGTCCCACAGCCGCACGATCGTGTCGTCGCAGCCGGAAACGGCAAGCCGTCCGTCGGGAGAGAAAGCAACCTGCGCTACTGTCCCGCGATGTCCAGGGAAGAGTCGCAACTGCCGGCCCGTCGTCAGCTCCCACAGCCGCATCGTCCCATCAAACCCGCAGGATAGAGCGCAGCGACCCTCCGGCGAAATGGAAACAGACATTATTCCATTGGTATGCCCCTCCAACCGTCGCAATTCCCGACCCGTCGCCACGTCCCACAACCGGACCGTGTTGTCCCACGCTCCAGATACCACGTGACGCCCGTCGGCGGAGAGATCCAAGCAACCGATCGCCCCGTCGTGTCCCTGAATGACTCGCACCAGTCGACCGGATTGCACATCCCAGACGCGGAGTGTCGCGTCGTCGCTCGCGGAGAGGACGCGTCGTCCATCGGGAGTGAAGGCCAAGCCATAAACGGGTTTTGTGTGACCGAGGAAACGGAGCTTCTCCCTTCCGGTATCGACGTCCCACAGCCGGATACTGTAATCGGTGGGAACGAACAACTGATCGCCTTTCCACAAGCAATGGCAACTGGATGCTGCCAACTTGCCGTCAGGGGAGAGTGCGACGCGCCTCGCCATGTCCTTCGCCCCGTCCCCTTCAAATTGCCGGATTTGCTCGCCGGTCTGCACGTTCCAGAGACGCAACGTCTGATCCTGACTGCATGACAGCGCCTGCCGGCCATCGCTCGAGAGTGCCACTTGTTCGACCGGGCCGGTGTGGCCGGATAGCCTTCGGATTTCCGTGATCGGCAGGCTCGGCGGTTCCGGCAGCCTCAGGAGCCGCAGTGTGCCGTCATTGCAGCCCGCGAGAACGGAACGGCCGTCTGGCGAAATCGCGACGCCGTCGATCGCACTGGTGAAGTTCTCCGCCTGACCCAGGACTTCCCCGCTCGCTACATCCCAGAGTCGCACGGTGTAATCGTAGCCCGCGACCGTCGTGCCTCCCTCGGACGTCGTCTTGCTTCCGCTGCCCGAGACAGCCCAGCGTCCGTCCGGCGAAATCGCGACGGAACATACGCCTGTCGGATGTACGTAGATGCGCAGGAGCGTGCCGGTCGCCACGTCCCACAGCCGCATGGTCCTGTCCGCGCTGCCCGTCAGCGCCAGGCGGCCATCAGGGGAAAAGACGGTCTGCGATATCGGCTCCGTATGTCCTTCGAATTGACGCAGTTCCTGGCCGGTCTCCACGTCCCATAGCCGCACCGTGACATCCCGCCACGAGCCCGACAACGCTTGGCGACCGTCGGGCGAGAAAGCCACGGCAAAGACCGGTGATTCATGCCCCGAAAACGTCCGTAGCTGATGGCCGGTTTCCGCATCCCACAGGTACACCTTCGAGTCCGCGCTGCCGGCGAGCGCCCAGCGGCCATCGGGAGAGAACGCCACTCGCCCGCACCCGCCCCCAGCGCACGTGAACGTACGGATCTCTTTTCCCGTCGTCACGTCCCAAAACCACACCACCTTGCCCAAGCCACCCGAAATCGCTCGGCTGCCGTCGGGCGAAAACGCCACGCCCCACACTTCCTCGGTGACGCCCTCCTGAGAGCGCAATTGCTGCCCGCTGGCCAGATCCCACAAGCGCACCGTCTTGTCACGCCCGCCAGAAAGAGCCTGCTTTCCATCGCGGGAAATGTCCACGCTTAACACGCCGGCCGTGTGTCCACTGAAACGGCGGATTTCGGTGAGCTGCGGCGGCGCTGGCTTCTCAGCGAGCGGCTCGCGGCGGATGGCCAGGGTTTGCTGCTCGCCCGGCTTCAAGGTAACCGTGTCCGCCGACAGTCGAAATTCCTCTGGCTGGTCGGCCAACTCCAGTTCGTATTCGCCGGGTTTCAGCGTGCTCTTGGAGCTAGTCGTGGAATAGAGGGCTGACACCAGCCGCCCCTGCTGTTTGACGAGCACCGGGATCCGGGGACTTTCGCTCGCCAGGGCGAGCTGGGCCAGCTTTCCGGGCGCCGCGTCGGCCTCGGCCTTCGACAGCCAGAGCACGCGGATGGTCTTGTCCAGCCCGGCGGAGACGGCGAAGCGGCCATCGGGCGAGAAACCCACGCACAGCAGTTCCTTGGTGTGCCCTTCCTCGAAACAGATCTGCTGACCGGTGGCGGCGTCCCACAACCGCACGCGGTTGTCAGTACCGGAGATACGAGCGGTGCGGGTCCCCAGGGTCATGCTCGCAGGTCCGCCCCCGGCGGAAAGGACACGGCGACCGTCCGCAGACACGGCCACGCAAGCGACCGCGGCCAGATGAGCGCCCGAGGACCCGAACGGGGAAGGCGTGAGCAACGTCGGCCCTTGTGATGAAAACAGGACGGATTCGCCGTTATCCAGATTCCAGCGGCGCACCGTTCGGTCTTCAGCACCGGAGAACGCAATTTTACCATTCGGCGAGAAGGCCACACTTCGGACGGCGGCGGCGTGCCCGGTGAAGCGACGCGTGAGCTTCCCGGTCTCCAGGTCCCATAGACCCAACGTGCGGTCCGCACTTCCGGACAAGGCTGACTTGCCGTCCGGCGACACGGCCACGCTGAGTACCTCGCCGTCGTGGCCGGACAACAATTGCACTTGGCGGCCATCCGCAACATCCCACAGGCGGAGCGTTGTGTCCTGGCTGCCGGACAGAAGTTGGCGGCCGTTCGGCGTGAAGGCCAGACTGGTCACGGGCCGCGTATGCCCGGTGCAACGCCGCAACTCCCGAGCCGTTTCGACGTCCCAGACCCTGATGCTGAAATCCGTTTCCTTCCGCTGGCCGTCCTTCCATAGCCCCCCGCCGCCTGCCGACGCAGCCAAGCGGCCGTTCGGCGAGAAAACCACTGCCAGGATGTTTTCCGTGTGCCCTTCGAAGCGGCGTTCCTCTTTGCCGCTGGCCAGGTTCCACAGGCGTAGCGTCTTGTCGTGGCTGCCGGAAAGGAGGAAGCAGCCGTCCGGAGAAACGGCCACCGCATTGACCTGTTGTCGGTGGCCGAGGAGGCGGCGCAATTCTACGATTTCCGCCGGAGTTGCTGGGCTCGGCTCGGTGGGCGTTGACGGCTTGCTTTCCGGACTCGTGGGCCCCGGCGGCTCCGGTTGGGTCTGAGGGTGGGCAGCCACAACGTCGGCATTCGGATCCTGTTTCGTCGGCAGCCACACACGGACGATCTGTTTACCGGCCCGGGACAGGCGGAATTCGCTCGTGGAGAGCTTCAAACCGTTCCGGCCTTCGGCCAGTTCGAGCTGGTACTCGCCGGCCTTGAGGGTCACCTCGCGCCCCGTCTTGGAATCGACGATCGTGATCTCCCGACCACCTTGTTTGACGACCACTTCCACGTCGGGATCGTCGGTCTCGATGACCAGGATGCCTTGGTCCGTGACGAAGCGGTAGATGGCAGCGCCGTAGAAGAAGCCGACGATGCCCAGTGCCAGCAACAGGGTCAGCGTCCCAGCCCAAGCACCAACCGAGCGACGGCTTCGGCGCAAGCGATTCCGCCCCTCACCCCAACCCTCTCCCCGGAGTACCGGGGCGAGGGAGTCACTTTTCGGCTGGGCGACGGGCGCGGCGGCCGGGCGGGGCTGGCAGAACGGTTCCAACGCTGCGGCGACTTCGCCGGGCGTTTGGAAACGCTGTTGCGGGTCTTTGGCCAGCATCCGATCGACGACGCGTTCCAGGTCGCTCGAGACATCCAGGCGGAGCTTGGCGATCTCGATGGGCTTCTTTTCCAGGTGGGCCGCGAGCTTCTCGACGGCGCTGCCGCCGGGAAACGGGGGCAGGCCGGCGAGCAGGTGGTACAGGGTGCAGCCGAGACTATAAATGTCGGCGCGGATGTCGGCCGCGTGCGCGTCCTTGGCCTGTTCCGGGGCCATATAGTCGGGGCTGCCGAGCATCCGGCCGGACGACGAGCCCTCGCCCGGCTCGCCGCTTTCGCTGACGAAGCGGGCCAAGCCGAAGTCGAAGACCTTGACGTCGCCCGTCGCCGTGAGCACCAGGTTCTGCGGCTTGATGTCGCGATGCACCATGCCGCGCTGGTGGGCGTATTGCAGGCCGAGCGCGGCTTGGCGGATATACTCGCACGCTCGATGTACGGGCAACGGACCGCGCTGGTCCACGACCTCCGCCAGCGTCTGGCCTTCGACGAATTCCATGGCCAGGAAGTGCAGGCCGCCGACCTGCTCGGCGTCGTACGCGGTGACGATGTGCGGGTGAGCCAGTTGGGCCGCCGCCTTGACCTCGCGCTGGAACCGTCCCACGGCGACCGGGTCCGCCAGCAACTGCGGGTTCATGACCTTGAGCGCCACGATCCGGTCCATCAGCCGGTGCCGGGCCTTGAAAACCGTTCCCATCCCGCCGGCGCCGAGCCGTTCCAGGATTTCGTAGCGCGGGTGGTCCCGGAGGTCCGCGGGAACGTCCTGGTGGGACCGGGCGGATGGCCGCGGCGCCGGTTGGGGCGCATTGGGGTTGATCACCGCGGCCAGTCGTGTGAAGAGCCCGGGCCCCGATTCGGCGGACGGGGCGGCTTGGGCGGCCGCCGCCGGAGCCGGTTCCTGCAGCGTCTCGACCAGCGAATCGGCGGGCGTGTCTTCCAGTACCTGCTGGCAGACCGTGCAGTCTGCCAGATGCGCCTCGATCTCGGCGGATTCCGCGTCGTCGAGCCGTCCCAGGGCGAAAGCGGTCAGTTTATCTGCCTGGGGATGTCCCGTTTCCGACATGACCATGTTAGCCTCGCAGGGAGAAGTGGTTGCGTCCTCAAGTAAAGGACCGCAGCCGCCAAATCCTGTCAGAAAAATTTCCCGGGCTCATTCCACAAGGTCCGTCAGGCCCTTCAATTCCCGCCGTAACTGCCGCAGCACTCGGGACTTGGCAATCAAGACCGCATTGACCGTGAGGCCAAGTGCCGCGGCGACCTCCCGCGGCTTCTGCCCTTCGAGCACCACGCGGCGAAACGCCTCCAGCGTGGCCGGCTCGAACAGCGGTTGGATGCGGGCGAGCAACCGGTGGGCGACGTACCGGTCGTGCTCGGCATCCCATTGCCGGCCAAGGCTGCTGCCGGGAGATTCCAGTTGCTGGAGCATGTCCGCGAGATGGCTGTCGCCCGTGGCCTGGGGATGCCTGTCCCGGCGGCGCCAGAACTCCCGCACCCGGTTGGCGACGATCGCTCGCAGCCAGGCCCGGAAGCTTCCTTGGCCGCCATGTTGAAAGCTGCGGACGTGCTGCAGGACCGTGGTCAGCGACTCTTGGACGAGGTCGTCGCGATCGGCTGCCTGCAGTTGGAACCGCGTCAGCCAGTCGTCCAGCAGCGGGCTGTAGAGTTCGACGACGTCCCGCCAAGCGGAGTCGCTCGCCCTAAGTTGCAGACGCTCCAAGAGGCTCAACGACGTGTCGCACATTACACCGGCCCGCCAACCCCGAAATTAGATGGTGCCATTCTGCCGAAGGCCGCAGGCAATTGCAAGTGCGGTCGCCTCATCTCCACTTCCTTCCAGAGGGCAGAAAGATTGATGGCAGAAAAATGGGAGATTGCTTCCGCACGGAGGAAGCATTTTTCTGCCATCAATTTTTTTGCCAATCTGCCTTTGAAGCGGTCATTTTGTGGCTCCGGGGTGCCGCCCACTCGCTTGCGCTTCGGGCTTGTGTCGGCTGCAACCGCGGGCACTTTTCATTCCAAGTCCTTTGGTGCTGGCGGGACCTCGACCTTCCTGGCAAAATACCTGCCTTGCGTATTCCAATTGGCGCACGAACCACGTTTGCTACCAAGGAGGCTCCTTCATGCGTACAAGACGGCTCTCGATTTCCATCATTTTTCTAGCCGCCGGATTTCTGGGGTCATGGGCCTCACCAGCGGCCTCAGCCGCCGCGCCGCCGGCTCAGCCGCGGTTGGGAATGAACTTGAACGGGCCGGCGGACTGGAATACGGAACTGCCGTTTGTGGATGTGTTCCGCTTGTCGCGGTCCTGGATCAGCCAGCGACAGGGCAGCTCGTGGGGTCAAGGCCCGCAGTTGGCCTTGGATGAACACGGCTGGGTCACGCGGCTGGACTCGAACTGCTGGGCCGAAACGCCGCTGTGTACCGTCGAAGCCGGGCACTATCCCAGCGGCCGCTACACCGTGCTGTACGATGGCGAGGGCCGGCTGGAGTTCGTTCACGCCGCCCGCGTCGTGTCTCGTGAATCGGGGCGGATGGTGATCGAAGTGGACGCGTCCAAGGGCGGTTTCTTTCTGCAATTGCGCGAGACCAACCCGGCCAACCACGTGCGTAACATCCGCGTGATCATGCCGGGCTTTGAGCAGATGTACCAGCAGAATCCATTCCATCCGGCGTTCCTGCAGCGGTGGCAAGGCGTGGCTTGCCTGCGGTTCATGGACTGGATGCACACCAACGGCTCGAAGCTCAGCCACTGGTCGGACCGGCCGACGCCCGACGACGCGACGTTCACCGAACAGGGCGTGGCCCTGGAAGTCATGATCGATCTGGCCAATCGTTTGGACGCCGACCCCTGGTTCTGCCTCCCGCATCGGGCCGACGACGATTTCGTGCGGCGGTTCGCCGAACTGGTCCAACAGCGGCTGGAGCCGGAGCGGAAGGTGTACGTCGAGTATTCCAACGAAGTCTGGAACGGCCAATTCGAGCAGAGCCGCTGGGCCGGCCAGCAGGGCCAGCAACTGGGCTTTGCCGACAAGCCGTGGGAGGCCGGCTGGCGTTTCACCGCGTACCGCTCGGTCCAAGTCTTCCGCATCTGGGAGCAGGTGTTCGGTGGTGCTGAGCGGCTGGTCCGCGTGCTGCCCTCGCAGGGCGCCAATCCTTATGTGTCGGAACGGGTCGTCGAATTTCAGGATGCCTATCGTCATGCGGATGCGCTGGCCATCGCACCGTACATCAGCTGCAACGTGCCCCCGCAGGGGAATGGTCTGACGACGGCCCAGGTCGAGAAGTGGACCGTCGATCAGACGTTGGACCACATGGAAAAGACCGCCTTGCCGGAGTCGATCGGCTGGATTCAAGGTCAAAAGAAGATGGCCGACAAATACGGGTTGAAACTGGTGGCGTACGAAGGCGGCCAGCACATGGTGGGCGTCGGTGGCGGGGAGAACAACGAGACCGTGATGAAGCTGTTTCACGCCGCGAACCGGCATCCGCGGATGGGCGAAATCTATCGCCAGTACTACGCCGCCTGGACGGAGGCCGGCGGCGACCTGTTCTGCTATTTCTCTTCAGTGGGCTCGTGGAGCAAATGGGGCAGTTGGGGCATTCTCCAGTTCTACGACGACGACCCCTTGCAGTCACCCAAGTTCTTGGCGACCATGCGGTGGGCCAAGGAATGCGGCCAGAAGGTACAGTAGGTGACCATCAATTTCCCCGACATCCGATTTCAGGGCCAGTTGCGGCCGTCGCAGACGGACGTGGTCAAGATTGCGCGCCGCAAGCTGGCGGCGGGCAAGCGGCGGTTGCACATCGTCGCGCCGCCGGGGTCCGGCAAAACCGTGCTGGGGCTGTACCTTTGGACCGATTGCGTGCGGCTGCCCGCGGTCGTCCTGTCGCCGAACTCGGCGATCCAGGCCCAGTGGGCGGACAAGATCGAACTGTTCTCCGTCACCGGGACGGACCGGCCCCTGGTAAGCACGGATCCGCAGCAGCCGGCGCTGCTCACGTCCCTGACCTACCAGTCCGTCACGCTGCCCGGCCGCGGCGATGCGGACGAGGACGCGCCGGCGATCGATTTGTGGCAGGACAAGCTGATCGAAGCGGGGCAAGCCAAGGACCCGGAAGAAGCGGCCGTGTGGATCGAGGACTTACGGCGGCACAACCGGGACTATTTCGACCAGCGGTTGCGGACCTACCGCAAACAGGTCCGCGACGCGGCGGCGGTGGCGGGCGGTTCCCTGGAACTGCTGCATGCTTCGAGCCTGCGGACGCTGCAGCGGCTGAAGGAGTGCGGCGTCGGCCTGATCATCCTGGACGAATGCCACCACCTGATGGGACACTGGGGGCGCGTGCTGGCCGACGCCCACGATTTATTGGACCAGCCGATTGTCATCGGTTTGACAGCCACGCCGCCCGACCGGGACGGCAAGAAGCTCGAAGACATCCAGCGCTACGACGACTTCTTCGGCGAGATCGATTACGAGGTGCCCGTGCCGGCGGTGGTCAAGGACGGTTTTCTGGCGCCGTACCAGGACCTGGCCTATTTCGTCCGCCCCACGCGCGAGGAACTGACGTTCATCGCCAACGCGGATGAGCAACTGCACGAGTTGGTCGCGGCGTTGTGCCGGCCGGACGACGGATCGAGTCGAGAGTCGAGAGTCGAGGGTCGGGAGCCGGAGGATAAAACGAGCGTTCCGGCGGAGGTTCGGCGCGCGGTTTCTGACCCCGCCGGAGACGGCGATCATGCTCGCCGCGGGGCTCCTGGCAACAGTGGAAGCGGGAGACCTTCGGTCGCTGACGTGGTGCGGCCGGGAGACCGCACCACACCGCAGCCCGACCGCACCGCAGCGCCGTCCGGCGTCCCCTCCACGGGCGAGCCGCTGTCGGATTGGCTGATCCAGGTGCTGGGCGAGCGGCGGTTGCCGACGGGCGTGGTCAAGGACTGGGATAGTTTCGAGAAACGCGACCCGGCGTTCGCCCTGGCGGCTCGCACGTTCCTGCTGCGCCGCGGTCACGAGTTGCCGCCGGAGACGCCGCCGCCCGGACACGAGTCCGATCCGGACGAGGTCCCGGAGATGGCCACGTTGACGCCCGTGCTGGACCGCTACGTGCGGCACCATTTGCGCCGCAGCGCGGACGCCGCGGACCGCGAGTTGGCCGATCAGGTCGTGCGCAAGCTGCGGATGCTGGGTGTCCAAATCACCGAGACGGGCGCCCAAGCGTGCGCCTCGCCCGTGGCTCGCGTGATGGCGTATTCGCAGAGCAAGACCGAGGCGTTGGCGCCGATCTTGAGCGCCGAACACGGGCGGTTGGGCGAACGGCTGCGGGCGGTGGTCGTGGCCGACTTCGAGAAATCGTCGGCGGTCAGCGCCGAGGTCGAGCACTTGCTGGACGCCGAAGCCGGCGGGGCGATCGCCGCTTTCAAGCAACTGCTCCGCAACCCGGAGACCGACGCGCTGCACCCGATTCTGGTGACCGGCTCAAGCGTGTTGGTGGACGACGATCTGGCCCCGGCGTTCGACGCGGCCGCCCGGCAGTGGCTGGCCGACGAGGGTTACGAAGTCGATTTGGAGTTGGGCGAGGAGGACGGGTTTCACGTCATCCGCGGCAAGGGCAGCGACTGGTGTCCCCGCGTCTACGTGGCTCTGATCACGGACCTGTTTCAGGCCGGACTGACCAAGTGCCTGGTTGGCACGCGCGGCCTGCTGGGCGAAGGCTGGGACGCCAGCAAGATCAACGTGCTGATCGACTTGACCACCGTCACCACATCGATGACGGTCAACCAACTGCGCGGCCGCTCGATCCGTCTGGATGCCGACGACCCGCAAAAGCTGGCCAACAATTGGGATGTCGTCTGCCTGGCGCCGGAGTTCAGCAAGGGGCTGGACGACTACCAGCGGTTCATCGCCAAGCACAAGACGCTGTTCGGCATCACCGACGACGGGGCCATCGAAAAAGGCGTGGGCCACGTCCACCCGGCGTTCACGGAGCTCAAGCCGGAGGGATTGGAAGGTTCGACCGGCCTGCTGAACACCGAGATGATCGCCCGGGCCGGCCGCCGGGACGAGGTGCGGGCCCTGTGGAAGATCGGCCAGCCGTACTCGGCCGAACCCATTCGCGCCTTGGAGACCAGTCCCCTGGGCGGCAGCGGCGGCTTCCCGCCGTTCAAGGGCGCGCACGAGCAGTGGAATGACGCGTCGCTGGCGCTGGCCATCGGCAAGGTCGTGCTGCTTTCGTTGTGCGACGCCGAGCTGTTGGGCCAGCCGGGCATGCTGCACGTCGGGCAACGGTCCGGCGGCTACGTGCGGCTGTTCCTGGAACAAGCCCGCGACGAAGAGGCGACACTGTTCACGGCGGCGTTGCACGAGGCCCTCGGCCCACTCGACCGGCCGCGTTATGTGATTCCGCGTTCCGTCCACGTGGCCCGCAACACCTGGCTGTCGGCCATTCTGCCCGCGTTTGTCGGCCGCTATTTCCAGCGCCGCGAACAGCGCCGCGTGATGCTGCACGCCGTACCGTCCGTGCTGGCGAGGAACAAGGACTTGGTGGCCATCTTCGAGGCCCACTGGAACCGTTACGTCAGCCCTGGCGAGGCGATCTACGCACACCACGGACCCGGCAAGGACCTGGTTGCCCAAGCCCGCCGGCAAGGCTGGGCCTCCAAGGCGCGCGTTCATGAGAAAGAGGTTTTTCTCAGCTAGGGAGAGAATGGATGTTGGGACACGATTTCCGTTGGGACCATCTGGCGTTGACCCGCCGTCAGATGTTGGCGCGGTGCGGCATGGGGCTGGGATCGCTGGCGTTGGGACCGCTGCTGAGCGGCGCGGCGCAGGCCGGCCCGCTCGGCGTCAATCCGCTGGCGGCGCGGCCGCCGCATTTTGCGGCCAAGGCCAAACACGTGATCCACTTGTTCATGAATGGCGGGCCGTCGCACGTAGATACGTTCGATCCCAAGCCGCTATTAGCTCAGTACGCGGGCAAGAACCTGCCGGGGGAAACCTTGAAAACGGAACGTCCCACCGGCGCGGCGTTTCCGTCGCCGTTCAAGTTCCAGAAGTACGGCCAGAGCGGGATCGAGGTCAGCGAGTTGTTCGCGCACACGGCCGAATCGATCGACGAGATTGCCGTCATTCGCTCGATGTACGCCGATGTTCCGAACCACGAGCCGTCGCTGTCGCTGATGAACTGCGGCACAGCTCGGCAGATCCGCCCCAGCTTCGGCTCCTGGGTCACCTACGGCCTGGGCACCGACAATCAGAACCTGCCCGCCTTCGTCGCCATGTGCCCCGGCGGCTACCCGATTCAAGAGTCGCAGAATTGGCAAGCGGCCTTCCTGCCCGGCGTGTTTCAAGGCACGTACCTGGACACCCAGCACACGGCGATCGAAAAGTTGATCGAGCACGTCCGCAACGACCGCTTGCCTCTGGACCCGCAGCGCCGGCAACTGGACTTGTTGCAGCAACTAAATCGCCGCCACCAGGAGGCCCGGCAACAAGACGCCGAGTTGGAAGCCCGCATCCAGTCCTTCGAATTGGCGTTCCGCATGCAAACCGAAGCGGCCGAGGTGTTTGATGTCAGCCGCGAGCCGCAACACATCCTGGACATGTACGGCCCCGGCGTCCAGGCCCGCCAGATCCTGATCGCCCGGCGGCTGGTGGAACGCGGCGTGCGGTTCGTGCAACTGTGGCACGGCGCCGGCCAGCCGTGGGATAATCACGACGACATCGAAATCCGCCACCGCGCGCTGGCCAAGGAATGCGACCAGGCCATCGGAGCGCTGCTGAAAGACCTGAAGCAGCGCGGGCTGCTGGAAGAAACGCTGGTGATTTGGGGCGGCGAGTTCGGCCGCACGCCCACCGTCGAGATGCCCAAACAGGGCTCGAACGCCGGCAAGATCAACGGCCGCGACCACAATCATTACGGCTTTACGATGTGGCTGGCCGGCGGCGGAGTCCGCGGCGGGTACGTCCATGGCGCGACCGACGAGTCCGGGTTCCGAGCCGTCGACAACCGCGTTCACGTGCATGATTTGCACGCCACCCTGTTGCACCTGCTGGGCTTCGACCACGAGCGTCTGACCTACCGCTACGCCGGCCGCGATTTCCGCCTGACCGACGTCCACGGCACGGTCGTTAAAGAGTTGGTCGCGTAGGCATCGCGTCGGAGGATTATTAATGGCTGAATACGCGGAACAAATGAACCTCCTTGTAATACTACACCGACGAGTCGATCGTCAGGACGAGATAAGCCGACGAAATGATAGCCACCCCGCAACACAGGGGCGCCGAATCCGACAACTGACCGAGGTTCCTGATGAAGTTTCCCGACTCTTGGCCCGCTGACTGCCCGCCAGCGAATGCGGCGGATGCAGCGGGCGACGTGTTCCGGCTCGTCAAGCACGATCCGCCACGGGCAGAAGATACGGCGAGCCACATGGAGACGGGCAAATTGCCCAAGGCTCCTCCCTGCCTTCGCTGTGGATTATCGGTGTTCCGCGAGATTCGAGACGCCGTCCACCAGCGGCAATTGCTTCCCAAACTGGGTAGCTTGATCGCCGCGGCCACGCTGCTGGCCGAACATGGAAAGACGAAGCCGACGGAGGGCAGGCAGCCGAGCCATACGACGTGGTGGGCCTACGAGGGGGTGAATCGGGCGAGTCTGTTCTCGGTCGTCAGAGAGGAGAGATGAACTATGTGGAGTATCCCAGGAAAGCCTGTTTCCCCGGCGCGGTTTCAACCTTTTGAGCCGGTCGATGTGCTATACGAGTTCGATGGTCCCCGTATCTTCACGCTGTGGGACTCCGAGGGGGAATTGAACCTCGCCTATTGGTCGGATGAAGACGAAGCAATCTGCCGCTACGTCATCGTCCCGACCACGGACAAGATCGTCGCAGCGTTGCGACAGGGCGGCATCAGCGTTTTCGACGCCCTCAATCAGCCCCGGTGCTGGCTCTGCGACCTGACATACTCTGGCGAGATCGCCGTGTGTCAGCGGGTGGAGTTCGAGGCAATCCCACGGGACTCACTGCCGGCCATCGGCACGATGCTGCTCCCGACACTCGAACCGCAGCTGGTTGACCTCGAAGGACGAATTCGAGAACTCGACAAGGATCGGCGGAGTTTTGAACTTCGGGAGATTCCGGGGGCGACCCAGACCCAGCGATTTGCCTTCGATGAACGCCTCCTGAATGACGTCTTCGAAGCGTTCCGTGAAGATGTGCGTGTGCGAGTATCTGGACGGACCTTCCCGGTCAAGAACATGATCCATGCGCTGGCTTTATCGAAGGTCACTGGAACCGCAACGTAGCCGTCTGATTCCACTGAGCCCGTCGCGTCTTCGTGGTGTTCCCGAACCTCGCACCACAAGGGCGCGAGAGCCCGAGCGGAACCGTCATGTGTACCGCTGTTCGAATTGGGCCAGTCGACTGGCGATGGCAGCGTCGTCAGGCATCGCGCCGGTTTGCCGCAGAGCGCGGAAACTGAGTTCGAATTCGTTCAGCGTCGGTTGCACCTGGGCCCGGGCCGTCGGACTCATCCGATCGACGAACAGGACGCCGTCCAAGTGGTCGTATTCGTGTTGCACGACGCGCGCCAACATGCCGTTCAGACTGGCACGGATTTCTTCGCCTTGCAGGTTGTAGGCCTGGACCGTGATCTGCTTGGGCCGCGTCACGGGACCGTACAATTCTGGAAAGCTCAGACAGCCCTCCTCCGATTCCTCGTTCCCCTTCGGCTTGCTGAGCACCGGGTTAATGAACACCAGTTCTTCGCCCTCGCCGAGCTTGGCACTCAGATTGACGATGAACAGCCGCAGCGGCAGGTCGACTTGGTTGGCTGCCAAGCCGATGCCGTTGCTGGCGTACATGAGGGTGAACATCTCGCGTATCATCCGCACCAACTCGGCGTCCACGCGCCGAACCGGCTTGGACTTGTGCCGCAGCGTGGGGTGCGGAAAGGGTACGACGTTCAGCGAGCAACCTTCCATCGAATACTTCAAATCTCAAATATGGGATGTCGGACTTCAAACCGTCGAACGCGAACTCGGCCGCGCGAGACGTTCTACGCTTTTGGCGGCTCGATACCAAAGTCGCGGATCGTCAGCAGCGTCCGCAGCGTGTATCCGGCCGCCGCAAACGCCTCGGCGCCGCCCTCCAAGCGGTCGATAATCGCCACGACACCCTGGATTTTCAACCCGGCGGCCCGAGCCTTTTCAATCGCCGCCAACGAGCTGCCGCCGGTGGTCACCACGTCCTCGACGATCACGGCCGTATCGCCGCTGCTGACGGGACCTTCCACATCCCGGCCTTTGCCGTGCGTCTTGGCTTCTTTGCGCACAATGAAGCCCCGCAACGATTTGCCTTGACGGTCGGCGACCGTAATCACCGCCGCGGTGATCGGGTCCGCTCCGATCGCCATACCGCCGATCGCGTCGGGCAGACCATTGCCCAGCAATTCCAAAATGCCTTCGGCGATCAAGTTCGCGCCCCGCGAATCCAGCGTGATCTTCCGGCAATCCAAATAGTAGGAAGCCTTCTTGCCGGAGGCGAGGGTAAAATCTCCGAATTCCAGCGCCTTCTCGCGCACCAGCGCCATCAGGGCCTGTTTGTCGTACATCGCATGGTTCCTCCATCGCCGTTCTACCACGATCCGGAGGAACGAAAAAGAGGGTGGCGGGCGATCAGCGAATCGTGATTTTCGATCCGACGGACAGAATGCCCGCGATGTCGGCGACATCCGCATCGGAGAGGCTCACACACCCCAGACCGGCTTGCGAGGGGATCGTCTCCGGGCTGCCATGCACACAGATTCCGTTGCCGAGATCCAGATACACATCGCCGTAGGGGTTTCCGGCCGCTCGCGCCGGGATGCGAATGCCGTTTTGTCCCACGTATTCGTGGCCGGCTTCCTTGCCCAGCAATTGGCACTCCGTAGGCTGTGGCGCAGGATCGTTGCCCACACTGATGGCGAACCGTCCGGCGTAGTACTTGCCCAGAAACAACACCAATTCGCTGCGTTTCAAGTCGATCTCGGCGCGGAACGGCCCGCGGAGGACCTTCAGCTTGGTGCCCGGCCGAAGCGCTTCCGGCTGGGCAATCCCGTTGATGTTCTGCAGCAGCGAGACCGGCAACTGATACTGTTGCGCGATCGAATCCAGCTGCTCGCCGGGTTTCACTTCATGAGGCGCTTCCAACGTGTGCTCGCTCGAATAGATCACTTTGCCGGCCAACGGGTCCAAGAGATCGATCAGCCGCTGCCGTTCCTCGCCATTGATGTCCGGATCGTGGAAGAAGAACGACAGCGTCAGCAGCGATTCGGCCCATTGGCCTTTTTGCAGCTGAGCGACCGCCGAATTCCAGGCGTTGTCGAACGCGCGGATCGAGCGGAAGTCCTCTTTTTCCTGAGCGGCGGGGTTCGATTCCGCGCCGTAGATCGCTCCCTGCGAATCGGCCGCACGTTCGCTCGCTGCTGCCCGATTGGACATTGCCGGAGCAACCGTCGGAGGTGGATTCGGAATGGTGTCGGCGGCGAGGTTGGCCGAGGCGAGTTTCGCGTTCGACGGCTGGTCCGCCGGGGTCGGCTGTCCGGGGGAGAGAGT
The DNA here is from genome assembly GCA_964645045.1 of uncultured Pirellulaceae bacterium. Classification (GTDB taxonomy): domain Bacteria; phylum Planctomycetota; class Planctomycetia; order Pirellulales; family Pirellulaceae; genus Anammoximicrobium. The sequence continues at coordinate 1,693 of CAZXYZ010000029.1, read as the reverse complement.
GCCCGCTTCCGCTTCGACGGATTCGGAAATCTGCGTGAGCGCTCCCTGCGGGGCCTGCTTGGCCAATCCGGCCGCATCGTTCGCGGTTCCGGCCGCCAGCGTCGACGGGCTCGGTTGAGCGTCCTGCTGGTCCAGCGGCAGCGGACGCAGGCTGTCCAGACTACTGGGCATGCCCGTCTCGATTTGGGGTGGCGCTGCGGTCTCGTTCCAAATGGCCGCGTCGGACGGCGGCGCCAATTCCGGCTTGTTCAGCACGACGTAAACACCGTACAGCACGGCCAGCAGCAAGACCACGACGACAGCCGTTTTGATCGTCTCCACGTTCGTCCTCCTTGACGACAAGAACGCTCTGGGCAAGGTTCCGTGTGAGATAGTAACGCCGCAGGCCACTTGCGGCCAGATCAAAAAATGTACCGTGCGGGTTTTCGGGTTTTCGGTCTCTCCACGATCGAATACCGCTTGCCGCTAGCACCCGACGGGTATCCATCGATCGGCGCATGGTGGTGACGCCTGATTGCCAATGCCGTATTTCTTGGCCCGCTCGACCAACGCCCGCAGATTGGCTACCGGTTTGGTCAAGGACGACCGTCTAGAGCTGGAATACTGCTCAGCTCACGCCCCATCCGTCGAAAACCGATGCCTTCTTGCTCCCAAGCCTGATTATCGGATACGCTTTCTGTCGTGTGAACCCTGCCTGGGCCGTGCAGAAGGCAACTTATTCATCCATCGGGTTCGGATTACGGCTACGCTTCTTGAAGACAAGCGGTGTGTTGATGGATTCTTGGCTCGACCTGTTTACAGTCCAGACGTACGAGGAGTTTCAGAAAGCCGGCTCCAAGGTGTCGGGATTTCGTGAGAGACGTTGGGCAACCTGCCAACAGATCAAGCCTGGCGACCGCTTACTGTGTTACATCACCGGCATCAGTCGTTGGGTTGGCATCCTTCGGGTCACGGCTCCGGCATCTCGAGCCAGTGATCGCATTTGGGAAATGGACGTGTTTCCCATCCGTCTGAGCGTTGAGCCGGAAGTCCTTCTGCCTCCGGAACACGGCATCCCCCATCGCGAACTCGTGCTCACGCTGCCTTCCTCGGCCCGTGCGTGGGGTGGCTATTTGCGTGGCAGTCCCACGCGCGTGAAGAAAGAGGATGCAGACGTCATTGCCGCAGCCATCCAGCGTGCCAAGGAAACGCCCGTTCTCCGGCCCTACGATAAGCGCAAGGCCGAACGCCAACTGGTCCCGCCGCGGTCGTCTCGCGAAGAAGGCGACGACGGAGCCGAAAGATTGAAGCTCTGTCCGGCGCTACCCACATTTTCCCAAGCCAAAGGCTTCCTGACTGCGATCGAAGGGTTGTCCACGTCCGAGTTCGGCGACCTCCAAACCGCGCTCTGGAACATGCGAGGCACACCCCAGGAACCAGTCAGTTGGGACGACCCGGATTCGTGGATCGCCGAGCGGCTGTCGGGGCAACAGCAGGGGCTCGCCAAACAGATTTGGCAGAAGTCCGGCCACCACGTGAATCCGCGCTACATGCGAGGTCCCATGACATTGGCCGATCGATACGGCATGGTTGACAAAAGCGGGTCCGGCCAATGGGCAGTCACTGGCGTCGGCAGGGACTTCCTCGACTCGGATTTCGGAGCAGGGCTAACGCGCACTCTGGGTAATTTGGGCTAGCGCGGCAGTTTTGAATT
>CAZXYZ010000028.1:0-102431 GCA_964645045.1 uncultured Pirellulaceae bacterium | reverse complement strand
CGCCCGATGGTCACGCCCGTACCGAAACCGCGGGCGATTCTTGTGCCGGTCCCAATCCCAACTCATCCCGCGCGCGGACTTGACGAGACACCTGGGAATCGCCGGCCCGTTTCTGTTCTACCCCACGCAAGTTCGCCCTTACAAGAACGTGCTGACGTTGCTGAAGGCGCTCGACCGGCTCGAGGGTGCCGGACACGATTTGCGTCTGGTGCTGACGGGGCGGCTAGCGGACAGTCGTGCCGCTCTGGAGTACGTCCGGAGCAACGAACGGTTGGACGGCAAAGTGATCGAGACGGGCGACGTTTCGGAGCGTGTGCTGTTCAGCCTTCACCGCCACGCCACGGCAACCGTCGTACCGACTTTGTGCGAGGGCGGATTCCCCTGGCAGGCACTGGAGGCCATGGCGATGGACACCCCGGTGGTCACCAGCCGTATCGTCGTGGTCGAGGAGCGGCTTCGGAGCGTCGGCCTGGATCCCGAGACCTGCGGGTTGTTGTTGTTTGACCCCCTCGACGTCGACGGCCTGTGCCGGAGGATCGAACAAGCGGGCCGTTCGCGGGAAGGCGTGGTAGCGGCACAAAGACAGGTCCTTGACCGCATCGCGGCGCACAGTTGGGACGACGCGGCACGCCAGTACTTCGCGATCATGACGCAACGCGTGGGTCAGCCTCGTCGCGTCAAGACTCTCGCTTGGGCTCGTTGCCGGCAGCAACTAAGCCGGCTCGCTCGCGCAACACCGGTCTTAGGGACGCTTCTTCAAAAAGCAATGATTCTGCGGCGGTTGTTGATGAGGATTGACGAGATCTATGCGAACCAAGCGACGTTCGCCGAGATGAACCGGTGTTTGAGGCGGATCGAGAAAGCATTGGGAAACCAGGGGCATGGCGTCCGTGGTGATGAGCCGTTCCCGGGTTCGCCGGGCTTCCAACTCCAACATGCAGAGCAGACGCCAGCCCCGGACGCTTCTTGCGTTGAAATGGAACGTCTTGCGGCGTTCCGCCCACGATTGGGTGAGCATGACAGCGACAAGCTCTAAAGGCCAGATCGCCGTGATCTTGCCATCCCCCTACGGTGGCGGCACGTTCCGCCTCGCCAAGAGCATCGTCAAGGGACTTCACCAAGAGGCAAAACGGCGGAATGCGCCGTACAGCACCGCCTTCTACTGTCCGCCCGGAATGCTCGACAAGGCCCGTGGCGAGTCGGATCTGCTCGCCGAAGGAATCCCTGTTCAGAGCTTCCATTGGCAGCTGGTTAGTGTGGATCAGGCCAGGCAGCTGTGCGCGGATCGAGGCATCAAAGCCTCGATCTCGACGCCGAAATGCTCTCTTCCCCGCGATGAAGACGGGACACTTGGTGCGGCCGTTCTCTGGTTCTTCATCAGCGACCGGATCCCAGGCTCCGTCCTTCCGCTCTGCCGCTTCGTGTTGCTCGCTGCTGACTACCTGCAGCGCTACGTCCCGTCGGTATTGGACACGACAGGCTACTACGACGCCCATTCCCACTACTACGACTTCCTACGCAATTCCCGCAACGCAGACGGTCTTATAACCACTAGTCCCGGCACGAGGCAGGATGCCCATGACTACGTCGGAAAGGTGCGGAACCTGCATCAACTCCCGTCTCCTTGGGACATCGATTTTCTGCCGTCCAAATCCGATGAGCGGGAACATCCACTTCACGGTCGCCCGTATTTTCTTTGGGTAACGAACCCGGCGAAACACAAAAACCACTTTCGTTGCGGCGAGGCGATCGAACGCTATTACCGCGATCTCGACGGTCGTCTCGACGTCGTGATTGTTGGGGCTGGAAGCGAGGTCCTTGCGCCGGCCTACAACCCCCCGGCCGGTGAATACGATCATCCTTACTGGCATGCGGTGCGCAAGCAGCTTCGGGGAAGCTTCCGCGGAAACGAAGAACGGGTGCATTTTCTGGGGACGGCGTCCGATCCGGAGTTTGCTGCCTTACTCGCGCACGCACGCTTTCTCTGGCACAACGTCATCGCCGACAATGGCACGTACTGTGCAGGCGAAGCAGCGTTCTGCGGAACTCCGACACTCAGCAGCGATTATCCCCAGATGCGATATTTGGCCGAACTGATCCGCGTGCCGATGTCGTTCTTTGATCCTTTCAATCCGGTAGCAGCAGCCACGGCCCTCAAGAACATGGAAGACGCCGGACGCATCCCCAGCCCCAGCCGTGCAGGGATCTCGGCCCTTACTTGGCAGGCCGTTGCGCCCGAGTATTTCGACGTTTGCCAAGAAGCACTGCGTTCCGAGTGGCCGCGGAAGAGGATTTTCCTGTGAGACAGTCCAGCGTGGGGATTTGGCTCGATCTGAACCCGGAGGATTTTCGCCCCGGCAGCTGGGACATGACACTGTCGCTTTGGGCCGTGCAGACCGCGCTTGCCGAGGGGAAGCACGTCATCGTCGCAGCGCCCGGGGATTGTGCGCACCGGTTTGTCAGACTACCGGCAGACTTCCGTCTCGGGGATCGAGCGAGGCTGCAACTGGTGTGGAGCGGGGGGCTGGGCCGTTGCGGAGACACGGCCCGCGCCGACGCCGCGTTGAAGTCCATCAAAGAACGGCTTCGGTTCATTTCGCAGTTTCCTCCGGAAGCACGCACGTCCCGGCGTCATAAGATGATACGATGGTTCCAGGCCGGGGTTGCCTGCCGACTGCTGCGCGGTTTGAAGTGGGCCGACAAGCGATCCCTTTCCCTTCATCGTGCGATGGCCGTCTGGCTGCGTCGTCGTGCCATGCGGGGCCTCGCACGCCGATTGAATCGCCGCGGCGAGGTCGACGTCTGGCTGGTGCCGCCCTCGGCCGCGGGTAACGCCGGGATTCTCGCGAATCCGCAGATCCCTCTCGACTCGGCAGGCACTGCTAGCCGGTTTTCCCGGCCGCCTCGGGCGTCCACTCGCGCGGAGAAATGGCCACGGGCCGGAGAGCGTACGCTCGAAGACGTGGCCCGCGCTCAGATGCGGCTGTTTTGGGCAAAGCGTTTTCAGGATTGCGTCTTGCCGGACCGCTATCTGTCCGACTTTCCTCTCGAAGAGGTTGATTATCTTCTCTGTCCATCCCATTTCCGCGACGACGGCGAGGCGCTGTGCATGGTGCGGGCGGCCGAATATCTCATCCGCCGTCGCCGTCGGAGCTTGAAACTCGTTCTGACGAGTGCTCTGGCCGAGGAAACGGAGTGCTGGACGTACCTGCGAGAGCAAGGTCTGGTCTTTGACGTCTTCAGCGTTCCCGAGATTCCTCACCGCTTTTTTGGCGTCTTCCTGACCCTTGCCCGCGTCGTCGTCCGCACGTCAGCCCGATCCGGCTGGCGCCTGGCCCGCTTTTTCGAGGGGATTCCCTATGGCGTCCCGACGGTGATGGGCCGGTCGGAGGAGATCGGCCAGCAGCTATCCGGAGATCTATCGGGAATAGCCCTGGCCGATATAAGCGATCCGGCCGAATTCGCGGAGCGGATCGAGTTCGTGCTCGATCATCGCCAGCAAGTGTTTGAAATGCAGGCTGCGTTTTGTGCTTCTCAGACTCGCGCCGCCGCGGCGTTGTGCCCACATGCGCGGGCCGCTGAAAGCCTCGATCCGTTCCAATCCGCTGTCCGCCCCTAAGCGGCATCCTTGGCTCCCGGGAACACCGCATGATGTTTGTCTGGATGAAAAATCACTTCGCTCGGTTGCTCGCGCGGCTCGGCAGACCACTTTGCGCTGGAGTTCATGAAGATCTCCAACGGATGTACTTCGACTTGCAAGACAACATCGAGCGGCACATGATGTTGACGGCGCAGATCCTGCTGCAAGCTCAGGAAAGCAGGCCGAACAGCGGGTTTCAAGATTGTGGATTCCGGGTCTTTTCCCAATTTGACGACGATGGCCTGATTCAATACCTCATTCGCACCATTCGGCCCGCGAATACCACGTTCATCGAGTTCGGCGTTTCCGATTACGCCGAATCCAACACGCGGTTCCTTCTGCTCCACAACAATTGGCGGGGCCTGATTATGGATGCATCGGAGGAGAACGTCCGGCGCATCGAGCAGAGTCGCTATTATTGGCGGCATGATGTCATCGCGAAGGTGGCGTATATCACGGCAGAAAACGTCAATGAGACGATTGCTTCCGCAGGCTTTTCCGGGGAAATCGGCCTGCTGCACATCGACATCGATGGAAACGACTATTGGGTTTGGAAAGCACTCCACGCCGTGAGGCCGGACATCGCCATCATCGAGTACAATGCCGTCTTGGGAACCGAGCGCCCGATTGTCGTGCCCTACGAACCCGAGTTTCAGCGGTTCCGAGCGCACTTCAGTGGCCTGTACGCCGGGGCTGCCATCCTGTCGCTGTGCGATTTGGCCGAGCAGAAGGGATACGGCTTCGTGGGCTGCAATTCGGCCGGAAATAACGCCTACTTCGTCCGTCGCGACCGGCTCGGGCCGCTCGGTACGGTGACGCCGTCCGAGGGATACGTGGCCTCCAGATTCCGGGAAAGCCGCGACTCCGCATTCCAGCCCACCTGGGCCCGAGGTGAGGAGCGGCTCGCCGTCATTCGAGGCCTGCCGGTTTACAATACCAGGACATCCGCCGTGGAATTGATTTGACAGGGAGGCATTATCACACTTACGATGCAGGAACTTGATTGACGGAGTCGTACCGCGTGATGATTACTCTCACCCAGGAGCATCTCATTCAACTCGTGGCCCTCTTTGAGGCTATCGATCATAACCCGCAATTCACCCCGCATCCATTCGACGCCCGCACCGCTTACCAGATCTGCACGCATCCCGGAAAAGACAAATACTATGCTTTCCAGGCAGGCAAGCAGCTCCTTGGCTACGCCCTTCTCCGCGGTTGGAATGAAGGGTACACAACTCCCTCACTCGGACTGGCTGTCCATCCCGACCACCAGCACAGAGGCCTCGGCCACCTACTCCTGCAACACCTTCTGGCCGAAGCCTGCACCGCCGGCGCAAAGGACATTCGCCTCACGGTTCACCCCGACAACGCAATCGCTCAAAAGTTCTACGCCACGTATGGATTCTCTCTAGCCAATCAGAGCGGGAAGATCGTTGGCAAGCGATCTCTCGAGACCAACCCGCTTGGCAAGGAACTCCTCACGCGCCGCCTCAAACCGGGCACGATCTACGTCCAACAGATCCCCGACTTCGGAGACACGATCCAGGCCACCGCCCTCATCCGGCACTGCCGGAACGAATGGCCCCAAACGCCGATCACATGGGGCATCTCCAGCGAGTGCGTGAGCGAGCACGTCCCGTTCGCCCGGCAACAGAACATCGACCTGCTGCCGCTCCCGCGTCCCGAATCGCCCCGGGACTGCGCCGACTGGGCACAGCACGCCGAGTCGATTACAGCCCCTGTTATCGCCGGATACTCGGCCGTCTCCCGGGCTTGAGCGTATTCCAAGTCCTGGTATGCCCCTTGGCCACCCGACCCTATTTGGCATCGGAAGTCCGTTGAAGATCGTTGCTAACGGTTGGCCGTTGCTGGCGAGGAGTGGCGGAATCGGCGTCTATACACGCGAGTTTCTGCAGCGTTTCGTCCAATTCGACACCGACAACGAGTACTTCCTGTACGGAATCGGCCGCCGTTTGAAAAAAGCCAGTCCCGAGGAACTCGCTGCGCACCACCCACCGACGGGCGGACAGAGGATCGTCTGGAACTTGGCGCGTCGGGCGTTCCCGCTGCTGAGAAACTCAAAGTTCGGCGACTGGGCCGCAAACGTGCGGGCTCGTTGTGCGGAGCGCAGCCTCGCCCGTTCCGGAACAGATCTGTTCTGGGGGACATGGTTCTTTGGTCTGTTCCACCCGGCTTTCAAGACGGTGGTGACGATCCATGATCTGTCCTACCAACACTACCCGGAGACAATCCAGCCGGTGATGTACCGCGCGCTGACCGCGCAATTACGGGAACATGCTCATCGAGCCGACATGGTCCTGGCGGATTCATTTCACACCCAGCGCGATATCACTTCGTTTCTGGGTATCGACGCTACAAAAGTCGAGGTGGTATATCCCGGCGTGTCCGAACGTTATCTGCCGATCCCCGATCGATCCTACCTGCACGAGGTACAACTCCGCCGGGGCTTGCCCGATCAGTTCCTGCTGTTCGTGGGCACGGTGGAGCCGCGCAAGAACATCCCTGTCCTGATCGAGGCATTCGATCTGTTGTGCCGCGAACCGGCCTTCCGGCACGGCTTGGTGATCGCTGGCGGAAAGGGCTGGAATGATGAACGGATCCTGGCGGCCGTGGACCGAAGCGGCCACCGCGATCGGATCGTCTGCACGGGGTACGTGCCCGATGCGGAAATGCCCGCGCTATACAACCTGGCAAGCGTGTTTGTCATGCCAAGCCTCTACGAGGGTTTCGGGCTTCCGGTCGTCGAGGCGTTGGCGTGCGGCACCCCCGTGGTGGCAAGTCAGGTTTCGTCGCTGCCCGAACTCGTCGGTGACGCGGGCCTGATGTTTGATCCCCAGTCGCCGGAGCAGTTGGCGGACGCCGTCCGAAGACTGCTGGCCGACGAGACGCTGCGCCGCTCGTTTCGCGAACACGGATTCGTGCAAGCCCGCAAATTCAGTTGGGATGCGGCGGCGAGGCAAGCACTCTCTGTGTTCAACCGGGTCACTGGAAGGACCGATAACGACTCGATTGTCTCCCAAAGTCCGGTAACCGTGATGCCAGTCTGGCCCCCGCCATGAGGTGCCCGCGGTCCTGGAACCAACTAGCCAGCGTCCGGGTTCGTGCCGATACCCTCGCGCTGGCCGCGTACCCGAGACGTCTTCCGATGGACGAACCGCTGCGCGATTCCCCGCTGCGAATCCGGTTTCCTGCACGTCTAGAAATACAGCTGAGAAAGCGCCGGGCGGCTGATCCTCAAAATCTGCGAGGAAGCTGCGGACGGGAAACGAAATCGGCCGGTCCGACTCGAACTCGCGCCACCGGAATACCGTTGCTAACTTGAGTGAACAGGCCGTGCGTATCGTCATCAGTCTTCTGAACTACCGCCCGGGCGCGATTGGCGGTGCCGAAACCTACCTGCAGCGGCTGATCCCGCGCCTGGTCGAGGCGGCTGCCGGTGACGAGGTGTGCCTGCTGGTGCATCGCGACATTGCCGGCACGATCACGCCTGCGGGGGCCACCGAGTGCTTGGTGAATCGGGACGGACGACAGATTACGAAAGCCCGGATCCTCGAGGCGATGACCCCTTACCGGGCGCGATGGGCGGAACGCGCTCTGGAAGACCTGCAGCCGGACGTCGTGTTCTTTCCTCAACAGTCCTTGTTTCCCAAACGGCTCAGGGGGCCTGTCGTCATGACGGTCCTCGACGTCCAACATCTGGTGTTTCCCAAATACCATTCACTGGCCGAACGGGTCTTTCGTGCCGGCATTTACAGGTACAGTGTGGAACGGAGCGATCGACTGATCGCGATTTCCGAGTACACGAGGCGTGCGGTGTTGCAATACTACCCAGTACCCCCTTCCCGCGTCACTACCGTACCGCTCGGCTGGGACGTGCCAGATCAGCACTGCCTCGCACCCGTCGCCGAGCTCCCCGCTCGCTACTGGTACTACCCTGCGGTCAGCCGACCGCACAAGAACCACCTGACTTTGCTTCGGACCTGGGCGAAGCTGCGGGCGAGCAGGGGGTTTGCAGACCACCTGGTACTTTCCGGTAAACAAACGTCGTATTGGACGCAGCTGGAACGCGAAATCCGTCGCTTGGGGCTGAGCGACAGGGTGCGGCATCTCGGCTTTCTGACGCGGAACCAAGTCGACGCGGTGTATGCAAATGCGGCCGGAGTTCTTTTCCCTTCAATATTCGAAGGGTTTGGACTCCCGGTCGTCGAGGCGGCTGCCTGGGGAAAAAAGATCCTCGTGTCGCCGCTGGAAGTCTACAGCGAGTTGGGGGTGCCGGCTGAGTGCCAAGTCGATTTCTCGGATTCCGAGTCGGTCCTGCGGGCCATGCGCCAGGGGGGGCCCACGCAACTGCTGAAGGCACCGGTGCGTTGGACCGATTGTGCGTGTTCGACGCTCGCGACCCTTCGGAGAACGGCCGAAGAGGGTGCCGAATTGCCGGGCAGGAAGGAAAGGTTGAAGTGATGCATGCTCTCGTGACCGGAGGAGGGGGCTTTATCGGCAGTCACCTATGCGATTGGCTCGCGCAAAACGGCCACCTTGTCACGGTGCTCCTCCGCCCCGGTGAGTCGCCCCGGAACCTGAACTGTTCGCAGACGACCATCACCCCCTGCGACGTTCTTGACCGGGTGGGGCTCGAACGTTTGATGCCGGACGTGGACGTGGTCTACCATCTGGCCGCACGCACGGATTTGAATGGCGGAAGTCCGGACGACTATCGCGTGAACACCGAGGGTACGAGCAACGTGCTGGAACGGGCTGCGTCTCGAGGTGTCAAGCGATTCGTCTTGTACAGCAGCATGCTGGCCGTGGCGTTAACCCGGACGGCGGAGCCGACCGACGAAACGTTCGACGCGCCCAACCATACGGCCTACGGTCGCTCGAAGCGGGAAGCGGAACGTATTGTGGCTCAAGGGAATGTGCCTTGGACGATTATCCGGCCGACTTTGGTGTTCGGCCCCCGCGAGCGAAGCACGATGCGGGCGTACATTCAAGCGATTCAGTCCGGGCGTTTTTGTTTGATCGGCCCGGACGTTCTGCAGAGCTTCGTGTACGTGAAGAATCTGGTGCAGGGGACGTACCAAGCGTCCTTGAGCGAAGCGGCGGTCGGCCAAACGTTCTTTCTGAGCGACCCCCGGCCCTACACACTGGCCGAGTTCTCCCGGGCGGCGGCTCAGTCGCTTGGCGTACGATTGCCGCGAATCCGCCTGCCGATCCCTGCCGCCATGGGCATCGCTTGGGGCTTCTGGTGCCTGGGCAAGCTTCTCCGCGTACCCGTGCCGATCTTCCCATCGCGGGTGCGGACGATGACCACGCCCTACGTCTACAGCATTGAAAAGGCCCGCCGCGTTTTCGGCTACAACCCGCCGTTTTCGTTGGACCAGGCATGGCAGGAAACGGCCGCGTGGTATCGCGAACACCTTCACGGCAAATGAGTATCCCCGAAAGAATCTGAGTTACCCTACTGTGGCTACACAATAGTGGCACTGAAAGTAGGACGGACTGACAATCCATCCCACAGGGAAACGTCTGCACCGTTTGTGTGGATGCAGGTGACCGCAACGTTCAGCATACCGCCGAAAACGGACTACCCACGCGGATGTAGCACGGATGGCAAAGCCGGGGCACGGATAACGAAAGAAGGCGATCTTTCATCCGTGCCCCGGCTTTGCCATCCGTGCTATCCGACGCTCGCCAAAGTCCGCTGGGTGGATGATTCCCTGCTGGCTGCCTTACAACACTGTGTGAACACAGCGAGCGCGTCATCGACATGCCAAAGCGTAACCTGCAACATCTCGCGGGCAAGAACATCGGCGCATGGATGCGGTCGGGACCGCCGTAACAGTCAGTCAACTGCGGTCCGGTTTTCGGCCGGCTTTTTTCAACGGCCGGAGGAGTCGCAAATGAAGATCAGCATTGTCACGCCGTCCTATAATCAGTGCCGCTTCCTGCGGCTGGCAATAGAGAGTGTGCTGTCGCAGGAAGGGGACTTCGACCTGGAGATGCTGGTCATGGACGGCGGCAGCACCGACGGGAGCGTGGAATTGCTGCGGTCGATCCGAGATCCGCGGCTGGTTTGGCTCAGCGAGCGCGACAACGGTCAGGCCGATGCTTTGTGCAAAGGATTCTCCCGGGCCGGCGGGGACGTCGTCGGCTGGTTGAACAGCGACGATCTGTACACGCCCGGCGCGCTGTCCGCGGTTGTCGAGGGATTCGTCCAGAGGCTGGAAGCCCAATGGCTGATCGGCCGTTGCCAGATCATCGATGCGGAAGGGCGGGAGATCCAGCGCTGGATCACGCAGTACAAGGACCGGCGGTTGCTGAAGTATTCGTTCGCACGCCTTGTTCAGGAGAACTTCATCTGCCAAATGAGCGTCTTCTGGAGACGGGCGTTCGGCCGGCAAATCGGCGAACCCGATGTCACATTGCAGCACGCGATGGATTACGATTTGTGGCTGCGCATGGCCAAATTGAATGACCCGCGGATCGTGGATCGGGTGCTGTCGCAGTTCCGCTGGCACGGCGACAGCAAGACCAACACCGTCACTCGAGACCGGTTTCGCGAACATTGTGCGGTGGCCCGTCGGCATGCCCGCAAACACCCCTGGAGCCTGTTCCTGAACCGCCTGTACGCCGAGAAGGCGATCGCCGCGTATTGGGTGCTGTCGAGACTGGGGATCTTGGGCAAAGCATAAGGACCGTTCGAGGAATACGTGAGCGGCAAGGCGCTAGCCGCCGGTTTCTGATCGTCCGGATTGGCAGCAATGCCGGCGGCTAGCGCCCAATGCCGCTTACTTTGCAGCGGCACGGCGCGAGCCGTCCGGTATCACCGTCGGAAAACCGGGCGGCTTGCGCCGCTCCGCTAACAAGAACGCCCCCAATGCTCCCAAAGTAAGTGGCATTGGGCTAGCGCCTTGCCGCTCACGGAAGATTGGACAGTTATTTCTCGAACGGTGCTTACAGGCCAAACCGGTCAACGTTTCCCTGAGCCGCCTTCCGTCCCCCACTCCCCGATTCGGCCGCCTCCGGCGGCCGAATCGGGGAGTGGGGGACGGGTGGGTTGTGGCGTTACCGGTTTTAGCTCGACAATCTCATTCACCCACGAGGCAAGCTCTTGGGGGTCTCGCCGATGGACGTTCCTCGCTGCTTCCTTCGATGACCACGCGACGCTTCACCCCGCAGCCTCGGAACGGCACGCTTCATCGGGGCCATCGCGGCCCGCTGCCGGATGGTTCTCCCGACGCTCCGGCGGCATCCGTCGCTTCGCAGCAGTCCTCCCCCGGTTCCTCTTCGTCCGCTGCCGCATCCAGCCGGGACTGCAGTCTCCCCAGCTGAGCCTTCAGAATCCCGACTTCCTGCAGCAAACGAGCCGTGCGGCGATGCTGCCGCGTCAGGGAAACGGTGACGAAGAACGAGAAACAGTAGATGGCGCTCAGCGAGATGAACAGCACGGCCGACGGATAGCTCAGCCGGGTGGCATCGGCAAATCGCATGATGGTGCCGGGGAAGATGCCGCAGACCAGCAGCAGCGTGGCCAACAGCATCCAGGCAATCGCGTAGCGCTCCCGCAGCATCCGGCTGCGGACCCACCACAGGGTCACCAGGAACACGGCCACGCCGGCCACGAACATCAGGCGTTCGGCAGTCATGTCAACGGGCTCTCTTGCAGCCGGATGCGGTCGATCAGAATGGCGAGCGTCACCTTCGCCATGTAATACGCGGCGCGCAGCCTGAAGATCGACGTTGTGCCTCCCACCCTGGGGAACATCATCACGGGGACCTCGGCCACCCGCAGCCGGTTGCGGATGCACCAGTACAGCGATTCCGGTTCCGGATAGTCGTCCGGGTACTGGCGGGCAAATGAACTCCAGGCCCGGGGGCCGGCGCAGCGGAATCCGCTGGTCGGATCAGTCACCCGCACGCCGCCCAACCAGCTGATCAGCCCCGCCAGGAAGCGGATGCCGACGCGCCGCCAGTAGGTCGACTGAAAGCCCTGGCCGTCCGCCTCCCGAAACCGCGAGCCGATGCACAGATCCAGATCCGCCCGCCGGCACTCCTCGACCAAACGCGGCAGTGCGGCCACGTCGTGTTGGCCGTCGCCGTCGAACTGAATCACATAGTCGTAACGCCGCTGGTGCGCCGCGAACACATAACCCGTCTGCACGGCGACGCCGATCCCGCCGTTCAGCGGCAAGTCCACGACATGGAGCTTGAGCCGCGACGTGGCCGCCAATGCGCGCGCCACATCCGCTGTGGAATCGGTCGAGCCGTCATTCACCACCAATAACTCGAAGTCATCCGGCAGGCATTGCAGGGCCGCGATCGTGTGCGGCAGTGCCTCCTGCTCGTTGAAAGCCGGAATCACGACCAGATTTGGCGACGCACGCCGCTGGGCAATCATGCTGTTCGGTCCAGGATCTTCGAAAGGAGTCTCGCCACGCGCTGCAACGCAACGTCGCTCTTCGTTCTAAGCGGCCAAGCCAGGGCAGGCAAGACAGCAACCCGCTTTCCGGTCCCTGGGCGGCGGGATTTCATCAGACTTTCATAATCCAGGCTCCAGGTTAGCATCGTTCGAGAAGATGGCTCCCTCTAATCCTTGACCGCGTTCCGCATCCGCGTCCGCGTCCCTTGTGATTTGACGTGGTGGACTTCTTCGCCGCCCTGAATGATCCGATCCTGATCCCTGCACCACGCCTCGCCCAAAGTCCGGGTCAGATAGCCGCGAAGGCTGTTCCGCTGCGTTGAGAATCGCGGGATCTGGTTCAACGTCTTGTACGCTGCCGCGGCGTCGTCAGCGTTGAACGTGGCGAAGTCGCCGGTGAGCCGGACAAGCCGGCGCTGGGTGTGCCATGCCAAATGAGAAAACGCCGCGATCGAGGCCGCCAACAGCAGGCAGGCCACCAACTTGGTTGCCGCGCGGACTTCACACCGTCGGCGCAACCGTCTGGACGAGCCGATGCCGGTCAGCACCGTCGCTGCGGCCACCAGGCCGTAAAAGGCCAGCAGATTCTCCGGCGGCTGAAACACGATTCGCTCGAGCAGATGGGCCGTGACCGAGACCAGCAACCCTGCGGCGAAGACCGTCCAGCGGTCCCAAGATCCTCCCAGGCAGGCCCACCAGAAAACCGCCATGACGATGACGCCGGCAAGCACAATCGCAACCATCTCAAGATCCATCCACGTCTGGATTCTCAGCCATTGGCCCTCCCCCATGCTGCCCCAGTCCAGGTAATCCATCGGACCTTGCAGCCACAGCAGCCAGGACCATGCGGCGCAGGCCAACGCCAGCGTGATTACGAGCCGGAGGAACGCCCCGGCGATCCTCAGACGGCGATTCGGCAAGTCGTCGTTTGCACATTTCACGTGGCCGGGTCTCTCCGAGACGCGATTCCGGTCTCGGAAAGACCCGGCCACGTGAGGAAATCTGCCGATCGCAGCAAGCCGGATGAACGCCAGGACGGCAGGCACTGATGCCGCCACCAGTCCCCGCATCCCGAACGAGATTTCCGCCACCCACCAGTAATACCAGCAGCCTTGGAAATAGACGTGGACCGCAACCGCGAGCAGCACGATCCCCCAGGCGGGACGCTCGGGCACCGCGGACGCCGTCAGCCGACCGCCACATGCCTCCGATTCCCAGTAACCTCTCGGCGCCGTGTTGGAAGGCCGAATCGCCAGTGCCGCCAGCGCGCCCAACCCCAGAAGCATGAACGGATGGGTGGGGAACAGACCGTGAAAGGTCTCCAGCAACACCCGGGATCCGTGAGGGCAGGTCCAATCCAAGCTCGAGAATTGCGCGTCGCCAAACCGGTACGGCGAATCCCACGGGCTGCCGGTCATCCAGAAGTTCACAACCGCGATCTGCGCCACGGCCACAGCGACACCGGAGGCCAGCACGGCGAGGGTTGCCGCCAGACGGGCCCGGCCTCGCCTGGCCGACTGGACGACCGCCACGAACATCGCGGGCCAGGCGTAGACGCCCAAGTACGAGCGGATGGTCATCAACAGCGCGGCCGCTGCTGCGATAGCCACGACACTGGCCGGCCGCCCGCGCAGGCCGCGGCAGAATTGCAGTAACAAGACGCCCAGCGGGAACAGACTGACGGTTTCGGAGGAAACCGACAGCGAATAGTAGCCCAACGGCGTAGCCACGGCAGCCAAGGCACAGCCGAACCAGGCGCGCGGTGGATCCGACAATTCGCGCAAGGCCCACCAGAAGGTCCACCAGAAGAGGCCGGCGCACAGGAATCCCGTGATTTGCACCGTTTGGTCGGCGTGGCCCAGGGCCCCCGCCGCCCATCTCGCAGGAACGGCGATCATGCCCGTGCCCGCTTGCCAGTGAAAAAAAGGAATGCCACACACGGATCGAGGCAGGCCGGCCCCCAGCCGCTCGATGTCGCCGCTGACCGCCGCGTCGCTCCAGCGCAGATAGAACCGCTGATCGACGCCCCGTTCGCTCTGCGACCAAGCCAGGGCGATGAAGAATCCCACGCACAGGGAAACCAGGAAGCGTTGGGCCATACGCATGGTCGTCGTGCGGGCGCCGACGTTGCCACCACGCAGGTTGGGAATTGATTCTTGGTTCATGCGGACGGCGGGGAAAAACCGGCGAAGTGATGGGGCAGAAACTTGAAAGGGTGTCTCGGCATGATTCTGCCTCCATCGTTCTGCCGAAACGGCCTTTTCTTGAACTCGTTCCAACCCGCGCAGATTGTACGGCGGCGCGGCCCGCAACAGACGCCGATCAGCCTGACTTCCCGGAATCTTCGCGCCGTTTTCACATGGCCTTGGTTTTTCGTTCACGACTCCTTGGCAACGGTGGCGCTAGCCGCCGGTTCCGGTCGCCACCCGCGGCTAAGGCCATGCCGCTTACTCATTGCAACCCCGGCATTTTCGCTTGACGACGCACCAGTGCAGCCTGCGGGCCCCATCCGGAGACGCCGCGACGTGAGTTGCCGGATGACACGGCGGAAACCGTGGCCCGACGCGCTGCGGCGTGCGGCTTGCTGCGCTGCGGCGGGGCCGGTACACTGAAAGCATGATCCAACTTGCGAACCGACAGAATCCGTTTCCGGGGATGAATCCGTACCTGGAACAGCATTGGCGGGACGTCCATACGCGTCTGATGACGTATCTCTGTGACCAGTTGCAGGCCGATTTGCCCGAAGGCCTGTGGGCCAGCGTCGAGGAGGCGGTGACCGTCGACGATGACGAGGCCGAGCGGACACGGCGGTTGTGTCCGGATGTGCATGTTGCAGAGGCTTGGGACGCGCCCGGCGGTGTGGCGACCGCCACCGCCGGACTGGCGGTGGCCGAGCCGCTGGTCTTGGTCGATCCGGAGACGCATCCTCAGCGGCATGTGCAGATTGTCGAAGCCGGCGGACGCGTGGTGACGGCCATCGAAGTGCTGAGCCCGACGAACAAGATCGACCTGGACCGGCGGCAGGCGTACCGCCGCAAGCGCCGGACCTACCGCGACGGAGGCGTCAACGTGGTCGAGATCGACTTGATCCGCGACGGTGACTACATGGTGCTGGCCCCTCAGGACCAGATCCGGCCGTCCCAACGGGCGCCCTATGTGGTCAGCGTGTGGCGGGCAACCGAGCCCGACGTCTTGTACGCTTATCCCTGCCCGCTGCGTGAACCGTTGCCGCGGATCGCGGTGCCGTTGCGAGCGCAGGATGGCGACGTGGCGCTCGATCTGCAGGAGTTGATCGGGCTCTGCTATACCCGCGGCCGCTACGACGCCCGGCTCGATTACCGCGCCGAGCCGGAGCCGCCGCTGTCGCCGCCCGACGCCCAGTGGGCGGACGAGTTGCTGCGATCGGCGGGGCTGCGGTGATGCGGCACGCCGGGCCTTCCGACGGCATCTGGAGCATGCGCGCACGCCACAGGTTGGCCCTCCAGACCGTTAACACCGACAAAACGATCGTCGATCTTGGGACGGCAGAACAGCGGGCGCGGGAAGCGGAACACTAATCTCCGCTAATCGACACTAATCTCCAGATCAGCGATGATTAGCGTTCATTCGTGTTCCCTCTCCGCGACGCGGAAGCCGGTTTCGGAGAGACGGGCCTACATGGGGGCGACCGTCCGCTGTGCCTTGCTCAAGTCCAAGCACCGTAACTCCTCTTCGTTGCGGATGTACAACAACCCATCGCACAACGCCGGCGCCGAAAAACACCGGCCGGAGAGCAGGCCGCGGGCGGTCGCTGAACCGGCTTCGTAACCCTCGGGGCCGACCCGCACCGAGCCCAGGCGGCCCCGCTCGTCGAACAGGACCAGCTGATCGCCCACGGCGATCGAAGCGGCGTTGCGCAAACGCGATTTCCACCGCCACATCAGGCGGCCCGTCTCCAATTCCACGCATCGCAGCCCGCCACCGATCGTGCCGAACCCGTAGACGTAGCCGTCCAGGCAGATCAGGTTGTTGTAGTGGCTGTCGAGGACATCTTTCTTGCCTCGCCACAGTTCCTGGCAGCTTCCGTCCGGCAGGACACGCAGGCACAGGCTGCCGACCTGGTACCCGCTCACCAACACGATGTCGCCGTAAACCACCGGCGAGGTGGCGTTGATCGTGTCGGGGTGTTTGGCTCGAAAGGCGACTCGCCACCCCACGCGGCCGGATTCCGGATCCATCGCAACGAGGTTGTCGTAGGTCCAGACGAACACCATCCTGCGGCCGTGAATCATGGCAACCCGGGGCGTGGCGCAACTCGCGCCGTCACGGGTCGCCGTCCATAGCGTTTGGCCCGTGCGTTTGTCCAAGGCGACGATCCCGGCGGCGGATGCGCGCCCCCCCACGTTCAAGATCAGCCGATCACCGTCCAGCAGCGGGCTGGAACCGACGGGAAACATCCCCGGCTCGACGTCGTACTCGTCGTTCAGCGAGCGGGACCAGCACTCCGTGCCGCGGTGCAGGTCGAGGCAGTGCAGTTGGCCCTCTGCTCCCCAAGCGTAGACGTGGTCCCGGTCCAGCACGGGGGTGCTGTATGGACCGCTCGAGTAATTCACGGGACAGCGATAGGCGGTGGGATAGCGGAAGGTCCAGCGTGTCCGTCCGGTTTCCGCGTCGGCCCCCTCGATCACTTCTTCGTCGCCCTCGCGGTAGAACAGCACCAGCGCCCCATCGAGCACGACCGGGGCGCTGTAGCCCAAGCCCACGGGACGCGACCATTGGACTGCCGGGCCCGCTTCGGGCCACTCCGTCAGCACGTCGGTTTCCGGCGACACGCAATTCCGGTCGGGGCCGAAGATGCCGGGCCAGCCGCGGGACTCGTTGGACGAACCTTGGGCAGGGCGCCGGCCCGCTTGAGGCGGCGGCACCAGTTGCCTGCTCATCAGAACAGCTTCTTCGCCGGTGGTTAGAGGGCGATCACAGCCGGCGCAGACGGCCAGCATGCCGCCCAGCAGCGGCCCCCAGAACCTCCGTTGTGCTGCAACCCATCTGGTCATGCTGCCCCGTGCCGGTATCACCCCAAGGAACGCCGGTTTGTGTGGTGGTCTTGAACTCGTTTAACCGCGACCCAGCGGGGAGCGTGAAAGGGAGACGGCAGCGGCGGCAGACGCGCTCCCCGCTGGGTCGCGGTTAAACGAGCAGGTCCTGGTTCCGCGCACAGAACTTGGTCCCGGTCTTACTTACTGTCTTGCTTCGCCTCTGCGACCCCAGTCCAGCTTGCGGTCTGTTGATTTACTCGGTGGTGGCACGTGGGGTAAGCTTCCAGCTTGCCGACCCTGCCTATGTTCAGTTTGCTATTTTGCTTCCGTTGCCCATTTCGCAAGCTGGAAGCTTACGCCACGACTAAATCGACAGCCCGCTTGCCTGGACGGTGAACGAGTCGTGTCAGCGACTTGGCCGCGGTCAGTTTATGCTCGAACCTGCGTGCGTCAACGAAACGCAGGCCACGTTCGCCGCAATTAACCGAAGGTTCACGATGGGTCGGCAGCCGCGGGGCAAGCAGGCTTCCGCCACCACGGCTCCGTCGAGTCCTCATGCAAACCCTAACACAATTCTCATCGGTGCTTCATCTGTTCTTAACGCAACGCGGCACAATGGGCGGCTGGAGTCGGCCCGGTTCGCGTCTCTTGCGCCGTCGGCATGTCGTTCCCGTGGGCACTGCCGTCCGCGCAACATCGGCCAAGTCGCCCAACGTAAGACACACTCAAGGGAGGAGCATCACCGTGGATCCACAGGTTTCGGAAACCATCACCGGATCTCCGTCGGATCGCTGCCATCGGCGGCGCGGCTTCACCTTGGTGGAACTGCTGGTCGTGATCTCGATCGTTAGTTTATTGGTCGCGATCCTCCTGCCGGCGCTCGGCGCGGCCCGCAACTCGGCCCGGAAGGCGTTTTGTCAAAGCAATTTGCGTCAGCTGGGCATTTCGATCGTCGGTCACGCCCAGCGTGACGGTCGCCACACCTTCTGCACCGGTGCTTTTGATTGGAAAGAGGACGGTTCGGTGACGGACGTGAGCTGGGTGGCGGACTTGGTCAAGTTGGAGATTCCCGTCGGAGACATGCTTTGCGCCGCGAATCCGGCGCGCGTCAGCGAGACTTTTGATGATTTGCTGAATTGGGGCCCGCCAGCGGCAACCGCGTGTGGGATTAATTATGCCGGTAGTCCCCCCCAGACCCTGCCTGATGGGACGCAGGCGATCAATCCCTGCCGCAAGATTGTCGAAGGCACGGCAGGCGACCGGCGGGCGCTTGTCGAGAGCGAAATCCTGAAACGGAAATACAACACGAACTACATCGCCAGCTGGTTCCTGGTTCGATCCGATGTGGTCCTGGGCGACGACGGCAATCCGAAAAAGAAGGACGCGGCGTGCTCCGATGAAATCAAGTCTCGAAATGTGACTCGGGGCCCGCTGAACATGGCTACCATGGACACGGCGAATGTCTCGAGCAGCATGATTCCGTTCCTCGCCGATGCGGCTCCCGTCAGGTCGCTGAGCCAACCGCTCGGACGCTTCATCGCAGGCGAACCGCTGGCCAAATCCTACACGAACGGTCCGGTCGTCGGGGCGGTGACCCCAGGGGGGCTGCAGCCGCTTGCCCCACCGTACAATGATCCGCCTCTGGCGCGGAATGGCCCCGGCGGATGGTGGGCGATGTGGAATCGGTATGTGCTGCAAGACTACCGCGGTTTTCAGCCCGTGCATGGCGGCGTCTGCAACATCCTATTCGCCGATGGCAGTGTGCGGGCGTTTACCGACCTGGACAAGGACGGCTACCTGGACAACGGCTTTACCGCCACCACGGCAGTCGAGTTACCGACGGATGACGTCACGAGTCTGTATTCGCTGCAAGCCGTCCGCTTGGCGGCACCCTAGTAACCATGCCAAAACTAACCGTTAGACACGCTCTGCTTTACTCCCTGCCGCTGTTGGCCGTCGTGGGTCCTTTTCTCGCGCTGGGCGCGAGCAATTACCTCACGCGCCGCGAGGACCTCCAACGTGAACGGAACATCGCCCGCATGGAGTCGTGGCCGGAGGCGGTGGCCGAGGCGACCGAGCATCATTTCGGCGTCATGGACGCCTTGGCGACGGCGACGCACACGTTCGTGATTCAGAACAAGGGCAAGGGGCCCTTGGAGCTTTCCCTGGGGGAGCCTTCGTGCGCGACCATTCGCGGCGAGATCGCGCGGCCGGTCGTACCGCCCGGTCAATCCAGCGAAGTCCGCGTCACCTGGACCACGGGCGCGAATCAGCCGGAGTATGCCGAAGGCGTGCTCGTTTCGACGAACGACAGCAGCAACTACGAATTCCGCTTGATGGTCCGAGGCACCGTGCGGGTGCAGGTCGGGGTGCAGCCGGACCGTTTCCAGTTTCCCGACGTGGCTCCCGGCCAGGCTGCCTCGGTATCCGCGTTGGTCTACTCGCAAGTCTGGCCGGACTTGCCAGCTCCCCAGGCGCGCTGTTCCATCGCCGGCGCCGTTTGTACGGTGGCGGCCGCCGCCCCCGAAACACTGCCCTCCGTCGATGCGAAGTCCGGCTACCTGGTGAGCGTGACGCTGCCTGCGGACATGCCCAGCGGCCCGTTCCAAGGAGTCGTGCAGATCGAAAGCCAGGCGGCCGCGAGTGGCACCACGGAGCCGCTGGTCCTGGCGCTCCCGATTTCCGGCCGGGTGTTGCGGCGTTTGGCCGTGTACGGCGTCGGGGTCGAGGAGCCGGGCATCGTCGACCTGGGCATTCATCCCCCGGGCAAGGCTTACCAGCATCGCGTGCTGTTGAAAGTCCGCGACGAGGATTCCCGGCTGGAAATGGTCCGCGCGGAATTCCGGCCCGAGTTTCTCCGGGCGGCGCTCACGCCGGCCGGGACGGACGGCAAGGATCACCTGTACCACCTGGACCTCACGATTCCCGCGGACGCCCCGCAGTGCATCTATCGGGGGGCGCAACTGGGCGACTTGAAGCTGACGTTCGATCATCCCCGGATTCGCGACCTGACCCTGCGTTTGGCCTTTGCCGTGATGCCCCCCAGGCGGTGATTGCATGACCGAAACAGTCGCGGGAGAAGAACGCCGCAGGCGGGTGGCCGACAGCAGTCTCGCGTTCTCGTTAGGCGAGGACCTGATCTGCGGGTACTGCGGCCAGGAAAACACCTCGACCCGCTCCTTCTGCGGCCGCTGCGGCCAGTCGCTGTGGGAGACGTGTCCCGACTGCGCTGCGCCGCACCGGCACGGCGAGAAGTTCTGCGGCAAGTGCGGGACGGACTTGGAGCGATTAATCAACGAGCGGCGGCAGCAGTGCGAGACTCAATTGCAGGCGGCCCGGCAACTGCAGGCGGAGCACGACTTCGAGCGGGCCATCTCGCGGCTCAAGGGACTGACGCGACTCGAAGACGCCAAGCTGCAGTCATTCGTCGGGCAGGCGGAAGCACTGGTCGAGGAACTGACCGCGGAAAAGGAACGCTGGGAGCAGTTTGCCGTCAACTCGCTGCGCGAAGCCCAAGGCCATCTGGAGCATCGGCGGTACGCCGAGGCGGCCACGGCACTGGAACGGGTTCCCGAGGCCCTGCGGGACGAGAAAGCCATCCGCGTGCTGACGGAGGCCCGGTCGAAACGGGACGAAGTCGGCGAGTTGACGGCCGGGATTCAGCAATCGCTGCGGGACAAGGCCCTGCACGAACTGCCGGGCAAGATCGAGCGGTTGTTGGAACTGAAACCAGGCCACGAGATGGCGCTGGCCCTGTCGGGCCAGTTGCGGGACCGGCTGGTGGCCGCAGCCAAGAAGAAACTGGCTGCCTGCGACTACGCGGCCGCGGTGAAGTTGGTTGGGCAGATTCCGACGTCGGTTGCCGACGCGGACGTCGAGAAACTCCGCGACCGGGCCCGGGAACTCGACTGGCTGCTGGAAGACCTGAAGCTGAGTCCTGTCGCCAATGCCCCGCTGCTGGGACTGGCCGAACGGCTGCTGAAGCTCAGTCCGGACGATCCGCAGGTTCAGCAGATGGTCGAGGAGTTGCGGACCCGCGTCACGCAGCCCTCGCCGGATCGCCGGCTGGCCGCACCGGCTTGGGCGGCGCAGCGCAATTACCGGTATGGTTTCCCGGTGCATGCCCTGGCCGGACTGCAGCGGATCGTTTGTCCGGCGGCCGTGGAGGCCGTGCTGCGGAAGTCGCCCGGCCGTTATTTTGTGGCCTGCGGGCTGGCTCTCCAAGGACTGGACCAGGCGGCGGTCGCCATCAACTTGCTGCCGCAGCGGGAGACGGGCCTGCTGGGGAGACTGCCGCGGTTCAAGTCCAAGCCGGTTGCGGCCTGGGGCCTGGAATTGGGCGTCACGAGCCTGAAGGCCGCCCGGCTGACCTGCGACCGGCAACGGGCGGTGGTTACGCTGGATGCGGTCGAGACGATTGAATACCGACGGAGCTTGACGACCGCGGCCGACGAGGGCGAACGGCGTCAAATGCAGAAGGAAGCACTCCTGCAGTTCGCGGCTAAGAACAAGGTCGAAGGCGAGCGGATCTGCCTGAGTGTGGCCGGGCTCTTGACGTTGGGCCGGTTCCTGGAGATTCCGCCGGTCGAACCAAAGAAACTGGAGGATACGATCCGGCGGGAAGCCGACTACCAGTTCCCCATGAACCTGAACGACTTGGCCTGGGGCTATCACCTGTTTCCTCGACCCGATGGTGCGTCGCCGACCACCACCCAACGCCTTGCGATGCAGGCCGTCAAGCAGTTCCAAGTGAGCAATCTGATCCAGCTGGGCGAGGAGACGGGATTGCGGGTGGACGTGATCCAGAGCGAGTGCTTGGCGCTGCACAACCTGGCGGTGTACGAGTTTTTCGGCGGCGAGCAAGAAGCCGCGGCCTCGTCTCAGGCTGTGGCCCTGCTGGACGTGGGCGCCGAAATGACGAACCTGATCATCAGTTCGCCGACTTGCGTCTGGTTCCGCAGTATTGGCGTTGGTGGCGAGACGTTCACCGCGCAGTTAGTCCGCCCCTTCAAGTTGACCCGGGAGCAAGCCGAGCTCTTGAAACGGCAACCCGCCCGGGCCCGGCGCGTGTACCAGATGTACGACGTGTTGGAACCGGACTTGGACAACCTAGTCGAGGAGGTGGAACGGTCGTTGTCCAATTTCCGACGTCAGATCCCGGGGGTCACGGTGCGGCGCATGTACGGCGTCGGCGGCGGCTTCCATCTGCACGGTCTGCTCCGCCGCCTGTGCCGCACGCGGTAGAGTTTCGCTTGACTTAGGGCAACCGCCGAGAAAATGGAGGCTCTGTTTGCTAGGTTCCCTCCTGCTACTCAACAAGACTCGGGGAGCGCAAAACCCTTCCAAGAACTTGGAACACTAATCTCCACTAATCTCCACTAATTTCCACTAACGCGTCCCAATTAGTGTTAATTAGCGGAGATTAGCGTTCCCTTTTCCTTGTCGCATGGCCCTGTTTAGTGATCTGGCGGGTCGTCTCTTATTTTACCTGCGTCATGAACGGCTTTTCTCGCGAAATTCACGCCTCCCTCATGCGATCTTAACCGGACCGGGGTTTATTGCCGGGTTATGTCAAATGCGGTTCAAGCAACTGATCCCCTCCAGCCTGAAACCAGCCGTTGGCGACGTCTCGTCAGGGCATTGTTGCCGCCCTTGGTTCTGATCCTGGCGGGACTGGCCGTGTATGCCAACAGCCTGGACGGCGTGTTCGTGTTCGACGATGAGGTTCACATCGTCAAGAACCAGGGAATCCGACAACTCTGGCCGCTGGATCGGGTCGCCCGATCCTTCCTGACCCGTCCGTTAGTAGCAATATCGCTAGCTGTGAATTACCGACTGGGCGGGTTGGATGCGACCGGTTACCATCTGTTCAATATCGCTGTTCACTTGGCGGCAGGATTGACCCTGTTTGGATTGGTACGCCGTACCCTGCGACTGCCGTCGGTCGCGTCTCGCTTCGGGAACGCCGATGGAATCGCACTGGCCTGCGCCCTCATCTGGACCGTCCATCCGCTCCAAACGCAGGCGGTGACCTACGTCATCCAGCGGTGCGAATCGATGATGGGGTTGTTCTATTTGCTCACGATGTACTGCTACGTGCGGGGCGCCACCTCGCCGCGTGGCGGGGTTTGGTACGTACTGACCTTCGTCACGTTTTGCTTGGGCTTGGGCTGCAAGGAAGTGATGGTGACGGTGCTGCCCGTGGTGTGGCTGTACGACCGCGTGTTCCTGGCGGGCAGTTGGCGGGAAATCATGGCTCGCCGCGGTTGGGTTAACTTGGCTCTATGGGCTCCTCTCGCCGCAGCCGCTTTCGCCATCTTTCCTCGCTTGCTGGAGGCCGAAAACGCACAGGCCGGGTTCCGGATGAGGGAATTGACGGTGTGGGAGTATGCCCGCAGCCAACCGCGGGTGATCCTACACTATCTGTGGCTCGCGATCCGTCCCTATCCCCAGTGCCTTGACTACGCGTGGCAGGTCGAGACGCGTTGGCTGACCGGCATCCTGCTGCCGGGCTTGGCCGTGTTGGGGTTGGCGGTCGGCAGCGTGGGAGGATTGGTGCGTGGCTGGAAATCGGGCTTTCTGGGCGTGGCTTTCTTCGTCATGCTTGCGCCGACTTCCAGTTTCGTGCCCGTCTTGGACCTGTGCTTCGAACACCGCATGTACTTGCCTTTGGCGTGTGTGGTCCTGGCTGGCGTGCTGGTCGCCCATGAAACCCTTCGATTTTGGGCCCGGAGGATGCCGCTTCCACATGCGACGGCGGGGAAGCCCGCGAGCGCGTCGTTTCGCGGAACAAGAGCGGTACGGCGGCAACAGCCTGAGCCTTGCGGCTGGTTTTCCATGCCGTGCAGCGTGCCGGCCGCCGCCATCGTGGCCGTCATCGTCGCGGCACTCGGTTTTGCCACGTACCAGAGAAACCGCGTGTACCATAGCGCCGAGGCACTCTGGAGCGATGTACTCGTGCAAGCCCCCTGGAATCCGCGGGCGTACAACAACCTGGGAGCCTTGCTGTTGGACCGGCAACCGGATCGAGCACGGCTATGCCTGGAGGCGGCCCTGCGATTGGCACCAACGTATCCCGAGGCAAACCGTAACTACGGGCTCTTCCTGGCCCGCGGTCACCGTTTTGCGGAAGCGCGGGAGTACTATCTGCGCGCGTTGTCGCGCGATCCGGGGGATGCTCGGACGCGCGTCGATCTGGCGGCGTGTTTGATTCCGCTGGGGCGATTTGCCGAGGCGGCCGATGAATGCCGGACGGCGTTGCAGCGGGATTCCGGATTGGCGGATGCGCACGTGAATCTCTCGGCCGCGCTGTCGGGAATGGGACGCACACCGGAAGCCATTCGCCATGCCCGCGAGGCGTTGCGATTGAACCCTCGTCACCCCCAGGCGCACGCGACGTTAGGGCAATTGCTCGCGGCCACCGATCCTGACGAGGGACTTCGGCATCTGACCGCCGCCCTAGCCACGGTCCCCGAGTCCGCCGACCTCGCCGTGGCGATCGCGAATTTGATCGGCCCAACTCGTCCCGAGGAAGCCATCGTCTACTACCAGTCGGCGATCAGACGCGAGCCCCGGCACGCGGAGGCTCACTACAACCTGGCAAACACCTGGGTCAGGCTGGGGTTTCCGGAGCGGGCCGTGTCCCACCTCCAAGCCGCGTTGCTGATCCGGCCCGCTTGGGACGAAGCACGGCAGAACTTGACGTTGCTCGACGAAGCGGTTCGAAACCACAGCAGCCGGAAATCCCTGGAAATCCGATGAACCCAAGCAACTTGGTATGCGGACACGCGGTTTTGGGCTCCACGCGGTGGCGGGCACTTGCCAGCGCCATCCTGCCGCCGATGGTCCTGGTGGCAGCGGGCGTCCTCGTCTACGCCAACAGCCTGCCGGGAGTTTTTTTGTTCGATGACCAGCTACACATTGTGGACAATCAGGCGATTCGGCAGATGTGGCCCATGAACCGTCTCGCCCGTTCCTTTCCCACACGGCCGCTCCTGCCCGTAACTTTGGCCATGAACTACGCCTGGGGTGGATTGGACGCAACCGGCTATCACGTCCTGAACATCCTGGTGCATTTGGCGGCGGGTTTGGCGTTCTACGGTTTGTTGCATCGGACGCTTCGGCTGCCATCCCTAGGAGGCAGATTCGCCGATTCGGCGAAGGGGATTGCTTTCGCGGCGGCGATCCTGTGGCTCGTTCATCCGCTGCAAACCCAGGCCGTGACGTATATCGTCCAACGCTGCGAAGCGATGATGGCTTTGTTTTTTCTACTGACGCTGTACGGCTATCTCCGGGGTGCGACGACAACGGCGCCTGGGGTGCGGAATCTGTGGTACGCCGGGAGCTTCACGGCTTACTGTCTGGGCTTGGCCAGCAAAGAGGTGATGGTGACCGTGCTTCCCGTCCTGTGGTTGTACGACCGCATTTTCCTGGCGACCAGTTGGCGCGAAGTCCTGCGCTGCCGCGGCTGGCTGCACGCGGCTTATGTGTTGCCGCTCACGGTGGCCTCGACCGTGCTGATTCCCGGGATGTTGGCTGGCCCCAAGGCAACGGCGGGGTTCGGCATCCAATCCGTAAGTGCTTGGGAGTATGCGCGCAGTCAACCGGGCGTGATTCTCCACTACCTGCGGCTGACCATTTGGCCGCAAGGACAATGCCTCGACTACGGCTGGCCGGCCGAAACCCGCTGGCTGACGGGAATTTTGCTTCCCAGCCTGCTGGTTGTGGGGCTGTTCTGCGCCAGCGTGATCGCCTGTCTCTCCGGCCGCCGCGCCGGGTTTCTTGGGCTGGCGTTCTTCTTGATCCTGGCGCCGACGTCCAGTATCGTGCCGCTGCAGGACTTGTGCTTCGAGCATCGCATGTATTTGCCGTCCGCGTGCGCGGCCGCCGTGCTGGCCTGGGGGGGTTACGAACTCCTGCGCCGGCTGCCGATGCGGTTCGCGCGGGTCGCGTGCGTCGCGACCGTCCTGGGGTTGGTCCTGGTGCTGGGTGCTCTGACAATCAGCCGAAACCGCGTCTATCACAGCAGCATCGCGATGTGGACCGACGTGGTCGAAAAGAGTCGTTCGTACCGCAAACCTCACAGCTGGGCGCGGGCTTTGAGCAATTTGGGCGATGCCTTATTGGATGCGGGGCGTGTCGAAGAGGGAGTCGAGGTTTTGCAGCAGGCCCTCGCCTTGAATCCGGACATGGCGGAGATTCACGGGAACCTGGCACGGGGACTGATGAAGTTGGACGATCTGGCGGCAGCCCGTCAGCATTGCGAGGAGGCCGTGCGGCGAGATCCGCAGGGTGCAAGGTTCCGGCAGCAACTCGGACTTGTGGCCGCGCAAGAGGGGCACGGCGACGAAGCCGAAAGGCATTTTCGCACGGCCCTGCAACTGAATCCGGATGATCCGGTGATCCAGGTTAATTTGGGTCAGTGCCTGGCGGATCAACAGCGGTTGGACGAAGCGATTGCCTGTTTCGAGGCCGTGCTCGGGCGCGACGCGCACTCCTTGGACGCACGGCAGCGGCTGGCCACCGCGCTGGCCTCGGTAGGCAGGATGGACGAGGCCGTTTTACACGCCCGCGAGTTGGCACTCCGGTCGCCAGCCGACGCGCGGCCGCACTTGTTGCTGGGCTTGATCGAACTGCAGCGGAAGAATGAGCGGGCCGCGGTCGAGCACCTGCGTCGAGCGGTCGAACTCGATGCTCGTCACGCCGCCGCTTGGCTGCAACTGGGCAACGCGCTGCGCAGGTTGGGCGATGCCGCGGAAGCCGCCCGCTGCTACGAAACGGCGGTGAGGATGGATGGAGCCTTGGCCGAAGCACACAACAATCTGGGCGGTATTCTGGCCGAGGATCACCCGTCTCGGGCGGCGGATTGCTTCGCGCGGGCCGTCAAGGCACGGCCCGATTTCGTGGAAGCCCGGTTCAACCTGGCAGCGTCCCTCACACGGGTGGGGCGGCTAGAGGAAGCCGCCGAGGAATATCAACAACTGCTTCGCCTTCGGCCGGATTTTGCTCCGGCCCGTGCCAACCTGCAGGCGTTGCTCGAGGAATTGCCGTCGAAAGCCGTGAACCCGAAACCAAACACGGAAAGGTTGGCGAATGAGGCACAAAGTGAGACGGAGTGACGTTTCGTCCCCCAGGGATGCGCGCACTTCGCATTCGCCCTAACCGCCGCTTGATATTTCCTTTACAAATCCATCGCGCCAAATTCACACTGCTATCATCCGACCTTAACACGCCTGGTTTCTAATCCGACCCATTCAACGGCCCATCCACTGGTCGCATCCGGGATCCCGGAGAACACTGCCGGGGGCTCGTTCCGCACAGGCTTGGTCGCTCCGCGAGGACCCGCCGTCGATTCCGACGGTTGTTATGCCGGATGCGTGGTTAGGATGCCTATGCGACGCCGCTGGGGCGAGAAAATGGAATTGACAGCCATGTACGGCAAACGGAAAGGAGGGTGGCGAAGAAGGAAGATCGGAATCGAGAACAGAGGAGCGGATGACATACCCGCTGGAAAGAAGGTGGACTTCGATCTCACCGAAGGCGAAGTCCTGAGGGATGGACCTGTACGTTTATGTTTTGGAAGAGACTCAAATCAGTGACTTTAGGAGAAGGAAAGATGTTGAAACGTAGCAAAGGCTTTACGCTTGTCGAGTTGTTGGTGGTGATCGGAATCATCGCCATTCTCGCAGCGCTGCTGCTTCCCGCACTGTCGGCGGCCCGCGAAGCGGCCCGCGCAAACACCTGCCGCAACAATCTGCGGCAGATCTTCGTCAGCTTGGCGACCCACGCGGATAACGATCCCCAAGAAAAATACACCACCGGTGCGTTCGACGGCCGCCGAGACGGCGCGGTCGACCTGTACGGCTGGGTGGCCGACATGGTCAATGGCGGCAACGGCAAGCCGAGTGAGTTGCTGTGCCCCTCGAATCCTGCGAAAGTCAACGAAAAGATCAACGACTACTTGGGGACCGCCACTTTCGGCCCGAACGAAGGCGGCCCGAGCGACAAGGTCAATGCCGGCGTTCAGTCGGTCCTTGCCTCGCTGACGGGGGCCGCGTTGACCGAAGGGGTCGTCAAGCACATTATGGATAAGGGCTACAATTCAAATTACGCGTCCAGCTACTACTTGGTCCGGAACACTCCGCAATTGGCCTTCAGCGGCACCCAGGTGCTTTGCCTGAACAATACGGCGGTGAAGGGGCTAGGCGGCAGCAAGGGCCCCATTTCGCGGTCCACAGTCGAGCAGGGCTTTCACCCGTCCTCGAGCATCCCTCTGATGTTCGATTCCAACCTCGGTGACGCCAAGGAGGCGTTTCTGGAAGATGCCCTCGTTAGCTCCGATGGCAAGGTATACGGCAGGAAGGGCGACCGGACATGCGAGTCGTTCAACGACGGGCCGGTCCGGAACGAGGCCAACATGACGACGTTCAGCAACAAGGCCTGGGGCAAGGGCAGTGATCTTGTCGTGATCGATACTTCCACGAACGTCAATCTCTACGCGGTCGAACAGCCGCCTTTGGGCACGGTGACCGCGTATCCTTGGGCGAACCTGCAGGACTTTCGCGACATTGGCCCGACCCATGCCGGCAACGCGAACATACTGTTTGCCGACGGGAGCATCCGCTCCTTCAAGGACACGAACAAGGACGGATATCTCAATCCGGGCTTCACGATCTCGAGCACGATCACCGAAACCCAGGTCGCGTCGACCGGGTACCGGCCCGGCCCGGTGGAGTTGGCACCGAGTCAGATTTTCAGCGGCGTGTTCGTCGAGAAGCAGACGATCAAGGGCAACCTGGACTAGTCGCGTCCCTGCCGCGTCGATCTGGATTGTCTGAATGTTTTTCACCTCCTCGCAGCTGGACAGCGGCGAGGAGGTTTTGCAACTTTTCCGGTGAGCGCCCGTCGGTGGCCCTTCCGTGGTCAATCGCCAAACGAGCGCGGTGCGGGTTGGAGGGATTCGGCATGCGGTCTTGGCGTCGATCACTAATTCTGCTGCTCTGCGTCGGCACGCTCGGTTGCGGAGGCGGTCATTCGCATCTTCCGCCTCCGCGGATGCCGGACGAGGAAGACCAAGAACAGGTTTCCGCACCGGCGCCAGGGACTACGGTGGCCGAAGCGGGGCCCGCCGCTGAGGTTGCCGCCCCACCACCTGCCCCGGCGACAGCCAACGTGGCGCAACCTGTGTCTCCGGCGCCAACGCCAGCCAACGGCACAGCGGCCGAACCGCGAACGCAGGCCAGCCCGGCGTTAGCCGCCGAAATCGCCCGACGCAAACGGGTCATTGAGCAATTGTCGCGAATCGGACAAGGCTGGGCGGCGTACTGGGGGCGCGGTGACTCTCCGCCTCCCCGGTGCTGCGGCCCGAATCGTTTCAGTTGGCGCGTGCTGCTGCTTTCTGACTTTGGGGAAAATGACCTCTTTCTAAAGTTCTCGCTCGGCGAGCCGTGGAGTGGTCCACGGAATCAAGCCCTCCTGCCGCGCGTCCCGGACATCTTCCGGTCTCCCGGTTTGGCGGAGGGCCAGACACAGTTCGTCGTCCTGAACGGCCCCGACACCGCGTTCGCCCAGGACGAGATGTCGCCGCTGCTGGACGGCGCCGAGAACACGATCCAGGTCATTGCCGTCGCTCCGTCCAAGGCCGTTTTCTGGACGTCGTCGGACGATTACCTGTTCGATGTGGCCACCGTCCAGTCGGACTTCTTTGGCGAGAACCAAGACTGCTGTTACGCCTTGTTTGGCCCTCCCACCGGAGTGCGGCGCATCCCCGTGACGATTTCCGATGATCATCTCCTGGCGTTGGTAACCCCTGCAGGCCGCGAGCCGGTCTTGGCGTTGGACGTGACGCGGCCCCCGACGCCGGAACCGGACCAGGAGTTGATGAAGTATTTGCAGGAAAACCCCGTCGTGAGGTTCGCCAAAGCAGCCGGCCCTCCACCCGCAGAACCAAGCCTTCCAGCGCAGAATGCGCCGCCGGAGGGCCCGAAGGCTACGCCTCCTGCCGGCGCCCCAACCGGCGTCGCGGATCGGCGGTCTGCTCAGCCGTCGCTGCCCCGGGACGGACGCTTGCCGGTCCCGGACGACGTGTCCCAGCAGTTGGCCCGGCGAGCCTTGCGGGAGACGCACCAGAAAGAATACGCGTCGGCCCGCAAGCCCGACGAGAAGAAAGAGCTGGCGGAGAAATTGCTGGCCCTCGGCCGCAGCCCGGATCTCGATCCGGCGGGCCGCTACGCGGCCCTGGAGTTGAGCCGCAAGATAGCGGTCGAGGCGGGCGACATCCCCAAGGCTCTGGAGGCGCTGGAGCTGACGACGCAGGCCTTTCAGACCGAGGGCCGCACGGAAAGAGCCGAGATCCTCATGTCCAGCATTGGGCAGACGTTGTCGGACAACGACAACGAGTTGGTGCTGTCCGAGGGGCGGAAGCTGATGGAACAGACGCTCGAGCAAAGTGAATTCGATCTGGCCGACCAGTTTTTGAATGCAGCCTTGTCCGCCGCGCGCCGGACCCGCGACATCAAACTGATCGCATCCCTAACCGCCCGCAAGAAAGAAATCGCCGACGCCCGGACAGCTTGGCTCGAAGTGGCCGATTACGTCGATCTGCTGCTGCAGCATCCGACGCATCCGGAAGCCAACGAGATTGTCGGGACCTACTACTGCCTGGTCAAACAGCGCTGGGAGGACGGTCTGCCGCTGCTGGCCCGGGCCGCCGATCCGCGGCTGATGGAATTGGCGGAGGCGGAATTGAAACGGCCGTCGACGCCGTCCGAGCAGGTGACTTTGGCCGACCGTTGGTGGAACTTCGCCGAAGGCGAGACCAAGCACCCGATGGCGATCCGGGCCCGTGCGGCGTTCTGGTATCGCGAGGCCCTCAGCGGCCTGCCGCCGGGACTGGAGCGGATCAAGGCCGAGTCTCGGCTGGCGAAAGCCGAATTCAAGGACCGAACCGAGCGTGAGACGGAAACACCGTAAGATGGATCTCCAGCTTCGCCGGTGCCAAGTCACGCGCACGCCAAGGATGAAAACGCTCTCATGACAACTCAGCAAGCCATGTGCCAGGGGACTCTGGTCGTGTGCCAATGCGGCAATCGTTTCCTGGTACCGAAGCGTCAGGCGGGGGAACGCGTAACTTGTACGCTGTGCGGCGCATCCGTGCCCGTTCCCGCCGCGCGTTCGGTCCATCAGGCGGCGGCGGACACCCTGGAGGCCAACGGCCAAAACGGGCTTTGGAAGGAACTGGCCGAACTGGAAAACAAAGCCGAGCCGTCGGCCAGAAAACGCCGCATCGAACGGCCGGTCGAGAAGGAGTCCGTTTTTGCCGATCCGCGCCGCCGCAGGTGGCTCGCCGGCGGTGTGATTGCCGCCGTTTCGCTTGTCATCCTTGCGGGTGGAGTCGCCGTGATTCAGCGGAACTGGGAGGCATTGAGGGATTGGTCGGCAAACGTCGATGTCTCCCAGTCCGGCGGCTTCGAGGTGTGTCTGCCGGCGGGGCTGACGGCTCGGCGTTTCCGCGAGACGCGCGGGACGCGGCCCTCGTACACGTTCCAAGGAGTTTCGTTTGCCGACGGGACATGCGTCGGCGTGGCATATGTGGATCTGTACGATGACGAGCCGCTTAGGGAACTGCCCGACGGCATCATGAGTTACTTGGAACGCGAATATCATGGCGAAGTCTCGGTGGCCGAACAATGTGAAATCCGGTTGGGCCACCATCCGGGCCGGCAAGTCACCTACGAATCCGCCCCAGGCTCGCCGCGGAAGTCGTACAGCCGCTGGTTCCTGGTCGGGAACCGGTTGTACGACGTCGCGTGGATCACCGGGTACAGCCAGCCGTCGATGGACGACGTCGTCCAGTTCCTGGATTCCTTCCGGCTGCTGGTGGAACCGGACGCCGAGGTCACATTGGCAGCGAAGCCCGTACACCAACCACCAGCGGCGGATGGCCGGCCGGACGAACGTTAGCACCGTTCGAGGAATAAGTGGCGTAAGCTTCCAGCTTGCGGTGCTTACATCTGACGCAAGCTGGAAGCTTACGCCACGGGAAAATTGGACAGTTATTTCTCGAACGGTCCTTAATTCGTTTTAGCCGATCGCGAGCATCTGCAGCGCGTGGGCATAGTCGCCGGACGCCAGATGGGCAACGGCCAACAGCCGGGTGCTGTCGGCATCGGGCGCCAGCGCGTGCAGTTCTGCGGCCGCTTGAACGGCCGCGTCATTCTGCTGGTGGGCCAGCCGCTGCAGGCACTGCCGGCGCAGCATTTGGCGGCGCTGCTGGACGGCGACGACTAGGGACAGGTCGCACTTGCAGCGGCGGCAGGTCTCCATCAATTCCTGCCGCGCCCCGCACGTGGGGCAGCGAAAGTCGCCGGGCGGGGCTTGTGAGGCGGGTGTGGATTCCAGGTCCATGGGCTTCCTTGTAGCATGGCTCTCCCGAGCCGTGCCGATTTCTGGGGGGTTTTGCGCCGAACTACACGGCTCTGGAGAGCCATGCTACGGGAACGGGTTCAGGCCGATTGGTTGGAGTTCACGCTTCAGCGTGCCTCTGGGCGGTTTGTCCCACCTGTGTGGACAGCCTGAAGGCTGGACTCCAACAAATCCGGACAGCCTGAAGGCTGGACTTCAACGAATCCGGACAGCCTGAAGGCTGGACTCCAACGAAACGTTGTCGGCCTCACGCATCTTCCAGGTAAAACACCACGTCTTCCAGTTTCACGCTGATCTCGCGGATGGCGTCCAGGGATTGGCGGACGACGGCGGCTTCCAGCTCGTCGGACAACTCGCAGATCTCGTCGGCGTCATCGCGGCCGGCGGATACGGCCAGTTTGCGGGACTTGGCGATCAATTCGCGGGCCTGGCTGATCGCCGTCTGCAACTCGGCGTCGATCGGCGGTCCGACGGGTTGGATTTCGTGCTCGGTCTGGTCGACGGTCCCAAACATCGAGGCCAGTTTCGCCTTGGCATCGTCCCGGCTTGTGGCGCGGAACTGGGTGACGGCATTCTTGATCGTCAATCGCTTCTCCAGCGACGTGGCGCGTTCCACGGCGGTGACGATCAGCATGCCGTCCAGATTTAAGTCGAAGCGGACCAGCACTTCACTGCCCTGGGGAGCATTTTCGTCCAAACCTTCGAGCAGGAACTTGCCGATGGATTGGTTGTGCCGGGCGTCTTCGTCTTCGCCTTGCAAGACGTGGATCTCCGCCTTTTCCTGGCCCTCCACGCCGGTATAGTAGATCTCGGACCGCGTGGCCGGCAGGGGCGTGTTGCGTTCGATCACGGCCGAGAACATGTGCGGCGACATCGCGCCGTGCAGGGGGCCGACACACTCGATGCCCAGCGTGTGGGGCGTGATGTCCACCAGCACCGTGCCGACGTCGATGCCGGCGATCAGGCCGCCCTGGACCGCCGCCCCCATCGCGACGCACAAGTCCGGATCGATCTCGAAATGCGGCTTCTGGTTCAACTGGTGCTGCAGCATGTGATGGACCAGCGGCGTGCGGCTGCTGCCGCCGACCAGGATCACTTTGTCGATCTGCGAGGCGCGCAGACCGGCATCGGACAAGGCCGCGTCGACGCATTTCACGGTCTTGTTCATCAGCGGCTCGATCAATTCCTCGTAGTCGCGCCGGTTCAGCGTCATTTTCAGGTTCAGCGGCACGCCGTCCTTTTCGGCAATGAACTCCTCGGTCAATTCCGTGAACGCTTCGAACGAGAGCCGCTTCTTGGCCTCTTCGGCGGACTGCAGCAGACGCGACTTGGCGACCGCGAGATCCCGCAAGTCCAGACCGTGCTTGTCCAAAAAGTCCTCGCAAATCCAGGTCAGCAACAGCTCGTCAAAGTCGTCGCCTCCCAGCTGCGTGTCGCCGTGGCTCGATAACACCTCGATCACGCCTTGCTCGATCTGGACCACGGAGACGTCAAAGGTGCCGCCGCCCAGGTCATACACCAGCAGCCGCTCGTTGCGGTCGCTCTTGGGTTCGTACACCAACGTCGCCGCCGTCGGTTCGTTGATGATCCGCACCACGTCCAAATCGGCCAGATCGCCGGCGGCCCGCGTCGCTTCGCGCTGCGTCTCGTTAAAAAACGCCGGAACGGTGATCACTGCTTTGCGGACGGAATGCCCCAAGGCCCGTTCGGCTTGTTGCTTGAGCGTCCGCAGGATGATGGCCGAAATCTCCTGCGGTGTGTACTGCTGCGGACCCAGGGACAATTTGACGTCCTGTCCCATCTTCCGTTTGACGGACTTGATCGTCCGCTCGGGAGCGAGAATCATCTGGTTGCGGGCCGCCTGGCCAACCAGCAGCTGGCCTTCGCTGTCCACTCCGACCACCGACGGCAGAACCGCCTGGCCGTCGGCCGTCTTGAGCATGACGGGGCAGCCGTCCCGGACAACCGAGATGGCGCTGTTGGTGGTGCCTAAGTCAATCCCGACGATCGTTTCCATGCCGAACGTCCTTTCGTTTTGCGGCTTTGAGAAGGTTTTGAATTGGTCATTGGTCATTGGTCAGCGGTCAGCGGTCAGGACGGCCCTTTCAACGAATGCAGGAGTCAACGAATGGCCGATGGGGAGCCATTTTCGGATTCTCACATTTGTTGAGCCCTTCATTCGTTGGGGTGATTCGGACGTCGAACCGAGACATCCCTTTTCAAACAACAGGCTTCGAAAATTCCATTTGGTGCTAGTAGCGGTGCCACGGTTTGTTGCCGATCGGCATGAGCTTGCTCAGTCCTGCCAAGGTTCTTCCTGGTCAACCGTTTCGTTCCAACCGGTCAGATCGTCCCGGTCGGTATCCTCTGCCGGTTCTTCGTCATTGTCGGCCTCGCGCTGCGGCGCGGCGCGTGTCGCGCGGACTTCGGCGTACCGCAGGACCTGCCCGCGCCAGACGTATCCCGGCCGGATTTCTTCGACCACGGTTTCCGGCGGTACCCCGGGAGCGTCGACCAGTTCGATCACCCGCATCTGCAACGGATCGACGGGCTGGCCGGCGCAGGCCAGCCGTTCGATGCGTTGTTCGGTCAACATGCGCTGCAAGCGTCCGCAAATCAACTGGTACCCGTCTCCCAGCGACGCCAGCAGGGGCCCCTGGGTTTCCGCGACCAGTTGGCGGCAGCACTGCAGCACCTCGGATTGCCACGGTCGGGACCGCCAGCGTCGCCAGGCGGACTGCCCGGCAAAACGCTGCTCCAAGCCTTCCATCAGCCGCCACGGCAGTTCCTCGCTCAGTCGTTGTTGCGAGGCCGCGACCGTCCGCGTGCCGCGACGCAACGCTTCGTCCAATTCGATCAACGCCTCGACCAGCGGCCGCATCGCCTTTTCCGCTGCGGCCGTCTCCTGCGGCTCGACACTGCTAAACCGTTCCATCGCCCGGTCCAGGCCGGCGACTGCCGTTTGCAGCGATTCTTCCACACCACGCGCGCTCTTGGTCTGCAGCTTCAGTTCGTGCCGCAGGGCCGTAAACGCTTCGACAAGCGTCAACAAGCCGGCCGGCGGGGGCGGTGCCGCGTCGGCAGACTCAAACGGCTCGTCGGCGGCCCGTTCCAGGTCCCGGTTCGTCTGCGTCAGCCATTCCTGAAAGCGACGCAGGATTTCTTCTTGTTCAAGCCTCATGGGCAGTGTTCGTCATCAGCGTAAAGGGTCAGCGTGCAAAGTCGCCTCAGGGGCTGCGGATCTCGATGGCGTCAAGTCTCCGACAGCGACAACAGCACCGGCGTCGGCAGGCGCCGTCCGCGCTGCCGCCGGCGTTCCGCTGCCAGCAACGTGTCGAAGGTGTCGATGGCGGTCAGGTTGAAGAGCCGCCGCTCGAGACTGGCGACCGGGTCGCGGAGCTGGTCGTACGCCTCGCGGATCTGGGCAAAACGTTGCGGTTCGCGTTCGGGCGGGAACTCGCGGACCAAAGCCAGGTAACGCTGCCGGATCTCGTCCGCGGTGGCCTCGGGGCCGACGCCCATGACTTCATAGGGATTGTTTATCATCGTGGACTAACCTTGTACTCTGCATCAAGTGATTCATCGCCGCGGCGACTTTTGCTGTCGGCCGCCCATGACGTCCTCGGGGCCCAACTCGCCGGTCATGATCCGCCGCGTCACTTCCTCCATGCTGATGTCCAGGTCCTCGGCGAGCCGCTTGATCGCATCCAGCAAGACTCGCGGCAACATCCCCTTCAGCTGCGCGAAATTCGCCGGGCCGCTGAACGGGTCGCCCTCGTCATCCTCGTCGTAGAACTCGTCGTCATCCTCATATTCATCGTCGTCGTCGTACTCGTCACCGTACTCGTCCAGCGGGCCGCCGTAGTACCTGGACCGTTGCATTTCGGCGGCTTCATCGAGCATCGAGATCGATTGTTTGGCGATCTTGACCCACTCGTCAGGCAGCGGACGGGCCGCGGACTCGTTGAGTTTCAACGCCAGTTCAAAGTGCTTTCGGATGCCCAACGGATCGATTCGATAAGGTCCGGCTTCGATCGCGACGCGGCCGGTCAGGAACGGGTACAGCGGATCCTGGGGAAAGCGTGCAAGGCCTTCGGCCAAGAGCCGGTCGCGCAGGGCCCGGTGCCGCCAGCTGTCCGCGACGCCCAGGAAATAGACCGCGTGCCGCAGGTCTTCGCCGTTCCACTGCACGCCGTGGCAGCGTTGCAGGTAGTCCAGCACCAACCGCTTGTGCGTCGTCAAGTTGGTGTATTTGAGTTGTTTCGCCAGGAAAGGATACAAAACCTTGGCGAGTTGTCCCGCCGTTTCGCTGCAGCAAGCATCCGCGACCGCCGCTTTGAAACGATCGCCGAAATGATTCTTGACTTCGCGGTTCAATCCGAAGCGCGCGGCGTGCGCATGCATGATCATCCAGGCCGGCGTCGGTTCCTTCAATTTGGCGACCGCCACTGCCACGTACCGCTCGGCCTCCTCGATGTTGTTCGCCTTGTATTCGACCGCCGCCCGCAGCAAGTCCAGCCAATACGCTTCCGTGTCCGGCGGCGTATGTTGTGGCAGCAACTCCCACTCCTGCCGCGCCAACGCAAACTTGCGTTTCTTGGCGCACATCCGCACCATCGCCACCCGTTGGCTCCAAATCAGCGCGACGGTGGCGGGATCGCGTGGTTTCAGCCGCTGCGTTTCGCGGGTATACGGCTCGGCCTTGTCCGGCTTGTCGTCCTCCAAGTAATAATTGGCCAGCCAGACGTGCGTCGCGTAATCGTCCGGGAACTGCTTGAGCAGCGATTCGTAGACCTTGACCGCGTGCGACTCTGCTTCCACTTCCAGATGCAGCTTGGCCAATTCCACATACGCGCTGTGCAACTGGGGCGCAAACTTGACGCTCTCCTGGTAATGCCGCACGGCATCGCTGCGGAACGCCGCGGCATCGCTCGTGTAATCCGTATTGTAGAAACGAAACCGATCGCGGGACTCCTCGTTGTGCGCCGCTTGGACTTCCGCCCGGGCCATCCGCTGACAAACCAAACCGGCCGCAATGCCGCGCTCGTCCTCCGGCAGGAAATCGCCTTGGGAGACATCCCGCACGTAAGCTTTCCAATAGTTTTCCACGGTCTCGAACGAGGCGTCCCCGGAAGCCTCCGCCAGCAAGGCGCGGACCCGGTTCCAGCGGGGGTCCAACCGCGGCGGCGGGGCGATCCGCATCAAGCGGTTCAAGCCGTCCTCCCAGAGGTCCCGGACCATCCGTTTCCAAAGCAGGTCGGTAATCCGCTCGATCAGCGCCGCGTGCGTGTTGGCAAAACGCTGGCAGAACGAGC
This sequence comes from uncultured Pirellulaceae bacterium, assembly GCA_964645045.1. Taxonomy (GTDB): domain Bacteria; phylum Planctomycetota; class Planctomycetia; order Pirellulales; family Pirellulaceae; genus Anammoximicrobium. Next base: position 64,598 of record CAZXYZ010000028.1, on the reverse strand, counting down.
GGAAGGCATGGAAGAAACCGGACCATTGGTTTGCCTGGAAATGCTCGCCCATGGTCTTGAGTTGCTCCCAGACAGGATCGCCTTCCAGCGCGAATTCCAGCCGCCGCAAGCCATTGGCAACGCTGAAGGCCGCCGACTCGGCCGCCAGTTGGCCGGAGTACACCAGCAGCGTCTGGGCGATGCGAAAGGCGGGACGTTTCGGTTCCAGCCGGTCCCAGTTGGCATGCGTTCGCTCGAGATCGCCCGCATAAAACGCCGAGAGCCCGCGGACAAACAGCTTCCAATCCGCATAGGGCGAGCGACGCGAGATGTCGTTCAGCTGTTCTGTCGCGGCCGCGTCGTCGCCCCGTTCGACCGCCGCCAGCGCCGCGCGGACCCGCTGGCAGTCGTTGTGGATCTCGACGTACTGATCCGGAACCTGCTGCGGATGGAAAACGGCGCGATCCGCCAACTCGATCAGCAACTCGGGATTCGCTTCCCACCGGCTCGCCGCGTCGCCCGCAGAACCGGCTTCTGTCAAACCGATCAGAATCCGCAGCCGGGGCAGCTGGGCCTGTACTTCGGGCGACGTGATGCCCAGTTCCGTCAGCTCCGCGAAAGCACTTCGCGCTTGGTCGTTCAAGCCGGCCTTCTGCAGCTGCTCGGCCCGCGCACAGTAGGCCCGCTCCAGCAGCTGGCGGCGTTCCGGACTGGAGTCCTCCCGATAACAGACCTTGGCATCCTTCAAAGCGTCCTTGACGTTGCCCTTGGCCAGCTCGCGCTGCGCCCGCTCGAAGAGGTCAAAGCCTTGCTTGACGCCGCCGTGCTTGCGTTTCTTGGACATAGTCGACTTCCGTGCTCGCGATGGGACTCAAGGCAGTTATGGTACCACGGTGGATCGCTGCATCCAAGTGGGTAGTCCGGATAACGCAGACTCTATCCGACAGGCCGGAAGCCTATCCCACGCGGTGATAAGTAATCCGGGCTGACGCAAAAACCGCCGATGGTCGGCTGCATTCGTCCGGTTGTTTCGTTAAGCTGTCCGCAGATCGAACGAGCGGCTACCCCGACGGGACTTCACCGGATGACCGACCAATCATTACGCTCCAGGCCAAACGCCGCTCAGGACCGCCGCATCGAAGTGGCCGCGCCCTGCCGGCTGCATTTCGGCCTGCTGTCGTTCGGCCGTTCCGGCGGACGCCAGTTCGGCGGCGCGGGCGTGATGGTGGACGCCCCGGCCGTGCGTTTGTCCGTGACGGCCGCGGACCAGCTGCAAACGGCCGGTCCGCTGGCCGACCGGGCCCGCGACTTCGCCTGCCGCTGGGCGGACTACGCGGGATTTCCGCCCGAGCCGTCCCGTGCCCTGGCTTGCCGCATCGAGATCCAAGCGGCCGCGCCGGAGCACTCGGGCTTGGGCGTCGGCACGCAACTGGCGCTGTCCGTCGCCGCCGCCTTGACCGCTTGGTTCGAGCGGCCGCCTATGCCACCGGCCGAACTGGCGCAAAGCGTCGGACGCGGCCGGCGTTCGGCGATTGGCACGTACGGGTTCGCCGCGGGCGGACTGATTGTGGAACGCGGCCGTTTGCCCGACGAGCCGATCTCGCCGCTGGAGTGCCGGGTTCCCGTGCCGGATGCTTGGCGATTTGTCTTGATTCAGCCCCGTACGGATGCGGGCCTGTCGGGCGCCGCCGAGCAAACGGCTTTTGACCAGCTGCCGCCTGTGCCGAACGAGGTCACGGCGGAACTGCAGGACGAACTCTACTTGCGAATGCTACCCGCCGTCAAGGCGGCCGATTTTGCCCGGTTCAGCGACAGTGTCTATCGCTACGGACGCTTGGCCGGCCTGTGTTTCGCCCCCGTGCAAGGCGGGCCGTACAACGGTCCGCAGTTGGCCCGAATTGTGGACTTGGTCAGAGACTTGGGGGTGTCCGGCGTCGGCCAGAGTTCCTGGGGCCCGACGCTGTTCGCCCTGCTGCCCGGCGAGGAGCAGGCTCAAGAATTCAACGCCCGGCTGACCGCCGTCCTGACGGCTCAAGCGGGCGAACACGAAGCCCTGCTTTCGCTTGCGCGTCCCAACAACTGCGGAGCACGCGTTTTCAACAACGGAGACCTCCAAATCATTTAACGGCAAGCCGAAGGCGACTGTGCTGGTGGGAAACGCAGTCGCCTTCGGCTTGCCGTTAAACGAGATGCTCGCAGGACGCACGCATGTCGACGGTTTCCCGTGCGAATCGCGACGAACCGCAGGGGTCATCAAGCAGCGGCAGAAGCCGGTAACACGTCATTCCAACCTTCACTCCAGGAGAAGCCCACTCGAGAAAGCCGGCGTGCCGGTTGTGTCGTGCCGCACGTAATCCGGCCTCAGACGTACAGAATTCAATTTTCGCGGGGAAGAGCGTTTCCACATGGCAAGAGGATTGGCCGCGAAAATTGAATTCTGTACGTCTGAGCTTTCTTTCACACTTGATAGGGATGCCGTTGCGGGGGCGCGAGCAGGCGGTTGGCCTGCTCGTCGCCGACGACTTGTTCTCCGTCCCAGGTCAGCTTGCGACCCAGCAGGTAGGACAGGTTGCCGAGGATGCACAGGGCGGCGGTGCGGTAGCCGATCTCGATATCGACGGCCGGCCGGTGATCGCCGTCGCGGATGGCGCGGAGCCAGTCGGCCTTGTGGTTCATGTTGAAGTCCGGGTATTCGTTGGTCCGCGGGGGCTCGTAGCCGCCGGCTGGGACCTGGAAGTTCATCGCCTCCGGCTCGGCGCCGCGATAGGCTCCTTCCCACTCCAGAACCAGCCGTCCCTGTTCGCCCCAGAATACGTTGCCGAACTCGGTCTTGCCGACCTTGTCGCCCGGCTGTTCCCAGACCAAGGTCCAGTCGGGATCCCGGAACTGGTAGGTGGCTTTCATCGTGACGGGGCAGTCCCAGAGGCCGCGTTGGGGCGCCGTTCCGGTGGCTTCGACGGTAAAGGCGCTCTGCCGATCGGCGTTCATGCACCACAGGATGGTGCTGAATTGATGAGCCCCGCGGTCGCGGATCTGCCCTCCACCCGATTCCAGCAGCCAGCGAAACACGCCGGGAGCGTAGCGGGCATTGTAGGGCCGCCAGCGGAGCGGCCCCAGCCACAGGTCCCAGTCCAGTTGCGGCGGCGGGGCGCTGTCGGGCACCGGGTTGGCATCGACCGGGTTTTCATAGTGCCAGCAAGTGACTCGATTGACCCGGCCAACGATCCCGTTGCGGATCGCCCGGCAGGTGTAGTACGCGCCCCAGCCCGTGCGGCCCTGCGCGCCGACCTGCACGGCCCGATTGTGCCGGCGGGCGGCCTCGACCATGGCCCGGCCCTCGTTGATCGTCACGCAGGCCGGCTTCTCGACGTAGACGTGCTTGCCCGTCTGGCAGGCGTGAACCGCCTGCACGCCATGCCAGTGGTCGGGCGTGGCGATCAGCACCGCGTCGATGTCGGTCCGTTCCAGCAGGTAGCGGTAGTCGCGGTAAGGCTGGACACCCGCGCCGGCACGTTTGACCGCGGCCTCCAACCGGCCCTCGTCCACGTCGCACACGGCCGCGACCTGCGTCTTGCCCTCCTGCTGGAACTGGAGCATGTTGCCCAAGTGGACGTTCCCCATCCCGCCCACGCCGATGTGACCGACGACCAGCCGTTCGTTGGCCCCCGGCCGGCCCGCGGCAGCGAGCACGCCCGATGGGACCAGGGCGGGCAGGGCGATGGCAGCCATGAAGTCGCGGCGGGGTAAGCGAATCGAGCGATGCATCGGTGGTCTCCTTGCAGCTAAACCCGGTGTCGAAGAGTGACATCACTTCTTTAAGTTCGAAGCTTACCATAGACGGCGGCTCTGGCAACGCCTGGACGACATCACGGCGGACGAGATCGAAGTAGACCGGAACCACTTCGATCCCGATGCGGTTTCGTCCACCGCGGACGGCGGCGATTTGGCTCGAACCCGTACCCTTGAACGGGTCCAACACGTGATCGTCCACGAAATGGAACATGCGAAGTAACCGTTCGGCCAACTCGACGGGATAGGGAGCGGGATGCTTGCGCGTCGATGCGCTGGGCCGTCCGGGCCAAATCTGCTGGAACCATTCGCGATGACGATCCTCGGAGATTAGGCTCAAAACGCGTTTCTCCAGGGATGACTGCCGATAACCACCCGGCCTGCGTTACATTAAGATGAACTCAACGTCATTCTTAATGACTGCGTTCGGCTCATACGGTTTTCTCAGGAAACCGGACCCGTTCTGAACTTCGTAGGCCGCGTTGGCGATTTTTGACCAAATGATCGGCGCAAGGTTGTCGCACCTCCACCGACGGCAGCGTTCTTGAATCGCCGCATGCAGCGGCACGACGGTGTGTCGCCCTCGATTCCTCCGTCGTGAAAGACACACATCCCCGACCACGCAGATCAACCGCCCGCCGGGCACGAGGACTCGGTTGCTGTTCTCCGCTTCTCCCGGGCTGGGGTGCCAAGTCCGCAGGTGCGACCAGGCAGGCCGTACTCACGCACGCGCAGACGCAGAACAGAGTTGCGTCTTCGATTTGCGGCTACCGTCCTCAATTCTGCCGAGCAGACGGAGCAGGCCATCGAGGATGGTCATGGGGTGAGGAGGACAGCCGGGCACATAGAGATCAACCGGGACAATCGCATCCGCTCCGTTATTGACCTGGGGATGGTCCACGTAAGGCCCCCCCGAAATCGCGCAGGCGCCAACTGCGATGACGACCTTCGGGCCGGGAACCGCGTCGTAAGTCTTTCTCAACGCCAGTTCCATATTTTTTGTCACCGGACCCGTGATCAGCAGACCATCCGCATGACGGGGTGATGCCACCATCTGGATGCCGAATCGGCCCAGATCCCAGCCGATCGTACCCAGCACGTTGACGTCGGCTTCGCAGGCGTTGCAACCGCCGGCGCTGACTTGCCGAAGTTTCAGCGATCGACCGAACAGTCGCTTCAGCCTGGCGTCCAGTGCGGCGGCCAGGTGCGGAACCTGCTGGTCCTGCTGAACAACCAGGTCGGTGCGCTGGCGAACGGCCAAGCGGTAGTCCGTGTCGTAGGCGATGCCCTGTTCGGGGCAGGCCGTCATACAGTCGGTACAGAAAAGGCAGCGGCCCAAGTCGACGCTCACCTGGTCGGCCAGATGCATGGCATGGGTCGGGCAGGCATCGGCGCAGGCATGACAGCCATCGGGGCATTTCGCGACATCAATAGTCGGCCGGCCGCGAAACCGGTCGGGCATATTGGGCGCGGGCCCGTCCGGATACTGGATCGTGCGATGGCCCTGCCGCATCCGTTCCATAAGTATCTTGAGCATAGGTCCTCGTTTCTTCGCGTGGCGTCCGTCAGGTCGCCCAACTCACAGGTCGTGGCCGCAATAGGACAGGTTAAAACTCTTGTTACACAGGGGAAAATCTGAGATCTGCTGGTTGCGCAGCACGTAGGCGAGTCCAGCCCAGTTATGGAACGACGGATCAACCACCTTGTATCGGGCGAAACGCGACTGCGCATCCGTGATCGCCACGTGGCAGACTTCGCCTCGCCATCCCTCGTTGATCGCAATCGCCAGCGACCGGGGCGAGAGTGGCCCCACGTCAGCCTGTGGAGGTCCCGGCGGAATCTCGTGTATCTGTTCACGGATGAACTCGATGGATTGCTGGATCTCCAGCCAACGGACGTAAGCACGGGCGAAAACATCGCCACTATCCCAGGTGGAAACGGGTAGGTGGGCGAAGCGATAGATGCCGGTGGGCAGACTATGCCGGGCATCCCAGTCCACCCCGGAGGCGCGGGCCGCCGGTCCTACGATCCCCAGTTCGATCGCAACCTTCCGCGGCAACGGTCCCGTCGCTTCGAAACGGGCCATCACGGAGGGCGTATCCCAGAGGAGATTAACAGCACCGGCGGTTTCTTTCTCGGCCACATCGAGCCGCCGCAACAATTCGTCCAGCCGAGCCTGGTCCACATCGAAGCCCACCCCACCCGGCCGAATCATGCCCCGGCCAAAGCGATTTCCGCAGAGCAGTGCGGTCATGTTCAAGTAATCACCGCGAATTCGCCCGCAGTAACTGGCGGTGGGCAGGAAGCCTACGTCATTGGCAAGCGCGCCGAGGTCGCCGGCATGATTCGCCAAACGTTCCAGCTCCAGGGCAATTCCCCGAAGTGCCTGGGAGCGAGCGCTCTTCTGGCAATGGGCGAGCGCCTCGATCACTTGGCAATGGGCCGTGGCGTGGGCGATGGTGGTGTCGCCAGCGAGCGTCTCGGCGTAATGAATGGAGCGTTTGTTCGGGCCGTGGAGCAGGGCTTCTTCGACGCCGCGGTGCTGATACCCCAGCGCGATCTCCAGGTGGAAAACCTGCTCGCCGTGACACTGAAACCGAAAATGCCCCGGCTCGATGACGCCCGCGTGGACCGGACCAACGGCGACCTCATGAACCTCGTCGCCTTCCACTTGGTAGAAGTCGCCAACACCCGGCAAAATCGGTTGGTCGGCCGGGCGCTGCCAGGCATCACGGCTGGTCCATGACCGGTGATAGCGCACGGGCTTGAACCAGGGATGATCAATGGGAGTGACGCCAAACTGCTCAGCGATCTCGCGCTCGAAAAGATGCACTTGGGGACAGCGTGGGGTCAGCGAGGGAAACCGGCCGTCCTCGATCTGCCCCCGCGCCAGATGCAATTCGCTGCGTTCATCCTCCGCGAGGACGATGAACAATTGGGGACATGGCCCGCCCTCGATCTGGGCGGCGAACATCGACGCCACACGCCAGCCAGACGCGACCGCATCCAGCGTGGTGCGCGCCAGCATGTCCAGCGTCAGCGAGGGCACCGCATCCAGCTCGATCGCCCTGCCGTTGGTTAGGGGCGCGAGGTTGCGCGGCAGTTGGGTCATGGCCGGATCTCCAGATAATGGACGGCGTCGTTGAGCAAACTGTTCAAAGGCTTGGGAATATACAGGCCCGGGAGCAGCACCAGAACCATGAAACCGATGGCGGGTGCCACGGTGAGCCAACTGTCGCGGTAGGGACTCTGGCGAACTTCGGCGGGCGGACGGCCCTGGACAACCTGCAGTACGGTGGCCCCCATCCCGATAAACACGACCAACAACAGGAACAGAAAGACTCCTGCCGCGACAAACCGCCCCGCATCAAATGCCCCGTTGAGAATGGCGAACTCACTAATGAACGGACCAAACGGAGGCGACCCGGTGATGGCGAGAAAGCCAGCAAGAAACAGCCACCCCGAAAGAGGCAAGCGCCGTATGGCGCCACGTACCTGGTCGGTACTCTTGCTGGCATACGCGCGGTGGATGTTTCCGGCAGAAAGGAAGAGCACGCCCTTGGTCATGCCATTGGTGCTGACGTGCAGCAGCGTGCCGAATATCGCGGGTGCGCCGATACCCAATCCCAGCGAGAGGATGCCCATATGCTCAACACTGGAGTATGCCAGCATTCTCTTGAAGTCGCGCTGGCCGACCATGAAAACTCCGGCGACCGCCATGGACAGGAGGCCCATCGCCAGCAGCAACCGGGAAGCGTAAGCACTCTCGCCCGCGGCACCGCAGATATGGTAGACCCGCAGCAAGGCCAGAAAGGCGCAATTCGTCACGCCGCCCGCCAGGATGGCCCCGACAACTCCCGGAGCCTCGCCATAGGCGTCCGGTTTCCAGGTGTGCATGGGGGCCAGTCCCATCTTGGTGCCGTATCCGACCAGCAGGAGTACGAATGCGGCGTGCAGCCAAGGCTTGGACAGCTGGGGGGCATGCAACAGCAAGTTCTCAAAGGTCATGGCGGGGTCCACGCCCGCGTGCAGCGCTGCATAGGCCAGGAAGAAGGTCCCCAGCAATGCCACGGCGATACCGACCGATCCGACCATCAGGTACTTCCAGGTCGCTTCGATACTGTGTTGGGTGCGGTTGAAGTAGATCAACGGTGCTGTGACCAGCGTGGTAGCTTCCATCCCGACCCACATGAGCCCCAAGTGGTGCGACCACGTCACCAAGCTCATCGTGCTCAGGAACGACAACAGGCACACGCAGAAAACACGATTGGACCGCTCCTGCCGGTGGTGCAAGTACCCGACGGCGTAGATCGCGCACAACAGATAGAGCACACTGACCTGGAGCAGGATGATGCGGCCGGGAGGATCGAGCACGAGCCATCCAAGGTCGCTACCCAGTTCCGGATGCAGCAGCGCAAGCACGGTCAGCACCAGATGCATCGTCCCGGCCAAGGGCAGCAGCCAGGGCCGGCCACGATTGAACGGGACCACTGCAGCCACTGCGGCCAAGAACAGCGGCAGCAGTATGAGAGCAAACGCCATGAGTTATTCCTTGAGCGTGACCAAACGACGTGTGTCCATCGAGGAGAACGCTGAGTTAATATGGTTCGTGATAATGCAGATGACAAAAATGCCGACGAAGAGGTCCAGGAACACGCCGACTTCGACCACAAACGGCATCGCGTCGATCAGCAACATGCCGAAGATGAAGATCCCGTTTTCGAGCACCAGGTATCCGACGACCTGGGTAAGCGCCTTGTAACGCGTCGTCAACAGAATGAACCCCGTCAGGATGGTCGCCAGCGAGGCCGGAACCAGCAGCGAGCCGGTATGTTGGTCGATCAGGGGCAGTTGACTGGTGAAGACCAGGGCAAACGCCGTCGCTGCCGCCCCGAGCAGGATCGACGGCAGAAAACCGATCAACGGCTCGACCTCGCGTTTGATCTGGGCATCACGCAGAGCCCGAATCATGACCGCAGGGATGAGAAAGCTCTTCAGCGCGATGGCCACGACCGCGATCAGGATGGCCGAATAACTCACGTGGGGGTGAACCAGAAACGGAAGGATGCCCAGCAGAGCACCTTGCAGGGCCACGATGCGGATTACGGCCAGGATGCGGCTGGTGCCCAGCGTGAACAGGTTAATCCCCAAGACAACGATCAGCAGAGCGCTGATTTGGTTGGTCATATTGTCACCTCACCATCAGGATAAATCCGAAACCACAGAACAGCGTGGCCGCGACGAGCAGGTACGGAACGTGACGCATCCGCAGGCGCGCCATCATCGACTCCACCACGCCGATGACGACCGCCAGGCCCGCCATCTCCAGGATAAACAGCAGCCAGTTCATCCAGCCCACACCGGTGTGAAACGGCACGATCACATGCAGGAGGAAGGCGCCCAGAATAAACAGCTTGAGCGAAGCCGAATAGAGGATCACACCCAGCAGCGGCCCGCTATGGTCGAGCACCATGACCTCATGAATCATGGTGAGTTCCAGATGGGTGTTGGGGTCGTCCACCGGAATCCGGCAGGTCTCCGCCAGCAAGACGATGAACATGCCGACGCCAACGCATATCAAGGGCGCGATGACGGCCATGACATAGCCCCCCGCGGGGCCATGGAGCATCCCGGTCAGCGAAAGGGACCCCGAAGTCTTGACTAGCACAAGCAGAGCAAAGAACATCGCCGGTTCCGAGAGGCAGGCAAAGGAGACCTCTCGCGCCGCCCCCATGCCTTCAAAGGGTGATCCCGTATCCAGCGCCGCGGCGGTGGTGAAGAATCGGGAGAGCCCAAACAGGTAGGCAAACAGGATGAGGTCGCCTGTGAAGCGGATCGGCGCGTCGAAGGAACTGATGGGAATCAGAAGACCGGCCAGAAGCACCGTCGCCAAGGTGACGATGGGGCCTGCGCGGAATACCCACGACGTGGTGTTACTGATTACCAGCCCTTTTCGCATCAGCTTGGCCAAATCAAAATAGGTTTGCAGGACCGGAGGCCCCACACGACCGGCAAACCGGGCCTTGGTCTTGTTGATCAGCCCCAGCAGCAGCGGCGGAAAGAAGAGCAGGAGTGCCAGATGAATGAGGATGTTGTTCATGGCTTCGTTCCCATTGCGCCCCAAAGGAGCAACACGATCACCGTCACCAGGACGTAGAGCACGTAGTATTGTGTCCGGCCCTGCTGGAATACGCGGGCCTTCGGCAGAAGCTGTCCCGCGAGAATAAACACGGGAGTGACAAGTCGATCCAAGACGGTGTCCGGCGTGAGGCTCTTGAACTGAGCCTTCCGGGGGTGTATTCCCTCGACGCCTGGCTCGTGGCGTTGGGGCCAAACGATGAACGTGAACAGGTTCACCAGGATTTGAACGAACGAGGATCCCGTGTACTGCATCCGGGACGTTGGCTGGGCGTAGCCACAATCCCATGTTCCCGCCTTCCAAGTGGATCGCACCCTGCACAACACGCTCCAGACAAGCGTGCCCGCCGTCATCAGTCCGAGTAGACTCGCCCCCATCAGGGAGACCCAGTTCAACGGTGCCAGTTCGGTGATCAACTGGGGCGATGTGCCGGGTAGGGCCGTCCAGGACTGAGCCGCGCTCCCAAGGAGTGGCGCCGCGACCATCGGCAGCACACCCAAACCGACGCAGCCCAACGCCAAGGCCGCCATGGGCAGCATCATTCCGGCAGGCGGGTCATGTGCATGCTGGGCGGCGTCGCTGCGCGGCGTCCCGAGGAATACCGCGCCCAGGAACTTGACGAAGCAGGCGACGGCCAAGGCACCTATCAACGCCAGACCAACGGCCGCCATCGCCGCCGCCGCCATCGCCGAAGCCACACCGGGGCTCAAGGTGCGAAACAGACCGAGATAGAGGAGCCACTCGCTTACGAATCCGTTCAGCGGCGGGAGGGCACAGATGGCTACCGCTCCCACAACGAACAGGCTTGCGGTCCACGGCATCCGCTTGGCGAGTCCTCCCAACCGGTCCATCTCGCGGGTGTCTGCCGCATGTATGACCGCCCCGGCGAGAAGGAACAGCAACGACTTGAAGAGGGCATGGTTCCAGACGTGCAACAAGGCGCTGCCCAGACCCAACACGACCCAATCCGCTCGGCCCTGCGATCGGCCCAGCAACGCCAGTCCCAAGCCCATGGCGATGATGCCGATGTTCTCCACACTGCTATAGGCCAACAGTCGTTTGATGTCATGTTGGCTAATCGCAAAGGCAATGCCGGCAATTCCCGTAAGCGCACCTACTGCCAACAGCACGCCGCCCCACCATGGCGCCGGGGCAGGCAGGATTGCGGTCATGCGAACGATCCCGTACACACCCATCTTGAGCATTACGCCCGACATCACCGCCGAGACATGACTGGGCGCGTTCGCGTGGGCGCCCGGCAGCCACACGTGCAGCGGCATCAGCCCGGCCTTGAAGCCGAAGCCGACGAGCGCCAGAACGAAGAGCGCCCCGCTCATCGTCGCGGGCATCAGGGACGCAGGAGACAGCGAGAACGATCCGGTGACGCGATGCCAGAGAGCGAACATGGCAATCAGGCTCAGTGTCCCGGCGTGCGTCGCAATCAAGTACACCCAGCCCGCGCGCCGGACCTCGGGGCTGCGTTCATCCGCGGTCGCCGCGAAGTAGGCCGCGATGGCCATCGCTTCCCAGGCCATCAGGAAGAGCACACCGTCACGCGCAATCACGACCATGGCCATGGAACCGGCGAGCAGCCCGTAGAAAAGCCCCAGCCGCCGGCCGCTCTCCGGATGCTCTGACTGTCTCCAGTAATCCAATCCGTAGACGGCGCCAAGTGCGGGGACCACGAAGACCGGTGCCAGAAAGAAGACGCTCAGGGGATCGAGCGTTACGGCAAACTCGCCCCAGGGCAAGAACCATGGCACGCGCCAGGATGGAGACGTTGTTTCGAGAATCGCATAGCCAAGGCCACTCAAGCCCAAGAGGCCACCCACGGCCATCAGCAATACCGTCAATCGCTGCCCAATCCGTGAGCGGCACGAGAGCAGGCACGCGGGCACGCCGCTGCTCACGAGGATCCCAATCGATCCAAGAACCAACCAGACACTCAACATGAATCCTTCTTTCTGATGGCCTGGTGCGACGGCCCGGTCAGGCACCGAGCACTATCTTAGAAAGCGACCACCCTTGCCAAGATCGCATCAAACGGTAGGAGCGCCGCCAGCAGCACGACGACCGTGATCAGGATGTAGAGCACGTAATGCTGGGTAAGGCCTTGCTGGTAGCGATGGAACCACCGAAAACAACGTTCTGCGGTGTGGCCGGTCGGCAACAGCACTCGGTCAAGGATCGGCTCATTCACATGGCTGTGCATCTCCGTCGCCATCGGAAATGCCCCCTCAATCTGTGGCAAGCGGGTTCGGGGGCGAAGCGCCCACCCGAACATACCGACGACCATCTGCGCGAAGGATGAAGCGGTGTATTGCATGCGGCTGCTTGGGCGGGCGTAGCCACAATCCCAAGTTCCGACAAGCCCACGCGTTGGTCTGCGGCCGGCCAAGAAGACGCTGATCACAATAATCAGCACGACCAACGTCGCGGCCGTTGCGCTCACGGTCCCCAACGGCACCAGCGTGCGGAGGGAAATGGTGGATGAGCCCAGCTCGGGCAGCCAGGCCGCGATCCCGGCGTCCAGGACTGGAGCCACGACCATCGGAGCCAATCCGATCAGGACACAGCCCACGGCAAGAACCATCGCCGGGCCCCGCATCGACAGGGGGGCCTCGTGAGCATGCGCTGCCCCCGGGGTGCGCGCATTGCCAAGGAACACGACCCCATAGACTTTGACGAAGCACGCCACAGCCAGGGCGCCAACCATTGCCAAAACCGGCACCACCAGCAACACCGCCGCCCCCCCGCCGCCTTGCTCTGCGGCAGTGCGCAGCAGTCCCAAGTAAACCAGCAACTCACTGACAAACCCATTGAGCGGAGGCAGGCCACAGATCGCCACCGCACCCACCAGGAAAAGCAGCGCGGTCCAGGGCATGGTCTTGGCGAGCCCGCCGAGGCGATCTATCTGGCGCGTGTGGGCACGGTGCAGGACGGAGCCGGCGCAAAGGAACAACAGCGACTTGAACAAACTGTGATTCCAGACATGCAATAGACACCCCGCCAATCCCAATACTACCCATTCCGGGCGATGGAGTGACCGGCCCAGCATCGCGAGGCCCATCCCCATCAGGATGATCCCGATGTTCTCGACGCTGTGGTAGGCCAGTAGCCGTTTGAGATCGTGCTGGCCGATGGCGAAAACAACGCCCAGCAGCGCGCTGATTGTCGCCAAAAGCAGAATCAGAGCGCCCCACGCCGCGGGCGGGTTCGGCAGGAGCGACAGCATTCTCACGAGGCCATAGATGCCGATCTTGAGCACCACGCCCGAGAGGATTGCCGAGACGTGGCTGGGGGCATTCGCGTGCGCTGTGGGCAACCAGAAGTGCAAAGGCATCATCCCTGCTTTCAGACCAAACCCGAGCAATGCCAGTAAGAACAAGGCGTTCTTGACCCCCATGCCCATCGTGTCCGGCGAGGCCGACACCATGTCATAGGACCCCGTCGCCCAGCGCCACAACGCAAACAGCGCAAACAGCGTCAACGTGCCAACATGCGTGGCAATGAAGTAAATCCAGCCCGCCTCACGACAATGGGCGCGGTGATCTTCGGTGCTGACAAGGAAGAACGCCGACAGTGCCATGACTTCCCACCCCAGCAGGAACACCAGCCCGCTTCGACTGACGAGCAGGAGCGCCATCCCGGCGATCAGCAGACCCCAGCAGAGGCGCAGCTTCGTGCCGGACCTGAGGTGCCGCCGCTGGGGCCAGTATCCCAGCCCATAAATCGACCCGAGGCCACCAACCAGGAACACGGGAACGAGAAAAAAGGCACTCAACGCGTCCACCGCCAGAACGGGGTGGCCACCCATCATGGTGAACGGCAAGACCAATGGATCGAAGTGGTGCCGCACCAGCCCCAAGCCCGCGCCCACGAGACCGCCCACGGCGGCCAACACCGTCATCGTCGCCGCAATCCATTGACCCCAAGCGGATCGTCGCGGGAGAAACAGCCCGAACAGACCGCTTACTGCCATCACGAGGATCGCGACAAAGATCAGGACCAACGACATGTTTGCTCCGTTTGTGCCCGCCGGACGCTGTGTGGGTTACTTCGTCACGACTTTCTGATTGGCTTCCAAACCACCGCCGCTGGACGTCGGAACCTTGGCTTCCGCCTGAGCGAGAAGCAGCATCAACTCGTCACGGGAAGCCTGCCGCTTCAAGGCGGCCCGAAATTCGAGGTTCTGAAGCACGAAACTCAGTCGCGAGAGCATGTGCAGATGCGCCCGCACGGTCGGGCTAATGAGGGCAAAGAGCGTGGTCACGGGCTGACCGTCAATGGCTCCAAAGGGAATGGGGTTGTCGAGAAAGCAGAGCGCGATCAGCGGCTTGGTGACATGCAACACGATGGGGTTACGGACGTGAGGAATGGCGATGCCGTCGCCAATGCCCGTTGAACCCAGAGATTCGCGCGCCAGCAGCACCTGAAAAAGAAACTCCCGATCCACTTCCTCGGGAAGTTTGATGACATCCATTAAGGCACGAAGGACGGATGGCTTGTCTATTCCCCCTAGCCGATAGGCCACGCCGCCTGCTTGGATCGCCTCCGTCAGGCTCGGCAGCGGCGTTTGGGGCGACTCTGTCTCTAGAAATATCTCAGGCGAGACTTGGATCCTTCGGGAGGTCGCCCATTCCAGCAGTTCAGCGCGGTTGAAACGCATCTGCTCGTTGACCCGGTAAACCGGGATGATCTCCTGCTTGATCCAGCGGTAAATACTCTTTTCGGAAACATTTAGGAGCCGGGCGGCATCTCGTACGGTCAGATTCATGAGCGACAACTCCTGAGCGATTTCGCCAGTACTATCGTCAAAAAGTCCTAAAACGTCAATCCGAGGTGAAAAAGTTTACTTCATGTAGCTAATTGGAGGCGGCGGCTCAAATGCGGCACAATGGACATAGACGTCTCGTGTGCCGTCGTCACCATCACCAGCTAGAGCGCCGGGTCGCGCTCGGTGCCCGCTGACACGGAAGAGCCTCACCACGGGACGCGCCGCACCGGCTGCGTCCGTTGCTGCTTACGGCGACGAAGAAGTACCGACGAATGCCGCCGGCCGGGGGAAGCTCGCGGCGCACCACAATTCCCTCGCCCCGTGGTGAACCTCCGGCTCCCAACGGATCCAGCCCGGGTTTTCCACGAACATCACGTACAGGACGGGTACGATCACTTTGGTTACCAGTGTGGCGCACAGCAGGCTGGTGATCTGCACATTGCAATTCGAGGCAAATCCCGCTGCGGATCGGGCAGACTGCGAAGTTCCTTCGTCACATACGGGCAGAGCGG
The DNA here is from genome assembly GCA_964645045.1 of uncultured Pirellulaceae bacterium. Taxonomy (GTDB): domain Bacteria; phylum Planctomycetota; class Planctomycetia; order Pirellulales; family Pirellulaceae; genus Anammoximicrobium. Next base: position 49,402 of record CAZXYZ010000028.1, on the reverse strand, counting down.
CGTGTGTACGACCGGCGTCTTTCGGCAGAGGCTGGTTGGCATGAACTCAAATCTCCTCGAATGCCCTTGTACCGGTCGCGTGCGAATCAAATAGGTTACCGAGTAAGTACGGCGAAATCGAATCCCCCGCCGCCCCGGATGCAACGCTCCGTTGCCCCTTTTCGCCGTCTTTCCTCCCCCGTTTGTGGCGCTCTTGGCAAAACCTGTCACGACAATTCCGGGTGGGATTCGCGGCGGGGCATTCCCGTGTGCGAAGGCGGCTACTTCGGCGTCTCGGCCCCCTGTGCGCCGGCCCCGACGCCCACGCCGGGCAGGATCGTTTCGGCGACAGCGGGGCTGAAGTTGAAGATGGTAAATCCCGCCGCCCCCAACCGCCGGGAATGGAAAATCTGGCCTACGACGCGATCCGCCGACAGCGATGACCGCGACGCAGTCGCGCCGATGCCCGGATAAACCGGAATCCGGCCCGCCACCAACTGCAGCTGGTTCTCGACCAGCGCGCAAAATGCATCGTCGCTTTCGGTGTAGTCCATCGGGCAGACGAAATCCAGCAGCCCCGCTTTGATCCACTCCGGCCAGTCCTGCCCCACCGACTCGCGACACGACGGATAACTGCCGAAAACGGCAGCGGAGATCTTCAGCGCGGGCGACAGTTTTTTCGCTTCGTCGTGCAATGCCTTGACGACGCGCGTGATCTGCCGGCAGCGCCAATCGCGGTACTCGGCGCGGCGCGAACCGCGGTGGCAGTCGTCCGGCCACTGGTCCACTTTCCGGCCCGACTCGGATTCGAATCGCTGCCGGCAGCCATCGCAATAGCAGTGCTCGCCGTCCGGGTAACGGATGTAATCGAAGTGCAGCCCGTCCACCTTGTAGCGGCGGGCGACCTCCAGCATGCTGTCGACTTCCAGCCGCTGGTTCTCCGGGTGCGACGGGCACAGCCAGTCGTGCGGTTCGCCCCGCGCGGAAACTTGCGTGCGGCCGGCCTGCCGAAGCCCGGCGACGAACTCGCGCGGCGCATTGGACAAGTTGTAGTTCACCTTCCAGACGTGAACCTCCAGCCCATGCCGGTGCGCCGCTGCCACGCACTGCTCGATCTGATCGCCGTGTTCGGCAAAGGTCGCACTGCGCGGCAAAACGTCGCTGGCGTAATGGGCCAGCCCGCCCCAGAGCATGTTCGGCAGGACGATGTTGAAGCCGTTGTCGGCCAGCACTTTCGCCGAACGTTCCCAGTCGCCGGGATACGCGCCGGTGCCCGAATGGTTCCAGACCGCGCGGCCTTCGCGCGCGGGGCTGGGTTGGGCACGCAGGTAAGCTTGGGCCAACAAGTCGCGGCTCTCGGCAGCCAGGCGGACCGCGTCGGGAAAACCGCCGCTCGCCAGATGCTGTAAGGCCGTGGTTCGCGCCGAGAACCCCGACTGCGCCAGCCGCCGCGATTCGCTGTTTCCGCTTGCCTGCAAGAATGCTTTCAACTCGTCCAAGTCACCGCAATGCCCCACGCTTTCCGCACGCTGCAGCGATGTGTTTGCAATCTGTTGCCACAGGGGTGCGGCCAGATGGCCCAGGACCGACGCCAGTAACTGCGTCTTCCGGTCGTAATCGTCGGCCAGAAAAACATGGCTGAAAAACGCGCCGCGGTCGCTCAGCAGCATGGCCGGCCAGTGGGTCGGCCGGCCGGCATCGTCATACCAGGAACCGATGATCCGGGCGTTGTGGGCAACGGGCCTGGCGGTCGTGATGTTCCAGGATGCCTGCCGCACACTGGGCGGCAAACCGGCGACGCCGTCCGCCTGGAACCGGAGTTCGGCCAATTGCCCGGCACGTTCCGGCCGCACGTACTCGCCGCGGGAAAACCCGAGTGCGGTTGCCAGTTCCGGATGCAGTTGGTAGCACGTCAGCAGCTTGCCACCCGCCTCGACGTACCGGGCCAAGGCACCGGCTGCCTCGTCGCTCAACCGAGGGTTGTACGCCAAGATCGCCACCGGCCGCTTGCCCAACACTCGGCCTCGTGTCGCGGCGAGCGTCGCCTCGTCGATCGTATCGGCTTCCAACCCCAAAGTCGTCAGCATCCCCTCGAAGTCCTCGGAGATGCTTCGAGCCGACCGCAATTCCGCGTCATCCAGCTCGCCCGCCGCGCCGGGCACCACCAGCGCAATATCCTGCTGGACAGCAGCCAACCGCCGCAAGCGGATGACGGCGTTGGCGGGCTCGCTGCCGCGCCAAAATGCGATCCGAACGCTGTCGATCTTGTCCCAACCCGCAGGGGACTCCTCGGTCCCAAACGCGGATTTGGCAAACCGCAGCTGCTGCCAGCCGGGCTTGGTCGTCCGCCCGCCGGCACTGTACCAGCCGTCTTGGCTGTGGAAGTAGAGCGAGACGCGCGCAAGCGCCTCCGGCGGTTCGGCCTCTGCTTCCAGCACAAAGCCCCCGGCCGAGGTCAGATCCAGATCGACGCGGCGATCCACATACACACGCTGCAGTTCCGGCTGGTCCCGAAACGGGGCCGCCAACTGCACCACCGTGCGTCCCTCGGTTTCCACCGTCTGCAGCGCCGGTGTGGGCGGCGCTACGCTCCAGGCCGCGGCCGCCGCAGCGGCATCGGCGTAGCGGAAATCATCAAGGACGGCTTCGGTCAGATTGAAAGCGAGCAAAACAAACGCCAGCATGTTCATCGATTCGCTCCTGTTTTCGAGAGACTCGCAGGGGGGTTCCGGCGCAAAGCGGGCTGCGGGTAAGGGCTCAGACGTACAGAATTCAAAATTGGCGGCAAATCGCTCTCCAATGACGATGACGCAGGACCGCCAATTTTGAATTCTGTACGTCTGAGCCCGCCTTGCGCCGTCCCCACCTGACTTGATCTTTGTCAGATCGCGGGCAGACGATGCCTTCGCCATTGTGGTGCGCCGCCCTGCGGCTGTACAGCCGCCGTTCTGTTCCTGCTGTCCGTTCCTGCCCCAAGAGAACCCACCGCATGAGCACTGACACCGGTCTCCGGCGTGCGGTACACTGCTCACCCAGCATTAGGTCGTCCGCTCAACCCACCCGGGAGATTCCATCATGCCCGTCCGCTCGTCCGTCACCGCCCTTGTCCTGGCGATCAGCTGTCTGGGCTACGCCACCGGCGCGGATACCACCCCCGCCGGCATTCCGCGCCTGCAGTGCCCTGAAGGCGTCGGCGTCAACATTCATTTTGTCCGTGGCCGCGAGCAGGATCTCGACCTGATCGCCGCCGCCGGGTTCAATTTCGTCCGCATGGACTTCTCGTGGGGCGGCACCGAACGAGCCCAGGGCCAGTACACCTGGGACGAATACGATGAACTGACGAAGAACCTGGAGGAACGCGGACTGCGAGCCTTGTATATCCTCGACTATTCGAACGCCTTGTACGAGGACAAGATCACCAGCCGCGATCCGATCACGGGCAAAGAAGTGACGGCGATTGCGTCACCGCGCAAGCCGGACAGCGTCGCGGCCTTTGCGCGGTGGGCTGCCGCGGCGGCCCAGCATTACCAAGGACGAGGCATCTTGTGGGAGATCTGGAACGAGCCGAATATCAGCTTCTGGAAGCCGAAGCCGGAAGTCCGGGACTATGCGGCCTTGGCCTTGGCGACGTGCCAGGCGATGCGGCAGGCGGATCCGCAGGCGATGATTCTGGCTCCCGCCTCGTCCGGGTTCCCGTGGCCGTTCTTCGAATCGCTCTTCCAGTCCGGCGTGCTCGAACACTTGGATGCGGTCAGCGTCCATCCGTATCGCAACTACAGCCAGGGTCCGGAGACCGCCGCCGCCGACTACCTGCGCCTGCGGGCTTTGATCGAGCGGTACGCACCACCGGGCAAGCGATCCATGCCGATCCTCAGCGGCGAATGGGGTTACGCCACGCACACCCAGGGCGTCTCGCCGGATACGCAAGCCGCCTTTATCGCTCGCCAGCAATTGGCCAATCTCTATCACGGCATTCCGCTGTCGATCTGGTACGACTGGAAGAACGACGGCACCAACCCGGAATACAACGAGGACAATTTCGGCACCGTGACTCACGACCTACAACCCAAACCGGCATACCGGGCCGTGCAGACGCTGGTTCAACAGTTGAGTGGCTATTGGATTGCCCGGCGGTTAGCGACCGGGAATCCGGAGGCGTGGGTTCTGCTGTGCGTAGACACGGCCGGCAACCAAAAACTGGCGGCGTGGACGACAGGCAAGCCCGGCACGATCCGGCTGGACCTCGGCCTGAAGCCTGACGACCGCGTCTCCGCCGTGGATGGATTGGGTCAAGACATGACCGTCCGCGTCGAGCAGGCCGAACTGGCCGTCGAGCTGAGCCACTTGCCCCAGTACATCACCTTTGGCAAACCGATTCGAGCCTTGACGGCAGCGGCCGCTTGGGACGTGCCGCCGTTGCCGACGCTGGCGGCCGCCGGAAACGCTGAGCCGATTCGCGTCTCAGTCCGCGTGACAAACCCTTTCGAGCATCCGTGCCAAGTCCAATTGACGCTGAAATCACCGGGCGGTGAAGATACCGCGAGCATTCGATTGTCCGCAGGGCAAGAGGTGATGCACCCATTGGCATTCACGCTGGTGCGGCGCGACGAGGAATTCCCCGCCATCAGCGTCCAGGTTGCGTATCATGAGGTTCAAGCAGACCGCGAAGTTCTGGTCGGTGGTGCGGAAGAACGCCGCACGTTCGTGCTGGAGAATCCCTTGCGATTGAGCGTAGCGCCGATCGAGTCCGGCCTGCGTCTGACCGTCGTGGACCCATCGCAGCACGGGTTCGAGGGGACGGCAACGGTCAACGGCGTCGCCCACCCCGTGAAGTTGGCCGGAGGCTTGATCGAGCTCACGGCGCCGCATTCGCCGACCGCTGACGGCCCGCCGGTGATTGTCGAATTACGGGACCACGAGGGGCGCTTGGTCATGCCGGCAACGACGACCCGTTTTCGTCCGTTGGCTGTCTCGGAGTACCGAGCCGTGCTGGACGGCGACGCCCAGGTTCCAGCGACCGCCAAGCTGACGCCCGCCGCCCCGCCGGCCGGTTCCGACGCGCCGTTCACGCGAGTCTGGCAGTTGCCGTATCAGTTCGATAGCGGCTGGCGATTTGTCCGCTGCGTCGCCGGAACGGATCGTCCGGCAGTCGAGGGCCAGCCGGATCAGCTCGGCATCTGGGTCTATGGCGACGGCTCGGGCAACTCGCTACGCATCCGCGTTGCGGACAGCAGCGGTCAGACGTTCCAGCCCACCGGCCCGAACCTCGACTGGACCGGGTGGAGGTGGGTGACGTTCGATCTCACGAATCTCGGCCAGGCCGGCCACTGGGGTGGCGCCAACGACGGCCGTGTGCATGACGGACTGCGTCTCGACACCGTCCTGCTGGTGGATTCGACGCGCAACAAGACTTCGGGCATAATCTACTTTGCCGCCCCGACGTTTATTGATCGCAAGTCTCCCAATCCGAAACCGTGAGGAGCTTAACCCATGTCCAAGGCCCAAATCTCCAATTCGTAAATCCGCCCATCGTGGTTCACTCGAGTCGTGTTCGGAAGAACTGCATTACGGTATTGCGGTTCGGATTACCGCGAAGCGGTTGCGCCGCATAGCCCGGGGTTACCGCGCAGCGCCGGCTGGACCACTTGTTCTGATCGGCGGGCCGCGTTCGGTGGTCGATCGCAACTTCCATAGGCATCCTTGACGACACAGGAAATTGCCAGTGTCTCACTCGCTCACGGACTGGTCCGGATCCCAAATGGCGACGCCCATGTGGTAGCGACTGTGGGAGGACGACTTGCTGGCGTAATAGGCGGTGACCACGCTGCCGTCGGCCAATTGGATGCTGCTGGGATAACCGCCGTCGCCTTGGAAGTCGGCGACGCGCAGAGGCCGGCTCCACGTCTTGCCGGCGTCGCGAGTGAAACGCACGTCCACGCCGCGGTCCGCCGTGCGGTTGCCGTAGGTCAGCATCCATCGGCCGTCCCGCAGTTGCAGGAGGTCGCCGGGGTGCTGCGAAGCCTGCGTCACCGGGCCGCAGGCGGTCCAGGTCTTGGCGTCGTCCTCCGAGCGGTACAACTGCAGTTCGCTGATCCGCGCGGCCGCCAGCCATTGGCCGCCGCCCAGGTGGGCCAGGGCCGTTTCGTTGCGTCTCGCGCCGGCGTCCAGCGGAGTGGGCTCGCCCCACGTCTTGCCGCCGTCGGGACTGCGATACACGTACACGCGGTCGTCGCGGAGTTGCAGGACTTCGTAGATCGCCACCCGCAGTTGTCCGTCGGCGCCGGACAGGATGTCGCCAAACGGGATGCAGTCGCCGCCGCGCGGTCCACGGGCCGGGAACGCCTGCCGGTCGACGGTCCACGTGCGGCCGCCGTCGGACGAACGGCAGACCCAGGGCTCCAGGATGCCGGCTCGGAACGCGGCGCCCTTCTTGTCCGCCGGATAGCGATTGGACCAGCCGGAACTGATCACCAGCAGATCACCGCCGGGCGCCAAGCCGACTGCGACATTCATGCGATTCGTGTTCGGCTCGTGAACCGCCGGCGTGCCCCGTTTCTGCCAACTCCGGCCGCCGTCCGTGCTGGCCCAGCAATCGACGTCGCCGGCGACCGACCCGTGACTGGGCTGGTTGAAAATGGTCGCCACGACGGCGCCATCGGGCAGCAGCGTCAAATTGGGCCAGGCGCACACGTTGTCGACCGCGACGATCGGCTGCGGGGTGTTGCCGTCGCGATCCTTGACACGCTGCAGGGCGGTCTCGGCGGATCGGGCGACACCGGGGACGTTCCAGATGATGGCCGCCAAGAGTAACAAACTTCGAGCGTCCCGAGAATTGGAGAATCGTTGCATGAGAGGGTCCTTCTTGTAGCTGGGATGGACAGGGTGTAATGAACCCAAACGTGGTGGAACTCCCGGCGAACGGTGGGCGTCAGCCCATCGGTGCGTTGTCTCTGCGAGCACTTCTTCTACGATCTGCTGATTTCACCGAAGGCGGCATTACGTACCCCTCGCACCAAGGTGCGGCCATGCGGAAAACCGGCGGGCTCACGCCCCGCCGTTCGCCTCTCGGTGGGCAACTATGGCGTGAATGCTGACCGCTATCCCGGTTGCTCGACGACCACCGTGCGTCCACCCATGCCGCTGGTGATGCCGACGACGACGTACTGGACATCCTCGGTCCCGGGATTGGACATCGCATGCACTTCGCGCGGATCGATCCGGACTGCGTCGCCGGAGCGCAAGACGGCGGTTTGTGTTTCGACCGTCAAATGCGCCTCGCCCTGCAGGATGATGAAGATCTCCTGCATGTCCTCGTGGTAGTGGGCGGCAAAGTGCTTCCCGGCGCCCAGACGCGCCCAGTTGACCATCTGGACGACGCCCGCCTGCAAGTCCGCTTTGGGAAACAGCACCTTCTTCCAAACCCCGGGATCCAGCGGGTTCTCGTGGCTGGCCGGCACAAATTCGTAATCCGCTCCGTAACTGATCTTCATTGTCATTCCCTTTGTCACTGGTCATTGGTCACTGGTCATTCCAACGCGTCCAACTCCTGCAAGCGGCGGTCGGCGTCGAACGTGGGCAGGGGCAGCGATTGGGCCAGAGCCAAGGCTTCGGCTTCTTCGAGCCCGCTTTTGGGTCGGGCCACTCCGCGAAACACGGGCAAGCCCCGCCGCAAGGCGATGATTTCGCGCCGCGTGCGACCCTTGGGCGCATCGGGCCAGCAGGAGGTCCGCTCGTCCAAGTCAAAGAACACGGGCACGATCTGACGCATGTATCGCCAGTAGCTGGGATGGTCTGTTTGCAGAAAAAACGACCCGCCCGGCGCCAGCGCACGACGGACCAACAGCAAAAACTCCGGCGTGATCAGTCGTTTGTGGACTTCGGCCGGGTCGTAGTAGGGCTGCGGATGATAGCAGTGGATCTCGGCCACACTGGCCGGCGCCACGTCATCGGCCAGCAGTTCCCGCCCGCCGTTGACGGCAAAACGAATGTTGGTCAACCCGCGCTGATTGGCTCGCCGAGTCGCGTAGCGGATGACCAGCGGCAGGATATCGATCCCAAAATGATCGTACCCCGGCCGCCACACGGCGCTGCCGATCAAGTAGCGGCCGTTCCCGCAACCCAGATCCAGCACGACGGGCGCAGCACGGCCGAACAACGCCGCCCAATCCAGCGGCCCTCGCTTCGGTAGTTTCTTCAGCGCGGTCTGGGTCCACGCCTCCGGCGCGAGAATCTCGCCCGGAAACGGAACTCCAAACTCGCGTTCCTTGCGCCGACCCTGTTGCGGTTCCACGATTGAAGTGTTTCCTGGATGAAATCAACTCGTATCCTGATCGGTTTCCAGAAGTGTGAACTCCGGCGGCTTGCCCGTCAACGGCTGGCATGAAACTTGCTCGCCCTGGGCTGATCGCAACGTGGCGGTTTATCGTGTTGCGGGGAAAATGAACGGCGGATGGACGCCGTTGGTGTCGATGAAAGACGGAGTGTCGAGAGCCAGAGTAAGATTGGTCGCGATGACTTTCTGTCTAGGCCACGCACGCAGCGCTGCTTGGCCGTGGTGTGAAAGAATTGCACACCTGCCGGCCGCTTCGGCGCGACATTGTTGCGGTTGTGCGGATTTGCCAATCTCGCAAAGATAGAGAGTCGTGACAGCAGCCAGCAGTCCGGATGCCGGTAATCAAGGAGAAACGACATGAGATTTCACATGGTTGCATGGGTGGTTTTGGCCGGGCTTGCGAGCTGGGTTGGGGCCGCGGAAAAAGGGGCGGACCTGTTTCGTGCGGGAGAAACCCGGTTGGCCTCCGGCGATTTGCCGGGGGCTTTGCAGCAATTCGCTCAGGCGGTTCGGGCGGACCAGTCGAACCAACAATACGTGCAGCAGTACGCGATGCTGCGCCAAGTGTTGATGATGCGGGACAGCCTGCCGAAAGAGCAAGACCCGGCGCAGTGGGAGTACAAGGCTCGTGCGCTGCACACGTTCTACCTGAGCAACGGGCTGTACACGGACGCGTTGAAGATCGATCAGCAGTTGCACGCCAAGTTGAATACCGGCGCGTCGGCCCTGCTGTTGGCCGAGACACAACTGGCGATGAACCATCCGGCCGAAGCGGCCGAAGTGTTGGCGGGTTTGGCGTCTGACAAGCACACGATGGCGACCAAGGCGCTACACGGCTTGGCGCTGGCCCGGCAGGGCAAACCGGAGGAAGCCAAGAAGGTCGCTCAGGCGATCCAATTGACCAGCGACGAAGGGCCGGGGGCGGTCTACGCCGCGGCTCGGCTGCACGCGGCCATCGGCGACACCGAGCAGGCCTGCCGGCTGCTGGTCCGCTGCTTCGAATCGGCCGCTCCGACCCGCTTGGTGGGCTTCAAGCAGCACGCTCAGGCAAGTCCGGAATTCGCCGGCTTGGCGGCCGACGCCAAGTTCATCGCGGCACTGCAAACGGCGTCCAAGGTACCCGAGTCGGCATGCAGCGGCGGCAGCAGCTGTGCCACCTGCCCGATGCGAGGCAAGTGCGCGTCGGGAGCGAACTGAGGACCCGATGCCATGACACGGACGCGGCGAGTCGTTCAATTCGGCTTTCTTCTGATCGTGCTGGTCGGGGTCTACGCGGTCGGGGCCCACTGCGAGCGTTGGTGCCCGTTCGGCGGCGTCGAGGCGTTGTACACGTACGTCCACGAAGGCAACCTGGTTTGTTCGCTGGGGACGGCCAACTTCTTTATCCTGGGCGGCGTCCTGGCGATGACGCTGTTGATGCGCCGGGCCTTTTGCGGCTACGCCTGCCCGATCGGGACGATCTCCGAATGGCTGCACGCGGTGGGCCGCCGGTTGCGGTTGCCGGAGATCCGCGTGCCGTTGTGGCTGGACCGCCGACTGGCCTGGCTGAAGTACGGCCTGCTGGCCGTCATCCTCTGGTTTACCTGGCGGACCGGCGAGTTGATTTTTCGGGGCTTCGATCCGTGCTATGCTTTGATCAGCCGTCACGGCGAAGACATCACGGTCTGGACCTACGTCGCCGCCGGGGCGGTGGTAATCGGTTCGCTGTTCCTGATGCTGCCTTTCTGCCGCTGGCTGTGCCCGCTGGCGGCCGTGTTGAATCCCTTCTCGCGGTTCGCCGTTGCGCGGGTGCGACGCGACGCCCAGTCCTGCCGCGATTGCGGTGTGTGCGTCAAACACTGTCCCGTGGGCATTCCCGTCGATCAAGTCGCTCAGGTCACTCACGCCCGCTGCATTGCTTGTTTGCAATGCGTGGAAAGTTGCCCACATCACCAGACGCGTCCGCTGACGTGGGGACCGCCCCAGCGCTGGCGGACCGCCTGGCCGCAAATCACGATTGTCTTGACGGTGCTGCTGTGTACTTCGGCCGCCGTTGCGGCGTCGTATCTGTTTCCTTTGCCGTCATTCATCAAGACGCGGGGGGCTGCGCCGGCGGAGTCGGCCGAATTGCGGCTGGGCGTCAGCAACCTGGCTTGCCGCGGCAACGCAAATCTGCTGTGCTATTTCCTGGAACGGGACGACATGTTCGTGGTGCCCGGGTACTTGAAAGTCGAGGCATGGCCCGGTCCGGAGGTAGCCCAAGTCCGCCTGACGTACGATCCGGCTCAGACCGACGAAACCCGCATCCGGCAAGCCATCGTGGAACCGTATTACGAAATCGCCAACGAGAAATGGCGCATGTCGCCCTTTGCCATCGAAGGCTACGACCCGCTGGCGGAGATTCCTCTAACGCCTTGAGCCGTTATGCTGCAGAACATAGAACTGAAAGCCCACTTGGCCTCGTTGGACGACGCCCGCGCGATTGCCCAAGCGTTAGCGACGGAGCGGTTGGAGGACCAGCACCAAGTCGATACCTATTTCTTCTGCCGGCATGGGCGATTGAAACTGCGGGAGATCACGGGCCTGCGCAGCGAGTTGATCTGGTACGAGCGGCCCGATCAGCAGCACGCCAAAGCGTGCCGGTATCAGCTGGTGCGGATCGAGGACGCAGGGGGCCTGAAGCAAGCGTTGACCAATGCCTCGGGCATCCGCTGCATCGTGGAAAAGTGCCGCGAGATCTACCTGTACTACAACGTCCGAATTCACCTGGACCGTGTCGTGGATCTTGGTGAGTTTATCGAGTTCGAAGCGGTCTTGGGCCCCGAGGTAAACGCGGACAGCGGCCACGCGCAGGTGGCCTTCTTGCGGGACCAGTTTCAGATCGCCGACGCGGATCTGTTGACCGGATCGTATGCGGATCTGCTGCTGGGGGGATAAGTTCCAGTGCTGACGGTGCAACGTCAGAGCGAGCCGCACGTTGTGCGGGCCATGCCGAGTATGGATGTCCCCGGAGACACCTTGCCCGCGACCGGGCCGCGGGGCATAATCTAGGAGTTGGAAAGAAGCGGTTTCTTGTGGCGTTGTTCTCGTTCCGAAGATCGGATAGCCATGACCAAGGCAAGGGATATCACATCCGATTCATCAGCCTTTGAGCGGGCCACAGATGGCCTGCTGGGATTTTTTACGACGGAGCAAGCGCGTGCGCTGGTCGAATACCGCGGCGAAGCATGGCTCCGCGGGAGAATCGAGGAACTGGCTGGCAAGAATACGGAGGCGGAACTCACTCCAGAGGAACGCGCTGAGTACGAAGGCTATGTGCGAGCGAATCGTTTTGTCGCCGTTCTTCAGGGTAAGCTCCGCAAACTGCTGGCCGCGTCATAGCCGGAATGGACGCATCAACACGAAGACTGGTTCGGGAGCGAGCGCACGACCGTTGTGAATACTGCGGCCTGCACCAGAGTGAATCGCCTCTGGCGGCACTGCATATCGAACACATCCGACCGCGCAAGCACGGTGGCTCCGACGGAATCGATAATCTCGCTCTTGCGTGCGTCGAGTGCAATCTGCACAAGTCCAGCAACGTCGCCGGGTATGATCCTCAGACCGGAGACTTGACCGAGTTGTTCCACCCGCGTCGCCATCGTTGGGAGGAGCATTTCGAGCGGCGAGGATTGCTGTTGTTGGGAAAGACGGCAATCGGACGTACCACCGCGGAAGTCCTCCGACTGAATTCCGAAGATCGCCTCGAATTGCGGCGGGCTTGCCGCGACTAGCCTCCACAACCTACAGGCACACAATACAATGTCAGCATGAACCTTTCCCACCGGAGTCGCCATTCGACGGTCCGCTATCGCCGCTACGGCTGGGCGATTTCGTTGCTGGTCCACGCGGCGCTGGCGGCGGGGTTGCTGGCCTGGACTTTCCAACCCTGGTGGCTGGCGGACTGGGCGGCTCGCAACGCGCGCATGATCCAAGTCACGATGGCCGCAGGTGAAGCGCCGGATGATGTTGCAGAACAAACCACGCCCGAGGTGCGGATCGTGAGCGATCCGGAGGAAGTCACCGGCGAGCTGGTGCGGAACCGGCTGGACGAAGTCGTCGCCGAAGCGGAATCGCTGAGCGAAGCCGACAAGCTGGCCCAGCTGGATGCGTTGTCCGAGCGGCTGACGCAAGTTGCCGACGAAGGCTCGATCCAAGCCTTGTCCGGCGTCATGCAGTCGTTCCTGAGCACCAAGCCGCGCGCGACCCAGCCTGCGCAGGAAAGGCCGCCCGGGGACTTTGATTTCGAGACAGCTCAATTCCACGACATCCAGCGCTACCCCAAGGAACCGGACGGCTTCCGTTACGTGACCGTCCTGGTGGACGCCGCAGGCCGGACTTCGGAGGTCGAAGTCAGCGAGCAGGAAGGCAAGCCGGTTTACGAGACGATGCAGCGGATCAAGGCCAATCCGCTGCTGGAGCAAGTCTACCGCCAAATCGTCATGCCGTTGTTAGACCAGTTGATGGCCGGAGTGAAACAGGCCCAGGCGGCCAAGCCGGAGGCCGGCCCGGACAGCAACCGGTAGAAACGGATTGACTCACCGTAACCCGAAGCGTCAGCGAGGAGTGTCCCCGGTGTGGGATTGCCTCGCTGACGCTTTTTGAAGTTGCGTTGTTTGATAGTCGCGAAGCGACGGAAGCGCATAGCCTTGGGCGTCAGCCCAAGGATAGCAAGAAAGGGGAACCGTTAGCCGCGAAGCGGCGACAGCCATCGTTGCCGTATCGACCTGCTGGCGCCGCTTCGCGGCTACGGCATTCGTTCCTTCGAGTCCCTTGGGCTTACGCCCAAGGCTACATGCTGTCACCACTACGTGGTTGTAAATGCGCAACTTCAAAACTGACGCTTCGGGTTACGTTGCTTCTGCCGCTCGCCCTAAAACGTCACAACGCCTCGCGCCAGCAACGTGTCATCGGGGTAGAAGTAAGTCTGCGTCAGCGCGAATTCGATCTCACGCGAGAACACGTAACCGACTTCGACGCGGTAGCCCGCTCCGCCGTCCCGCACTTGTTCCCAACCCAGCATGATCCGCCAGTCCTTCAAGATCAGCACGTCCGGATCGCCGGCTGCGTCCACAATCGACCAGCTGTTGCCGCCAAAGCCGCCGGACAGGTAGACCCAGTTCTCGAATCCCGCCCCGAAGGATATCCGCCGGGCAAGTTTCGCTTGGGGAAACACCAAGTCCAAGGTCAGGTCCTCCGTGGGCTTCCAGACTACTCCCGCCGCCGGGATCAGTTTGGTGTGGTAACGATTGATGTACAGGACGCCCAGGACCAGTTGCAGCCGATCCGGGGTCCAGTCGTAACGGGCGATCGCGCGGCCGGTGAGCCGAAACCCATCGTCATCGCCCTCGAAATCGCTGTAACAGCCCGCCCCGACGGACAGGATGCCCTCCAGGCTGGGGCTAATGCGGGGCAGCCAAATCAGGTCCAGGTAGGTCGCGTACAGGGTCGAGGGCAACTCGGCATACGAGGGACTGTCAGGAAACTGCACTTCGAGCGTGGGAACGATCACTAACGGGCTGTCCGTCGTCGGGGCGGGCAGCGCAAACGCGGCAAACAACTCGGTCTCGAAGATTCCCAATCCGTCGCCGCCGTCCGGAAAAATTTCTGTGGCTGTGAAGGAAAGTTTCTGAAAAAATCCGTTCTTGTGTGTTGCCAACGGGGGAGTGTGGGGCGGCAGCACGTCCTCCGGCATCCGGTACTCCTGAGGATCGCTGGCCAGCAGCGCCCGCGGCCCGGCGGCCCACGGCAAAGGCGGTTCGGTCGCGTCTACCGGCGGCAGGGGGCGGATGATGTCCGGCTGCTCGCTATGGCCGGCGCGGCCGGTCGACAGCAGGGCGACCAGCGCCAGCACGGCAGCCCGCAGCATTGAGGTCATAACGTCTTCCGTGAGCAGATCTGCACGCATGTTGGAGTACCGCCTTCAGGCTGCCCGGACAGGCTAAAGCCTGGACTCCAACGACAGCTCCGGGCGTTCCCAATCGCGCGAGGCATGCCGCCCGGGAGCCGCAACGGTCAAAAGGTGAAGCCGCCTCGCAGCATCCAGGTATCGTTCAGCGAGAACTGCTGGACCGGTACCACCAGGACCATTTCGCGATTGAACACGTAGCCAACTTCGAAGAACAATCCTCGCTGTCCGACGCTGGCGTTGGCCGGTGATCCAAATTCGATGCCAATCGTCACCCGGATGTCGTTGATATCCATCAGGGTCTTTTCCGACGGCAGGTAGTCGGTGGGATCGAGGGTTGTCAAATCGGGTGCGGCGACGTCGACCGACCAAACTCCGCCCCCGTATTCGCCCGCGACATACCACCACAGATCGCGATTGCCCAGGGTCGTCAGGAACGACGACAATTTCGGTTGCGGAAAAAAGATGTCCCATTTCATTTTCGGACTCGGCGTCCATGTGACTCCGAGCGCAGGCAGCAACTTGATGTCCGCCCGGTTGATGTAGGACACGCCGCCTTTCAAGGCCATCGTGGGAGTCAAGTTGTACCGCAACAGAGCCAAGCCCATCGGCCGAAATGCCTCGTCCTCAAGCGAGTCAAAGTCGCTGTAGATTCCAATCCGGCCGCCAAGCTCCGCACCAAACGCGCGATCCGGACTCGATCGCCAGCCGATGTCCAGGAAGGCGCTGTACGCATCGGCAGGCAATTGGGGGAATTGTTGAGCCACTCCACCGCCGTCCGTCCACGTACCGAACGGCCCGCTCCAAGCGTGATAGCCAAAGCCCGGCGACAGGAACCACGGCTGGCCGGTCCAGAGGAAATTCGGCATGGCGATCGTCGTCGTCGCAAATGCGTCGTTAATCCGCATATCTCCCGACTCGCCGCTGTCGCCGAACAGGTGGTCGTCGCTAAACCGGATGTTCTGCAGGAATTTCAGTGGATTGCCGGTGGGGAAGGCGCTGGCAGGCTGGCCTGGTCCCTGCAAGCCGGACGGAAACAACGCAGGCGGACTTGTCGTACCGAATCCGGCGGCAGGCGGTGCGCCATACGCCTGTGCCCCTGGGGACGGTAGACTGTAGGGCTGCGAGTACGCCGGCGACGGCGTGCCAAACGAGGCCGAGGGTGGCGGCGGACTGGTCAGCGACGGGATGCCGGACGACGAACCCGGTTGCGTGGCATAGGGATCAAATGTGGGAGCTTGCAGCGTCGAGGATGGCGGCGCAGCTGGGGCAATTGGCGCAAGGCTGGGTGGACTGGTCAACGGTGGGGCCGTCGTCGTCCCTGTGCCCCAGCCTTGTTGCCCGGGGGCAGCCGCAACGGTCAGCAGCCAAATAAGGAGCCACCCCAGACCGCACGGATTTTTGCCAAATTTTTTTGCCACGGATTCAAGCCACCCGGTACGAATTGACGATCCTATTCCGATTTCGAAGGGGTTGGTTAAGTATCAGGACCACCGTAGCGGGTCAAGAGCGATTTCCGGCGTTTCGGCGAGGACCGAGCATGAAAACGGGTCATCAGCGACGGTGCATGATGGTGTTTGCCATCGGGGGGCTGGTCCTGGCGGGATGGTCGCGGGCCGGTGACGAGGCGTCCTGCAACGCGGTCGTCCCCGACGGGACTCGCGAGGCGGAAATCCACCAGGCCGCTCGTGAGTTGGTCGAGTTAGCCAAGGTCGTGGGCTCGGACCGGGCGGCCATCACTCAAGCCCAGGTGCGGTTTCTCGATTTGGCCGTCGGCCTGAACCAGCGCGATCTGGTCCGTCCGGTGTTGGCCGCGGTCCTGGACCTGACTCGCCGCCCCTCCGCGGCGCCGGACGCCGGCACAGTTGCAAGGCCGCAAGCCGAGCAGGACTTGATCGAGCAGGTTGCCGGGATGATCGAAGCCGAGCTGTCGATGCGGGGACGCGGCCGCTATCCACCGCCCTTCCCCTACGCGGATTGGGACACCTTGGCCGACCGATTCCGCGCGGCCGTGCGGTCCGACAGGTTCCCGCCGCGCAGGCAGGGAGCGTCAAGCTGGCTGGGCGATCGCAGCTTTCTGGCCGAGATGGAACGTCTGGCCAACGTGACGTTTGCTGAGGGCAATTGGGTGCGTGTCCTGGTCGACGGTCCAGAGTCTTTTGCCGAGCGCGAGCGGCTGATCGCCCAGGCACGGGAGAGCTTGTGGATCATGTCTTGGGCCTTTTACGACGATCGCACCGGATTCTCGTTTGCCCAGAAGCTGATCGCGCGGCGCGCGGCAGGAATCGACGTGCGGATCATGGTTGACGGCGCTTTTGCTGGGCGGGCCGACCACGACGAGGTAACGCGTCAACTGGAAACGGCGGGAATCCCGCTGATCCGCTGGCAATCACCCCGATATCCCTACTACGGGATGCACCGCAAGCTGTTCATCGCCGATCAGCGAAGTGTGATTTGTGGCGGACTCAACTTCGGCGACGCCTACAGCCATCTCGGCGTGCAGGAGGAGCGCGAACGCTGGCGCGACACCGACGTGCTGGTCGAGGGCCCTGCCACGGCTCAGGCGGCCGCGCTATTCGTGCGTCTCTGGAATGCCGCGGCGGCCGATCAGGACGCCGCGCGACAACTCGCGTTCCCGCACGGTACTCGCGGACAGACCGGAGCCGTGCCGGAGGATTCCCTGGTTGTGCCCAACGGCGATTGCGTCGCCTTTGTGGATCATGATCCGCTGCGCGGCCCCGACGATCCGATCTGTCTGTTGACGCTCAAAGCGATCTCGGGCGCGACCGAAATGATCGATATTAACAACGCCTACTTCGTGCCTACGGTGCCGTTGAAGGCTGCCCTCTGCGACGCCCTGCAACGCGGCGTGCGCGTCCGCATCCTGAGCAATTCGGCCGAAAGCCTGGACGAGCCGATCCTGCGTCGCCCGATCGCACTGGGCCTGCGGGAACTCCGCGCGGCCGGCGCCGAGGTCTTCTGCAAGACGGGCTCGACGTTGCACAGCAAGATCTTTGTCGCCGATCGCCGTTTTGGCTGGGTTGGCAGTTACAACCTGCACCCGCGCAGCCAGCGCTACGAGGGCGAAACCGTGGCCGCTTTTTGGAGCGACCGGCTGGGGCGGGAATTGTCCGATCTGTGCGACCGCGACACGGCCGCCGCACGGCCTGTCCGGCAGGGCGACGAGTTGGACGCGCCCCCCTCGGTGCCAGCGGAATTGGCTATGCGGTACTTCTTCGATCAGCTGTGATCGCGACGGGACGGCACCCAAGCTTGAGCGAGTGCAGGTTGTGTGGCATACTGATTCGAAGCGTTGGGGGCTGTGGATGCGGTGGTCGCGCGAGGCGAATCGCGCAGCCTCGCGACTTTTTGGGGAGAGGCCGCCATGTCTCGCAAATGGTTCTTGTCGGCCGCGTGTCTAATCTGGTCGCTGCTCGCTCCAGGCGTGTACGCCCAGAAGCTGCACGCCTTGATGGTCGGCGACGAATCCGACTGGGCGCATTGGGGCGAGTATCTGCCGAATATCCAGATGGACATGACTCAGATTTGGGTCATGCTCACCAACAACATCCCCGACCGCCAACTGAATATGCTCACGGTGACCATCATGTCGCCCGAGGATGGGGATCCGGCGCAGATCTTGGCGGCCCTGGACGAACTTCGCCCGGAGGCGAACGACACGCTCTTGTTTTATTTCACGGGGCACGGCGGGCTGGACGATCAAGGTTCGTACCTGTCCCTGGAAAAGGGCAAGCTGTATCGCGACACGGTTCAGCGGCGGATGGCGGACAAGAATGCTCGTCTGACCGTGATGCTGACCGACTGTTGCAATACGCGCGGTGACGGACAGCTGAGTCTCCATGCGGCGCCGGCGCCCGAGGAACCCGAAAAGGTCACACCGGCGTTTCAGGCGTTGCTCTTCGACCCGCAAGGCACGGTCGATGTCAATGCCTGTTCGCCCGGCGAAAGCGCCCAGTTCTTTCTGAAGAAGGACGGCGAGATGTACCGCGGCTCGTTGTTTACGCGTTCGCTGGTAGATTACCTCGACCGCCGCCGCACCGAGCGGTTCAGTTGGGACGAACTGTTGCGCGACGTCAGTGTCGTCGTCCACGTCGAATTCGGCCGGAACTATCCCGACGGCGTTCCGCTGGCCAAGGGCCCCGGCCGGCAGAGCGGGCAGAATGTGTACGCCGCCAGCTATCCCGGAATGCCCAAGACCAGCGGGCCGCGCGCCGGTCTGATCGTCCGCGATTCCGGCGGCCAGGGGGCGCTGATCATCCGCGTCGATCCGGATTCGCCCAGCACCAAGGTCTTCGACCTGAAGGCGCGGCGGTACACCTCGCTCCAGCCGCAACAGATCATCCGCAAGGCCAACGGCCGGGCCGTGAAGGGCGCGGCGGAATTCATCAAGATCACCAAGGGGTCGCCGCAAGTCATGCGGATCGAGGCGGGAACCTCGCGCCGCGGTTGGCGCGAGTACTTGATCCGCTTGAAGTATTGAGTCAACCGTTCAGTTCGCTGGCCTGCCAACGAGAAGGGGCACGTATGGGCGGAAATCGCGGAAGCCGAATCGTCTTGCTGTTCAGCATGGGGATCGCTTGGACCATCGCCGGATCGGCACTGGTCGGAGCGGAACCAGAACCCGTTCCAGAATCGGCTGCCAAGCCGTCAGCAGCGGGCGACGACTGGGCCCACGAGTACCTCGAAACCGACCCTTTGGCAGCCAAAGAGGCGATATCGTATGACGACCTCGTGCGGGCGTTGCAGGATCCGAAAGTCCGCGAGTTGGTCGTCCCTCGTCACCTGGCACGTGCCACGAACTTGTCCGACGAACAGCAGGAATCCCTGCTGCGGTCGGCCTTGACGAACGAGTCGCCCGTGGTCCGCAGGCAGGCGGCGGCCGAATTGCAGCTCCGGGGACTGCTGGAGGACGTGGTTCGGGACCTGCTGCTGGAACTGACTGGCAGCGACAATCCCGGCCTGCGCCGCGCGGCCATCGTGGCCTTGGAGCGGATCCAGGTCCCACAGGCGCCGGAGGAATACTGGAGCGCGCTGATCGAGACGCTGGGCGACGACGATTTCGCGGTCAGCGACGCGGCCGCCAGGCAGTTGCGGGAACTGGGCCCGGACGCCGTGCCTGTGCTGCTGGAAGCCCTGAAAGGCGAATCCGCGGCCGTGCGGCAGCGTGCGGCCGGTTTGCTGGGAGACATTGTGGGCTCGAAACCGCGCTTGCCGGCGGCGATGGGAGGCCCCGCGGTGCCCATGATCCCCTTGGCTCCCGAGACCACCATGAAGTCGTTTCCGCCAACTGCCGCGGCGCCGACGAAAGGCCCGGGAGAAGACAATGTCCCGGACGAGCATCGAATGCGCCAGGTGGATGACACGAGGCCGCAACTGGTGCGCGTCTATTTCGGCACCAATCGGGAAATGTCCCAAGCCGTGTTGCCGCCGCTGTGGCCCAGGATCGCCGCGTTCGGTTTGCTGGCCGCGCTGTTGGTCGGCTACCCAGCGATGACTTGGCGGCGTTGGAAAGCAGCGCGGCGGCAAGGCACGAAACCTCGCCGACGAGGCGCCCTGCTGATAGGCATGGGCCTGCTGATCGCGACGTGCTGGACCGGAGCCGAACTGAACTCGGCCGTGCAACAACGTTGGGCTCAGGGGACCGGCCCCAAATTCGGCCCGCGCCGCAGCCTGGGCGGGACGATCTACTATGGCCACTGCGACGTCAGTTTGCCGCCGACGCACAAGCTGGGCGAAGTCGAGCGGCCGCTGATCGGGCCGGAGGACGAAACCCAACACGTGGTCTTGCAGCGGACGGATCTCCTGGACGTGCAGGCGTTCTACGAGGCGGTTCGGCGCGAATTGGCCGGACGCCAGATGGATGCGCGGGACTGCTTCGTCTTTGTCCACGGCTTCAACGTCAGTTTCGACGACGCGGCGCGGCGCACGGCGCAGATCTATCACGATCTGCAGTTTCCCGGCATGCCGATGTTTTACAGTTGGCCATCGCGCGGCGGCCTGCGGCACTATCCGTCCGACCGCAACGAAGTCCTCTACAGCAAGGAGCATGTCAAACAGTTTCTGGTCGGTGTGGCGGACCATATCCAGGCTCGCCGCATTCACATTATCGCCCACAGCATGGGCGGCGCAGCCGTGTGCCAAGCGATTGCCGAAATCGACCGCGACGACGTGGTCTTCGACCAGGTCGTGCTGGCGGCGCCCGACATCGACGCGGACGTGTTCCGCGAACAGCTGATGCCCAAGCTGGCCCGGCACGGCCGGCGGACCACGCTGTACTGCTCGAAGAACGACTTGGCCCTGCATGTGTCCTATGCGTTTAACGATTTCCCGCGGGCCGGCGATTCCAGCCGCGGCGTCGTCGTGGCGCAGGATTTGGACACGGTCGACGCTTCCGGAATCGACACCGATCTGCTGGGGCATTCCTACTATGGTGACGCGGTGCGGCTGTTGGACGACGTGGCCTTGCTGCTGAAACAGAACTTGCCGCCGACGTCGCCCCAGCGGCATTTGCGTCCGCTGAACGCGATTCAAGGAGCGGTCTATTGGATATTCGGTGACTGAGTAAACGCCGTGGTCGCAAACAGGTGGCGAACGGCTGGCGTAAGCCCGCCGGTTTTCCGCATGCGGGCACGTTTGCACAAGAGGCTGGCCAGATCACCCTCAGTGAACACAGCTGACGGATGGTGAAAGCCCCGCAGAGACCATACACCGGTGGGCTTACGCCTCACCGTTCGCCAGGATCTTTACAACGTTTGGGTAAATAACCAGGAGACTCTCAACCCCATGATGACTTGCACACACGATCTGCTCCCGTTTCGCTGTCTGGGGACAATTTGGACGGCGGCCTGTACAGCGCTGCTGGCCGGCTGCCTGTTGGCCGCGTCCAGTCCGGCGGCCACGCTCGAGGTCGGCCCGGGCAAACCGTTCTCACGGATCGAACAAGCCAATGCCCAGGCTCGCCCCGGCGACGTGATCCTGGTCCATCCCAACGCAGGCGGCCAGCCTTACGAAGGGACCGCCGTCTTCGTCCGCCAAGCGCGTCTGACGTTCCGGGCGGTTCCTGCCGCGGGCTCACGGTGGGTCCAGATCGACGGCAGCGGCTTTGACTACAGCGGCAGCGGCAGCACGCCGCGGGCGATCTTCCAGTTCAACGCGGGGACGGATCACTGCGTGCTGGAAGGATTCGAGTTGTCCGGCGCGCACAATGGCAGCCACAACGGTGCCGGCGTGCGAATCAATCAGGCCAACCACGTCACGATCCGGCACTGCTCGATCCACAACAACGACATGGGCATCATGTCCAACGGCGACGGCAGCTTGGACCGCGGCGTGAATCAGGTGATCGAATTCTGCGAGATCCACCACAACGGCGCTCCGGCCGACCCGGGCTACAACCATAACTTGTACCTGGGCGGGACCAGCGTGACGCTCCGCGCGTGCGAAGTGTACTCCAGCCTGACCGGCCACAACGTCAAGAGCCGCGCCCACCACAACCGCGTCGAGTCTTGCTACATCCACGACTCGGCCAACCGCGAGTTCGACCTGGTCGATGCCGCCGACACCGCCCGGCCCGACAGCCATGCGGTGCTGCTGGGCAACGTCGTCGTCAAGGATCTCAATTGCCGCGGCAACCGCAGCGTGATCCACTTCGGCCAGGACGGCGGCAAGGAGCATGACGGCACGCTGCACCTGATGTTCAATACGATCGTCACCCCGTTCCTGTCGCCGGTCGTCGAGTTGTCGGCTCCCAAGGCGAAAGCCCAGCTGACGGGCAACCTCGTCTGGGACGCCGGCCGCCGCCAGAACGGACAGCAGTTGATCGCCGTGCGAGCCGGGGCCGAACTGAACCACGCCTCGGGTACGCACAACCGGCTCGGCGGCCTGTTCGTGGCACTCCAGGGCACGGCCCTCGACCCGGCGACCAACGTGATCCAGCGTTTCGATGCAACGCCGTTTGCCGACCCGGCGCAGCACGATTACCGCGTGCTCCCCGTTGCCGCTGGGCAACTCGGCACGCCGTTGGACGCCAAGCAGCTCCCCTTGCCCACGACGCCCGGCACGGCAGACACCGGCGATACTCCGCTGGCCTGGCAGTACCGTCACCCGGCCGACCGGCAGCGGCGAGAAACGGTCGCAGTCCTGACGCTGGGGGCCTGCGGCCAAGCCGACTGATCCGGCGGAGGCATTTCCCGACCTTCCAGAAGAGTGTTCTGATTGTTTCCCTATTTCTGACCGTGAGGTGCGACATGAGAAATCGAATGTTTCGGTGGATAGCGATGGGCATCATGCTGAGCGTCGTTCCCCAGGCGGCGGCGCAGCAGGTGCGGCGGCTGCCGGTCAAGGTGTACGAGGACAAGATGAAAGCCGGCTGGATAGGCCAGATGGCAGGCGTCGGCTGGGGCGGCCCGACCGAGTTCCGCGTCAAAGGCGAGATCCTCCCCATGGGAAAAATGCCGAAATGGGAGCCGAGGCTGATCAACCAGTTCCATCAGGACGACATCTACGTCGAGATGACGTTCCTGCAGACGCTGGACCAGCACGGCTGGGACTGCTCGATCCGCCAAGCCGGCATCGACTTTGCCAACAGCGGCTATCCGCTGTGGCATGCCAACAAAGCCGGCCGCGACAACCTGCGCAACGGCATTGCCCCGCCCGACAGCGGACATCCGCAATTCAACAAGCACGCCGACGACATCGACTATCAGATCGAGGCCGACTACAGCGGCCTAATCGCGCCGGGCATGCCCCAGTTAGTGATCGAACTGGGCGAGAAATTCGGCCGCCTGATGAACTATGGCGACGGCGTCTACGCGGGCCAATTCATCGGCGGAATGTACGCCGAGGCGTTTTTCACGGACGACCTTGGCCAGATCATCGCCGCCGGGCTGCGGTGCATTCCGGACGAGTGCCAGTACGCCGAGATGGTCCGTGATGTGGTTCAATGGTCCAAGCAGAATTCGGACAACTGGGAGAAGACTTGGCAATTGATCGAAGACAAGTATCACAAGGCTGCTACGCACACGCACGGCTTGTGCAGCGGCCCCGGCGGCGCGGGCCAGTTCAGTATCGATGTCAAGCTGAACGGCGCGTACGTCCTGATGGGCCTGCTGTATGGCAAGCAGGACCTCGACCAGACGATCATCATCTCCACCCGTTGCGGCCAGGACAGCGACTGTAACCCGGCCAACTCGGGCGGCGTGCTGTTCACCACCGTCGGTTTCTCGAAGCTGCCGGACCGGTTCACGTCGGCGCTGGATCCCAAAGGCAAGTTCAGCCGCACGCCGTACGATTTCCCCTCGCTGGTCGAGGTCTCCAAGAAGCTGGTTCGCCAGGCGCTGGAGCGTTCCGGCGGCAAGGTGGAAAAGGACGCCGACGGCAACGAGGTGTTCGTGATCCCGGTGGTCGATCCCAAGCCCAGCCGGTTCGAGCCCGTGTACCGCCCCGGTCCGGCGGCCGGCGGCAAGTTCACGGCCGAAGAGAGGGCTCAGATTAACGCGAAAGAATAAGTGTGAGGTTACGGTCAAGGCTCATCCGCTTGGCCCGGGAATTGCAGACGGGAACTATCGGGGCAAAACCCTGTCGAAAATGAAAACTCTGGTCCAGGCTCGTTGCCACGCCGTGTGGTGCAGGCGCGGCCGGATTTTGAAGGGAACGGAGAAGGGATCATGCGGAAGGACCAGTTGGAACCTAGCGAGGACCGGCAGCCGGCTTACCCCGTCTTGCCGATCCGCAATAGCGTCTTGTTTCCCAATCTGATCCTGCCGTTGTCGGTGGGACGAGCCGCTTCGCTGGCGGCGATCGACTCGGCTTTGGCGGCCGAGGACAAGACGATCGTCGTGGTCGCTCAACGCGATTCGGCGACCGACGACGTGGGCGCCGAAGACCTGTACGAAGTCGGCACGCTGGCGACGATCAAGAAAATCGAGCGGCAGGAAGACACCATGCATCTGTTGGTGTTCGGCTCCGACCGCGTCGAATTGGGAGCCGTCGAAAGCTGCGAACCGTACCTGCAGGTCAAGATCCGACGGCTGCCCCGGCCCAAGGACAAGAGCACCGAGGTGGACGCGTTGCACCGGGAAGTGCTGGAGGTGACCGGCAAGATCTCGGAACTGTTGGCGTCTCACACCCCGGTGGCGCTGATCGACGTGGTAATGCAGACCAAGGATATGATGCAGCAGCTGTACCTGTTGGCGTCGCTGCTGAGCATCGACGTGTCGAAGTCCCAACTGCTGCTGGCTGCGCCGACGCGCCAGGAGGCATTGGAAAAGATGCACGAGTTCCTCAGCTACGAGCTGCAGGTACTCGAACTGCGTCACAAGATCGCATCGCAAGCCAGCACGGAGATCGGCCGCGAACAGCGGGAGTACTTGCTGCGTCAGCAGATGAAAGCGATCCAGGAGGAGTTGGGCGGCAAGAGTCCCGAGGAGGCGGAGACGGAGGAGCTGCGCCGGCGGCTGGACGAAGCCCAGTTGCCGGAAAAGGCCCACAAGGAAGCCGAGAAGGAACTACGCCGTCTGGAACGGATGTCCCCCAACGCGGCCGATTATCAAGTGGCACGCACCTACTTGGACCTGGTGCTTGATTTGCCCTGGCACAAGTCGACCGAGGACAATCTGGACTTGGCGCGGGCGCGAACGGTTCTGGACGAAGACCACTTCAACCTGAAGGAAGTCAAGCAACGGATTGTCGAGCACCTGGCGGTTATGAAACTGAATCCGGAGGCCAAGGCCCCGATCCTGTGTTTCGTGGGTCCGCCGGGCGTGGGCAAGACGTCGTTGGGCCAGTCGATTGCCCGGGCGTTGGGCCGCGAATTCGAGCGGCTGGCACTGGGTGGCCTACACGACGAGGCCGAATTGCGGGGACACCGCCGCACGTACATCGGCGCCATGCCCGGCCGCATCCTGCAGGCCATCCGCCGCGCAGGGGTGAAAAATCCGCTGCTGATGCTGGACGAGATCGACAAGCTGGGGCACGACTATCGCGGCGATCCGGCCGCGGCCTTGATGGAGATTCTCGATCCGGCGCAGAACCACGCCTTTCACGACAACTACTTGGACTTGCCGTTCGACCTCTCGAAGGTCTTCTTCATCACGACCGCCAATACCCTGGACAGCATCCCGAGCCCCCTGCTGGACCGGATGGAAGTGCTGCGTTTGCCGGGATATAGCGCCGACGAGAAACGCGAGATCGCGGAACGCTACTTGATCCCGCGTCAAGTCAAGGAGGCGGGCCTGGGCCCCGCACAGATCGAGTTCCCCCGCGAGACGGTGCATTATCTGATCGGCCACTATACGCGCGAGGCGGGCGTCCGCGAACTGGAACGGACGCTGGGGCGGATCGCCCGCAAGGTTGCGATGCAAGTCGTCGAGGGCCGTACCGAACCGGCCGCAATCGCCGCCGATGACTTGGGCGAGATGCTCGGCCCGGAACGTTTTCTGCCGGAAAAGGCCCGCAAGAAGCTGCAGCCGGGCGTGGCGGCAGGCCTGGCCTGGACCGAGGCCGGCGGCGATGTGCTGTACGTGGAAGCGCTGCTGCTGCCCAACGGCAAGGATCTGAGGCTCACGGGCCAATTGGGCGACGTGATGCGCGAGTCGGCCGAGGCGGCCCGCAGCTACATCATGTCGCGCGCCCGCGAATTGGGCATCGACAAGAAGCGGCTCGACAAATCCGGCGTTCACATTCACGTCCCGGCCGGTGCGACTCCCAAGGACGGTCCGTCGGCCGGGATCACGATGGCCGTCGTCCTGGCCTCGCTGTGGACGGACTGTCCGGCCCGCAGCGATACGGCGATGACCGGAGAAATCACACTCAGCGGCCTGGTGTTCCCGGTCGGCGGCATCAAGGAAAAGATGCTCGCCGCCCATCGCGCCGGCATGCGGCGAGTGATTCTTCCCAAGGCCAACGAAAAGGACCTGCGCGAGTTGCCGGAACACGTCCGAGCGGATATGGAATTCATCTATGCCGAACACGTCGACGATGTGCTGGCGGAGGCGATTCCGGATCTCACGCCGGCGAAACGTCCCTCACCGATGCTGGTTTAACCCCGAATCCGATGAACTGTCTGGCGTTTGATATCGGCGGGGCCAACGTCAAGTTTTCCGATGGCATCGGCCGCACGGGGGCCATCCCGTTCGCACTCTGGCAATCTCCAAATCGCCTCGTTGAGGTGCTGGGGGGAATCCTCGCCTCGGTCCCTCGGGACGCCGCGATCGGAGTCACGATGACCGGCGAACTGGCCGATTGCTTTCCGTCGAAATCCGCTGGCGTGCGTCACATCGTGGCGGCCGTGGACGAAGCGGTCGGCGGCCGGCCGGTGCGGATTTATCTGGTCGATGGAAGCTGGACCAGCCCGGATACGGCACGGGCACAGCCGATGCTGGCGGCGGCTTCGAACTGGCACGCCTTGGCGCGATTCGCCGGCCGATACGTCCCGTCCGGCCGTGCCCTGTTGCTTGACATTGGGTCCACGACATGCGACCTGATTGCGTTGATCGACGGTCGCCCAGCCGCCCAGGGAAAAACCGATACGCAGCGAATGCTGGCAGGCGAACTGGTCTACACGGGCGTCGAGCGAAGTCCGGTATGCGGCGTCGTAGGGCAGGTTCCTTATCGGGGTCGCTGGTGTCCCGTGGCTCAGGAGCTGTTCGCGACAATGCGGGACGTGTATCTGGTGCTGGGCGAGTTGCCGGAGCAGCCGGACGACACCCAGACGGCGGACGGGCGACCAGCGACCCGCGATGCCGCGATCGCCCGGTTGGCTCGAGTGATCTGCGCGGACGAAACCGAATTTGGCGAAACGGACGCCCGCGAAATGGCCGCAGCCGTAGCCGAGGCGCAGACGGCCCTGGTGACTGCGGCATGGAATCGCGTGATCCAGCGTCTGGATGCCCCACGTAGCCCGGTCTCTCCGAGACCGGAATTGTGTCTCGGAGAGACACAACCACGTGGGCCGGTCTCTCCGAGACCGGATCCGCGTCTCGGAGATACGCGGCTACTTGCTTCAGTCGTTCTATCCGGCCATGGCGACTGCCTGGCGCGGCGTGTTTTGGCTCGGGTTGAATACGCCGGGCTGGTGATTTCGCTGGCGGACCAGTTGGGCGGTGAAGCCTCGCGAGGTGCGACCGCTTATGCCTTGGCCACCCTGCTGCGCGAGGCGTGCGGATGATGAGCGCGCAGAATGTCCGGGTGATCAAAATCGGCGGCAGCCTGTTTGAGTTTCAGGCATTTCCCCAAGCGTGGAACCGTTGGTTGGCCGAGCAGACCCCTGCCGTCAACGTCCTGATTGCGGGCGGCGGAAAGCTGGCCGATGTCATCCGCGAGGCGGACCGGGTTTGGGGGCTGGGCGACGAGACGGCCCACTGGCTGGCGATCGATGTCCTGGCCGCGTCTGCCCGCCTGCTGGCCGCAATTCTGCGGGACGCGCGCCTGGAGAACGATTGGGACTGCTTGCGGCAACTGCTGAGCGAGCACGAGTTCGGTGCGCCGATTGTCTTCTGCCCGGTCGAATTCCTGCGGCACAGCGAAGCTCGGATTCCTCCTCAGCCGTTGCCGCATGCTTGGAGCGTGACCAGCGATTCGATCGCCGCGAGAATCGCCGGAATCCTTGGCGCCGATGAACTGGTGCTGCTGAAATCGGCCGATCCGCCGGTGCCGGCACAGCCGCCGTACGTCGATCAGTACTTTGTGCAGGCGGCTGCGGGCTTGAATTGCGTCCGGTTGGTCAACCTCCGGCGTTACGCCTGACTCAGTTCCAGCACCAGGCTTTGCCTGCCTGGGGCACGCCTTCCGCGTGGACGGATTTCATTTGCGGCGCGACGACGCTCTTGCTGGCCACCTCCCACGATTCGATCTGCACGCCGCCCGAAGCCGTGATCACGTAATTGCGGCCGATCTTCAGGAAGCTGCACTGCGGGTCGACGGTTCGCGGGGCCGGCAATTGGCCCACGGCCAGTTTGCTGTCCGGGCTGGCCAGCAGCGAGAAAGCACCTCCGCCGGACAGACCGACGAGGTCCTCACGCTGGATGACGGCCGCCGCCACGCACAAATCCATCAGATTGCGCAATTGGGCCAGGGTGGTATCTTTCGCAGCCAGTGCCGTGTAGTGTTCCGTCAGCAGGTCCGCCCACTTCTTGGCAATCGGGTCGGCCTGGCCGGTGCCTTGGACCGTGCCGTCCGCGGCAACGACCTCGTCCTCGGTCATCGCTTTGACGCCTTGTCCCCGGATCTCCCAAGCCAGCCGGTCTCCGCTCCGCGCCAGCGGTTCGTAGTTGCAGGCCATCCACCAACGCGGCATCGCGGTGCCCGGCAATTGTCCCTTGGACTTGAGCATGTCCAGATAGCCGGGCAGCCCGGCAATGGGCGCCTTTTCCAGGTTCATCGCCAGCCGTTTCATCCGGTAGTCGGCGGCGAACAGGACGCGGGCAAAGTGACTGTCCGTCGGGACGCCCGTGAGCGTGACCTGTTGCGGTCCCAGGGCCCGGGCGGCCACCGGCAGGACCGCGGCATTAAATGTCCGTTGGGCCGCCATGAATTCCTCGAATTTCTGACGCCCCTCGGCCGTCGGATCGATGGACACGGAAATTCCTTGCGTTCTTGCCGCTTCCACCGTGCGCAAGGCCACCAGGAGATCATCCAGCCGCACCGCCGGAAGCCCCGTCGTGACCCCGACAGCGTTCCCATCCTGATCGAACTTCCAGCCTTCGCCGGGGCCGGCCAGCACGATGTCATTCTGCTCTGGGTAGACGAGGATGAACTGGACGCGCTGCAAGCCCGCCAAGTACAATACGCCGTCCGGCAGATTGCCCCCGTTGCTGGCAGCATCCGCCAGAGCCGCTTCCAACGCCCGCAAAGAAATCTTGCGGAACTTGGTATTCAGCTTCAGTTCGGGCGGGACCTGTTCCGGTTGAGCCCGCAACTGAGCCAGTATTTCCTGGCGTTCAGCCGCCGTCGGCTGCCGGACAGCCCCATCGGCATCGACAACGATTCCACCTACGGATCGCTGGTTGCCCCAGTTGACTTGCGCCCAAGCCGTGACGGGGAGGACAAGAACGAACAGCGCCACGGCCAAATTGGCAGCGGATCGGAACGGTCGAACCGAGATTTGCGACATGTCTGGTCTCCTGGAAAGCCCCTAAAGTACCGAAAAATGCCGGCGCCTGCCCGAAAGGGGCTAGATCTGTTCCCTCGGGATTCCAAATCGCTCATTTTTGGATGTTGCGAACGATCGTCACGGCCGGACGTTTCGTGTAACCTAAATATAACCGTGGCAGGGAATAATTGCAAGAAAAGGTATTTTCGGCCAGCCGGCAGGATAATCGATGCTCGCCTACTTGGTAATTCGCGAAGGCTCAAAATGGTCCGATGTGTCGCGTTTGGACCCCAAACGGACGGTCACCGTCGGCCGCGCCCCGACCAACCAGATCGTCGTCAAGGACGAACGTTGCAGCCGTTATCACGCGGAGATATTCTCCTCACAGGGCCAATGGACGTTGCGGGATTTGGACAGCCGCAACGGCACCCTACTGAACGGTCAAAAGGTCACAGGAGACGTCACGCTGTCCGAAGGCGACGTGATTCGGATCGCCAATTGTCAGATGGCGTTCGTGTACGATCTAAGCAAAGCGTTCGCCGAAGGCAGCGGCAAGCCCAGCCTGAACGTCGAGCCGGGCGAAGAGACCGTGTCGAGCGTGGTGATTTCGGACACCAGTGATTCGCAGCCACTGGAGACCCCGGAAACGACCCATATTACCCATCGTCGCGGCCGGACGACGCTGCTCTTTCCGGCCGGGCGCGATGTGTCGAGCGTGCCGCAATTGGGCGAAGCGGCCACCCAGCTATGCCGGTTGGCGTTCAATCTGGCCAGCCAAACGGACATCGAGTCGGTGGCGAAGCTGGCCCTGGACGGATTGTTTGAAGGCACGCGGAGCGATGCGGGAGCCCTGCTGCTGGGACCTCGCCATTTGGACGAGGCGCTGACCGTCTCGGATCTGCACGTAGTGGCATCGCGTTCGATTCCCACGGTGAAATACCATCGGATTTCCAGTTTCCTGGCCGATACCGTGCTGCACGAGCAGGAGGCCGTCCTGGCTCGCAATGTCCAGGACGACGGCACGCTGGGGACCCGCAACAGCAAGGGCGAGATCGAGTCCACCAGCGTGATCTGTTCGCCAATCCGGCAGGACGGCAAGGTCGTCGGCCTGATCCATCTGTACTCGACCCACGCCAGCCGCACGCTCGATCCGAACGATCTGGAGTTTTCGCTGGCGGTTGCCGACAACGTGGCCTTGGCCCTGAAGAACCTCAGCCGCCAACAGGAATTGGCCGAAAACCTCTCGCAAACACAGAGCGAGGTCGCCCTGCTGCGCAAGCAACTGGGTGCGGACAGCGAAATCATTGGCAGCGGCCCGCTGATCCAGAAGCTGCACCAGTCAATCGGCCAGGCGGCGCCGAACCGGGCCACGGTGCTGATCCGCGGCGAGAGCGGCGTGGGCAAGGAACTGGTGGCCCGGGCGATCCACTACTCCGGTCCGCGGAAAAAGGGCCCGTTCGTCTGCTTGAACTGCGCGGCGCTTTCCGAGTCGCTGTTGGAAAGCGAATTGTTCGGCCACGAAAAAGGCGCCTTTACGGGGGCGACGGACCGCAAGATCGGCAAATTCGAGGCCGCTCATCACGGCACCTTGATGCTGGACGAGATCGGCGAGATGAGTCCGTCCATCCAGGCTAAGTTTCTCCGGGTGCTGGAAGGGCATCCCTTTGAGCGCGTGGGTGGCAACCAATCCATCAAGGTCGATGTGCGGGTCATCGCTGCGACCAACCGCGACCTGGAGAAGGACGTGGCCGACGGCAAATTCCGGCGCGACCTGTACTTCCGGCTGCACGTGGTCGAGATTGTGGTCCCGCCGCTGCGGAAACGGTCGCCGGATGTGGTCGAACTGGCCGCCTACTTCCTGGATCGATTCAACAACGAAACGGGGAAGAAGCTCCGCGGATTCACGCCGGAAGCCCTGGAGCAAATGCAGAAGTACCCTTGGCCGGGCAATGTCCGCGAACTGCGGAACGTGATCGAGCGGGCCGTCGTTTTGTCACGCGGCGACCGCATCGACGTCGAGGACTTGACGCTGTCCAACTTGGCGCCCGCCAGCGAGTCCTGGGAAGTGCCGTTGCCCGCCGCCAAGTACGAGCCCCTGACGCTGGATGAAATCGAGCGCCGGCATATCCTGGCCACGTTGAAGGCGGAAGGCTGGAACAAGAGCCGGACGGCGTCCGTACTGGGGATTGAACGTTCGACGCTGGACCGCAAGATCCGCCGGTATGACCTAAAACCCAGTCATCCGTCAGGTTGGGAGGATTCATGACCGGCATCTGCGGTATTGCGTGCGTGCTGGCGGCCGGACTGGCGGCCCTCGGAGCGGATGACCTGAACGGAACCGGCGCTGCGTTGCAGATGTTCGGCCTGGAGATCCCGCCCGGTCCGGTCACGCCGGCGCAGGGGCAACCGGTGGCCACCGCCGACGGCCGGGGCGCACCGGTCATCGGCAAACTGTTGGTGAGCGTCGGCGACATGCGCGTGGTGATGCTGCCGGACGGACAGCTGGTCGCGCGCGCCGCCAATCAGGCCGCACCGACCGAACGGCCGTTCGAGCCGGCCACGAAGGCCGCCCTGGCCGAGCAATTGCGGTCGTCCGGGCTGACCGGCTTTCAAAGCAAAGAAACGCGGCGTTACCTGTACCTGTACAACTGCAGCGAGCTGTTTGCCGAAGCGGCCAGCCGAATCCTGGAAACGATGTTTCGGGGCGTGGTCGGTTACATTCAAGCCCAGGAGATCACCATCGCGCCGCCGGAAGTCCCGTTGATTGTCATCATTTTCCGCACGGCCGCCGAGTTCCAGAAATTCCGCCGGATGCCGGAGGATACGGTCGCCTACTACGACGTCCTTACCAACCGCGTGGTAATGTACGAGGAGTCGCAATTGTGGCGGATCAAGCCGGAGCTGGCGACGGCCCAGGCGATCGCCACGATCGCGCATGAAGGCACCCATCAGATCCTGCACAACATCGGCGTCCAGCAGCGATTGTCGATCTGGCCGATGTGGCTGAACGAGGGACTGGCCGAGTTCTTCGCGCCGACCACAACGGACCGGCAATTGAAATGGAAGGGTGTGGGGCAGGCGAACGACCTGCGGATCTTCGAATTGGAACAGTGGCTCAAGAATCGCACCCCCGAGGACGCGGATGGACAGTTGGTAGCTCAGACGGTCGGGGCCGTTCGCCTGACCTCCACCGGCTACGCCGCCGCTTGGGCGCTGACGAACTACCTGGCCAAGAATCAACGTGCAGCGTTTCACGAATGCGTCCGGCAAGCCAGCCGGCTGGGACCGCTCGAAGCTTCCGGCCGCGTGGTTCCGCCCGGCGTGCTGCCGGACAACGTGCGGCGGTTCAAAGCGTGTTTCGGCGAAGACCTGGCCGACATCGAACGCTGCCTGATCCTGCACTTGAAGACCCTGCCTTATACGGATCCCTTTGCCGACTGGCCGCATTTTGTGGCCGTCGTGTCCGTACCCGCAGGCGCTCGGGCCAAGCGGGAGGCCAACGTGTTTCACATCCCCGAACAGGCCGACCGCTGGCGGCGCGAAATCGTCGAACAGACACCGGAGAACCAGCGTCCAGCCGTTCAATCGGCAGTCCATCCCTTCCCAAACCGCCTCTCGGCCGAGGCTTTTGCCCGCCAGTGGTTACAGGGGAAATGAGACCACGCCTGAAAAGATGCGAAGTTCTGGTCCTTCGTTGTCTAACCGCGTGGGCAACGCCCCGCGCGGAAGCGAGCCCCAGGCGCGGTCTTTCGGTCGCGTCCGCCTGCACACGCCGCCAGCGCGCGGAGCGTCGCTCACGCGGTTAAACGAACGTTACAGAGGTGGGAAACGTCGGTTTGCGACCGCTCGCCAAACGCAAGCGTTAGGCTCCGGCGATCTTCAACGGAGCCTTCGGCATGGACACCTCCTCGGCGTCCAAACGTTCCTTCAGCTCCTGGCGGATTACGGCCATATCCGGCGGCGCTTCGACGCCCAGCCGAACTCCGCCCCCCGTGATACGGACCACCGTCACCGAGATGTTCTCGCCAATTAGAATCCGCTCTCCGACTTTTCGACTGAGGACTAGCATGGGAACCCGATCTTCCTTGAAAAAGGGTTAGCGAGACGGAAACAACGCATGCATCAAAAAAGTAGTTGAAGGCGGGTAACGATTTTCGTTATGGTAGCAATGATAGCAATGCGATGCAAGCGTAAAAGCTGCGGAAATACCAGCCCCTAACGGGTGGTGACTATCGCCATGCCACGAAATAATGCTTTTCGACATCAGGGCTACTCGGCGGAAACGCCAACAACTGACTGGCATTTGCTTCGCCCAAGCCCCCCTCCGGAGAATGGTTCCGCGGAATATAAACAGTTGATGGCATCGGTGGGCGAGGCGTATCGGGCTGCCGGCGTCCGCGCGATCTACTTGGTTCACGGCACGTTTGCAGGAGAGGACCCGGTCGGGTTGACTCGCATCGTGGAACGAGTGGCCCCTGGCTCGGCCCGGCGACTGCGGAAGCTGAACAAGGACCTGTTTGACAAACTGGTCAAGGACAACGGCAACTACCCGGTGCAGTACGCGACCGAGTTTCAACGCGCGACGGGGATACCGGTAGAACGCGTGGACTGGTCCAGCGAGAATCACCATCTGGCCCGCGCGCACGCTGCTGTCTGCCTGATTGACGGCTTGGCCGAACAGGGTTTCGAGGTCAGAGATCGCGTTTTGCTGTGGGGCCACAGCCACGCCGGAAACGTTTTTGCCATCGCGACCAACCTGCTGGCGGCGGATGCCTCGCAGCGGGAGACATTTTTTTCCGCCGCCCGCAGTTACTATCGTCCGAGGTTGTTTGGGGGGCTCAGCAAGCCGGTATGGAACCGCGTCAGGCAACAGCTCGACCTACCCCGCGATTCCCGACGGCTGCCGCAGTTGGATCTGGTGACCTTTGGAACGCCCATCCGCTACGGTTGGGATACGGATGGATACGCCAAGCTCCTGCATTTCATTTATCATCGTCCTCGATCCGGTGTCGCCGAGCATCGGACAGCGTGGCCGCCGTCCGCCGACGACTTGATCCAAGCCACGGACGGGGACTATGTCCAGCAATTGGGGATCGCTGGCACCAATCTGATGCCGCTGGGTGTCGGTCTGCGGACGTGGCTGGCCGACATGCGTCTAGCTCGGTTACTGCAGCCCGGCCATCGCCGGCGCGACCTGCTCAGCCGGCTGTCAACGGGACAGCGGGTTCCGGAAGAAGGGGAAACCCTGTTGGTCGAATACCCGGACGGCCCGGCAGCCAGACAACTGGCCGGGCACGCGATCTACACGCGGTTCAATTGGCTGCCCTTCCATGCGATGGAAGTAGCTCGCCGGTTCTATGGTTGGTCGGAGACGGCGGCGTCCTGAGCCGTGTCTCAGCCCGGCCCCAGTCCGGCAAAGTTCTTCAGCAGCTGCAGGCCGTGACGTTGGCTCTTTTCCGGGTGAAACTGGGTCGCAAACAAGCTGTCTCGCCACACCATCGCGCAAAACGGCCGGTGGTAATCGGACTCGATCGCCACGACTGCTGGGTCATCCGGCACGACGTAGTACGAGTGGACGAAGTAGAAGTGCGTCCCCTGTTCGATCCCGGCCAAGATCGGCCCAGGGCGGCGGATCCGAGCCGCGTTCCAGCCCATGTGCGGCACCTTGTACTCCGGCGGCACCTCGAAACGCACGACTTTGCCGCGCAGCACGCCCAACCCCTCGTGCTCGCCGTTTTCGTAGCTGACGTCGAACAACAACTGCAGTCCGAGGCAGATCCCCAGAAATGGCTTGCCCGAATCGATGGCTTCCCGAATAGGACCGACCAGATTGCGATTCCGCAACTCGGTGATCGCATCCTCAAAAGCGCCGACCCCTGGCAGCACAATCTTGCTGGCCTGGGCGATTTGTGCCGGATCGCTAGTGATCACGGCTTGATGCCCAACCTTTTCGAAACCCTTTTGCACGCTTCGCAGGTTGCCCATCTGATAATCGATAATGGCGATCATAAGTTTCCGTTCAAGCGGGTTGGGCCTCCGTTGGCACGAGGACTTTCGGGGGCGACAATATCGACACAGAACTGCCCTGGTTGGTTCGGCAAGTGCATAGAATAGGGCACGGCGACAGGAACGCCAAGCGGGATTGGGACCTTAGGCAGCCTGCAGGAAATGATCTACCCGGCGGACTCTGGAACGCGTCGGATAGCACGGATGGCAAAGCCGGGGCACGGATCATGAACGGAGCACGCCTTTCATCCGTGCCCCGGCTTTGCCATCCGTGCTAGATTCGCGTGGCCGGTTCGTCTTTTGCAGTGTGCCTGAGGCCTCCGCGAGATCTCGTCTCTCGTCCCTCGGTTCTCGGCTCTTGCTCTCGACTCTTCCATTGACGCCGTGCGGCTTTTGCCCCATACTTTTTCGCGTGCGAATTCACATGGCGAACGCCCCTTGTCCTCCAGCAAAAATACCATCATGTCCACGACCGAACCGACGGACCTCAAGGCATACTGTTTGGATGTAGCGCAGGCGGCCCAACGCGCGGCGAGCGAACTGGCTTTGGTCAGCGGGGCGCAGAAAGATGAATGGCTCAAACTGTCTGCGCGGCTGCTGCGCGAACGCAGCGACCACGTTCTGGCAGGCAACGCCCAAGATTTGGCGGCGGCGCCTGGTTTTGGATTGAGCGACGCGGCCATCGACCGGTTGCGGTTGACGCCGTCCCGGATCGGGCAGATCGCGGTGGCCCTCGAAGAAATCGCCATGCTGCGCGATCCGGTCGGGGAAATCATCGAGTCGTCGGTGCGGCCGAACGGGCTGGAGGTGAGCAAAGTCCGGGTGCCGCTGGGCGTCGTTTTTTTCATCTACGAATCGCGGCCCAACGTCACGGCGGACGCGGCGGCGATTTGCGTCAAGAGCGGCAACGCGGTCATTCTGCGCGGCGGAAAGGAAGCGGCCCATTCCAGCCGGGCGATTGTCGATCTGTTGGCCGAGGCCGCCGCAGCGCACGGCATCCCGCCCCGAGCCGTGCAGCTGGTCGCCACCGCCGACCGGGACGCGGTGGGCTATCTCTTGTCGATGGATCAGTACATCGACGTGGCCATTCCCCGCGGCGGCGAGAGCCTCATCCGGCGTGTCGCGGCGGAGGCCAAGATGCCCGTCATCAAGCACTTTACCGGCAACTGCCACGTGTACGTCGATGCCAGTGCCGACTTGGACATGGCCGAAACGCTGACGATCAACGCCAAGTGCCAGCGGATGGGCGTGTGCAACGCCTGCGAGTCGTTGCTGGTCCATCGCCTGGTGGCCGAAGCCTTTCTGCCCCGCATCGGGGCGGCCCTGCAGCAGCACGGGGTCGAAGTGCGCGGCGATCCGCCGGCGTGCAAGTCGATCCCGGGTGCGAAGCAGGCGACTGAGGCGGATTACTATGCCGAGTACCTGGGACCGGTGATTTCCGTCAAGGTGGTCGATTCGCTGGACGAGGCCGTGACGCACATCAACAAGTACGGGTCGCGCCACACCGACGCCATCGTCACCCGGGACTTGGCCGCGGCCCGTAAATTTACCAAGTGCGTGGACAGTTCGGCGGTGATGGTCAATGCCAGCACCCGCTTCAATGACGGCGGCGAATTCGGCTTGGGCGCGGAAATCGGGATCAGCACCGACCGCTTCCACGCCCGCGGCCCGTGCGGGCTGAAGGAACTGACCAGCTACAAGTACGTCGTCTACGGAGATGGGCAGGTGCGGACCTGAGGGGGGACGGGTAGCATCAAATCTTGAATTTCAAATCCGAAATCCGAAATCCGAAACAAATTCAAAACACGAAAACCCAAAATGTTCCAAACGTCGCCGTCTGTGCCGCTTGGAAACGACTCGACCGGCACGGGGAGGAATCATGGGGAAGGAATCCCTCAGCCTGGAGGAAGTCGCCGTTCTGTTGGGCGAGCCAGCTGACCAAGCTGGCCGGAGCAACGAAGCTGCGGACCTGCGCCGCAGGTTGGCGGGGACCGCTGGGAGGCTCGATGACGAGGTCGCCCTTATCGCCAGCGAAGCCCGCATCCGATCGGCCCACTTGCCGGATGACTGGCCGTGGCCCGCTCCGCTGGCGAGTCGGCTGACGGCGGTTTGGACCGAGTTGCTCCGGACCACGGTTACCGTCGCGGTGATGCATGTCGAGCCGGCGACCTTTGGCGAATTCTTGTTGCGGTCCCGCTACCCCACGTGTCTCGCCACTGCGACCCGCGCGTCCGGAACACCGGTCTTGGCCGCGGACATACCGTTGGCGGTCGCTTGTCCGGCGATCCGCCGCATGTTGGGTGGCCCGCTGGAAGATCGGACCGAACCGGAGCAAGGGTTGACGCAGCTTGAACAGCGGCTGGCGAAGCGGCTGGTGGTTTGCCTGGTTCCGGAGGCACTTGCCATCGCGGGCGATCCCGGGCCGCCGGACGCCGTGCCCCTGGTGGCACACGACCGGCTGCCACGTGTGGCCCCTGCTTGGGCCCGGACGCAGGCGGCCTGTATTGAGTTCCGTGTCACCTACGGCGCCGCTGCCGGCGCCCTGCGGTGCTGCGTCCCGTGGGCTACTTGACGCTGCCGGCTGCGGATGTCACGATCTTTTGACAATCACCCTTAGACGATGGGACGAAAAGCATGACGGACACACGAAAGGTCTATTTGGCGGTTGACTTGGGAGCTTCCAGCGGCCGTGTGGTGGCCGGTTTGTTCGACGGGCGGCGTTTGACGCTCGAGGATGTGCATCGTTTCGAGAACGGTCCGGTCCTGGCTGCGGGCCGTATGCACTGGGATTTGTTGGCCCAGTGGACGCACGTGCAACGCGGACTGCAAGCGGCGGCGGCCAAGTACGGCGATCGCGTGGCCAGCGTGGGGGTCGATACCTGGGGCGTCGATTTCGGGCTGTTGGGCCGCGGCGACGAACTGCTGGGCAATCCGTACCACTATCGCGACCGGCGCACGTCCGGGATGTTCGACAAGGCTTTTTCGATCGTCAGCCGCGAAGGGATCTTTGCGCAAACCGGCCTGCAATTCATGGAGTTGAACACGCTGTACCAGTTGTTGGCGATGACGCTGCAGAAATCGCCCCTGCTGGACGCGGCACAGTCGCTGTTGATGATGCCGGATCTGTTCCATTGGCTGCTGACGGGCGAGAAGGCCAACGAGTTCACGGACGTCTCGACGACCCAGATGTACAATCCGCTCACCAAGACCTGGTCGCTGCCGCTGCTGCAGCAACTGGGGATTCCCACCCATTTCCTCGGCAACATCGTACCGCCGGGCACGCGCTTGGGTCCGTTGCGGGCCGACGTCGCCGAAGCCACCGGCCTGCACGGCGTGCAGGTGGTCTTGCCGGGCACGCACGATACGGCCAGCGCTGTGATGGCCGTGCCGGCAGCCAGCGTCGCGGGCGCCGCGCCGGACTGGTGTTACATCAGCAGCGGTACGTGGTCGCTGATGGGGGTGGAGAGTCCGCAGCCGGTCGTCAACGACAAGTGCCGCGAATTGAATTTTACCAACGAGGGCGGCGTCGGCGACACCATCCGTCTGCTGAAGAACATCGCCGGTCTGTGGTTGTTGCAGGAATGCCGGCGCATCTGGAAGCTGGAGGGCCGGGAGCACAGTTGGGACGATTTGGTCCAGCAGGCGGCGGCCGCCGCGCCGTTGGTGTCGTTGATCGCTCCCGACGACGGCCGCTTTGTCGCTCCCAAAGACATGCCCGCCGCCATTCGTGAATTCTGTCAAGAAACGGGGCAGGCCGTTCCCGCGACTGCCGGTGCCACGGTGCGTTGCGTGCTGGAGAGTCTGGCGCTGCGATACCGCATGGTCCTGGGGTGGCTGCAGGAGTTGACGGGATCGCCCATCCGCACGATCCACATCGTCGGGGGCGGGACCCAGAACCGCCTGTTGTGCCAGATGGCGGCGGACGCCTGCAATTGCCGCGTGGTCGCCGGTCCGATCGAGGCCACGGCGATTGGCAACATCATGATGCAAGCGGTGTCTGCGGGTGACTTGCACTCGATCGCCGAAGCGCGGGAAGTCATCCGGCACAGCTTTGCAGTCGAGGAGTACACTCCGCAGCATCCCGGCGGCTGGGACGAAGCCTTTGGCCGCTTCGAAAAACTGGCGGGCAAGTAGGCACCGCATTCCGTCGTTTAACCGCGCCCCAACGGGGAGCGCGTTGGCATTTTAGAATTACGAACCGACCGAGGCCCCGGATGAAAGCTTCCCCGAAGATCGGCGAGACGGCCGAGATCGAATTCGTCGTCGATGCCACCCACGTGATCGATTTTGCCGACGAGCAGATGCCGGCCGTTCTAAGCACTCCGTGCTTGATCGGCTTCTTGGAACGGACGGCCCGCAAAGCGTTGACGCCCGTGCTGGAGGTCGGCGAACGGTCGGTGGGCGTCCACGTGGACGTCCGGCACTTGGCGCCGACTCCGTCCGGCCACCGTGTGGTTTGCAGCGCTCGCGTGATCCACGTGGAAGGTTCCGTGATCAGTTTTCAGATCGAAGCCCGCGATGACCGGGAACTGATCGCCCGGGGCCTGCACAAACGCCGCGTGATTTTGGCCGAGCGATTTGCAGCCCGCCTTCGCCGCAAGGAAAACCCGAAATAGGTACCCCGCAGATTTCCAGGTAGGACGGAATGGCATTCCGTCCTACAACGACTTGGGAACTTAGGCAGCCAGCAGGAAGGAATCTACCCAGCGGACTCCGAAGAGCATCGGATAGCACGGATGGCAAAGCCGGGGCACGGATGAAAGGCAGGCTCCTTTCGTTATCCGTGCCCCGGCTTTGCCATCCGTGCTACGTTCGTGTGGGTGGTTCATTTTCCGCGGTATGCCTTATGCATCGGTACTTGGGGCGTCCCTCCCCGTCTCCCCGTCTCCTCATGTTGATCATCTTGATCTTGAGCGAATCCGGCGATTTGGCTAAAAGAGCGGGCCGGGGAATGCACGCACTCCCCTGGCATGGGATGCTAGCATGTTTTCCTGTTGACTTGCCTCCGAGTGACTGCGATGCGCTCCGTTGGGCCATTCTTACTCGCCGCTTGCCTGACGACGGCCGCCCTGAGCCGTGCGGAAACCAAGTTTCCGTATTCGGTGACGGTGCCGATTGGTGGAGTCACGTTGCGCAGCGGACCTGGCTCGGGGTTCTATGCGACCGATCGTTTGGCAGCAGGTACACAGATCGAGATCTACCGGGAGGAACGAGACGGCTGGCTTGCGGTCCGGCCGCCACCGGACAGTTACAGCCTGGTGGAACGTCGCCAATTGAAGGCCGGGGATGAACCCGGCGTGGCCGTCGTTGTCGCCGAAGACGCGCTGTCTTGCGTCGGTTCCCGTGTGGAATCGGTCCCGGACTACGTTTCCCAAGTCCGGCTGCGAAAGGGCGAAGCGGTCGAATTGCTCGACCCCTGGGACGAAGCGGCAGCGGCTGAATCCAAAGCGGGGGCTTGGTGTCGAATTGCGCCGCCGGCCGGAGAATTCCGCTGGGTGCAAGCGAACTCGCTGAAGCGGGACGCTTCGTCCCAATGCGCTGCCAATATCCGCCCGGAAGCGACAACGGCCGTCGGGACTGCGGAGACGCCCAGCCCCGCGACCAGTCCCAAGACATCCTTCGAGGCGGACGGCTGGCGAACTCGACCCGCCGATGTCGTCGCCACTCCACCTCGCTCCACGGCCCCGGCAGTTCCGGCGGCGGATCCACCGGCGGCTCCGGCCACCGATGCCAAACAGGCGTCTCCGCTTGCCGAGGCCAAGCAGGGCTGGACCGCGACTTCCGCCAGTTCCGCCACGGCCAAGTCCGACGAGACCCACCAAGTGGACACGGCGAACGCGTCGCCGAAGGCCCTTCCGAAAAAACCAATACCAAGTCAGATACGGGTTCCCGTGGATGGCGAGAAGTTGACGGGCCGGCTGGCCTCAAACCCGCCTGCGGCGACCGGCACGAACCCGCCGCCGCTGGCGCCCGAGACACCGGAAGCGCCGATCTCGCTCATCTCCGAGCCCCTCTCGCCCGCGCCGGCAACGGCGGTCCCGCCCGTGCCCGCTCCCGCGGTGGACCGTTGGACCTCCC
Organism: uncultured Pirellulaceae bacterium; assembly: GCA_964645045.1. Lineage (GTDB taxonomy): Bacteria > Planctomycetota > Planctomycetia > Pirellulales > Pirellulaceae > Anammoximicrobium. The sequence goes on along the minus strand of CAZXYZ010000028.1, from coordinate 7,972 downwards.
GAACACCTCCACCCCGGCAGAGCGTCGAAGAACTGGAAGTCGATTTGGCCATGATGGTCGCCCGGGACGCGGGAACCTGGCGGTTGGCCGAGTTGCGGCAACGAGTCGATGCCAATCTCCTACGCTTCGAGACCACGGCGGAACGCGTCCAGGCGCGGCGTCTGTTGGAGCGGATTGGCGAATTCGAGCAGTTGCAGAGCCGCATGGCCCAAGCATCGCCGCAGACGACACCTCCTGTGCCGACCACCGCTTCCAGTCCACCGGCCGCCGCCTCCGCCCCTGCCGCAGCCGCCCCTGCCGAAACGACGGCTACGGCGGCAGCCGACGTCAAATACGACGGTTCCGGCTGGCTGGTGCCCGTCCACTCGGCGACTGGGGCGGCACCGCCCTTCGCCCTCTTGGACGCGCAAGGCGAAGTGCTCGGCTACGTGTCCCCCACGCCGGGGCTGAACCTGCAGCGATACGTGCGGAAACAGGTCGGCATCTTCGGCCTCCGCGGTTATGTCCCGACGTTGAACAAGCCCCACGTCACCGCCGAACGGGTCGTCGATTTGGATCGGCATCTTCGCTAGACTACGGCACCACGGCGTCCGATCGCAAATCGGATGGGGAATAGCGCGCGAGCAGAAGCACCAAGTCGCCTACGGTGCGGGCGTCCAGCAGCGCGTCTCCCGGGATCCGCACTCCGCCGACTTGCTCCACCAGCACCGTCATCTCCGCCATATTCAGCGAATCAACGCCGAGGTCGATCAGCAGATCATCGTCCAGCTGGATGCTCCGCGCCGGTTTGCCAAGCTTGTCGGCAAGGACCGCGATGACTTTCTCGGCCAGGGCGGAATCGGGCTGGCAAGTTGCTTCGGTTGGATTCACGGTCGTCGCTCCCAAGACAAAAGATACCCAATCCTTTCGTCTGGTAGCGAAGGAAGCAACCCGATTCTTCACTTCTGGTTCGTCCTTTCGCCGCGGCACCTCGCTCTGCCCGCTTTTTCGGCAGATCTTGCCGAAGACCGCGAATGCCGCTTTTTGCGTTGACCGAACCTGTTGATTTTTCTATAGTTGGGTTTTCCGACAAGCCCGGTAAAAGGGTCCTGTCCCCTTTTCGCGAAACTCCGCTTAGGTGAAAGGTGCAGGGGCTAATGAGTATCGGAGAAGGTGCCGCAATCGATTTCTCGACCGCGCGTGGCCGTGACTATCCGACCATTCGCCAATTCACGATTTTCTTGGAGAACCGCGTGGGCCAGTTGCTCGAAGTGGTGCGCCGCTTCGAGGGGGGCCATGTGACCATCGTCGGGCTGTCGATCAACGACGCCGCGGAATGTGCGTTCGTGCGGATTATTCTGAGTCGCCCCGAACAGGGCCGGGAGATCCTCGAACGAGCCGGACTGACGATCATCGAAAGCGATCTGTTGTGCGTCGAATTGCCGGAGGGCCCGCAGCCGATGGTGCAGGTGTGTTCCGCGTTGCTCCAGGCGGAAATCAATATCGTCCAAGCCTATCCGTTGATTGTTCGTCCGAGAGATGGCGCGGTCATGGCCTTGATGGTGGACAACCTGGAAGCCGCTGTCGAGACGCTTGCCAGCAAAGGCCTGACGATCATCAACGAAGACGATCTGGCGGATTGTGAGTAACCTCTTTGTCAGAACTGATTCCCGTCTATGGCCATCCCGGTAATCTGCCCAGGCTGCAAGAAGAGCTTCAATGTCAGCGACAAGTTCGCGGGCAAGCAAGGCCCCTGCCCCCAATGCAAGACGATCATCAAGGTACCCGAGAAGGGCGAAGAGGTCGTCTTGCACGCGCCCGAAGGGTTCGGGCCCAAGGACACCAAGGGCCGCGCGGTCCTCAAGCCGATCGCCCGCAAAGAAACCAAGGTCTCGCCGCTGCTGACCGCGATTATCCTCGTCGCCAGCGTCGTGGTGCTGGCCGTGGCCTGGATGTTCCGCTCGCCCACGGGTGACGTGCCCGTGCTGCTGCTGGTCGTGGGGGCGTTGGCGTTGGCGCCGCCGTTGGCTTGGGCCGGGTACACCTTCCTCCGGGACGACGAACTGGAACCGTTCCGGGGAAAAGAGTTGTGGCTCCGCGTCGTGATCTGCTCGGCCGTCTACGCCAGCCTGTGGGGCCTGATTGCCTTGATCGCCGGCTATGTCTTGGGGGGCGATCAACTGGAGGTCATCCACATGGTGTTCATCGCCCCCGTGATGATCGGCATCGGGGCCTTCGCCGCCTTTGCCAGCCTGGATTTCGAGTTCGGCGTCGCCGCCATCCACTGCTCGCTGTACCTGCTGGTGACCGTCGTCCTGCGGCTGATCCTGGGCCTGTCGGCGTTTTGAGGCACCGGGATGATTCCTGATCGCGTGGGATAGGCTGCCAGCCTGTCAGTCAGGAAAGACAGGCAAGATGCCTATCCCACTTAGTTCACGGGCGCCCGACTTCAGATCACGCCCCGCGCTTTCATCAATTCGGCGGTCAAGATCGCGCCGCCGGCGGCGCCGCGCACGGTGTTGTGGTGCAATCCCACGAACCGGATGTCGAACACGCGGCACTTGCGCAGCCGGCCGACCGTGACAGCCATCGCCTTGTCCGCGTCCCGGTCCTTGCGCGGCTGGGGACGGTCCGGCTCGTCGCGGTAGATGATCGGCCGGCGCGGGGCCATCGGCAGATCGAGTTCCTGGGGGGCGGCGCGGAACTGCCGCCAGATGGGCACAATTTCTTCCAACGCGGGGGCGGCGCCATCGAACTGCAGGCTGACGCACGCGGTGTGTCCGTCCACGACCGCCACGCGATTGCAGTGCGCGGAAATCGCGATCGACGCATCGCTGACAATAACACCGCCTTCAACGCGGCCGAAAATCTTCAGCGGCTCGAGTTCGGTCTTTTCTTCTTCGCCTTTGATCAGCGGGACAATGTTGTCTTGAATATCCAGTGACGCCACGCCCGGATGTCCCGCACCGGACAGCGCCTGGAGGGTCGAGATCACCATCGTGCGGGGCTTGAAGCCCGCCTGCCACAGCGCCCAGATGGGAGTCATGTAGCTTTGGATGCTGCAGTTGGATTTGACGGCGATACAGCCCGTGGTCCAGCCGCGAGCCTGGCGCTGCGCGGCGATCACGTCCAGGTGGCCCGGGTTGATTTCCGGGATCACCATCGGGACGTCCGGCGTCGCGCGATGCGCCGAGTTGTTCGTGACGACCGGAAAGCCGGCCGCGGCGTAGGCGAGTTCCAGGGCCAGGACCGCCTTTTTGTCCAGCGACACGGCCGAGAAGATCAGGTCGCACTTGCCCTTGGCCGCCTGGACGTCGCTGGCGTCGCCGACCACCAGCCGCTGGACGGGATCGGGGATGTCCGAGCACATGTGCCACCGGCCCGCCACCGCTTCGGCATACGTCTTGCCGGCCGACTGGGGCGAAGCCGCCACATAGCTGACCTCAAACCACGGATGGTTTGCCAGTAGCCGAAGATAGTTCTGGCCTACCATGCCGGTAGCGCCGATCACGCCGACGTTCATACGTTGTGCCATGCTCATCCCTTTCAAATCGTGCGGTTCGAAAAATGCCTGGGCCCGAATTGCCGCGCCGGCCAACAAAAAACCCGCTGCCGGGCTGCTCCGACAGCGGGTTTTCTTTTTTGGCCGGCTTTGGTCGTTTAGTCTGAGTCATCCCCCGTCGGAGCAGGGAGCCGGGCCGGAGCGCACGTCGTCGTGCGCTTCGTGACCTTGGCCTTGTTCGTCATTGCTCCAACTTGGTTGTTCATACGTGGTACGAGTTTAGCGCATCGGTCAAGGTCCTGCAATGGGTTTTTTGAGGGAGACCGCGAGATTTCTTGGGGGCAAGGGCGATGTGCGTCTGGCCCGCTGGGGACGAGATACGGCAACAGCGACCCCATCTAGCTTGCGGGTTGTTGATTTAGTCGTGGCGTAAGCTTCCAGCTTGCGGAATGGGCAACGGAAGCAAAATAGCAAATTAAACATCGGAAGCGTCGGCAAGCTGGAAGCTTACCCCACGTACCGCCACCGCCCAAATCAATAGCCCGCAAGTCCCGGTGGGCCTGTTGAACGGGTCCGTTAGGTCACAAATGCCAACTGCATTGAACCACCCCGGTTTCTTGGTCCGGTATGACGGTCCGCCCTTTACGAGGCAAGGCCGCATCAACAATAATATCGGCTATCCGTCACGACGAGAACGGTTTCCGCAAGACAAAGGTCCGACGCCGCTTGGCAATCTGCAACGGACTCACGGAAAGGCCGAACCATGTCCGACGACTTCGATGCCTACTACACCTGGCTGGCGATTCCGCCCGAAGAACAGCCCCCGGATTACTACCGGCTGTTAGGGCTCCGTCCGTTCGAAGAGAACAAGGACGCGATCGCCAATGCGGCGGCGCAGCGGATGACCCACATCCGCAGCCAGGCGACCTCCAAAAACAAGACGGTGGCGCAGGAGATCAAGTTAGCCAATGGCTGGTGGGATGCGGCCCCGCAGGCACAGGAGGCTGTCGGCAAAGCGGCCATGTTGTCTCGCGCCGGCGTCTGGTACCAGAAAGCACAGCCGCAATTGACCTCGACTATTTTGCAGCAGAAGGTCGATACCCGGCTGAAACAAATCAGGCCGGCCGGAGGACAAGATGCTTCGCCTTGAGGGCCTGACGTCCACTCGAACGGCGCGGCGCACCAGTCTGAATCAGGAAATCCGGAAACAAGGAATTCGACACCAATGCCTGACGAGCCCGACACAACCGTGGACAGCCCGCCGCAGGAGGGCGAATCGAGTTCGTCGACGCTGTTGCACCTGGTCCAAGCGCAGGCCCCCCTGGCGTGGCAGCGATTGGTGGACCTGTACGCGCCCCTGATTTACCGTTGGTGTCGAAGGCGGAACCTCCAGGCCGACGATGCGGCCGATGTGGCCCAGGAGGTGTTCGCGGCGGTATTTGCCAAGGTGGGCGAATTCCGCAAAGACCGGCCCGGGGACACCTTCCGCGGCTGGGTTGTGGACGGTTGCACAGAACAAGATCCACGACCACTTTCGCCGCTGCGAGGGCCAAGCTCAGGCGTGCGGTGGCACTGAGGCCCGCAGCCAGTTGGCGGAAGTGGCTGCGTCGGAACTGAACCAGCCAGCCGGAACGATCGAGCACGATGACCGTAAGTTGTTAGCGCATTTAGGTTTGAACACCGTGCGAACTCGGTTCGCCGAGCCCACGTGGCAGGCATTCTGGCGGATCACGGTCGGTTCCGAGTCGCCGGCCAACGTTGCTGCGGACCTGGGAATCAGCGTCCGCGCGGTGTACCAGGCCAAGTATCGAGTCCTGAACACCATCCGCCAGGAACTGGCCGATCTGCTGTAGCCGGCAAAAAAATTCCCGCCGCGCGTTAACACCTCGCGTTGTTATCTTATGGAGTGCGGTGCCTTGTCACCGCTCTAGAACGGGGCCGGTCCCCGCATCAACGGTCTTTTTCGCTCGCCGATACCGCCGATGGTTGAGTTTCGTTCGTTTAACCGCGTGGGCAACGCCCCGCGCGTTCGTTTAACCCGGAGCCAACGGCGACGGCGCGGCTTCGGGGCGCCGTCGCCGTTGGCTCCGGGTTAAACGAGGATGAACCAATCCCGGCCGCACACGGAATAGCCAGAACCCAAAGCGTTTCCCCAATACAAAATCCTACAAAAAGCACCAACAAGTTGCCGCACTCCAAAACGGAGATTCCGATGTCCCCAGCCACCTGCCCCACTCGCCAGCAACTGCACGAATTCCTGGTCGGCACCTTACCGCCACAGGACGCCGAAACGATTGACGCGCACCTGGAATCCTGCACCACGTGCCAGGACAGCCTGCAAGGCCTGGACAATGGCCAGGATTCCTTGATCTCGCTGCTGCGTCAACCGGCGCCGGAAGACGAATACGCCAAGGAACCGGCCCGCGCCCGGCTGGTCAGTGCGGCCAAGGGCCTGCTGGTCGCTACCTCCGCAGGCGGCCATCCGACGATCCTGGTCCCTAGCGACCAGACCGCGATTGCCGCGGAGTTGGGTGAATATGAATTGCTGGAGAAACTGGGCGAAGGCGGTATGGGCGCCGTCTACAAGGCCCGGCAAGAGAAACTGAAACGGATCGTGGCCATCAAGCTGTTGCCGAAAGAGCGGCTGGCGGACCCGAAGGCCGTGGCCCGGTTCGAGCGCGAGATGGAAGCCGTCGGCGCCGTCGACCACCCGAACATCGTCCGCGCGATGTACGCCGGCGAGCATGAGGGCACGCCGTACCTGGCCATCGAGTACGTGGACGGACTGAGCTTGACCGAAGTGGTGATGTGTCTGAAGGCCCTGCGGATTGCGGATGCCTGCGAACTGATGCGTCAAGCGGCCGTGGGGTTGCAGCACGCTCATGAAAAGCGGCTTGTGCATCGCGACATCAAACCGTCGAACCTGATGCTAACGCGCGACGGAACCGTCAAGGTGCTCGACCTGGGGTTGGCCCTGCTGCATACCCCCGCCTCGCGGGGCGCGGAGATGACGGCCGCCGGTTCGATGATGGGCACCGCCGACTACGTCGCGCCCGAACAGGTGACCGACAGCCACAGCGTCGACATCCGCGCGGACATCTATTCGCTTGGGTGTACGTTGTACAAACTACTCTCGGGCCAAGCGCCGTTCGTGGGTCTGGAGTACAAGAACGACATCACCAAGATCATGGCCCACGTGCAAAAGACGCCGCCGCCCATCACCCTGCTACGCAGCGACGTGTCGCCCCAGTTGGCGGCGGTAATCGAGCGGATGATGGCCAAGGACCCGGCCCAGCGATACGCCACGCCCGCCGAAGTTGCCGCGGCGCTGGCCCCGTTTGCCGTGGGAGCCGATCTGCGCCGGCTGATGGCCGAAGCGATGCAGATCATGACGCCCGATGCATCGACCGTGACACCAACTTCACGCACCGAACATGCCTCGGGTTCCCCCGTCGCCGATACCGCGACCAGCCACCCGAAGGTTTCGCAGCCGGACACGTCCTCGGCAGTTCCGCAGCTGCAGTCTGCCCCGGCGCGCGGCTGGCCACCGCGTTCGATCGGAATTGGCCTGGCCGCCGTGGCCGCAAGTTTCTTGCTGATCGCGTTGGGCGCGATCGTCATCCGCATCCGCGACAAGGACGGCCGCGAAACGGTGATCCAGGCACCGCCGGGCAGCACCGTAACGCTGGAAGAGAATGGCAAACAGGTCGCTCAAATTCCAGCGCCGGACGAGGGAACCAAACCGGCACCCGAACAACCCGCCGCCAAACCGCTGACGATTGGCAAGCCGATCGAGCGTCCCAAGCCGGCGACGCTCAATCTGACGCCCGAACCGCTGGAGATCAAGCCCGGCGAGCCGCTGAGCAAGTTGGCGCTGATTCCCAACCCGCCTACGCTGAAGGACGTTCGCTCCTGGACACTGGAAACCGTCGGCGTTCGGGGGTCGGTCAACTCGCTCGATTACAGTCCTGACGGTCAATGTCTGGCGGGCGGAACTTCGGAAGGCACGATTCGATTGTGGGATCCGACCAGCGGAAAACTTCTTCGCGTGATCGTCGCCCACGATGCGGAAGTCACTTCCGTGGCTTGGTCGCCTGACGGGCGGTATCTCGCATCCGCCAGCGCGGACAAGACAGTCCGGCTCTGGTCTCCCTACAACGGCAGCCACTTGCGGACCTTAGAGGGACATGCCCAGGCGGTGACCTCGATCAGTTGGTCGCCGGACGGCGAATAATTCGCATCGGGCGGGTCGGATGCCCTGCTGTGTATCTGGGACGTTGGGAGCGGCAGCGTCGATCGCGTCATTCAAACCGGTCAGTCCGTGGCCAGTGTCGCGTGGTCGCCGGATGGAAGTCGCATTGCTAAGGGGCCTTGGCCAGATGGGGAGGGGTGTTTCTGGGACCCGACGACGGGAGAACGAATCGGGACCTTCGGCGGCCCTAGCCTGGATTCCCACGGGCCGGAGTGGACCTAAGATGTGCCACCCTTGTG
>CAZXYZ010000027.1:0-104930 GCA_964645045.1 uncultured Pirellulaceae bacterium | reverse complement strand
CATTGCGCCCCCGCGGGCATTTTACCCCGGTCCGCCACACGGTGGGGGTCTGATACCTGTTGGCCACCCGGCTCTCTCCCTATTTGTGTACGTTTACGCCACGAAGACATCGGGCTATCTCTCGAACAATTCTTCGCAGCCCGGCTGCTCCCAGCAGCCGGGCTGCTGTTGTATCATGGCGGGGGTTGGGAACGACGGCTACTAACTCCTGGAGAACCTCCATGATCCATCGACCATCTGTCCGGCTGAATCGGCGGCAGTTTCTCTCGCGAGCGGCGGCTTCCGCCGTTGTCGCCGCAGCCCCCTATGTCATCACCTCCGCTGCGTTGGGCGGCGAGGACCGGCCGGCGGCCAGCCAGCGGATCACGATGGGCTGCATTGGGCTGGGCGGCCGCGGCACGGTGAACATGGAGACCTTTCTGGGCCAGCCCGAGGTGCAAATCGTCGCCCTGTGCGATGTGGATGCCGGCAGTACGCGGTACGAGGATGCCTGGCTGCGAGGCTTGGCGCCGGCCAAGGAGCGGGTGGAGAATCGTTACGCGGCTGAACGCACGTCAGGCGCGTACCAAGGCGTCAGCACGTACCGCGACTTCCGCGAACTGCTGGCCCGGGACGACATCGACGCCGTGTGCATCTCGACCCCCGACCACTGGCACGCGCCGATGGTGGTGGCAGCGGCCCGGGCGGGGAAAGACATCTATTGCGAGAAGCCGCTGTCGCTGACGATCCGCGACGGCCAGGCGATGGTGGCGGCCGTCAGCCGGTACGGACGCGTCTTTCAGTGTGGCAGCCAGCGCCGGTCCGACGCCAAGTGCCGCCGGTCGTGTGAACTGGTCCGCAACGGCCGCATCGGCCGCTTGCACACGGTCCGCGTCAGCTTGCCCGGCGGCCACTGGATTCGCAGCAACGCCAAGAAGACGTTTGACGTCGAGCCGGTGCCGGAGGGCTTTGATTACGACCTGTGGCTGGGCCCGGCACCCTGGGCTCCCTACGCGTTCAATCGCTGCCACTGGAACTGGCGTTGGAACCTCGATTACTCCGGCGGCAACGTGACGGACTGGGGCGCTCACATGATCGATATGGCCCACTGGGGAATGGGCTGCGATGACAAGGGGCCCATCGAAGTCGAAGGACGAGGCACTTGGCCGGCGCGGCAGGACCTGTGGAACGCGGCCACCGGATTCGAGTTCACCTGCACGTATGCCAACGGCGTGAAAATGATTGTCACCAGTGGCGGGCCGAACCGTTTCGAGGGTACCGAGGGGTGGGTCGACTTGGGTGGGGCGACCCAGCCGCCCGCGCTTGCCTCGTCCGAGATTGGCCCCGACGAGATCCACCTGTACGAGAGCCGCAGCCAGCACGGCAATTTCATCGACTGCGTCAAGAGCCGGGCCCGCACCGCCGCACCGGTCGAAACCGCGCACCGCTCGATCAGCGTCGCGCATCTGGGGAACATCGCAATGCAAGTCGGCCGCAAGATCCGCTGGGACCCCGTCCAGGAAGAGATCATCGGCGACGAAGGTGCGGCCCGCCTGCTGGGCCGCCCCAAACGCGAGCCGTGGCGGGTGTAATGAACCCGCGCGGCAAGTTCAGAACTCCCGACATGACGGGAGATTTCCTGGGGATTCGTTAGGTGAACAGGCGAGGGGAGCATCGAAAAGAATGAGCGGTAGTCTTCACCGCCGACCTTGCGTCGGCGGAAAGATGCCTGACAGCTACTCAGCCCCAAAAAACATCCCCTCTCTGCCGCCGCACCGCCGCCTCCGGCGGCGGTGCGGCGGCAGAGAGGGGATGGGGCCAAAGGCGTTGTGGCCGGTAGCTGTCAGGCGTGGCTCCACCGACGCAAGGTCGGTAGCGGCCGGAGACCGGGATCCGACAAACAACCGCTCATCTCGGAAGCTCGGTATGTCAGGAGTTCTGAAGTTATCAGCGTTCACCACCACTCCATTCACAGGCGTTTTTCTGCGAGGTTCTCATGCGACGACGTGGCATACCCATCGGCATTGTGGCGGTTCTGGCACTCACACCGGCTTTTTCCGCGGAAACCCCGAAACCCGACACCAGCCGTGGCGACCAGATGATCGCCGAGTATTTCCGCGTGGAAACCCGGAAGCAGCAGGATGCCTGCCTGGCGGATGCCAAGGATTTGGCGGACTGGAAAGCCAAACGTGACGAGTACCGCCGGCAGTTGCTGGAGATGCTCGGCCTGGACCCGCTGCCGGAGCGGACCGACTTGCAGGCGGCCGTCACGGGCCGTGTCGAACACGAGGAGTTCACGGTTGAGAAACTGCATTTCCAATCGCGCCCCGGCCTGTACGTGACGGGCGATCTGTACGTGCCACGCAACCTGCAGGACCGCGCGCCGGCCGTGTTGTACGTGTGCGGTCACGGAGCGTCGAAAAAGGACGGCGTCAGCTTTGGCAACAAGGTCAGCTACCAGCATCACGGCGGTTGGTTCGCCCGGCACGGCTACGTATGCCTGACGATCGACACGCTGCAGATGGGCGAAATCGAAGGCATCCATCATGGCACGTATCGCTACAAGATGTGGTGGTGGCTGAACCGAGCGTACACGCCCGCCGGCGTCGAGGCCTGGAACTGTGTGCGGGCCCTGGACTGCTTGCAGACCCGGCCCGAAGTCGATCCCGAACGCATCGGCGTGACCGGCCGCAGCGGCGGCGGAGCGTACAGCTGGTGGATCGCGGCGATCGACGAGCGGATCAAAGTTGCGGTGCCCGTAGCCGGGATTACGGACTTGGAAAACCACGTCGTGGACGGCTGCGTCGAAGGCCACTGCGATTGCATGTACATGGTCAACACCTACCGCTGGGACTATCCGCTGGTCGCCGCCCTGATCGCTCCGCGTCCGTTGCTGTTGAGCAACACCGACCGCGACGGGATCTTCCCGTTGGACGGCGTGATCCGGACCTACGACAAGGCCCGCAAGATCTACGAGTTGTACGGAGCCGGCGACAAGCTGGGGCTGCACATGACGGCGGGGCCGCACAGCGACACGCAAGAGCTGCAGACCGGCGCGTTCCGCTGGCTGAACAAGCACCTCAAGAACGATACCGCTCCGATCGAAAAGGCGGCCGTCAAATTCTTCGAGCCGGAACAGCTCAAGGTCTTCGCGCAACTGCCCAGCGACCAACAGAACACCGAAATCCACGAGTCGTTCGTGCCGGCCGCTCCGCCTCCGCAAGTGCCCGCCGACGCGGCGGCCTGGCAGCCGATGCGAGACGCTTGGCGAGCGGCCTTGTTGGAGAAATCGTTCCGCGCTTGGCCAGTGGCGCCGTGCGCTCTGGACGCGACGAAAGCCTTGGCCGCCGACCGCGAGGGCTTGCATCTGGAAGCCTGGGACTTTACCAGTCAAGAGGCGATCCGGCTGCGGCTGTACCTGGTCCATCGCACCGGACTAGACAAGCCGGAATCCGTTGTGCTGCAGGTGTTGGATGACCAAGCCTGGCAGGAATTCCTGGCGGGCATGCGTCCGGCTTTTGAGGCCGAGTTCCAGGGGGAGATCCTGCCGCCGGCCGACGATGCTACGTTCCGGCGGACCGCTGAAACGATCCGGAACACCGCCCAGGTGCTGGCCTACGTTGCACCGCGCGGCGTCGGGCCAACGACGTGGGACCTGAGCGAGAAGAAGCAAACCCAGCACCAACGGCGGTTTTACCTCCTGGGCCAGACGCTGGACGGGATGCGAGTTTGGGACGTGCGGCGGGCGATCCAGGCGGTTCGGTCCCTGGGCTTCATCGGCAGCGCACCGCTGGCTTTGCACAGCCAACGGACGGCTGCCGGAGTCGCGTTGTACGCCGCATTGTTCGAGCCCAACCTGTGCCGTTTGGACCTGCACGACTTGCCGCGAACGCATCGCGACGGCCCGTATTTTCTGAACGTGCAACGATACCTGGATATGGCCCAAGCCCTCGCGATGGCTGCGGAGAACAGCCAAGTCGTAATCCACCAACCCGACACCGCCGGCTGGGACTACCCCACCGCTGTCGTCCAACGGCTAGGCTGGGACGCCCAACGTTTGCAGTTCCGCCAGCCAGACTAACACGAGCCAGCGCCCAATGCCACTTACTTTGGGACCATTGGGAGCGTTCTTGTTAGCGGAGCGGCGCAAGCCGCCCGGTTTCACGACGGTAATACCGGACGGCTCGCGCCGTGCCGCTACAAAGTAAGTGGCATTGGGCTAACGCCCGGCGTCGTCACCACGGCGGCCCTTGAACAGTTTGCGGCCCAGGCTGGCTTGGTATGGCGTCCACGGGCTGTCGTCGTTGGCGTCCTCGCGCATCGTCCCGCCGATGCTGTGGATCTTCGAGTCCAAATTATCCAGATAGTGCAACGCAATAGCTTCCAGGGTCATGGGCAGCTTGGGGCTGCCGAATTCGTACTCGCCGTGATGGCTCAAGATCATGTGCTGCAGCCGCAGTCGCAGTTCCTCCGGAAACGGCTCGCCCGACAGTTTCTCGGCCTCTTGGATCTTGTCGTCCAGCAGGCTGACGCCGATCACCAGATGGCCGATCAACTGGCCTTCGTCGCTGTACGCCAGTTCGCGTTCGTAGGTCAATTCCTTGATCTTGCCGATGTCGTGCAGAAAAGCGCCCATCAGCAGCAGGTCGGCGTCGATCTCCGGGTAACGCGGCGCGACGACCGCGGCCAATTCCATCAGACTGACGATATGGTCCAGCAATCCGCCGCGGTAGGCATGGTGATTCTTGATCCCGGCTGGGGCCGCAGTAAAGCGGGCCATGAACGACTCGTCCATCAAAAAACAATCGGCCAAGTTTCGTAGCGGACCGTTGTGCATGCCGCGCAGCAACTCGCTCACGCGGGTCGCCAACCGATCCACAGCAATGGTGTCCAGCGTCACAAAATCCGCCTCTTCCACCTGCGAGGCGGGAGTGCGGTCAATATGGTTGACAATGATCTGCAAGGCGCCGTTGTAGAACTGCGCCGTGCCTTGCACTTGCAGATAGTCGCCATTCTCGAACGAGTGATACAGCTTCTCGTTCGCGTTCCACATCATGGCGTTGACCGACCCGGTGCGGTCGGACAACCGCATCTGCAAATACAGCCCGCCTTGGCGGTTGGTGCGCAGCTGTTTGTCGGCGACCAGGAAGATCTCGTCGAGTTGTTCCCGGTCGGACAGTTGTTGAATGAAGCGGCGGGACATGGCAATCCGTTTTGCTTGGGGTGTGAAATCCGCGAAAGGGCGTCATTCTAGGAGCGGCCTGTTCACGTCGCAAGGGCCACGGTTCGCGGCAACTGCCAAGGCCAACGCGTCGTGGGCGACCTGGAATCCAGGCGACCTGTGCGTAGCCGCATTCGCCAGAATGTGGGCTTTCCCCGCGTTCCCGCATTCTGGCGAATGCGGCTACCTGCCAGAAATCACGGCCACACACAGCGTGTCTCCGAGGTTGCCGGTCCGGGGGCGGTTGACGTATACTGCGCTGGTGACAGGATTAGAAACAAGGAATCGCAATGATGAAGATTCTCCAAAGATCCGCCCTGGCGTGGATGTTCCTCGCCGCCTGGACAATCTCCAACGCCTCCGGGGCCGACTTGGCGGCGGACAAACAGCAGGAAATTGACGCTCTGAACGAGTCCGTCAGCGAAGCGGCGCGGCTGTTCAAACAGGGCAAGTTCAAGGACTGTGCGGACGTCGTCCGCCGCACCCAGCAGACGTACGAAACGATGGCGACCGGCGGCGGCCCGGATGTCGCCGCGGCACTACAGCCCGTCTACGAGCGATTGTCCAAGGCTCATGCGCTGCTGGAATTGGAGGGCGTCTCGCTGCCGCCGCTTAAGAAGATGGACGCGGCCGGCAGCATCCCGGACAGTTCCGGGACCTCCGCCGCCAGCTTTGCGTCCGACGTGGCCCCGCTACTGGTGGAAAAGTGCTTGAACTGCCACGGCCGCGGGCGCCGTCCCGGCGGACGCTTGAACCTGATCAACTTCGCCGGCTTGACTCGTGGTGGCGAGCGCGGTCCGGCCCTCGTGGCCGGCAAACCGGCGGACAGCCTGCTGGTGCAAAAACTGAAGGGCACGGCGGACGGCGAGCGGATGCCGCTGAATCAGCCTCCGCTGGCGGACGGCGAGATCGCCAAGATCGAAGCCTGGATCGCTGCGGGCGCCAAGTTCGACGGCTCTGCCGAGACCCGGGATCTGGCTCAGGTCGCCCGGATGGCCAACGCTCAACAAGCGACGCCGGACGAGTTGGCGGCGGCCCGCGAGGAAGCGGCGCTGAAGAACTGGGCCTTGGGCATGCCCGGAATCGAGGCGGCCCGCGCCCAGACCGAACACTTCCTGCTGCTGGGCAACGTCAGCGAACAGACGTTGCAGCAGAATGGCGAGTTGGCCGAGTCGTTGTTTCCCAAAGTGGGCGAACTGTTCGCCGCGCCCGCCGACGCGCCGTTGGTAAAAGGACGCATCACCTTGTTTCTGTTGGACAAGCGGTACGACTACACGGAATTCGGAACCATGGTCGAAAAGCGTGCCCCACCCGCCGAGTGGACGGGACACTGGACGTACAACGTCGCCGATGCCTATGGGGTGTCGATCGTGCCCAAGGCCGGCGGGCAATCGATGGACGCACTGTTGGTCCAACAGCTGGCCGGACTATATGTCGCCAGCTTGGGGTCCGCTCCGCGCTGGTTCGCCGAAGGGGTTGCCCGCGCTGCCGCGGCGAAGCTGCAGCCCGACGACGCCCGCGTCAAGGCTTGGGACACCCAGTTGCCCGCGGCCGTGGCGTCGCTCAAGCGGCCGGACGATTTCCAGACCGGCAATGCGTCGCCCGAGTACGGCGATCTGGCCAGCTATAGCTTCGCCAAGCTGCTGATGACCGACGCGCGGCGGTTTCGGACTTTGTTGCAGGGCATTCGGGCCAGCCAGGACTTTGCCGCCGCATGTACCGCTGCCTATGGCGGCAGCCCGTCGCAAGTCGCCGAGATTTGGTACAAGCGTGCCTCCGCCGCCAAGACCCGCTAGACTGCTCGATGCAATCCCTCGCACGATCGAAATAGGCCAGCTGCTTATGTCCGCCAATTCCGAGATCCGCCACTCGGCGTATCTGAACGGCCGCTGGGCCGAACCTCGCAACCCGTTGCCGGTCCATAATCCGGCCACCGGCGAACTGCTGGCGCAAGTTGGCACCGTCGACCGTGCGGTAATCAAGCAAGCCATCGCGGACGCCGCCGCCGCTTGGCCGTCGTGGCGACAACTCAGCCCCAGGGATCGCGGCGAGGGCTTGCTGCAGATTAGCGCAGTGCTTGCCCGCCGCCGCGGGGAAATCGCCCGCACCATTACGCTGGAGAACGGCAAGCCGTTGGCGCAGAGCCGCGCCGAGGTCGCACTCAGCATCGACCATCTGCGCTGGTTCGCCGCGGAAGGCGAGCGGGCGTATGGCCGCGTCGTGCCGCAGCAAGCGTCCGGCAAGCGTCACTTGGTGCTGCGTTGCCCGATCGGCGTGGTGGGCGCCATTCCGCCGTGGAACTTCCCGTTGATGCTGGCCCTGCGCAAGGTCGGACCGGCCTTGGCCGCCGGCTGTCCCGTCATCCTGAAACCCGCCAGCGCAACGCCTCTGTGCGCCATCCAATTTGCCGAAGCGGTTCACGAAGCGCAGTTGCCGCCGGGCGTCTTTCAGATGGTCGTCGGCCGGGCGGACGAGATTGCCACCGAGATGCTGGAGAACCCGTTGTGCCGCAAGATCTCGTTCACCGGCTCGACCGAAGTCGGGCGGAAGTTGATCCGGGGCGCGGCCGATCAAGTGACGAAGCTATCGCTGGAACTGGGCGGCCATGCGCCCGTCCTGGTGTTCGACGACGCGGACCTGAACCTCGCCGTGCAAGGCGTGCTGATGGCCAAGTTCCGCAACACGGGCCAATCGTGCATCGCGGCCAACCGGGTTTACGTCCAGCGCTCGGTCTATCCGAAATTCGTCGAGCAGCTGGTGGCCCGCACCCGGACGCTCCGGATCGGCAACGGACTGGAGGACGGCGTGGAGATCGGGCCGTTGATCGGCCCGCGGGCCCTGGAGCAGGCATTGGCACACATCGACCAAGCCGTTTCCGCCGGTGCCAAAGTGCTGTGCGGTGGCCGGCGCTGGCCGGGCGAGCCGCGCGGCTACTTTCTCGAACCGACAATCCTGGCCGAGGCGCCGCCGGATGCGCTGTGCATGCGTGAGGAGACCTTCGCCCCGATTGCGCCGGTGGCGGCATTCGACGGCGAGAACGAAGCTGTCCAGAAGGCCAACGCCACAGACTACGGCTTGGCGGCTTATGTTTTCACCCGCGATCTGGGCCGCGCGTGGCGGCTGGCCGAAGCCTTGGAAGCTGGGACGGTGTGCATCAACGAGTCCGTGCCGGCCACCAGCCAATGCCCGTTCGGCGGCCTGAAGCACAGCGGTTGGGGCCGCGAACTGGGTTGTGAAGGGCTGGATGGCTACCTGGAAACCAAGCACATCTCGCTCAGGATCGACGGCTGACGAGCGATCGACATCCGCTGTTCACGCCGTGGACCCCGTTGCGACTTCGCGGGCCCAGGCCGCGTCCTCCTCGGACAGTCGCGGCCAGGGGGAGCCGTCGTAGATGTAATCGCAATAGTAAGCCGCGTCATAGACGCGATGCAGCACAGCCTGCAGATCCAGCTGAGCGTCGGGGTGCGGATCCTGCAGCGGAATCGGGATCACGGGCAGCCGCTCGCGCAGGCCAATGGGCCAAAACTCGGCCCTCGGCCGATCCTCGACGCGGCTGACCATCACACAGTAGTCGCCCGTCGCCGGTTCGGCAAAGGGCATCCGCGGCCAGCCCCGCAGCAGATCGATCTCCACAAAATGCGTCTCGCTGCCCAACAGACCCTTCCGCTTGCACAAGTAGGCATGCCGATCCTCGCCGGGCCGCTTATTCGTCGGGCTCAGCAATTCGATGACCGTCACCAGACTCCGCGTTCGCCTGTCGCGGATCTCCAGACGCGACTCGCTCACCACGTCGACGTGGGGCAACAAGATTCTACTCGGGGCGGTCAAGGCCGCCGTCACAGCGCCCGTCGGCCCCGTAGCGCGCGCGCGGCTCACGGTCACGTCTCCGTAACCGATCAAGTGGCGTTCGTCGGCCCCGCGTTCATGGATATAGAGGTTCTCTTCCAGCTTGACGACGTACGCCGGGCTGACTTGAGGGCTCAGGAACTCTCGGGCGGCCGGCAGGAACGCCTCGTGAAAATCCCGCCAAGCGTCCTCCTGCTCCAGGTACGGATTCATCCCGGGAAAAGGCGATGGCATGTTGGTTCTCCTCGACGGTTCTTGGCGGCGTTGGTTCTCCTTCGTATTGTAGCTGCTTTTGGCGATCTTCCAAACCCATGCCTTGCCTTGCGGCAACCACTAGATCACCTTCGGTGAAGTCAGCAGGTGGTCGGAAGAGTGGTCGCAGAGACAATGCACCGATGGGCTGACGCCCACCGTTCGCCGGGATTTCTGCCACGTTTGGCTTGATCGAGCGCAAGAAACGGCTGATGCCACCGATCAGGAGCGCCGGTTGCCGCCGGCGTCGCCGACTTGGGGCGGGGCGACTTCGAGCGAGTTCCAGACGGGGATTTCCTGCTTCAGCTTGGTCACGTAGGCGGTGATCTGGCCTTTGATGTGCTCTTTGCGGAGCGTCTCTTTGATGTCCACCTGAGCCTGCTCGAATGGGACGCGGCCGGCTTCGGTTCGTTCGATGACGCGTACAATGTGAAAGCCCTCGCTGTCCTCCAAACGTTCGCTCAGCCGGCCGACAGGCAAGGTGAAGATGGCTTGATCGAGTGTTTCGGACGCCAGGCTGCCGCGGCTGGTCCAATCGTGGTAGCCGCCTTCCGTGGCGTCGATCCCCTGCGACTGACGCTGCGCGACGGCTTTCAGCGGCGCCCCGCGCAGGACCTCGTTGCCCAGATTGCCCAACACGGCCCAGGCTTCCTGCTTGGAAGCACAGCGGTCGAAGCGGACGGTCAGTTTCTCCCAGCGTGCGCGCGCCGGGAGTTCATAGTCCTGGACATGAGCGTAATAGTAGTCCAGCATGGCCTGGTGCGTGATTTCCGGTTCGTAGTTGACCTTTTGCGACAGCACGGATTGCCCGAGTGCCCGCTCGACGAAACTTTGCTTCTGGCGTTCGAGCGACGATCCATACTCGCGTAGTTTGGCATCGAGTTCCGCCTGCGTCTCAACTTTGGCTTTCTTCATCGCGTCCGGCAACTGTTTTTCGGCGAACTGCTCTTCGGCGCGGCTGGTGATCTTGGGCAGCATTTCCTTTTTCTTGTCGGCGGGAATCGTCCGCAAGAAATCCAGGTACAACAGTTTGGTTTGAATCGAGCTGTCCAGAGCCTGTTTCATCAGCTTGTCTTTTTGCTGATCGATCTGCGTCTTCTGTTGCTCGACCACTTTCGGATCCAACTCGGCTAGGTGCGGAGCCATAATCTGCTCGACCATCGGCATGACGTCACCGACTTGAATCGGCTGGTCCCCGACCCAGGCGATGATCTGGCCGGGCTTGAAGATCGTAATCGGCGGTTCCTCGGCCACGGGCGGGACGTTGGGCATCCAGACCTGCGGCGGAGCCGGCGCCCAACCCTGCGCGGCCGTTGGCCAGGGATGCGTACCACTGGGCGGCAGCGGCGGGGAGAGAGAGGCCATTCGCGGGCCGCTGGGCGGCATTTGCTCCGAGGTCGGCAGCCGTCGTGCCTGCTGCTGCGGAACGTCCAAGGCCGGCGGGCCAAAGACACTGGAAACCTGCGCGTTGTATGAAGCCGCGGGCGGACCATAAGTCCGGGCGGGCGGTCCATAAGCGGCCGCGGGCGGTGCCCCAAACCCTGAACCCTGTCCCCCGAATCCTGACCCGCCCGCAGGCGGGCCGTAGACCGCAGGCGGCGGTGCTGGCGGCGGCTGATTCAGTTCCGTGTCGAATCGAGGCGGTGGTGGCGGCTCGTCCGCCAGCACGGCGCGCAGCAACAAACCGGCTGCACAAACAGCGATCACGCACACGACTGATAATCCCGTCCGTGGGAACAAGCTGTCCGCCTTCGCTGCCGAGAGAAGAGAATCCGACAAGCCGAAACCGCCAACGCTCGGCGCGGGTCTCCTGACCCCGCCGACACGCCTGACCGAAGGTCTCCGGAAAAGTGGGAGATCTGCGGTCGTGTTCAAGTGGCTCGGTCCGAGACCGGCCATACCGCGCGGGATTATAGCCACCACTTCAATGTGGCCGCAACACTGATTTGACGAGGGACAGAATCGCGTCCGGTTCCGCAACTCCCGGCGGTACACGCAGATACGCACTGTCCTGATCCACGACCCGAAGTTTTCCGCCGCTGAGTTTGGCTAATTGCTCGGCCCGCGCTCGATTCGTGTATCGGAAAACCAGGAAGCGATCTTCCACGTAAATCTCCGCGATTTGCCAGATTGCAGCTTCGATCTTCAGTGCTTCGCGTGCCAGCATTCGCTCGACCGGCTCCGGCAGCGACCCAAAGCGGTCGGTCAATTCGGCCCGATACTCCTGCAATTCATCGGGATTCGTGATTCGCGACAGCTTGCGGTATAGGTCGATCTTCAGCCGCATGTCGGGCACATAGTCCGAAGGCAAGTAGGCCTGCCCCGGCAGCGCCAAGTCCACGTCGATCGACAGCTTGGGCGGCATTTGCTTCAACCGCCGGACGGCGTTTTCCAGCAGCTGGCAGTACAATTCATAGCCCACCGCCGCGATGTGCCCGCTTTGCTGCGTGCCCAACAGGTTGCCAGCCCCGCGGATCTCCAGATCGCGCATGGCCAAGGCGAACCCGGCCCCCAAGTCGCTGAATTCCTCAATGGCCCGCAACCGCCGCGCTGCGTTGGGCGTGACGTTCTTGCCCGGATCGATCAGCAGATAGCAGTACGCGCGGTGCTTGTAGCGGCCCACGCGGCCGCGCAACTGGTGCAAGTCGGCCAGCCCGTAGCGGTCCGCCTCGTCGATAAAGATCGTGTTGGCATTGGGAATGTCCAGCCCGCTCTCGACAATCGTGGTTGCTAGCAGCAGGTCGAACTTGCCCTCGACAAAATCGACCATGACCTCTTCCAACTGGGACTCCGGCATCTGGCCGTGCCCGATCCGGATGCGGGCTTCCGGCACGATATACTGCAGTCGCGACTCGACGACGTGGATGTCCTCGACCCGATTATGGACGAAAAAGATCTGGCCGTCCCGGTTCAGTTCGCGGAGCACGGCGTGGCGGATCAACTCGGGATCAAACCGCGTCAGCCGCGTTTCCGTCGCCATGCGATCCTCGGGCGGCGTCTCCAGGTTCGAGATGTCCCGCACGCCGACCAGCGACATGTGCAGCGTCCGCGGGATCGGCGTGGCCGTCAGGGTCAGCACATCGACGGTCGCTCGGAGGGCCTTCAACCGCTCCTTGACCTCCACGCCGAACCGCTGCTCTTCGTCGATAATCACCAGTCCCAGGTTGCAGAACTGCACGTCTTGCGACGCCACGCGATGCGTGCCGATCACGATGTCAATCTGACCGGCGGCCAGGCGTTTGGTGATTTCCCGCTGCTCGCGGGACGAACAAAAGCGGCTCAGCCGGGCGATGTCGAAGGGAAACTCGGCCATCCGCTCGCGAAACGTATGGTAATGCTGCTCGACCAACACCGTGGTGGGCGCCAGCAAGGCCACTTGGTAGCCGTTGTCCACAGCCTTGAAAGCGGCCCGCATGGCCAGTTCCGTTTTGCCGAAGCCGACGTCGCCACACAGCAACCGGTCCATGGGGCGGGCCAAGGACATGTCTTTTTGAATCGCCGAGATCGCCAACAACTGGTCGGGCGTCTCCTGGTAGGGAAACGAAGCATCGAATTCGCGTTGCCAATCGCTTTCGACCGCGAACGCAATCCCGGGCCGCGCCCGCCGCGCCGCCTGCAGTTCGAGCAGCTCGGCGGCCAGATCGATCACGGCCGACTCGGCCGCCTGCTTCTGCCGGACCCAGGTCTTGTTGCCGATCTTGGCCAGCACCGGCCGCGTCTTGGTCCCGCCGACGTACTTTTGAACCAAGCCGATCCGGGTGGCGGGAACGTAGATCCGCGTACCGCCCGCGAACTCGATCTGCAGGTGCTCCTCGACGCGGCCGTCCTTGTCCAGCAACTGCATCCCGCGGTACCGGCCGATGCCGTGCGCCAGATGGACGACCAGGTCGCCTTCGCGCAGGTCTAGGAAACTGTCGATCGCTTTGCCCAACCGCCGACGGGGCAGCCGGCGCAGTTCGCCGCGGTGGAACAATTCGCCGCTGGTGATCACGATCACACGGTCGCGGGCCAGGCGGAATCCCTGACGCAGCATGCCCAGCGGGAAATGCAGCCGGCCCGCAGCGGCCAGTTGCGCGGTCCGCAGCAGTTCGGCCAAACGCTGGACTTCCGCTTCGGTCTGCGATACCAGGTAGACCTCGTGCCCTTCGCCGACCTGGTCCAACTCGGTCCGCACGTGGTCGATCTCGCCGCTGAACCGCTCGACCGACTCGATCTGCAGATGGCAGCAGGCGCCCAAACTGCCGCGCGCCAGGCCCGACGCCGTGACGACGCCAAACCGGGCGGAGCGTTGCATGACTTCGGTGAAGCTATGAAGCTCCTGCGGCCGTTCGAGCCGCTCCAGGTACGCTTTGGTTTCTTCTTCCGACCGTTCCAGCTCGTGGAACAGGAAGATGCTGGACGGCGGCAGGTAGTCGCCAAAGTGTCCGCGGTCTTCCGCCGCCCGTGCAACCACCGTGATCTCGATTTCGTTCAACGATTCCAAGCTGCGTTGCGTCTGGACGTCAAAACGCCGCAACGACTCGACCACGTCGTCAAAGAACTCGACCCGCACGGGCTGGTACCAGTCGGTGGCGAACACGTCCAGCAGCCCGCCGCGGCTGGAAAACTCGCCGGGCAACTCGACGGCGCTGGTGGCGTGGAAGCCGCGTTGCACGAGCCAGGCCAGCAGGCCGCCCACATCGACGCGTTGGCCGACGCCCAGGCGACGGCTGCTGGCCGCCAGCCGCTCGCGGCTGGGCGTGGGCTGCAGCAGACCCTGGATGCTGGTCGCGATCAGGCGCGGCAGGCTGCCATCCGGGCCAACCGCGGGCTGTGCCGCGGACGATGACTGCATTCCCCCATCCGTCGCGCGGATCAGTTGCTTCAGCGTCCGCAGCCGGTCGGCGTGGATTTCGTCGTGCAAGATCCGCTCGCCGGGTTCGGATTCCCAAGCGGGAAAGCGGGTGGCCGCGACCGGGGAAAAGAGGGAGAAATCGTCGCAGAACGTGTCGCTGTCGTCCTGGTGCGGGCAGACCACGACCAGCGGTCCGGCCGCCGAGCGGACCAGCTCGGCTGCGACCAGCGCGCACGACGAACCCCAGACTCCATCCAGCGTGGCCGGCTGCCCCCGGGACAGCGCGGACACCACGCCGGCGAATCCGTCGTGCTCGTTCAGGCGTCGGGCCAACTCCCGCAAACGCTCCGACGCTGCACTGGCCAGCGATGAACCTGTCATGGTCGCGTGGCCTGATTGTATCGCCGGCAGGCAGACGCGGATAGGGCGGCAAGGGGGCCTGGGTTGTTTACAGCTTGACCCAACGGGACGCGAGTCGTAGGCTGTGCCGTTGTCTCGCACCCGGTTGCCACCGGCTCGTTTAACGGCAAGCCGAAGGCGCCGGCGGAAGGCGTCGGCGGAAGTGCTGTCACGCACAGGAGTGGGATAGGCTTCCAGCCTGTCAATTACGCTGTCCGGGCAAACGTGGAAGCTCGAAATGCCCAGAAAATGACAGGCTGGAAGCCTATCCCACGGCTTTTTCAGCACTCGCCTTCGGCTTGCCGTTAAACGACTTTGGAACGAGGATTAATCATGCCGTTAGATCCGCAGACCCGTGTCCTTTTGGAGCAGATGGCCAAGGCGAACCTGACGCCGTACGAAGCGATGACGCCGCAAGAGGCACGTCGGCAGATGGCCTTGGGCAGCTGTTTCATGGAACGGCCCCCGGAGGTCTTTGCGTGGGAGGATCGCGAGATTCCAGGCCCGCACAGCGCGATCCGGATCCGGATCTACCGGCCTTCGTCCACGGCCGTGCTGCCCGTCGTGGTCTTCTTTCACGGCGGCGGCTGGGTGATGGGAAGTATCGAAACGCACGACGTGTACTGCCGACAACTGGCCAACGCGTCCAGTTGGGCCGTGATTTCGGTGGACTACCGCCTGGCCCCGGAACATAAGTTTCCAGCGGGACTGGAGGACGCGTATGCCGCCACCCGCTGGGTTGCCGACCATGCCGCCGGAATCGGCGTGGATGCACAGCGGATCGCAGTGGCGGGGGACAGCGCCGGCGGAAACTTGGCGGCGGCCGTGCCGCTGGTGGCCCGAGACCGGGGTGGACCGCGATTGGCGTTCCAGCTGTTGATGTATCCGGTCTTGGACTATCATTTCGACACGCCTTCGTACCGCGACAACGCGACGGGTTATCATTTGACCCGCGCCGCCATGATCTGGTCGTGGCGGCATTATCTCAGCAGCCAGCGGGACGGCGCTCTGGCCTACGCCTCGCCGTTGCGGGCAGACGATTTGAGCGACTTGCCCGCCGCGCTGGTTATGACCGCGGAATTCGATCCGCTACGGGACGAAGGCGAAGCGTACGCAGAACGCCTGCGTGCGGCCCGCGTGCCGGTGACGCTCAAACGCTACGACGGTCTGATCCACGGTTTCGCCCGCCGCACCAATGTTCTGGACCGCGCCCGCGACGCTCTGCAGGACGTCGCCGACGCTTTGCGGTGCGTCGGAGGGACTTGACCGTCGCTACCTCTTGCCTCGCCCCTTCGATCCGCACGCTCGTCGGCGGAAAACTTTCCCCGGCTTGCCCGCCCGCCGCGGTCTCGACTTGGCAACGCCCGCATTCTATGCGACATTGATAACGACTCGGGACCGTAAGATGGGACCGGCACGCGATACGTTTGTCGGATCAAGGGAGCATCACAGATGGCGGTGGGATTGGCGGATCTTCTGGCGTTGGACGTGACGACCACCGAATTTGCCGTGGCCGTACGGGATGATCAGGGCAACGAGGACTACGCGGCCTTGCCGATGCGCGGGGCAGCGGCGTGGCGGAACGACCCGGCATTTCCGGCGTTCGAATTGAACGAGGTGCCCGGCATGATTCGCGACCTTCTCGGTATGCTGCAAAGCCGCGGTTGGCGATTCGACCGCAGCGGCGAATCCACGCCCGGCTGTCTGTCTGTCGCCTGCCGCCAGCATGACATGGTTCTGCTGGACAAAGAAGCCCAACCGCTGTTGCCCGCCCTCAGCTGGCAGTGCAATGCCGCGACCGAGGAAGTGGCGTCCTTGCAGCAACTGGGCGTCGAGAAAACGGTGGGCAAGATCGAGCCGCGATTCGTGCTGCCCAAACTGGCCTGCGTGCTGAACCGGCTGCCGGAATTGAAAGAGCAACTGGGCACGGTGTTCATGACGGGCGACTGGATCGCCCACCGGTTGACAGGCCAGCGCTCGCTGAGCACGTCCGACGCACTCAGCAACGGCCTGTTGGATCAAAAGAGCCGCAAGCGGGCTGACAAAGTCATTGGAAAAGCAGGCTTCGACGCCGGTTGGTTTCCAGAGGCGGCGCAGAGCGGCACGGTCGTGGGCACCGTCCAAGCGGCCGACACCGAAGCCGAAGACCCGTGGCAGCCGCTCCGCGGACTGCTGGCCGGCTGGCAATTTGTCGCCGGTTTGGGCGACAATCACGCTTCGGCCGTGGGCTGTGGCATGACCGACGACTATCGGAAGCTGGTCGTCTCCGGGGGCACCAGCGGGACGATCAATCTATCCTGTCCCAAAGACGCCAAACTGCCCGAGGGCGGCGATTCACTGCAGTTTGAGTTCTACGGAGACAGCTTCCTGCTGCTGTTGATGCTGGCCGATTGCGGGGCCTGGTACAACCGGTTCCTGGATCAATTTGCCCCGGAACTGAAACCGACGATGAACGAACTGAACAACCTCGCGATATCGGCCAACCTGATGGCACTGCGCCGCGTGTTGCACGACGACAGGGCCCACAGCGAAGAGTTTCCGCCGACGTGGGGCAATTGCACGCTCGGTGACAAGGTTGCCGACACCCAGCTGTCGATCGCCCTGGAACTTCTGCTCCGCGTCAAACGGATGCTGGCCGAAGTCCGCGCGGCGGGCGTGTCCACCGTCGATACGTATGTGCTGACGGGCGGCTTGAGCCAGTCGCTGTTCTTCCAGTGCATGTTCTACACGGGAGTCCGGCTGTTGGATCCGGACGCGAGTGTCAAAGTCAGCGGCCGGATCGGTCCGCTGCGGTACAAGACGTCTGCCTACGGCGCCTTGATCAACGCCGAACTGCCGCGGGTCGGCGGCAAGCTGGCGGAACTGCACGCCTCCGGCGACCGTTTTCCATTGGTCGATTGTGTCCAGCCGCAAGGCCCGTCCGCGGCGACGTTGCAGTACCTGCTGCGTTCGTACGGGATTTAGAACTCCCGTCTTTCTGCCACCCGTTTTGGTCCCCATGCTAATCTGCTGCCGCTGCCATGAATCAGGAACCTCTCACGCCGACGACCGATGACTTGCGGACAGGCATCGTCCAATCCGATATTTTCACGGACCACGATACCGGCTATGGCCACCCGGAATCGCCGTCGCGGTACGTGGTGATTATGGACCGGCTGCGGAACGCCGATTTTGTGGATCGGCTGGAGTGGATCGCCCCACGGCCGGCCATCCGGGAAGATCTGATCCGATGCCATATCGGCGGTTACATCGATACGGCCCGCCGCGACATTCTTGGCGGCAGTGCGTACCTGAGCACGGGGGACACCTCGGTCGGTCCCCGCTCGTGGGACACGGCGCTGTTGGCAGCCGGCGGCGCGTGCGTCGCCGTCGACCGGGTCGTCGAGCGGACGGTCAAGAACGTGTTTTGCCCGCTCCGGCCGCCGGGACACCACGCCACCCCGGGGCGTGGCATGGGATTCTGCGTGTTTAACAATGCGGCCGTCGCCGCACGTCACGCTCAGCAGCGCCACGGCATTGGCAAGGTGCTGATCGCCGACTGGGATGTCCACCACGGCAACGGCACTCAGGAAGCGTTCTACGAAGACGATTCGGTGTTCGTCTTCAGCACGCATCAATGGCCCTGGTATCCCGGCACCGGCGCGCGGGACGAAACCGGGTATGGCCGCGGCTTGGGCACATCCATGAATCGCCCGTTCCCTGCGGGGGCCGGGCGCCAGGAGATCTTCGGGGCGTTCGCCGACGATTTCCTGGACGTGGCCCGGCGATTCAAGCCCGAACTGGTGCTGATCTCCGCCGGCTTTGATTCGCGGCACGGCGATCCCCTGGGCGGCTTTCAATTGGATGACGAGGATTTCGCGGACCTGACGCGATTGATGCTCGATCTGGCCGACGAGTGCGCCGAAGGCCGCGTGGTCTCCTTCCTGGAGGGCGGCTACGATCTGGGCGGCCTGGGCAGCTCGGTCAAAGCTCACGTCCAAGCCCTGGCGAGCCACGCAAGCCGCAGCTCGCGGTAGCATCGTTCGTGGAATGAGTGAGCGGAATGGCGCTAGCCACCGGTTAATGCCGCTTACTTTGTAGCGGCACGGCGCGAGCCGTCCGGTATTACGGTCGGATAACCGGGCGGCTTGCGCCGCTCCGCTAACAAAAATGCCCCCAATGTTCCCAAAGTAAGTGGCAATGGGCTCACGCCGGCCGCTCGCCTTGCGTTATGCACCGGCGGGGTTTACCAGGCATAAGCCAACCGCAGGAAGAACCCGTCCAGAATCAGATCATACGACGCCCGTTCGACCTCCGCCAGGTTGAACCAGCTCGTCATCTCGTATCCGCCCGCGACCTCCCACGCCCGCCATGTCCACGACGCGCCGGCCGCGACGTCGACGACCGGAACCGCTCGATAGGCTTCGTTCGAAAAATTCAGAATCGTCCCCCGGGCATCGTCGAACTCGCGTTGTTGTACCGCAGCGTTGCCGACCAATACGGAGCCCGCCAGACGCCCGAACAGTCCCAGTCCCCAGCGCGTGGTCCACTGCGTTTGGGCTCCCAACCGAATGCCGTACGCGTCAAGCTCGCTACGCCCGTCGATGGTCCCAGTGACCGAACCGACCCCGATGTCCTCGTACGTGTACTGCTGACGCTCCGCCTGGTCGATCTTCGCCCAGCGGAACCCGCCAAACAACCGCACGTCCGCGTTCTCCGTGAAGACCAACCGCCGGCCCGCTTCGATATCGTGGATCTGGTAATCGAGATCCGCCTGGGCCGCGACCGAATCCACGGCCAGATCGAAATAGCTGCGCGTGGCGATCAGCACCAGTCCCGGATTGGCCGCCTGATCGATGACGCCGGCCGCGCTGGTCCGGAAATACGTGTAATTCCACCCCACATCCCAGCCCGAATCGAACCGGTATCCCAGCCCGACGCGCAGCCCGTTATCCCGATCATAGTCCAGCGATTCACGCGTCGCCGGCGTGAGCCAAATCGGATCGACGAACGAAGCGAAGTCCAACCCGCCGCGATGGGCCTGCCAGTTGAGCCACTCGGCCGAAGCCATCACGCCGGTGGACGGTGGACAATCGCACGGGGCTTCGACACCACCACCCTGGGAGATTCCCCAAGATTCCGCATCGGTATCAGCGCGAACCGTCGCGCTGGGGAGCAAGCCGAACACCGCCAGAATCATCGCAACGCCGAGCCCCGTAACCATGTCGTTCCGGCGTCGTCCCCCGTAGCATGGCTCTCCAGAGCCGTGTGACTCCTGCCGCGCACCCGCCAACGTCCTTTGATCCATCACCAGATTCCTTCTATGCCACCTGGGTGTGAGCAGATCTCGGCGGGCCGTACAAGTGACGAACCGCTGATCGACGCTGAGGCATGCTAATCCACTCATTAGCGTCGATCAGCGTTCATTAGCGGTTCCCATCTGTCCGCCACAACCGACATCACTCCCGTTCGTCCGCCTGTCGCATCATCCGCTAGCACCGTATCGGACAACTCCAAAGGACCACCACACAAAATGGCGCCCCGTCAAGAGGGGATCATCTGCCCAGCCCTGGAAAAACCGCATTTCCGTTGCACGCCGATCATTTCTATGAGCCAGCCAGTTGTAACACAAAGGACGGATATCTAGGATATTCATCGCCGGAACTCGTTTGCACGCGTGCTCGGTGCGGGTCTCCCGACCCCGCTGAAACCGCCGACCGAAGGTCTCCTGAGTCCTGGAGACCTAACGGTCGGACCAAGTGCGGGGTCGGGAGACCCGCGCACAACAAGACTGGCCTACGTGACGCCGACAAAAAAACGCACCAAGGAGCCCCCCATGCCGTCGCACCGCAAAGCTCGCCGCAGCGATAAGATCGCGCGTATCGCCCACATGAAGCGGATCGCGATTATCGAAAAACTCGAAGACCGCGCCGCCGCCGGCTCGATGTTGATCAGTCTGCCCGGCGGACTGCTCTCGCTACTGCCCGACGTCACACTCAGCCTTCCGTACAGCTTGCCACAACCCGAGCAGGACGCCCACGGCCGCACCCAGCGAACAGCCACGTCGCGCGGGGCCGTCGCCACCGAATTGCCGAAATCTGCCCTGCCCCCGTCCACCGCGCGTCCCATGCGACACCCGCGCAACGCACGCCCCATGCTGCCGACAGATCAGCCCTCATCCAGTTTCCCAACCCGCCGCGACGCCGCCGACCAAGACCCCTTCGCTCCCTGGCCCTTCGATGCCGGCGACCAAGACGCGACGCGCAACTACGCCAGCCAGTCCGCCCCGCTGTTTGTAACGCCGGAGTCCTCCGGCGGCGGTTCAGCCGGTTCGTCCAGTTCCTTCGCCGGCGCCGGCTTCGCCCCGTCAGCCGGAGACACTGCCAGTCCCGGCGGCTTCACCGCTGGAGATTCCTCCGCCACGTTCAGCGGCGGAGGTGGCGAAGGCGAGGCATCCACCTCGGTCCTCGACGGAAACCTCGCCCCGGCCGACACCACGAACAATGCAGGCGCAACGACGGAAGAAATACAACACGGAGGCACAGAGGGCACGGAGAGTGCTTCGACACCGCAGCCCGCCAACGCCCCGGCCAGTCCCGCGCCGATCACGCTCCGCGACTTCCCGCCCGACTTGGCTTCCGGCGGGTGGACCACGGCGGAAAGCGGCGGGACTTCGCCGGGCGAGGGAACCGTGACCGTCGTGGACGGCGATGCCGTCCTGTGCGAAGGCAACTCGTTCCTGGTCACGTTGTCCTACACCTTCACCGTCCCGGAAAACTCCGGCGATCTGACCTTCACCTACACGAACCTGGACCTCGACACCACGGACCCCGCTTTCATCAACGACGCCTTCGAGGTCGCCCTGGTCGACCAGGACGGCTTTTCCATCGTCTCCACGTTCAATCCCAGCCGCGACGCTTATTTCAACATCTCCGAAGGCATCCCCGCCGCACTGGGCAGCGGCGTCACGGACAGCGGCCAAACGGTGACGGTCAGCCTGGCCGACGTCCCCGTCGGCCTCGAGGCGACGCTGATCTTCCGCCTGATCAACAACGACTCCGACACGCGCAGCTGCGTCGCCATCACGGGCGTCGGCGGGATCTATCAAAACGAGCCACCGGTGATCGATCCACTGCCCGGATTGCAGGCCGCCGAAGGCACCGCCGTCGACCTGTCGGCCACGTTCAGCGATTCCGGGACGCAGGACACCCACACCGCCGTGGTCGAATGGGGCGACGGCACGACTGGTCCAGCCGTCGTCACCCACGCCAACGGCCAGGGCACCGTCGCGGCGCAGCACGTCTATGCTGACAACGGAGTCTATTCCCTTGCGCTGACCGTCACCGACAATTCGCAGGACTCGGCCACGACTACCACCACTGCCACCATCACGAACGTCGCGCCCACGTTGGAGGCAGGCTTGGGCTTCGAAGCTGTCTGGATCGGCTCGCAATACTACGTGGGCGCACTGCTTTCGGGCCACTTCACCGATCCCGGCTTCGACCAACCGACCGCCGGCACGCAGGAGCGATTCAATGTGCAGATCGACTGGGGCGACGGCACGACGGCAGCCGCCGACACGGTCGACGTCACCCAAGGCTCGCCCGGCATCCTGACCGCTGGCACGTTCACCGCCAGCCACACCTACACGACCGGCGGCACGTTCACCGTCACCGCCACGCTGTGCGACGACGACGGCGGTTGTGTGTCGCAGAGCTTCCGCTACGGCGTGATGTTGATCGACATCAAGCCCGCGGTGCGGGAGAGTGGCGGCAGCGGCTACGACGCTACGCTGCCGGAGGGCCTGATTCCGGTCGTCATGTTCGCAGCCCCGACCTTGGACGCGACTCAGATCGCCGCATCGTCGTTGCGGTTCTTTCCCGGCGCGGCGCACGAGTGGGACAGCCGCTTGAACCTGGTGGACGCCGCCCCGCAGGACGGCCGCACCGACGCCGTGGCCCACTTCAGCACCTGGGACGCCCGAATCCAGCCCACGGACCACGTCGGCTGGGTCGTCGGCCGGCTGTCCGACGGCACGCCGCTGCTGGGCGTCGACCTGATTGGCGTGAATCCCGCCAGCGCCCGCATCCCGTTTGCCTATGCCGATCTTCCGGAATGGCTCCGTTTCGGCACACCGTGGGTTGCCGGCGGCAATGCGGCCGAGGGCGAATCCTCCAGCCCCCTCGCCCCGGTACTCCGGGGAGAGGGTTGGGGAGAGGGGGACGTTCTTGATGGCAGAAATATGGATGGCAGAAAAATGGAGGAATCCCCTGGCTCAATGAATTATGTTTCTGCGATCAATTTTTCTGCCATAGGCCCTCCGGAATCTGCCTTTCTGTCAATCCAGAACGCCGCCGAAGGCGAATCCACTCCCGCATTCTCCTCCGGCCTGTTCGGCCCCAACCCCGCCAACCCGCTGGACGTGAACGCCGACGGCACCCCCACGCCCCTGGACGCCCTGCTGGTCATCAACGCCCTGAACGTGGATCCAACTCCGACCGCCCCATCGATGCTTGTCGCCGCAGCCCCCGCCGCGCCGGTCGTCTACTTGGACGTCACCGGCGACGGTCGCCTCACGCCCCTCGATGTCCTCTGGGTCATCAACGGCCTGAACCTGCTGGCCCTGGGACTCACCCCGCCAACCCCGCCGAATACACAGGACTCTCCGCCACCCCAGTCGGATGTCGGGGACACGCTTCTCGGTGGCGACGGCCAAGTGACGTTCACGTCCAGCGCCGACTTCGAGTTGGGCACGCTGTTTAACGTCAACGTCACGGACGTTCCAAATGAGCTCCGATTGAATCCACCGGGCGAAACCCAAACGTATCCGTTCATGTGGGTCGTGAACACAAACGAAGGAACGGTCTCACTGTTCGACACCGGCACAGGCAAGGAACTTGGAAGGTATCGAACGGGGGCCGAGTCACAGGCGACTTGGTTGTCGCCGCGTCGGCTTGCGGTGACTAGCGACGGGGATGCTTGGGTGGCGAATTTCGCGGAGACCCACCAAGCGACCATCGTAAAGGTGCTTCAAACGGGCTACGAGGATCGTGACCACGACGGGAAGGTAGATACGTGCATCGATACCAATGGCGATGGTCGCATCACGGGAAACGAAATCCTGCCCTGGGACTCCAACGGCGACGGCAAACCGGATGACGAACGCATCAAGATGGTCGTGGAAGTCGGCCGCAGTCAGAGCAATCTCAACGAAAAGAGAATCAACGGCTTGGCCCGAAGTATGGCGATCGACGCCAACAACAAGGTCTGGGTGGGACTCTACAACTTTCGCCAGTATGAAGTCTACAACAATGAGACAGGTGCAGTGGAAGCTGTTGTGCCAACGCCAAACCGCCCGTACGGCGCGACGGTGGACAGCAATGGCCAGCTTTGGGGTTCGGCGGTTTCCGAAAGCCGTATCGACCACATCGATACGGTGAATCAGAAGTACGTTAACTCCATAACCGTGGACACCCCTTACGGGATCACACAGGATCCAGATGGTGTGATCTGGGCAGCCTGCTGGACAGCCAAGAAGCTTATGCGTTATGATCCCCGTCAGCCCATCGTATCGGGTCAGAACCCCCGCTACTACAACAGTCCCAACGGTGAGAGCGAATTGCGCGGCGTGGCGGTGGATCAGAACCGAAATGTCTGGGTCGCCAGTACTGCCTCTGATCGGTTAATCAAATTCGTCTTCGGGGCCGACCACGCCACTTTGGTCAGCAAAGCAACGGTGAATGTGGGCGATGGCCCCACGGCAGCGGTCGTCGATGCCGATGGATACGTCTGGACCACCTGTATTAACGACGACTCCGCTTGGAAGATTAATCCCGCGACCAACCAACCCGTCGTTTGGTCCAGCACGGGTTTGAAGTACGTCAAGACCGGCGACAACCCGTACAACTACAGTGACCTGACCGGCCGAGTGCGTATCGCGTTCACCGAGCGCACCGGCACCTGGACCGAGGTTATCGACAGCGAAAATGGCGGGCAAGCGTGGGGCACCGTGGTCGTGGATCGTCAGGCCCCAACGCCGAGCATCGTTCGCTTGCGAGTGCGTTCGGCAGACTCGCGGTCCCTGCTCGATTCGTTACCCTGGAAGACCGTGGCATCCAGCCAGTCGATCGCAGATCTTCGCGGCCGGTTCCTCCAGGTCGAGGTCGCCCTCCTGTCGTCCGACGCCCAAGCCACCCCGAGCGTCCAAGCGATCACCGTTGTCGCGATCCCGTCGCCTGCCATTAGCATCCTGTCGCCAGCGGACGCGGCGGAGCTTGCCGCCTTCCAGCCCGTGGTGATTAGCGGCAACGCCCGGGCAGTCACACAAGTCGGTTCCACTCAGACGCCGACGGCGGTCCCTAACCGCATCGTCGCCGTGCTAGTCAACGGCGTCGCCGTGGATGCGATGGACAGTGCCGGCAATTTCTTCCTGCAGACGACGATCGTGCCGGGCGATAACGCTTTCGAGATAACGGCCATCGATGCCTTGGGCCAGCGGGCCACGGAGACGGTGACGGTGTTCGGCACGGAGTTGTCAGAGGGGACCGTCGAGGACCAACTGTTCGACGTTTCGCCCAGCTTCCGCGCGGCCTATGCCCGCACGTCGTTCGACGAGGGCACCGATCTGCTATACGCCCAACTGGCGATCAAAAACGTCGGCCAGTACCCGGCCGACAACCCCTTCCTGGTCGGCGTCACCAACATCCGCGATCCCCGGACGGGCCTCCCGATTCCGTCGATCTCGGCCCGGCAAACTGCCGGCATGACGGCGGCCGGCATCCCGTACTACAACCTCACCGAACAGGTCCCCAACGATTCGTTGAAGCAGAACGAGATCACCGGCTTCGTCGACGCCGTGTTCCACAACCCCGGCCGAGTGCCCTTTACCTACGATCTGGTCTTCCTCGCCAAGTTGAACGAACCGCCGGCGTTCTCCAGCGTGCCCGTGCTGCACGCCTACCTTGGCCGGCCGTACAGCTACGACGCCGAGGCGGTCGATCCCGATGGCGATCCGTTGACGTATTCGCTGGTAACAGCTCCCCGCGGGATGACGATTGGCACCCAGACGGGCTTCACCAACTGGACACCCACCGAAGCCAACCGCGGTTCGCAGCAACTGGTCATCCGCGTCCACGACAGCCGTGGGGGCGCTGCCGAACAGAGTTTTACCATTGATGTGGACGACCTCCCACCCAATCGGCCGCCAATCATCACCAGCTTGCCGGTGACGGAGGCGACCGTCTCGACAGTGACTTCCACTTTGTCTCAGGTTGTGGACCTGACCAATTGGAAACCAGTCGTCTTCGAAAACACCTACGGTATGGGCGACGGCAGCCCGAACACGTTGCCGAACTGGATTCTCGGTAGTGCGCCCACTTCGGTCGAGCAGCGGAGCAACGCAAACGCCTCAATTCTCCTCAGCGATTTTCCGCTTGTGAACGATCGCATGGAAGGCACATGGCGGGTGGATGATACGGGCGGCGATCCACCGAGAATCGATAACATCGACGACGACTTCATGGGGTTCGTCTTTGGCTATCAGGACAACCAGCACTTCTACTTGTTCGACTGGAAACAAGCACGGCAAACGTATATGGGTGCCGATGGCCAGCCGGGCATGACCGTCAAGCTGGTCGATGCTTCGTCTCCGCTGGGCGTCATGGACCTTTGGAACACCGCCGGTAACGGCGACCGCGTCAAGACGCTGTACCACAACAGCATCCCGTGGCAGAACCACACGGACTACGGCTTCTCGCTGGTTTTTCAGCCCGGACAGTTCACCATCACCGTGAGACAAGGGCCTGCGGTTCTCGACACATTTAGGCTCTACGACGCGACCTACACCTCGGGCAAATTCGGCTTCTACAACTACTCACAACCCCGGGTCTCCTACCGCGGCTTCACGCGTCAGACCGTTCCCGAAATCACCTATCGCTACGACGCCGACGCCGTGGACCCGGACTCCGACCCAGTGACGTACTCCTTGGTCAGCGGCCCAGACGGGATGCAGATGAACCCGGACACGGGCCTCATCACGTGGGGGCCAACCGTGAGCCAACTAGATATGGCGGGACAGGTGGGACAAGATCCCACGTTGCCGGTGGTGCTGGGGTTTGATGTGGCGGTGTACGCGCAGGTCACAGATCCCCAAGACTTATCGTTTGATGCGGCCGGGACGCTTTACGTGGGCCGTGACAACTCCGGGTCTGGGGGCGGGAACCTGGATCCTCTGAGAATCCACCGAGTCCAGCCTGGTGGTGCAATAGTCAAGGAGCTTGGCGACATCGCGATCTACGATCCAGATACAGTGCTTTTTGATTCCACTGGCAAATTTGCCGGGACACCCCGATCGGTGCTCGTAGGTGGCTTCACACAGTCATCCGGGGGCAGCGGCTCCATTTCGGCAATCCTGCCGGACGGAAGCGTGCGAACCGTCTTTGGTCCCTCGTCTGTTCTGGGAAACGTTACGTCAATGACTTACGACAACACGGGACGTCTCCTGTTTGTCAACGCGGCCACCAGCCAAGTCCTGGTTTCCGACGGCGGTTTGCCCGATGTCCTATTCAAGCCGTCTTCCGTCGACATTAACAGGATCGCGATCGCTGCGGACAACCGGATCTTTACGAACGGCAGCGACGGGACGATCCGAATCTACGGACTAGATGGATCGCTGATTGACCCGGCATTTGCCACAGGCGTTGGGGCCTTGTCTCGAATTGCCTTCGGTATCGGAGGTGTCTGGGGAACGGATCTTTACTGTGTGAATCAGACGACGGCTGAACTTCTGCGCATTGATACCAGCGGAAAGGCGACCGTTCTAGCGACCGGAATCGACGGGCAATTCGCGTTCGGCCCCGACGGCGCCCTTTATGTGACCGATTTCGACAACGACCGCATCCTCCGCATCGCTCCCAATCGTGAGCGACTTGGGCTCGCTGGCAACGAGCACCCGGTGACCATCAGCGCTGCCGACGGTCGCGGTGGGTTCGACACGCAGAGCTTCGTCGTCCGAGTCGAACCCCAACCGGGCAACCACCCGCCGGTGATTGTGAGCGAACCGGTGAAGGTCATTGTGCCTGGCGGTACGTACGCCTACGACGTCGATGCCATCGATCCCGACGAAAATGTGCTGACATATGAACTCATCGAAAGCCCGGCTGGAATGAGGATCGACAAGGGAACCGGGAAAATCGACTGGGTGCCGGACGACGCACTATCAGCGCCGAACGTTGTCTTTCACGACGGAGATTTCCGCCTAGACAACTGGATGGTCGAAACCATCGTTCACAATAACGCAGGAACGATTTCCACAACGCGCCCGGCGTCGGGGGGAAACACCGGCTCATATCAGCGAGACCAGATCAACGTTGGAGAGGCAACTCACGCGGATGACATCAATTGGATCCAAGAGTACTTCTGGAACACCAAAGCCATCTATGACCCTTCTCGACAAGGCGTTCTTCTCTCGATTGACTATGCAGAGGATGTTGCCGTTTTCCGTGCGCACGACAATTTGCGTGCTGGGTTGGCAATTCGGCAAGATGGAAAGATCTATGAATTAAAATTCTACCCAGGGACATCCAGCAGCTGGAGTACGCGAGAGTTTCTTCATTTGACTCACGTTGATTTTGGCAGTGCGGGTTCACACCCCGACTTCTCAACCACGGGAAGTCCAATCCAGTTTGGTTTTGTGCGGTGGTTAGGTAGCCGTGTCGGAGGAACTGCGGTCTCCGGCGAGGTCGGCATCGACAATTGGACGGTCACGATCACGCCTGCACCGAGATTCTCCGTTACGACAAAGGTGAGCGATGGTTGCGGCGGGAGTGATCGGCAGAGCTTCGTGTTGGAGGCGGGAATGGAGGCCAATCTGAGCGGCTTCGTTTTCAACGACAGCAATGGTGATGGGAAATGGAGTCGCTCGTCCGACCTTTTGGTCGGGACGTCGAGTGACGGAGCGAATCGATATTTGGCAGGCGGCGAAGCCATTATTGAGCAAATGGGTCCCGGCTCCACAGGATTTGCGCAAGGTCCTGACGGCAAGGTTTACGCATCAGCTTATGGTGCTCACGACCCGATCGTTGTCTACAAGGAAGCCTCCGGCGACATGCTATACCGGATCTCTGATCAGGGCAGAATGGGATTTGTGTGGGGATTGGCGTTTGGCCCAGACGGCAGACTTTACCTATCCAACCAGAGCGACGACACAATCCTAGCATATGACCTGAATACAACCCAAGTGTCCGTGTTTGCTAGTGGAAATGGCCTGGATGACCCAAGGGGGATCGCCTTCGGACCTGACGGCAATCTTTACGTCGTCAGTATCGGCAATCAACGCATCCTGAAATTTAGCCCTTCCGGTAGCTACCTAGGCGTGTATGCCACAATAACTGGCGGCCCTCAGAATATCGTATTCGATGAGGAGGGCGATCTGTTTGTCACACTGTTCACTGGAGATTCCGTAGCACGCATTGATTCCGACACACACCAGGTTTCCTCGTTCGTCGCATCTGGGGCCGGTGGACTGGACGGAGCGGTTGGACTCGCTTTCGGACCAGACGGGGATCTTTATGTCAGTAGCCTAAATACTGGTCAGATACTGAGCTTTGACGGGACACGGGGAGAGTTCCGACGGGTGGTCGTGAATGAGGGGAGCGGCTTCTTGCCCTACGGAGTCTTCTTCACTACGAACAACGTTGGCGAGGAGGCAGGGCTTGCCGGTTGGCCCATCTATGTAGACGAAAACCGCAACGGCCGACGTGACGCAAGTGAACCATCCATCGTTACGGAACAATACGGTCAGTATTCAATCGGAGGACTTGCACCGGGCGAGTACGTCGTGCGGGCGGAGCCTGAACTTGGCTGGGTACAGACCTCGCCAGCCAATCAGCGGCATGTGGTCACCGTCGCGGGTGGCGAGACAACGTACAACGTCGACTTTGGCAACCGTCAGGGCAACCCCTCGGACGAGAACCTGTCGCCAAAGTTCACAAGCACGCCGAGTAGCACGGCCAACATCAACGAACTGTATCGCTATGACGCGATCGCCTCGGGGCCCAACAACGACCCGTTCACCTTCGACCTTCCGCTGGCTCCCGCCGGCATGACGGTCCATCCGGACCGCGGCATCGTAGTCTGGCGGCCCACGATCGCGCAGGTGGGCCAGAATCAGGTGGTGCTGCGTGTCTCCGACGGCCGGGGCGGGGTCGATATCCAGTCGTTTACGATCGACGTGGCGGCTCCGAATACAGCGCCGGTGATTACCACCGAATCGCTGCCGGCGATGATCCTAGCCGGTTCGCCGCTGCAAGTGTTCATGACGGCCCAGGATGCCGAAGGGGACGCGATCACTTGGTCGCTGACGTCGACGGCCGGAGAAGTTGATCCGCCCACCGTCAGTTCCAAGACGGGCGTGCTGGACTGGACGCCCGGCGCCTCGCAACTGGGCACCCACCAGTTGACCGTGACCGCCACCGACGCGCGCGGGGCGGCCTCGTCGAAGACGTTCGACCTCCAAGTGGTCGACGTGCTGTCCAACGATCCCCCCGTGATCACCTCGAAGCCTCGCACCACGACGCGGATCGACATGCCGTACGCCTACGTGGTCGTGGCTCATGATCCCAACGGCGCCCCGCTGACGTTTGCCTTGCATGCGGACAAGCCGGCCGGAATGACGATCGGCGCTGACGGGATCGTGCGTTGGGAACCGTCTGGTGCGGATCTGGGGACGCACCCAATCACGGTCACCGTCTCCGACCCGCGCGGCGGCCAGGTGTCGCAGGAGTTCCAGCTGCAGGTTGTCGCGGACGCGGTGAACACGGCCCCGCGGATTACCTCCAACCCGCCGCTGCAAGCGCTGCTGAACTCGACCTACAAGTACCCCGCCGCGGCCTACGACGCCGAAGGCGATGCGGTGATCTGGGCCTTGGACGATGCGCCCCGGGGCATGTCCGTCGATGCGCTCACCGGCCAAATCTATTGGACGCCGCGGCCCGAACACGCCGGCGCCGCCAACCCCGTGGTCCTCCGTGTGACCGATATGTTCGGCGCAACCGCCACGCAGTCGTTCGACGTCGCCGTCCGTAGCGTGAACCGGCCGCCCATGATCCTGTCCGCGGCGCAGACCGAAGCGTTTGTCGACGAAGCGTACGTGTACGCGGTCCAGGCCCGGGACCCGGACGGCGATGCCGTCGAATTTTCGCTGCTCGAAAACCTGTATCCGGCCGGAATGACGATCGACACCCGGACGGGATTGATCGAGTGGCTGCCGGACGCGGCCGACACCGGCCCGCATGCCGTGTCCGTGCTGGCCAGGGACACGTACGGCGGGATCGATATCCAGAGCTTTTCCGTCCAAGTCAGCGACAAGAACCTGAACTTTGGGCCCACCATCACCTCGACGCCTGTGTTCAGCGTCTCGGCCGGGCACGAGTACGTCTACCAGCCCCGCGCGACGGATCCCGAAGGCGATGCGATCACGTTCTCGCTGGAAGGTGAAGACTTGCCCGTGGAACAGACGATAGCCCCCGACGGCAAGATCACCTGGACGCCGTCCGTCAGTGACGTCGGCCTGTACGTGCTGACGGTCGTGGCCACGGATACGGCCCTGAACCGTGCCCGGCAGACGTACACGCTGCAAGTGCGGCAGAACCAACCGCCCACCATTCGCTCGACGGCGCCGGTGACCGGTTCGGCGGGGCTGCCTTACAAATACGACGTCTGGGCCACGGATCCCGAGGGCGACTCGCTCGCCTACGAACTCGTCGAGGCGCCCGATCGTATGACGGTCGACGCCCAGGGCCGCGTCCGCTGGCTGCCGGACGTGAACCTAGACAACCAGTCGTTTGC
Source organism: uncultured Pirellulaceae bacterium (assembly GCA_964645045.1). Lineage (GTDB taxonomy): Bacteria > Planctomycetota > Planctomycetia > Pirellulales > Pirellulaceae > Anammoximicrobium. The sequence continues at coordinate 73,572 of CAZXYZ010000027.1, read as the reverse complement.
CGTTCACGTGATCGTTCGTGACCCGTTCGGGGGCACGGCCGAGCAGTCGTACCAGCTGAAACTGGAACCCGACATGGTCAAGCCATGGGTCCAACTAAGCGCGTCGAGCAACAGGATTGATCGGAACGGCAGCGTCCGCTTCCAGGTGCGGGCGACCGACAACATCGGGATCGCCACTGTGGCCCTGCTGGTCGGCGGGAGGCAAGTCGCGCTGCGCGAGGAAAACGGGCTGCACGTGGCGGATGTCGTGTTCGACTCGCCGGGATCGACCGTCGTCGTGGCCACCGCGACCGACCTGGCGGGCAACGCAACCACAACCGACCCTTGGCAAGTCGCCGTCCTCGATCCCAACGACAAGCAGCATCCGATCGTGACGATCCATGCCCTGATCCCGCAGGTCTACGACCAGGCGACGGGTGGCTTGAAAGACGGCACGCCGATCGTCGGAGATGCCCTGCGGCATTCCCCGATGCTCACCTACCTGACGGATGTCGAGGTCAGCATCACGGACGACAACATGGCCGAGTGGCGGATCGAGTACGCTCCGACGCGGCTGGTGGATACGGGCAATATCGGAGCTGACGATCCCGATTATGTCTGGCTGGGCGACGGGACGGGGGTGATCGATCACCGGCGGTTCCGGATCGACACCACCTTGCGGGCCAACGACGCTTACCTGCTCCGTGTCATCGGCTACGACGTGAACGGTCGGGGCTGGGCCGAGGGATTGGCCTTCGGCATCTCGGGAGCCGCCAAGCTGGGCAATTTTGCGTTCACGGTCACCGACCTGTCCGTGCCGCTGGCCGGGATCCCGATCACGATCAGCCGCACGTACGATACGCTGCAAGCCAAGGTCGAAGGCGATTTCGGCTACGGCTGGTCGCTGGCGATCGGGGCGGCGGATATCGCCGAAACAACGCGTGCGGGCGCCGAGATGCAGCCTGGCGACCGCGTGTATCTGACCAATCCCGAGGGCAAGCGAGTCGGGTTTACTTACGAGCCTCAGCTGATTCAACACGGCGGGCTATTTTCCGCCGGGATCGAGTACATCCCGAAGTTCAAATCGGATCCGGGTGTCTACGATCGGCTGTCGGTCAAAGAAGGTTCCTACCTGCGCGGCGGGATTTTCGGCCCGCTGCACGTCGCCTTGGGCACGCCGTGGAATCCATCCCAATACGCCCTGACGACGAAGGACGGCGCGGTCTACGAGTACACACAAGGCGACGGCCTGCAGAAGATCACCGATCGCAACGGCAACGCGGTCACGTTCACCGACACCGCGATCGAGCATTCCGGCGGAGCCAAGATCGACCTGCTCCGCGACAGTCGCGGCCGGATCACGCAGATCATCGACACCGCCGACAACTCGGTTCACTACAAGTACAACGCCGCCCGCGACCTGGTCAAATTCACGAACCAAGCGGGCGAGGCGACGACCTACGTCTACCGAAGCGAACCGGCCCATTTCCTCGATGAGATTTACGACTCCCAAAACGTCCGCATCTTCAAGGCCGAATTCGACGCGTCCGGCCGCCTGACCGGAAGCATTGACGCCCTGGGCAACGTCGTCCAACAGGAGTTCAAGACGGCCGCATTCGAGGGAACGATTACGGATGCTCGCGGGAACGTGACGACCCTGAAATACAACGAACGCGGGAACGTGCTGGCGAAGACGGACTCGGAAGGGAACACCACACTGTATGAGTACGGCGATGCGCGGCATCCGGACAAGGAAACGAAGATCACGGACCGCAACGGCGTGGTAGAGAAGCGGGTTTATGACGCGGCCGGAAACATGACGCAGGTCACACGGGCATTTGGCACGCCGCAGCAGGTCACGACCAATTACGCCTACGACAGCCGCGGCAACGTGATCGGCCTTGGACAAACCGGCCAGCCGCCGACGGTCTTTCAATACGGCACCGCGGACCATCTGACGAAAATCGTCAACGCCCTGGGCGTCACCGCCACGGCAACCTACGACGCTCAAGGCCGCCAGACCAGCTTCACCGACTTCAACGGCAACGCCACCGTCTACGACTACGCGGCCGGCTGCCCGTGCGGATCGCCAGGTCTGATCACATATCAGGACGGAACGTACGAAGCGATGCAGTACAACCGCTACGGCCAGGTCACTCGGCGAGACATCTTCGAGGCGAACGGCACGTTGGTCGAGACCACGAGCACCGAGTACGACCTCCAGGGCCGGACGATCCGCGAAGTCTTCGGCTCGGGCGCCGATCGGATGGAAAAGCGTTACATCTACAGCGGCAATCTGCTGGACTGGGAAATCGTCGTACATCCCCAATCGCTGGACGCCAACGGCCGGCTTCTCGAATCCCCGGCCACGCTCGTCGCGCAGCGCCAGAGCCGCATCACAGACTACACGTACGACGCGGCCGGACGGATGATCCGCCAGACCGACGCCGAGGGTGGCGTGGTCGGATTCCGCTACGACGCCAACGGCAATCGTGTCTTGCTGCAGGACCCGGTCGGCAACATCACCACCTGGGTCTACGACGCCGTCAACCGGATGGTTGAGGAACGCGATCCGTTCTACTGGGTCGAATTGGTGGCCAGCCGACCGGACTTGGCCAGCCTGTCCAATGCCGAATTGCTGGAACAGATCGCCCCGATCGTCCCGGATCCGGATGCCGATCCGCTGTACGACGACCCCAGCGGTGCGTCGGCCGCCTTGAATCAAGGCGCACCGCACGTCCGCGTGTACGTCTACGACGGCGAAGGCAACCAGACGAAGATCATCAACCGCAACGGCCGCCGCCGCGAATTCACGTACGACGCCCTGAGCCGCCTGACCGAAGAACGTTGGTACGATCCGGACGGGAGCCTGGTCCGCACGATCGCATCGACGTACGATGCCCGTGGGAATCTGCAGTCGATCACCGATCCCGACAGCAAGTACACGTACACCTACGACACGTTGAACCGCGTCACGTCCGTCGACAACGCCGACACCCCCGACATGCCGCACGTGGTGCTCAGCTACCAGTACGACGCGATAGGTAACGTCCTCCGCACATCCGACAACCTGGGCGTGTCGGTCGTCAGCACCTACGACGACCGCAACCGCCTGGCCAGTCGCTGGTGGGAAGGCGACAGCGTCGATGCCGCGCGCGTCGATTTCCTGTACACCGCAGCAGGCCGTGAGGCTCGGATCGACCGCTACAGCGACTTGGCCGGCACAACTCGCGTGGCCTACACCGACCGCACGTACGATACGGCGGGCCGCAGCCAGATGATCTCGCACCAGCGAGCCGTCGACGACGTGATCGCCCGCTACGACTACGAGTACGATTTCGCCGGCCTACTGGACCACGAAGACCGCAGCGGCGAGTCGTCTCCGAACAACGATTGGCACGCCGACTACACCTACGACCGCACCGGCCAGTTGTTAGGGGCCGACTACAGCGGCGCCGACGTGATCCCCGAGCAAGTCGACGAGTACTACCGCTACGACGCCAACGGCAACCGGACGAGTTCGTACCTCCACGGCACCGGCTACCGCACCGGCCCCGCGAACCAACTCGAGACCGACGGCACGTACAACTACGCCTACGACGGTGAAGGCAACATGGTCCGCAAGACCGAAATCGCCACCGGCAAGGTGACGACCTTCGAGTACGACCATCGGAACCTGATGTGCCGAGCGACCATCTGGAGCAGCGATCCGGCATCCGGCGGCGTGATTCTGCACGAAGAGCAGTACCGGTATGACGTTATGAATCGCCGGACGGCGATCATCGTCGACAGCGACGGTGTCGGGCCGGAGCCGACCGAGGTGACCAACATCATCTACAACAGCGACAACGCTTGGGCGGATTTCGGCCCCGATGGGGCAGTGAAGGCAGGATATCTGTTTGGGAACGGGAGCGATTCCAACGTGGCTCGCTTTCGCCTTGGTGAACGCACGGCGTGGTATCTCACGGACAAACTCGGAACGGTGCGGAGCAACGTCGGCAATGGAGGGACAATCCTGAATCGAGTCGACTACACCAGCTTCGGCGCCATTGTTCGCCAAACAGAGGTCAGCATCAGCGACCGATTCTTGTTTACTGGAAGGGAGTACGATGCGGCAACGAATGCCTACTACTACCGTGCAAGGTTCTATGATGCTCGCGTAGCGCGATTCATGGCAGCAGATGGGATCGGCTATCGTTCTGGTGACAACAACCTCTACCGTTACGTTGGCAACGTTCCCACGAATGCGATCGATCCATCTGGAAACTTCTCGTTGGTCTCAGTCGCCATTTTTACGAATAATATACTCTGGGCGTTCCATGGTGTACTAGGTGTAGCGGGTGCTTTGGCACATTACTTTGCTCTGCAAGTAACCGCGACGCAGTTCTGGACAAACCCGACCACACATACGTATGAAAAGATGCCAATGTATGACCTGGGTCCCGGGGATGCATTCCGACACGCCTTGGCGACTTGTTGGCTCGGGAGGTGGCTCAGTCCCCAAGTCGCTGAGTACATGGGGTGGTTCCGCGAGGTTGGTGGTGGCGTCGAAAAGGCTATGGATCTAGTGAACAACCATATCGGGGCCTTTGACTTGGCGAGACGTACGGGTGATTGTGGCGATCTTGCACGCGCCGCCACAGAGGATCGCACGCTCTTCTGGCTATCCGAAGAATATGCGAAGAAGTACAGTTGATGGGCGTGGTCCTGGCGAGGGGCAGCTAAACGGGACAGGTCTAATTTCGACTGCCGATGGCCAGGTGCGCGGAGGATGGGCAAGGGAATGTAGGGCAAGGGAATGAAAAGAACCGGTGCCGGCTGCCCTCCACCGTTCCTGATTCCTTTGTCCCGCATTCCGTTGCCCAACATTCCTCTGCCCCACATTCGCTTGCCCCTCTGGACGGAAGAAAAAACGGTCTCGCGCAGAGGCGCAGAGCCGCCGAGAAATCCCTCCGCGTCCCTGCGTCTCTGCGCGACATTCCGTTTCCTGCTGGAGGGCGGGGAACGAGTACAAGATTACCAGGACGTTCGGCTGTTGGCGTTCGAGTCCTGCGGGACTGCGTGCCGAACTCGGAGGGTTCCCAGAGACCTGCCGGTGGTGGAAGCGGCCTCGAACTAGGTCGATCCGACGCGAGGACGCATGCTTCGTGTCTTGGGGGAAGCGTCCGCCACGCGCCATTCGATCACTTTGTCCAACGCGTCGAGGTAGCGGGAGATCGTCTCAATCCCCGGATTGGCCACGCGGCCATTTTCCAAACGGCTCAGCATGGCCTTGTCCATCCCTGACCTGCCGGCAACATCCGAGAGGCTCAATTGAACCTCCTCGCGAAGCCTGCGAAGACTGCTGACCAGCAGCCGCAGGTTCAAATACGCGTCCAAGCTTACGGGGTGCCCGCTCAACTCACCACGCGCGGTCAACTCCTCGAGGGTAGGCTCGTTCTGGAAAGTCTCCCGGATTGCCCGATGCCGAGTTCGATCTGCCGGGGTCCAGCCGATTTCTTTCTGTACACGTTTGATGGCCATGTCGAATTCCTACTTGTTAGCTGGTGGTGGCACTTCGTAGGCCGTCACGGGGTACGCGGTCAACGGGTTGTCCTGAACTTCCTCCCAGATGACGATGATGTGCTTTCCCGTAGAAGTCCAGCCGAAGGTGGCTGGCCGGCCGCTGGAGTGACTCTGGTCCGTTGGATTGAACCGATTGTCCAGGACTTCCTCGACCTCCTCCTTGGTCACGCCGTGTTCAGCGATGTGCTGCACATTTCCGTCGGGCTCCTCGTCCAAGTCCCACCAGATGCTCTGGATTCCGGCCATGCGTTCCTCCGCGGTTGACTAATAGTACAACAGGGCGGCGGCGATGTCAACGGGGAGGCAGCTAGACGGGACAGGCCGGAAAAGGGGGCAGGAAAAGATGCGACGGTCTGAACCGGAAAAAGGAACCGGAAAAAGGGTCGGGAGTCTTTTCCATTACCCAAGAATTTACGGGCGTGGCCCTGCTCGTGTGGCACGGATTGCTCGCAAACCGTGCGGCCTGGTTGCTTGAAGCGTGAACACGTTGCTCCTATAATGCCCGTCGTGTCGAAGTGCAGGGGGAGGACGATCGATGGATGCGGCCTTGGTAATTCGCGGAAGAGTCTGTGGTGGTGCGTTCATCGCTGCAGAACCCGTTCCCGATGTGGATGCGACTGCGGAATTGATTGTCTTCGCCTGCGCCGAAACCGGGCCGCCCGGGAAGGTCCGTGCTGCGTCGATCTTTGAACTCTTCGGCCAAGCCGGGCAATTACGTTCCGGCGCCGACATTGACGCCCAAGTCCGCGACGAACGCGCATGGGGAGATGCATGATCTATCTGGACTCGGGAGTCATCTTGCGATTGGTGGAAGGCGCGGCCGACGTGCGGTTGCCCATCGAGGCTCGACTGGCAGCGTTCCGGGGTAGCGAGCCGTTCGGGATTACCTCTCGGTTGAGCAGGTTGGAATGCCGGACCAAACCGCTGCGGGAAAAGCAGGGGGATCTGCTCCGTCTGTACGAGGCTTTTTTTGCCAGTCGCGAGATCATCCTGAACGAAGTCAGCCGGGAGGTCATCGAGCAAGCCACCGAAATCCGCGCCGCTTACGGATTGAAGGCGCCGGATGCGATCCACGCTGCCACCGCGATGCTCAGCGGCGCGGCGGAATTCTGGACGGCCGATCAGGGCTTTCGGCGCTGTCCGGACTTGAACCTCGTCCTCTTTGCAGCCGTCTGACGCTGGTGAACGCGAAAAGACTTCTTATTTTTTCCGATACCTCGTTCTCGCCATTCCGATCGAAGCACCCGAAAAGCACCCGAAAAGGGGTCGGGAGTCTTTTCTTTTGACGGCAGGGGCCAGTGGGTCGGAAGTCTTTTTGCTTTGGGGAAAGGGCGAGTGGGGTCAACTATTGACGGGCGTGGCTCGGCTCGGGGGCAGCTAAACGGGACAGGCCTAATTTCGACAGCCGACGGCCAGGTGCGAGGAGGAGGTGCAAAGGAATGTAGGGCAAGGGAATGAAGAAAACCGGTGCCGGCTGCCCTCCACCGATCCAGATTCCTTTGTCCCCCATTCCCTTGCCCAACATTCCTCTGCCCCACATTCGCTTGCCCCTCTGGGCGGAAGAAAAGACGGTCTCGCGCAGAGCCGCAGAGCCGCCGAGAAATCCCTCCGCGTCTCTGCGTCTCTGCGCGACATTCCGTTTCCTGCCGGAGGGCGGGGAACGAGTCCAAGATCACCGGGACGTTCGGCTGTTGGCGTTTGAGTCCTGTGGAGGCAACTAAACGGGCAACCAGACGGGGCAGGCCGGAAAAGTCCAGGAACGCCCGCGACGGCCCACGAAATGCGCCACAGCGTCGAGTGTCGCCCACTCGCCGATTCCGGGCTGCAGTCACGTCTTGCCGGGGACGCGGCAGCGCGTTATTCTGAAACCCAACAACAAGGAGAAATCCCATGACCGCATTGGCAGCCGATCTGGAGCAATTCGTGCAACAGGAAATCTCTAGCGGCCGTTTTCCCAACCGCGACTCCGTTCTTACCCACGCACTGCGGTTGCTCCGGCAAGAGCGTGAAGAAGCCGTCAACGGCATTCGCTTGGGCTTAGCGGACGTCGCTGCCGGGCGAGTTCAGTCGCTGAGCGATGCCTTTGCGGATCTCCGCCGCGATCTGAATGTGTCCCACGACGCATGAGCTATCTTGTCGTCATCACTGCCAACGCCAAGGCGAATCTGCGGAGCTACTACCTCCATGCGGCGCAGCGCGCGCCGGTCACAGCGGCCCGTTGGCTGAATCGATTCGAAGCGGCCCTGGCCACGCTGGCGACCAACCCGCAGCGCTGCGGGACTGCCCCGGAAGACGACGCGGCCGAGGAAGAGATCAGGCAGTTCTTGTTCGGGAAACGTGGCCGCGTTTTCCGGGCGTTGTTCACGATCGCCGAAGACGAAGTTCGCGTGCTGCATATCCGCCGGGCCGTCATGGACACGGCGAGTCCGGAAGAACTGTACGGGTAGCCGAACGCGCGGCCGGAAAAGGACATTCTACTTCTTCATTTTCGCGTGGGTGCTGACCTAAATTCTGCGGACGAGCCGACGGCCAGGTGCGCGGCGAAGGACAAAGGAATGAAAAGAACCGCTGCCGGCTGCCCTCCACCGTTCCTGATTCCCTTGTCCCCATTCCGTTGCCCAACATTCCTCTGCCCCTCATTCGCTTGCCCCTCTGGACGGAAGAAAAGACGGTCTCGCGCAGAGGCGCAGAGACGCCGAGAAATCCCTCCGCGTCTCTGCGTCTCTGCGCGACACTCCGTTTCCTGCTGGAGGGCGGGGAAATGAGAAGAATGTTGCTGGCTCGCTCGATCGTTCTCGATTCCCCCGCCCCAGCAACGGGGCTCCCCACGGGTTTACGGTTTCCCTGTCACGGCTTGGCTTGACGTGCGTCCGGTACGCGTTCGCGGCCGAGCAGAGACGGGTGGTTGCGGAGCCGGCTCGGCGATAAACACGGCTGGAGACACATGGAAGTACCTGGCGAGCTTGGCGACGTTTGCCGTGCTGACGCTGCGCCGACCCGCCAGGATATCGGTAATCACCGAGCGGGGAATTCCCGTTTCGCGAGCCACCGCGGCGTTGCTGACGCCCCGCGCATCAAGGAGGAAGGCCAGCATCTCGGCTGGCGAGGCATCGCGAATCGCGTGCTCCGTGGATTCGTATTGCGCCACCAGGAGCGAGAGGATTTCGAGCAATTCACTCTCGGCCTGGGGCAGTTCCGAACCCCCACTCATCAACTTGGCAATCTGACGGCAAGCCTGCTCGTACTCGCGCTGCGTGCGAACCGGGCGCGGCAAGTAGTCCAGGAGCAACGACTCGTATGCGGTCCTGAATACGGTAGTCATGTGACATTACCGCAAACGTTGAACACCAAGCAGCACTCGACCTGATCCGTGAACGTAAGTACGGCTTGCACGTCGTGCAGGTTTTCCCACCGGGCCTGCCTGGCAGCCTTGTACCAGGCAGTCAGTGCGGACTCGGCGTCAGGATGGCGCATCCCGGCCTCCAGAATCGCTCGCCGCGAGATGACATTCACGCCGTGGGCTCTCCTTCCGGTTTCGGTGACGTGGTGTATTGTGTACGCAAATTGCGAACATGTCAAGGGTAAGGCGGAGGCAGCAAAGGCCGGTCGGGAGTCCTTTTCATCGCCCAAGGGGCAGTCAAACGGAGCAGTCAAACGGGACAGGTCTAATCTCGACAGCCGACGGCCAGGTGCGCGGAGGAGGGGCAAGGGAATGTAGGGCAAGGGAATGAAAAGAACCGGTGCCGGCTGCCCTCCACCGTTCCTGATTCCTTTGTCCCGCATTCCGTTGCCCAACATTCCTCTGCCCCACATTCGCTTGCCCCTCTGGACGGAAGAAAAAACGGTCTCGCGCAGAGGCGCAGAGCCGCCGAGAAATCCCTCCGCGTCCCTGCGTCTCTGCGCGACATTCCGTTTCTTGCTGGAGGGCCGGGAACGAGTCCAAGATTACCGGGACGTTCGGCTGTTGGCGTTCGAGTCCTGCGGGACTGTGTGCCGAACCCGGAGGGTTCCCCGGGGGCAGCTAAACGGGGGCAGCTAAACGGGACAGGTCTGATTTCGACAGCCGACGGCCAGGTGCGCGGAGGAGGGGCAAAGGAATGAAGGGCAAGGGAATGAAGAGAACCGGTGCCGGCTGCCCTCCACCGATCCTGATTCCTTTGTCCCCATTCCATTGCCCGATACTTCTCTGCCCCGGAATTGACCATCGCCGTCTAGCCCGCAGCGCCAGCGGATGGGGAGCGAGAACTCAACTCCGGCGGATGATCCTGTCGTATTCGTCATGGGTCCCAATCCATACCCAGATGAAGCCGTCCCCCTCTGGCACGGCCAGAGCCCGATGCGCGAGACCGACCCTGGCCGACCAGAAGCCGCCGACCCTCTTGAACTGCAGAGAAGGATGCCGCGGGTTGTCTTGCAACAGCCGGAAGTTCTTGTCGGCCAGTTCCTGGATGTCCGGCGGCAAGTTCGAGTAGCATTCCCAGAATCGTTCCGTGGTGCGGTGCATCAGAGGTCCCTGAGTCGGTTCTCTCGCTTGGCGATGAACGCCTCCTGGATCAGGAAATCAAGCTTGCCGGACTTGGCATCTGCCTCGATCTGTCGGTCCCACATCTCCCAATCTCTCTCCAGGAACCAACCACGAAACTGGTCATATTCCTCTTCCGGCAAGGCCGCCACTGCCAACTCCAATTCCTCAACCCTGGTCATACCGCTGACTCCTCTCGTTCCAAGTGTCTTTCCGGCCAATTCTAGGCAAGCGGTTCGACAACCGCAAGACGGACGTGGCCCGACACTGACGGGCCCGACACTGACGGGCCCGACACTGACGTGGCCCGGCTCGGGGTGGGACGTGGCCAGCGGAAAAGAAGCCATTCAGTTCTGTCAGCCGGAGTCGGGGGCAGTTAAACGGGAGCAGCTAGACGGGACAGGCCTAATTTCGACAGCCGACGGCCAGGTGCGCGGAGGAGGGGCAAAGGAATGGAGGGCAAGGGAATGAAAAGAACCGGTACCGGCGGCCCTCCACCGTTCCTGATTCCCTTGTCCCCATTCCCTTGCCCAACATTCCTCTGCCCCACATTCGCTTCCCTCGATTGACAGAAGAAGAAACGGTCTCGCGCAGAGGCGCAGAGCCGCCGAGAAATCCCTCCGCGTCCCTGCGTCTCTGCGCGACATTCCGTTTCCTGCCGGAGGGCGGGGAACGAGTCCAAGGTTACCGGGACGTTCGGCTGGCGGGAGGCAGCTAAACGGGACAGGTCCAATTTCGACGCGAACCGAAAAGACGAACCGAAAAGTGGGCGGGAGTCTTTGCTCCTGCCTGTTCCGTTTCGGACGGCTTGATTTGCCGGCTGGTCAGCTCAAAATCGGGTCTTGCCGGTCACGCGGCAGCGCGTTGTTCTGAGATCAGCGAAGCAGGAGGACCTCCATGACCGCGCTGGCAGCCGATCTTGAGCAATTCGTCCAAGAAGAGATCACCCGCGGCCGTTTTCCCGACCGGGAGTCAGTCGTTGCCCACGTGCTGCGTTTGCTGCAACGAGAGCGTGAGGAGGCCATTCATGGCATCCGGTTGGGCCAGGAGGACGTCGCAGCCGGGCGTGTGCAGCCGCTGGGTGACGTCTTTGCGGATCTCCGCCGGGAAGTGAATGCGTGCGGCGACGGATGCGCTATCGCGTCGGTCGCTGAACGTCGAAACCGGGACGCGGCCCCCACCGCGGCCCACGGCCAACAAACAGACCGAGCCACACACTTGGATGCCCACGGCTCGCCCGTGGGTGCCTCACGCTTGCCGCTACAGAAAGGGGCACGAACCCAACCAGATGCCCACGGCGTGCCCGTGGGAGTCTCACTTCGACAGCCGTGCCTGAAGCGCGGACTCACAGGCACGTTTCAGTCCAGCCGCTGTCTAATCCACGCGGGATCCCGCCGACAATCGAGTACGGCGCGCACTCGGACCACCTCATTCTCAACCCGGTAGTAGACGGCGAAAGGGAACCGTCTTGCCAGCGCCCGTTGGTATCCGAACTCGGTGGCGTGGATCCCGCCGTAGATCTGTAGGGCATCAATATCTGCGAACAGCGAATCCAGAAAGTAGTCGCCGAGTCCCTCCGCCTGACGCTCGTAAAACCGGCGCCCCTCCAAGAGGTCTTGCATGGCCTCGTTCAGGATCGCGACCTTCATTGCACAGCGTCCCGGATCTCTCGCTTGGCCTGCGACCAGTCGGTGAACTGAGCCGAACCGTCCCCAACTCGCTGTTCGCGCTGGCGCAGGATCTCTCCGTGCCACGCTGGCGAGGACACATTGTCAGGAGTCTGGCAAAGGTCATCCCAAATGGCTTCCAACGCCTGCAGTTTTTCGGCGGTGGTCATGCGGTCCAACGGCAAAACGCACGACATTGTCGATTCTCCCTTGTCTGCACAAGTAACGATGCGCGCATCCTATCTCGCCAGCGCCAAGATCGCAAGTCCTCGGAGGGCCGCACGACCGGGGGCAGGAAACGGGATTGCCAAACAAAAAAGGGGGGCCTGTTTCATGCGGAGTACTTGGCCCGCAGCTCGGCGAAGACGGAGGCGGCAGGTTCACCGGGTTCCAGTCCATTCTCGATGTCCGTCAGCCGACGGGAAAGCTCCGCGTCCCAGGCAGGCTCGGCGTCAGGATCTTGGCCCTCGTCCAAGGACGCAACGAGAAAGCGGGCCAACTCCGCTCGATCCCGCGGAGAAAAGCCCAAGAGCTGCGCTTTCATTTTTTCTGCTGGTTTGGTCATGCACAATCGCCTTTCATCACGCACAAGCCGTCACTCAAGCCATATTTAGCCTACAGATTCTTGGATTCGATTGCAACGTCGGTCAACGAAAGACCGAGGGGTCGGGAGTCTTTTTCCATTGCCCAAGAATTGACGGGCGTGGCCCTGTTCGGTGACGGACGGATCAGGCCAGCGGGCGTATGGTTGTGACCTGGATACCGGTGACTCGGAACAGCGGCTTGGTGGGCTTCTCGGCGGTCACGAAGTCGTCACACGCGGCATGCTTGGCGGCGGCAATGTGCAGCGCGTCCATCGCGGAGAGCCCGACAGCTTCGGCTTCGGCTTTGCGCTCCGCCGCTTCGACCAGCACCGACGATGCCCGCACCGACTGCTCGACGCCGGCAAAGAACGTCTCGTAGAAGAGCCGTTCCGAGTCGTTGCCATAGCAGATCGGCTTGGGGAGCAACTCCAGACGCACGAAGTCACTGGACACGAATTGACGCTCCGGGTCGCCAAGAACGGCGAGCGCATTTTCGGCCAATTCGCCGCCCGCCTTGAATGCGGCCAGGAGCACGCCGGAGTCGATGAAACTGCGCAGCTTGGCCAAAGCTCACTCTCCCGGATTGCGTTCGCCCCGCCGCTGTGCCAGCTCTTGATCGAATTGTCCGGGCGCAAGCATATCCCCACCCCCTGGCAAGGTACTGAGCGCGGATTTCCCGCAATTGCATGCCGAGGGGCGAAACGGAATGGTTTGGCTTCCGGCGTTTCACGGGTTCTGTCTGCCGCCGTTCGTTCAGTGCCTGGAGGGCTGCGAGCAGGACCTCGTCCTCCGAAGCAAAGTCGCCGACTCGCATCGCACGCTTCACAAGTTCCTCAACTTCCGGTGACACGGTCATCACAGGTTTACCTCCCATGCTCTTGTCCGTATTGTACGGCGGGCTCCGTTGCCGGTCAAAGGCGGCTCCCTTCAGTCGCAGGCAATTCAACGGGACAGATCTAATTTCGACCGCCGACGGCCAGATGCGCGGAGGAGGGGCAAAGGAATGAAGGGCAAGGGAATGAAACAACCGATGCCGGCTGCCCTCCACTGTTCCTGATTCCTTTCTCCCCATTCCATTGCCCAACATTCCTCTGTCCCACATTCGCTTGCCCCTCTGGGCGGAAGAAAAAACAGTCTCGCGCAGAGACGCCGAGAAATCCCTCCGCGTCTCTGCTTTTCGTTACGTTCCGGCTCTGATTGTTCTGGTTGGGTTGGGAGTTTCCTCGGTACGAGCGGCCGACACGTGCCCCGCGGCGGGCAAAGACATCGTGGACACGGCGGTGGCGGCTGGGAGTTTCAAGACGCTGGCTGCAGCCCCGGGGGCTGGGGGATTGGTTGACACCCTCAAGTCGAAGGGGCCCTTCACCGTCTTCGCACCGGCGGATGAGGCGTTTGCGAAGCTGCCGAAGGGCACCGTCGAGGGCCTGCTGAAGCCTGAGAACAAGGCCAAGCTCGTGAAGATCCTCACCTACCACGTCGTGGCCGGCAAAGTGATGGCGGCGGACGTTGTGAAGCTGTCGAGCGCTCAGACCGTCGAAGGGTCGGAGGCGAAGATCACGGTCTCGGGCAGCAAGGTCAAAGTTGACGGTGCCAACGTCGTGAAGACTGACATTGCTACTTCCAACGGCGTGATTCACGTCATCGATTCGGTGATCCTGCCGAAGGGCTAGGGCGGTGCAAGATCCGAGCGGAGGGGGCGTGACGGCCCCCTTTTTTGCGCGCGGGCCGGATCGTAGCCTCGATCCGCTTGCGTTAAGAGAGTCGACTCTTATTCCTCGCTGCCGTTGGTTTGCAGGATCCAGGCGGCGATGTTCTGCCGGTCTTCCTCGTCGTACTGCTGTCGTTTGGCGGTGTAGCGATCGTGTTTCGCCAGTTCCGCGTCCGTCCAGGTGTTGGCTTCCACATAGTCGCCGCAGTAGGGGACGCCCAGGTCGATCCAAGCGGACAATTTGTCCAGATCTTCGCGCGACAGCCGGACGTCCTCGTGGCCGCCTTCCAGCAGTTCGAGCAAGCGGCTGCGATTGGCGCCGGCGGCGTACGGAGGCTGCAGCGGCGGAGCGGATTGGGCGCTGACCCAGCTGACCAACGGGTGGTCGGGGTCGCCCCGCCAGCGGCCCTCGGACGGTTTGTCCTGACGGGCGTGGGTCAAGGCCAGGTATGATTCGCTCCAGCGGCGCTTGGCGTGCCTGTCGTCCACCCCGCGCGAGGTCAGCGCGTAGGGGACGTCCGCCCGGCCGTCATGGCAGCGGATGCAGTGGCGGTCGAGGATCGGCTGAATCTCCCGAGTGAAGCTGAAGCCGCGCGGCGGGCCGTAGAAAGGCCGCAAGGTTTCCGCCCGCTGGCGCAACGCCTGGGTCAGCGGCAGGCCGGCTACGGGGCCGCCGTTCTTGTGTTCGTGGCAGCCCACGCACGAGGCATTTTCGCCCGGCTGGAGCGTGGTCCAGCTGCGCATCGTCTGGACCATGCGGCCGCGTTCGTCCAACAACTGGAAATAGAACGGCGTCCGCGCGGGGACTTCGACAAAGGCCGAGCCGTCTTCGCGGACGGTGGCGTCGCCAAGAATCCATTTCGGATCCCAAACCCCGTTGCCGATCGCGACCGGCGTGCTGATCAGGGCTCCGCCGCCCGGCCCGCCGTTGCCGTTGGAACCGATACCCGCCACGCGGAACTCGAGGGCCACGACGCGCAAGGTCTTGATGGTGCCCCGGTCGACGCCCGCCAAACCGGGTCCGGCATAAACGTCCTGGACGTAGACGGTTCCGGATGGATTGCTGTAGTCGACCAAACTGGGACGCGTCCGGCGCGTGTCGCGCGGCCGCACGGGAACACTCTGGCTGCAAGGCAAGCGGATGTCGTCTGCCAACCGCTCGCGCGCTCCGGTGTTGGTCATCCAGTAGATTCCGAACCGCGGCCCGAACGGGCCATCGGCCCAGCGCCAGCCGACGGGGTGATAGGTCACCAGGTACTCGGTCTCGCTCAACGGGTAGGGATACTGAAACAATTCGCCTTTCTGGCCATAGGCATCGATCTTGACGGCGGGCGTGTCGCGGACCGGTGCGACTAACTGCACGCCAGCGTTCTCCTGGCGGCCCTTGGCGGGATCGATCAGAATCAGCTTGCCCGTCTGCCGGGAGTGGTGTCCCGTGGCGATCGCTGCCACTTTCTGAGTTCCGGGCACGCCGCGCGCGTGCAGAATCGTGGTCGGAAACCACGAGTTGCCGCCGTAGAAGTCGCTTTGATTCGTCCCATCGGGGTTCATCTGCAGCAGCGGCTGCGGATAGACCTGACCGCGGTCGTTGTACTCCCAGCGCGTGTACAGGATGCGGCCGTCGCCAGTGACGGTCGGATAGTTATCGTGGACCTGGTCGAACGTCAGCCGCCGCAGAAAACGGCCGTCCGGGCCGCAGCGGTACAGGTTGCTGACCTCGGTCCACCAGCAGTCGACAATCTGCACGCAGCGGGTCGAGTTGAAGATGATGTCGCCGTCAGGCAGGTAGGCCGCTTCGTAGTCGGCGACCCCCAAGCCGCTGGTTAGTTGCCGGATGGCTCGGGATTGCAGCTCCATCTCATACAGGTGGTAATCATCCTGGCGGTCGGATTTCTTCCAGGCAAACAGCACGCGACGGCCGTCGTAGGACACGTCCGGGTCGCGGATCACACCGCCCGGATCGTCGACCAGCGTCTCGAATCGCAGTTGATCGCCGTCCAGGTGCGCCAGGCAGAGCGCCGCGCCCGGTACGAAATGGCGTTCCGCTTGCGCGTCCGATTGGCCTTCGGTGTAGGCGTAATGCGAGCCGCCCAACGTGTAGTGTTTGGTGAACACGAACTGCGGCACGCGGCCGCTGAGATGACGCAAACGTTCCGCCCGGCGCAGGCGGCACGCCTCGGCGTACAAGTTCAGCCAGGCGGGGTCATCGGGAGACGCAGCAGCCTGGATCAAGACCTCCAGACGAGCCACCAGAGCTTGGCCCGAGCTGCCCAATTCGTCCAGCACGCGGCGGATCAGCTGCTGTTCGGCCGATGCGTCCCGCCGGGACTCGAAGTACCAGCCGAATTCGCGCCGGGCGTCGAAATCGTCGGCGGCAGTGCGCAAGGGACTGTCTTGCAGCAGCCAGTCGGTCTCCGGCCAATCCGTCCAGAACCGCCGATAAAGATCCTCCCAGACCGACGCCCAATCCGTCCCGTCCTCGGGCAGCTTGAGATTCTGCGCCTGCAGCTGGGCCACGTTTTGGCGGGTGGCCGTCATGCTCTCGGCCCATGTCCCCCGCCGGTCATACACGGCATTCGGCTCGGATGCTTGTGCGGCGCAGGCGAGCAGCCACGCCAGCAGGGCAAATCGTTCCGTCATGTGGCCATCTCCTCGTGGGGTGGGATTCTTCGTAGCAGGTTGCGCGCGGATCACATGCTGGAGTTCAGCCTTCAGGCTGCCGGACAGGCTAAAGCCTGGACTCCAACGAAGGCGGGGTTTCCGTGTTCGGAAACGCGTAGCATGACCGCCGGAGCGTTAGAAAACAAGAGCCGTCCGGAGCCCATCTCCAAAACCAGGCAGCCCATCGACTATACTTAAAGAGTAGCGCAAACCTGTTGCCAGCCCCGAGGTAATCGTGCCAAGTTGTTTAGGCTTTCGCTCCGTTCGTCCGACTCCGGTCGCCGTGTTGCTCGTGGCTCTCGCCGCCAGTGCGGCCGGACTGTCCGCCGCGGAAACGGGCGGTGCCGACGCCTACTGGCCGGGCCGCGACGCCCTGGATGCCGCCTACGCCACCCGGCTGCGCGACTTGGCCAACCGTTGCGGGCAACTGAATCTGGACGATGCGGCCCGCACCACGCGCGACTGGATCATTCCCCGCGATCCTCGCCGCCAGTACGCCTTTCTGCCTGCCGAGACGGACCCGGCCAAGCCGGCGGCGGATGCCTCGAAGATCCAGCAGCAGTGGTACGACAAGTTCACCTCGCTCCGCCGCGGGCAGGCAGAGGCTTTGTTCCAGCTGGCGCGCAGCGAACTGCAGGCAGGTCAAGCGACGCGGGCGTTTCAGCTGCTGCACGAGGTTCTGCATGAGAACCCCGACCACGAAGCGGTCCGCGGGGCACTCGGCTACCGGCTGGTCAACGGCCGCTGGCGCAAGCCGGAGTCCGTGATCCGGGCACGCCGGGGCAGCGTTGCCCTTGCCGAACTTGGCTTCGATGCCGGCAAGCATTGGATTGCCGAATCGGAGCACTTCCGGATCACCACCGATCACAGCGAAAACGCCGGGATGCAGTTGGCCGAGAAGCTCGAAGAATTGTACGACGTTTGGCAGCAGCTGTTCTTTCCCTACTGGAGCAGTGCGGCCGTACTCGCGCGGCGGTTGGAGGGCAAGGTTCCGGCCGACCGCAGCACGACTCGCCATCGCGTGGTGCTGTTCCGCGGCCGCGACGAGTACGTCCAGCGGCTGAAGCGGTTGGAGCCTCAGATCGAGCTGACCGTGGGGCTGTACCTGGAGCCGCAGAAAACGGCGTACTTCTATGTGGACCAGCAGCCGCACGACGACACGTATTTCCACGAAGTCACCCATCAGCTGTTCTCCGAAACAGGACGCGTCGCACCGGGGGTGGGGGTGGAGGCGAATGCCTGGATCATCGAAGGCGTCGCCATGTACATGGAATCGCTGCGGCGGCGGAACGGCTATTTCACGGCCGGTGGCAGCGACGCGAACCGACTGCAATTTGCCCGCTATCGGACGCTGAACGAAGGTTCGTACCTGCCATTGGAACAACTGGCCGCGCTGGGCCGCCGCACGTTGCAGCAACACCAGGACATCCGGCGGCTGTACAGCCAATCAGCCGGGCTGGCCGCCTTTCTGATGGACGACAACCGCGGCCGCTACCGGCCGCTGTTGCTGGACTACCTGCAAACCGTCTATCAAGGGCGGGACAATGCGCGGACGCTGGCATCCGTGGCAGGCGTGCCCCTGCCGCAACTGGACCGGCAGTACCGGGAATTTCTCAATTTGACCGATGACGACCTCGCCTTTCTGGAATTGACGCCCGAAACGCAGAACCTGTCCTTGGGGCGAACATCGGTGAGCGACGCGGGGCTCAAACACGTGACCAGTTTGACGCAATTGGAGTGGCTCGACGTGGCTTACACGGCGGTGGGCGACGAGGGTTTGGCATGCGCGCGGTCGGCAACGCGCCTGAATCATCTGATCGCCGAGCACACCCGGATCACCGATGCGGCGCTGGAGACGGTCGCCGGATTTGGCGAGTTGGAGATTCTCGACCTGACCGGAACGCAGATTACCGACGCGGGACTGGCGCACTTGCGGCCGCTGTCCAAATTGCGTGAACTGGGGCTCGGCCAAACCGCCGTCACCGATGCCGGCATGGAACACCTGCGCGGGCTGAAAAACCTGGAAGTGCTCGACCTCGGCGGAACGCAAGTCACGCGGGAGGGCTTCCTGCGTCTGAAACCATCGTTGCCGCGATTGAAAACCGAGGCGGCGGGATCAACTTAGCCGGCTACGCCAGAACCTGAAACCCTAATCTTTCACCTAATCTTTCACTTAATCTATTCCTACGGCCTTGGAGCCAAGCAAGATTAGGTGAGAGATTAAGTGGAAGATTAAGGTGAGAGATCCCCAGGACGATTAAGGTGTGGTCGCCCGACCTCGCCGAAACCGCTGACCGCAGGTCTTCCCGATTCCTTACGGCGTTGGCAACTTGATACCCTCGCCCATCAGGCCTTTCAGTTCGTTCTGCAGTTCCTTGATGCCGGGCGCCAGGTTGGCGGGCGGGGCGAACTTGCCGACCCAGCTGCTATCCTTCAGGCTCTCGAAAGGTGGCAAGGGCGATCCGGAGACGCCCAGGATCGGAGCCAGCTGCTTCATGCTGTCCCCGAACTTGACGCGTGCCTCTTCGTAACCCTTCTTGATCTCTTCGATTTGGGCGAGTTGTTGTTGGGCTTGGGCCGCTTCCTGCTTGGCCTGCGTCAGTTCGGCCTGCATGGCGGCGTTCTTCGCCTCCAGATCCGCGGTGGCGGCCTTCAGACGCTCGACCTCGGCGGTCAGTTCTTGGATCTTCGCGGTCCCGCAGCCGGAACAGGTCCAGCAGCAGACCGTGACCAACAGGACGCAGCGTACATAGCGCATGGGCAAATCCTTAACAAAGTTCTTGTTTGTAGTGTCTGTCTGTAATGCCCCAGATTCCATTGGTCCCCCACCGGACCGTCAGATGCCGAACGCCTCCTGCATCTGCTTGCGGACCTGCGTCAGACGCTGCACGTCACCGCCACCGACCTCGGCCGTGGCCCAACCCGCGAAGCCGATTTCGTCCAGCGCCTTGCGGACCTGGTCCCAAGGCAGGTCGCCCTCGGTGATCTCCGTCCACTTGTTGGCTGCGCGGCTATAGCCTTTGACATCCAGTTTGACACAACGGTGGCCGAACGCGCGGATCCAGTCACCGGGCTGGCCGTACTTCCAGTGATTGCCGATGTCGTAGTACATGCCGACCCAGGGGCTGTGGAAGCTGTCGATGAACTTGACAAACCGGTCGGCGGTTTGCTCGGGAGGCGCGTCGTGGTCGTAGCCCATCTTGTTCCAGACATTTTCGACCAGGATCGACTGGCCCAGCGAGGCGGCCAGCGGAATCAGTTTCTTGATCTCCTGCCGGCAGCGCTCTTCGATTTCGTCGGCCGGGCCATCGTCGCCGCTGCCCACGACAATCAGCACGCCGCTGCCGCCGGCCCCGTGCGACACGCGCAAGCAGTGTTCGATGTTGGCCCGGCCCCGGGCTTGCTCTTCCTCCTTGGCGCTGGTCAGTCGCTGCGCCCAATGGGCGTGGTTGATGGCGTTGTGAACGAACACGCCCGACTGGCAGACGGCCTCGCGCGCCTGTTCCGGCGTGAACTCCGCCGCCTGATCCAGGTCCACGCCGTCGAATCCCGCCTCGCCAGCCAAACGCAACCGGTCGGCCAGCGACAATTTTTTGCCGTCCGCTTCGCGCGTGATCATCCCCAACTTGCACGACAGCAAAATCCGTTTGCCTTCCGGAGGCCGCACGACGCGGACCGTTTCGGCCGACGCTGAATCGGCCGCGCCGGCACGCGCGGCCGCCGTTCCTGCCACGGACGCAGCACCGGCGGCGAGAAAGTGACGACGATGGAACGAGAAATGTCTGTCGGACATGGAAGGGGTCCTTTTCTGACAACGAGGATATTCATGGTTCCGGCGGCAGCCGCAATTCGACAGCCGTTGCCGTTCCAGCGTAGGCATCCGGCGGCCCGGCGGCAAGCAGGGATTGGCTCGACGTCAAGCGTGTTGGCGGGTTTGCCGCGATGGTAACCCGAAGCGTGAGCGAGGAATTGAGACGGGAAAACGGTTGGCTCTTCGCCTGTTTTGTCGAATCCACAGCCGTCCGCACGAAACCTGACGAGAAATGCAATTCAAATCCGGCTTTTTTTCCCGTGGAGGGCTCCTCTTCCCTCGTGGTTTCACCTCACGCCCGGCCCGCCAGCCGCGCTGCGGCGCTAAGCAAGGCATCGCGTGGTTCCACGAACTCGGCGCCCCGGGGAAGAGAATACCCAGCCGCCTGAAGATGGCATTCTACAATCAACAATGCCGCCATCCATGGCCACTCCTTTGCATCGGCCTTGGGGCCTGGTTCTCGCGGCACGAATTGGTCCAGGAAGTGAAGTAGCCTGTCCGCCGGGGTGGGGTGGGTCACGCTCGACGTGCGTCCGTGAGACTCGAACGCAGCGACATGTCCCAGGAACAATGTTCCGGCCAGCGCACGTTTGACAAACACCCGGTCGTCGGCTGCGTACTCGCGCCACCGGTCGAGCATCCAATGGGACGCCCAGTTGTCGGCCTCGTACTCGCGGGTAATCCAGCGCACAGGAGGATCCGTCCGCCGATGCTTACATACCAAGTGGCCAATCTCGTGCAGCAAGACCCATGCTGCAACAATTAGTACAAGTTCTGTCGCAGCATACCCGTCGGTTCCGGGCTGTTCAGCGGGTTCGGGCACTGGCGCTGTGGCTGGAAGGGGGGCGACGATGCCGCTCTTTTCCGCGTGGAATTCCCATTCCAGCAGCAAACGGCTCGATTCCGGCAGATCGATGATGGCGTCAGGACCGTACTGCTGCCAGAGGCGGATCAAATCCAGGTACGCGCAACTGATCGCCCAAAGCCGCTCCATGAATGGCAAGCCGAAACGGATTTCGCTGGTTTCGAGGTTGACTTCGGCGACTCGGCTCGGTGCAGGGTCGAATACGACTCGAACACCGAGTTCTTGCACGAGTTGATGGAGTTCGTCCGCCCGCTCCGGCGCAGCGCGGTAGGGAGCTGCGGCGACGTAGGGCAGGAGCCAGTTGACGGAAGAAAACCGAGGCGGTTCCACCGGCTCTGGGCGTATCTTCAGCGCCAGCAACTGACGTTCGAACGTGCCAAGACGTTCAGGCGGTACACCGGCAGCGCGGGAGCTTTGGGCGGCGGCAACAAATCGGTCCTGTTCGCGCCGTAACGCGGCAAACGGCACGGAGACGCGGACGCTGCGACGCGGTTCGGTGCGGGCCCCCAGGAAACCCCTCGGAACAGGCGTTTGAAGGTCTGCCAACGCCTCCGATGGGGCCATCGATTCCAACACTTCAACGACCGCTTCCACCTCGTTTGCCCCAATGAGCCGCTCAAACTCGGGCCGCGCGGCCCCGATCATGCCAAGAAGTTCGAGTGGGTCGTCAACTCCCAGCCCAGACAACTTCTGCTTGACAGAGGCGGACACCGGAAGTTGCCTCAGGAAATCTGGCAAATGGCTGACTTGCTGCACGGGAATCTCCTTGGCCAAGGGGCCGAAGCCCTTAGCCGATGGCAAACGCCTCCATCCCAAGCCGGGCGATGTACGAGTAAGGAATGGTACCGTATCCGGGGCCATACGGTGAGGCAAAACCAAAATAGCTGTCCCAGCTGTTCTTCAGGATGAACCGCCCACCACCCAGCCCAGATGACCCGGGTACGTTCTCGTACCCGACGAAACACATGGCATGACCGCCGACCGGAAACTCGCCCGGCACGGGATTCGGGATTTTCCCCATCTTCATGGCCTGCGGATTCTTCATCAATGTATTGTACACCGGGACTGAGAATGCAACACAGCGGCCGGAAGCCAGGACCTGCTTGATGTCCGCAACGGATCGGGGACCAAGCGTGACAGAGCTGCCGATACGGTAGTTCATTGCCTCAAGAACGGCTCCGGCCGGCGGCGGACCTTGCCCTTCGTTTCCCGGAATTGGATCCGGATTGTAGGCCCATGTCGCTTCCAGACACACGCCGTCTTCATACAGACGATCGAATGCCACACTGAGCCAAGTTCCTTCGGTGTTCGGAATACCGTCATGTTCTTTGCAGGCCCAATAAAGGAACTGTTCCGAAAGGTCCATCTCCCCGTGATCGTCCTT
Organism: uncultured Pirellulaceae bacterium; assembly: GCA_964645045.1. Lineage (GTDB taxonomy): Bacteria > Planctomycetota > Planctomycetia > Pirellulales > Pirellulaceae > Anammoximicrobium. The sequence goes on along the minus strand of CAZXYZ010000027.1, from coordinate 50,826 downwards.
CTTCAGTAGATGCTCGTACGCGGCCAGCGCGGCGTGCGCCACACAAGTTCCCCGCCGTGCTTGATCGCGAACGGCGGTCATCTCGCCAATCATGTTTACCTGGTCGGGCAAAGTCGCCGGAGCGGCCGCTGCCGCGGCAAACGCAAGGGCCGGTATCGCCGGCACTTGACCTGTAAACGGGATTCTGTTCAAGGCAACGCCCAGCGAGAAAGTTGCTGCCCCAAGAAGCTCTTCCTCTTTCTCGCTTACCGCCGCGGACGCGGAACCGCGCAGGGCCACTACCAGATCGTGTATGGCCGATGGATCTACCCCGAACTGTCGAGCCAACTCGCGGTGAGCCACTCGCAATACACCGTAGGCTTCCTCAACAGTCTCGTAGCCGCTTTGCTCGAGGAACTTAACCATGCATCGCAAGTCATCGCCAATCCCTGCAACCACGGTTCGCGGCGGCCGAAACTCGGACAACGGTGTCTCCACGGCCGGTTTAATGAACTCGGGCGGTATCCCGGCCGGATGCGTGAGGCTTCTCTTCTTCGTCATGACAACACACCTCCTATGGGGATAATGTTGAAAGTAAATACAGGCTAAGTTCGCGTCACCAAATAGATGGCGACCTCAAGGTTACGCACGGGCAAGAGGTGGGTACGGTCCCCGAAACAAACGATAGTCATCGCGGCACCCTTCCTTGCTTGAATGATTGAATGTAACGGTCAACCGTCCCCATGAACGCTTTCTTGGCCCTCCACGACGTTTTCGCCTTTGCGAGTCTGTCGTACAAATCCTTGCTGCGGTCTAACCGCCTCTTGAGCCCTGGTGTTCTCGTCTTTGCCCCTGCGCCGAACCACAAATCCATTGCGTCCATCCCGCTTTCTTTCGATAGGGTCTTGCCATTTTGGATAAGCACACCTGCCGTCCCGAGCAAATCGTCGAAGTCGTTCGTGAACCGCAGCGTCAGCCATGACGGCTCGCCGAGATCTCCATCCAACGTGTGAAGAAGGCATTCAAGCATCAGGCGGTTGAGGTAAAGCAGGAGGCCGTCGGCGAGACCTGCAACCCCTGTGCGGTTCTGCGGATTGAGCTTCCAGACTCGCGGTGGGGGAATGAAAACCCGCGGCAACTTGGCAGGCGGCGGACCCGAATGCCCCCGCCACGGATCGAGCAGACCTTCCGTCGTCAGCAGTAATTGCGCATCTGGGATCACGCACTGAAGAAGGTACAAGGGACCTGCCCAAGTCCGCAATGGGTGCGCGGTCAGACGAAGGCCACTCATCGTTTCTGGCGACGCGCCGCGTTCCTTTCCCCACAACTCGACGGTGGCTTTCACTTGCAGCTGACCATGATCGTCAGGCCACGGTCCGGCGTGTATTGGATCCAGATCGCCGATCCACGACAGCACCATGTCGAGTGTCGCGTTAAATAGCTTGACAGGGTGCCGTTCCAGCCAAGCTTCCACGAATGCCGCCGATCCCGTCAGGACGTATTCCCGGCGCGTGCTCTGGTGCAAATCTCGTAGCAAGTGACGAAACAGGCCGCCAGTTGAGAGGGCTGTCGACGGGCCGACTTCGCCAACACGCCGCACGATTGGCGAAACCCAAACCAGACGATCATCGATTCCGACCGGCACGGGATCCGAGTGGCGAACGAGCCGAGCCAGTTTGCCCATCCCGCTTGACGGTCGTGTCTTCCGGGTCGCCCGTTCTTGCAGCGCCATCCCCATCACGCGACCTGAGAAAACAGCCGCGGCGTACGACGTCGTGTCGGCGGGCTTTGCCGCGCCAGCGTTGGCGAACGGGCCTTCAAAAGCACGCACCGGTTCGGCAAAACACGGCTTCCAAGGACCTACCGCCGGGCAATCGACGTGAGAGGACAGGTGGTCAGGTGGGACGCCAGCAAGGCACGTCACGGCCGCCACGTCTGGTAGGACGGCTGGATACCCCAATCGCCATCGGGGCGGGCCCTTCTTCGTGGCTCGGTTCCCTGCAGCTGCGACGATCAGAGGAGTATCGCCCTGCCGCCGTTCCCGCGCAGCGAGGAACTCATCCAGACAGGCTTCGAAAAACGGGAAGGAATACATGAAGGTGGCTTCTGGCGTCTCCCAACCCCCGCACGGATCGCATGCTTGACCGAGATCCAGAGACATATTGACAACTTCAACTCGGTTCTTGATCTCTCCACCGACCATTAGGAGCCGGGCAACGGTACATAAGTCAACTGGGGATTGAGGGCTCGCGTCGGTCGTGAGGGCAAGAAACCGACAGGTCCTTCCGCTGTTGGAGTTGCTGCAGGCTCTTGTCAGTTGATATGCCACACATCGCGAGTGCTCCAATTCCGCATCGATGATGAGCGCGATGGGATCCTCGCTCGAAACCTCCGGCAAATGGACATCGTAACCCATTTTAGGATCGCGCCGAAATATGTCGTCGGGCTTCTTAGACTTTTCACCAAGGTCTACAAAGCACAGAAAGCTCTCCTGCGGCCGACCAGCATTCTCGTGCTCTTGGGTCGATCCGGCGACATGCCCAATGTAGTTCAAGCTGGCAGATATCACGTTCGCCCGGCCCGACAACTCGGCAAGGACTCTTAGCTCGTCTCCCGGCGAAGTGCAGTAACGCTGAAGCACCGCAGCTGACGACGGAAAGAACATCGGCGTGTCCGCCGGGGACAGCCAAACGTGCGCAGCGACCTGCGGTCCGAACGCTCGTTCGAGGGCCAGCACGACCCCCGGCTCAAATCTCCAGCAATTTGCTGATACGAACGTCGTCATGCGTGGTGCCTACCCGTTCCCGGATTCCGACTCCCACCACCCACTTCATTGGTAAATCGAATGTGCCGCCAGATGCGGTCCCAGCGCCGGCCTCACTCTTGAACCCAGCCATTCGCACTTTACCCGGCCATGCAAAACCTTGCGTTTAACCATTCCTTCTGCTTGCGCCATTATTGACGCAAGCCATTCTCTGTCAACAGGGCGGGAGAGCGAAAGCGTTCGGCGAACAGCGGTGGGAACCGCGAGTGAATAGCTTGGTGCCGCCGGTGGGGTAGCTTAACCTCGTGTCATTCCTGGCAAGCAACCCTGGTGACGCGGTCTCAGGGTACGCCAAGGGCCGCGCCCAGTTTCGCCCGGTAGTCGGGCAAATCGAGCCGCTGCCATTCGTGCAGATTGGTCAAGCCGCTCGCTCCCAACATCTCCGTGAACGGCTTGAACCGTTCGACCGCCAGGGCGTGCAGGGGCGAAGGCGTTGCGTCCTTCTTGCCCGTAGCGGCGCGGGCCCGCTCGACAATCGCGTAGTCCACACTCATCCGGCCGATCTGCACGCGCCGCAACACGGCCACATCCCCGGCTGTCAGCTGTTCGGCCTCTTGCCACAGCCGGTTCGCTTCGACCAGCAGTTCGTCGGTCAGATGCGGGCTGGTCGGCGGAGCCCAAATCACGACGTGGATGTTGTTCATTTCGACGTGGTTGTGGAGCAGGTCGAGGTAGCTGCGTACAGGCTTGGCCGCGGGGCCGTAGTACGCCGCGAGGAACTCGCCGAGCGCGGTTGCCTCGTCGTAATCGGGGTTCCACAGGTACTTGGCCGTCAGGTAGCCCCCCAGCGGCGCCAGCTCGCTGTGCGGACTGTTGTAGGTGTCCTGTTCGAAGATGCCCCGGACATGGTTCCGTACAAACAACCGGATGTTATCGTCGCGGACCCGTTGGTTCGGGAACGGCACCAGATAATGCGAGAAATCCGTCACATAGTCCCAGATCCAAAGCCGGTCGGAGATCTTGGCCCAGCCCTCCAGGTCCTGGCAGAACGCGCGGTTGGCCGGGCTGTCGCACTGGTCCAGGGGATGCGCGAAACAGCATTCGATCGAGCACAGCCGGATGATCACGTTGGGCCGCGGACGCAGACTCTTCGGCGGCCGGCGCGTCCACTGGTACGCAAGCGTCTCGACGGCCTTGTCGGGAAACTCCTTTTCCACCGCCTCGGCGACGCGGTTGACCAGCGCCAGTACGGGAGCCATCTGGGAATCCTCCTGCTTGGCCAAAGCCTGGCAGCGGTCGCATTCACAATGTTTGTCCACGTCGTTCTGCGAGACCGAGAAGACAAACGCTGCGGGGTGGGCCCGCATGCCCTGCCGGATGCCCTCGATGCACAGTCGAACCACGTCTTCGTTAGTGCAGCACAGTTGGGCGTAACCGTCCTGCCGCTTGCCGCCGACCAGCGAGAAGTACTCCGGGTGCTCTTTGAAATACTTGTCCGGCGGAACCAACCCGGCAAACGTGTGGCAGAAGAAGCCCGGCCCGAACGTGATCTTGCCACCGTGTTTCTGCTCCAAGCGGCCGGAGCTGCTGTTGACGCGGTTGCGGGCACACCAGTCGCCGTCAAAGCAGTCGAACGTAAACGGCTCGCGGTACTCCAAGACGGGAATCTGCTTCTGGTCGATCGGTCCCAGCACCAGCCGCTGTGTCTGCGGGATCCGGCTCACGTCCGGCGCGAACCAGCGGCAGCCCAGGTGGTCTTCGAGCAGCCCATAGACGCCGTACATATTGCCGCGCAGCGCTCCGCCGGCAATCACCACGTGCTGGCCGACCACCCGCAGCACATAGCCTTCGTGGCCCAATTCCTGAAAGTCGATCTGGACGCCCAGCTGCCGCAGATGCGCGTTGTCTCCCAGGATAATCTCCGCTGCGCCCAGCGGTTCGCGGTCCGAGACAATCGGCAGCTTGGCCCCGCTGATCCGTTGCAGAAACATCTGCAGTTCTTCCGCGCCGTGCCTCGTGGCCGGCGACGCGTCGTCGGCCACGATGATCCGATAAGCCGATTGTCCGCCGTCGGCCAGGACGAGATCGTCCGCCCGGGCCGGAGCGGGCGGGATCAGACACAAACCACAAACCAGCAGTGCCAGGATCGATCGCGTCATGATGGTGGGCTCCTTGGGAAGAAAGTTGTTAACAGCTACGGGCCTTCACCGCCTGGATACTTCCTCGCTCCCGAATCACCGACGCCGGTCGGGATGCGAGAGGATCACGCTACAGTTGGTGCCGCCGAAGCCAAAGGAATTGCTCATGGCCCAGGCCAGTTCGGCCTTCCGCGTCTCGCGGACGACGGGCAGGTCGGCCACGGCGGGTTCCGGGTTGTCCAAGTTGATGTTGGGGGCCAAGAAGTTGTCCTGCATCATGAGGATGCAGAAGATGGCTTCCAAGGCACCCGCAGCTCCCAGCGTGTGACCGATCATGGACTTGGTGGAGGAAAACGGGGGAACGGTTGCGCCGAAGACGGAGCGAATGGCCTCGACTTCCTTGATGTCACCGGCGGGCGTGGACGTGCCGTGGAGATTGATGTAGTCGATCCTCCTTCGATCGGCTCCCGCGTCCCGCAGCGCCAACTCCATCGCGGCCGCTGCACCTTTGCCGTTGGGAGCGACCATGTCTTCGCCGTCCGTGGTTGCGGCCGCCCCTTCGAGGATCGCCCAGATCTTCGCACCCCGCGCTACGGCGATGTTCATGTCTTCCAGGACCAACACCCCTGCGCCGCCCGAGATCACGAACCCGTCCCGGTCTATGTCCAACGGCCGCGACGCCCGCTCGGGTTGGTCGTTGTAGGCGCTGGACAGCGCGTTCATCCCGTCGAAAGCCGCGGCCGTGAAGACATTCACGTCCTCCGCTCCACCCGCAAAGACTCGGTCCTGCCGACCGCTGCGGATCAGATCCAGCCCCAGCAGCAGGGCGTGAGCCGACGTAGAACACGCGGAGGTGACGCCGTAGGAGTGTCCGTGGATGCGAAAGATGACTCCGGCATTCGCGGTCGCCGAGGATCCCATGATCCGCGGCACCTGGTACGCTCCGACTTTCGATCCCCCGCGCTTCTTCAGACGTTCGCTCAGCGCGATCGCATCCGGCACGCTCGAACCCGTTCCCGTCCCGATGATGACGCCCGTTCGAGGATCTTGCACTTGCTCGTCACTTAACCCAGCGAGCTGCACGGCGTCCCGCATCGCGGCGCAGCTAAGCAGTGCGGCCTCGCACAGAAATCGTTCCTGCTTGCGATCGAACAGGTGCCGGAGCGGTTCCGTTTCCACCCTGCCGGAGACCTGCGAGCGCAATCCGCAGTCGGCCCACTGGGGCCGCTGGGAGATGATTCCTGAAACCCCGGCCTGCAGGGCGGAGGAATTCGCCTCGGGTCCCCTGCCCAAAGGACTGATCAAGCCGAACCCGGTGACGGCAACGATGGTTTGTGTCATGAATTTTGCTTGTCCCTAGGATCATCGCCGCCATCGCACCGCCCTTTCCCCGATGCGGGTAAGAACAGGCCCTAGCGACCGAAGAACGCATCTCGGCTAGTTCATTAACGTGCCTGCGGGCTTTCAACCTTCCACTCCAAGATGCCGCCGGAGAACTGCGGCTGGAGCTGCACCGCCAGGCGTAACGCAGCGGTGGTTACCGGCGTGAACGTGACGCGATTGAAACGGTCCTTGGCAACACCGAATTCCGGCGCCCCCGCGACCGGCTTCCAATCCTCGCCGTCGCGATACAGCAGTTTCCAGGCTTGCGGCACGCGGCATTGGCCGACGCCCGTGTCGTCGAACCAGTACACGGAAACAGCGGAAATTTCCTTCGCCTTGCCAAGGTCGTATTGTACCCACTCGTCCGTGCCGCGGTGCGGCCACCAAGTCAAGCGCGGAATCTCGTGGTCGTTGGAGTTCCGCGGTTCCAGGCCGTCGCCCACGGCATCGACCGTGTCGCTGTCAAAACAGTGCGAGGCGCTGGCCTTGTACAGCGATGGCTTGGGCTGCGGCGGCTCCGGCCACTCCTGCGCCTCTGGGCCGCTGCCGATGACGGGAAACGCCGAAATCCGCAGCCGGGCGGCACCCATCGGGATCAGGGTCACCGTCTCCTCGGGTTCCGCCGACTTGACCGGCTGCGGGATGACTTCATGGACGCAGCCGCGCGGGTCGAGGATCCAGTTGGGAATCCGCTTGGCCTTGGCCGTCAGCCGCACGGGCGCGGCTTCGTTGCGGAACGGCTGATCGTCGGCCGGCCAATCCGCCCGGGCGACCTGGAACGTCGCGGGGCCGGCGTCCGAGAGCACCAAGCCGTAGTTCCACGGCGAGCCGGGGAAGATGTCCCAGGCCGGCCACTCGTCCGTGCCGCCGTGGCGTTTGTATTCCTCCTTGATCTGCAGCGAATAGGTCAGCGGTCCGCGATTCACGCTAACGGTGCCGCGATTGTCCGTCCACTTGGTGAGTTTCACTTGCATCGGCAGCGCGAGCACCAGCTGGTCGCCGTCCTTCCACGTACGTTGGATCTTGGCCAGTTTTCCGGCGGGCAGCGTCGCAGGGACCGATTCGCCGTTCAACGTCAACTGGGCTTGATCGCACCACGCGGGGATGCGGAGGTACAGCGGGAACGCGGCGGTCTTGGGCAGCGACACCTTGAACGTAACCTGCTCCTCGAACGGATAGCGGGTCTCCTCGACGATCTTCGCCGTGACGCCGTCCGCCACCCGGGCCTGGACCTCACACGGCGCGTACAGGTAGGCGGCCAGCCCGTTGCCGGGGGCGGCATACCACAGGTGCTGCGTAAAGTAGGGCCACGAGTGGCCGGAGTTGTGCTGACAGCAGCGGTGGTCGTGCGGATTCATGTGGAACATGGGTCCGCCGTTCTGCACACCGGGCGCCTTGTTCGTGTGGTCGCTTTGAGGCTGATTGGGAGCCGTCAGGTAACGCAACGCCTTGAGGTCCGCCGTCATGCTGGCCGGATAGGTATTGAAGGCCGCGTTCTCGCAACGCTCGGCCCAGATCGGATCGCCGGTCGCGGAGATCAGCAAGCCGTCGGACAGCATTTCTTCCGCAATCCCGCACGTCTCGATCGCTTGCCGCGGGCCGTTATAGCCGGGGCGCGTATTTTCGTCGGCACCGTACATGCCACCGGGCACCTGGCCGTACAGTTCGCGAATCTTGCCCCAGACCTGCTCCGTGGCCCCGAGGTGATCGGCATTTTGGCTGAGCATCCAGTACACCGCCGGCTCGCGGAACGCCTGGGCGATGTTCACGTTGTGCCAGTTGACGATTTCCCGTCCGGGCGTGTCCGTGACGGTGTCCCAGCGGGCTGTCCGGCGATGGGTCTTGTGGGCCAGATCGAGCAGCCACGGGTGGCCGGTGAGGTTGTACAGCCAGAGGATGCTGTACAACTGGTCGCCGCCCCGCATCGCGGGCCAGTAGCCGACGAGAAATTTTTCCTCGGGCACCGCGGATAGATAGCGGAAGTAGTTCTCCATCAGCTTCAGCACGCGCGGATCGCTCGTGCGTTCGTAGTACGTCTGCAAGCAGAACAGCATGATCATGTTCGGCCACAGGTCGTCGCGGCCCTTCAGGTCCGTGGCGGCGCCCGTGCGGCCCTTGTCCGGCCCAAACCAGCCGTCCTCTTGCTGGCTGTTCAGGGCGCCTTCGACCCAGATGTGCGCTTCCCGGATCATCCGCTCGTTTTCCAGCAGGTACGCGCAGCCGATGAAGCCCTTGAACCAATAAGGCACCTCTTCCCAGCCTCGTTCGCCCTCGCCGGTCTTGCTCAGCCAGGCATTATTCTCCTTGTTGAGGAAACCGCTGATTTCCGTCAGGTGCCCGTGGAAGCCGTCCGCCTGCAGTTCCAGCTGACGCTTGAGCCAGCCCGCGGGGCGAACCGCGCCCAGGGGCAGTCGCACCACCGGATTGGGCGCCAGCGGCAGGCGATTGGCGGCGTAGTGATCGTATTGTGCGGCGGTGTCCGGGCGATCCACGATCGCAACCTGGGCCACGACGGGGCCGGCGGCGATGGCGAAAGCAAAGGCGAGGGGCAAACAAGCGCGTCGTTGGCTGGCCATGGTGAACTCCTTGGTTTTCTCGTTCGCCCCAGTTGCCGGCAGTGGGCAAGGTGCCGGAAATGCGTGGAAGGCGCACATGGTTTGCAGGTTGGCATCTGATTATCTACGAACGCCGCTGCGGGTGCCAGAACCCTGAGACAAAGTCGATCGATGTTTGCGAGTGAAACGTCTGATATTGAATCGACGAGGATGCAAGACGCTAGAGGCAGTCCCGTAGGGACGCAAGGATGTAGCCAGGGGCGCGAGCCCCTGGATCCGGAAGTGGCATGCCGCGGGAGCCCCGGCACGGGGCGACAGGAGTGTCGCAATCGGTTCGGGCGCAGTTCGTTTCATGGAATCCGATTCGGCGGCGAACTCCTGCCGCCCCGTACCGGAGCTAGACGCGTCTTGAACCGAACGTCTCCAGGGGCTGGCGCCCAATGCCACTTACTTTGGAAACATTGGGGGCATTTTCGTCATAGCGGAGCGGCGCAAGCCGCCCGGTTTTGCGACTGTAATACCGGACGGCTTGCGCCGTGCCGCTACAAAGTAAGCGGCATTGGGCTGGCGCCCCTGGCTACATCCTGCCGCCGCTACGCGGCTAAAGATGACTGCCACGAAGCGGCCGAGTTCTTCGGACGCCAGCGCGACAGGCCGTGCTTCCTCTACTGATCTTCTGAAGCACAACCTCGCCGCCCCGCATCGCCACCTTCTCTTCGTCGGCGAGCTGTTTGCGGAGTTCTTTCAGTCCCAGATAGACCTGGAAATCATCGTCGTTCAGCAGTTCCCGGTAATCGACTCGTTCTTTGCGCCGGGGCCCCGCGGAAGGTTCGGACGCCCGCGCCGGCTGACGCTCCTGATACTCGACGCAGAACAGCCAATAGGAGTTCTGGTGATCTTCGACGAACCGCCGTTCGACGGACTCGACGCGATGCCCTTGGAGAAAACGGTTCAACGCGTCGGACCCGGAATCCAGGTCGCAGACGGAAATGCGAATGAACTTGAAAGCCATGTGCTGATGTTCTCTTGTACACTATTTTGCACACCTGTACACTACCGGCCCTCCGCTCCGCCTTCCGCTTCGGCTCGATCTGGTTCGGCTCCGCTGCGCTGCGCTTCGAACCAGCTCGGCCTGCGCTCCCGGCTGCGCTGCGGGCCTTGCCCTTTCCTTGACTATACCAGACTTACTCGCTCGACCAACCTGGGGCCACGCGAAAGCCCAGGTCGCCGTACCGCCCCTCGGGCGTGCTCCTGTAGCGAATGGCCGGCCGGCAGTACTCGCCGTCGTCGTACCAGCCGCCGCCACGGAAGACCCGGGCTTCTCCCGTGCTGGGACCTGACGGATCCTTCGCCTCGGATTGCTTGTACGCATCTTCGGTGTACCAGTCCTGGCACCATTCCCACACGTTTCCCTGCATATCGGACAGTCCCCACGGATTGGGAAGCTTGCTCGCAACCGGCCACGCCTTGTCCGCGGAGTTTTCTCTGTAGAAGGCGTAGTTGTTCAGCAGTTCGATCGCGTCGCCGAACTCGAATTCGGTTTCGCTCTCGCCACGACAAGCGTACTCCCACTGGGCCTCCGTCGGCAGACGATAACCGTCGGTTTGGAGGTTCGATGTCCAGACTTCGGTTTCGACTTCCTTGTCCAAAACATCTTTCACGTTTCGCGTCTCGCCGGTTTGAACGTAGACTTCCGTCCGCTTCTCACGCCGGCTGAGCCAGTTACAGAACCGGACCGCATCCTGCCAACTGACGGACTGAATCGGACAGTCGTCGGTGGGGCTGTACTGCTTGCCATCCCTGTTCCATTCTTCCAGCCACGCGACCGGCTTTTCGTCCGCCGGCAAATCGGGGTCGTTGTAAAATTGCAGGAACTGTGCGACCGTCACTTCGCAGGCACTGAGAAAAAAGTCCTTGGTCAACGTCACTTCGTGGCGTAGCTTCTCGCCGTTACTGGCGGATTCGCTTTCGCTGCCCATCCAAAACGTCCCGGCGGGAATTCGGACCAGGGTCATGCCGATCGAATTCACGTACCAGTCGCGATCCGCGGGTGTCTTGGCAGAGGGCGTGAGTTCCGGCACAGCGGCCTTCCATTGCCGCAGCGCCCAGAACGCCGCCGCGTGCAGGCCCGCGTCCTGCTCGTTCTCAAAGATCCGCTGGGTCAGTGCCACGGCGTCGGCCGGGATCTTCTCGGCGGGCAAGTGGCCCAGGCCCAACAGCAGCGCACTGCGGACGGCCGGCGGCAGGTCCGCCACCTGGACGAATTCCACCAGCGGTTGCGGATCAGGAGCGTAATCGGCCAGTAGGTGGATCACGTAACTGCGGGTGTCGGGATGCGGCCCCAGTTCCAACAGCGGCCGAGCCGCTTCCATATCTCCCAAAGACAAGGCGGCGATGCACGCGACGGCCCGCCGCGGGTGCAGTACCGCGGACGCGGCCCCGTTGGCCTTGGCGATCTCTTGGCTCAGAATCCCGACGGCCTCGCGCACCGTTTGGGCACTTCGGGCGGAGTGCTGGGCCAGTCGCGGGAACAGCCTCCGAAAACGCTGGGCGTCACCCACCACGGTCCGCGCGGTCAACGAACGGGGCTCGTCGGCGGCATACTGCTCCAGCACTTGGGCGATCACCGGCCCGTCCTCCGATGTGTCGGTCAGCAATTGTGGCCACAGATAATCGATCTGCGTGTCCCCGGAATCGGCCGCCAGCATCGCCAGACTCGCGCGCAGCCGCCGTTTGGGGTCGTCGGATTTCAGGTCGTTTTGCAGCAGGGGGTCGGTCCATTGACGGTAGCCCTTCATGCGTTCGATCAAGCCCGGCACTTGGACGATCTCGGCCAGTTGCAGACTGTCGACGAGGCCTTCGGCGACGATCCGGTTCTGCCGGACCGGATCCTGGACGAGGCGGTCGTAGCCGAACCAGGTTCCGCTCAATACCAACAGGAGCGTCGCCGCCGTTGCGGCTTGCCGCACGCGCCGCAGCGTTTGCTGCGGCTTGCTCTGCCGGACCCACTGCCGGTCGAAGACCTGACCGTAGATGCGGTTCCGGACCGCCAGGTTGCCGTTTTCGTCCCGCTTGACGATCCCGGACAGCTTCAATTCGATGTGGGTCCGCCCCGCCGTGTCGCGTTCGGTTTGGCCCTGCAGGATGCGGTCGTACAGCCGGTACGCAGCCAGTTGATCGCTGAGCCGTTCGCCCAGGAATCGCGTGATCTGCTGAAAATGCGGGTCGGATTGGACCCGGGAAAAACTGGCGAAAGATTCCCGGATCAGCGTGTCGACCTCCTCGGGCGAAGCGAGCTTGCGTTTGCGGACTTCCTGGCACACCCAAAGCGTGAGGAAGGGATGCCCGCCGGTCCAGTCGAGTACGTGCTGCAACAGCTTTTCCGCCGCCGGCGGATCATCGGCCAGCAGGGCCGCCAACGGAGACAGGTCGTCCCGCTGCGGGTCGAAGTCGCGGACTTCGAACGTCCGGCCGACGTTGTAGGTCGTGGTCCGGCGGTCCTTGACCAGTTCGTTGGGCGTGGCGACGCCGATCAGGCAGAAGGCGATCTTCTCGAACGCCGGCTCCGACCCGCGCTGGTTGTACATCGTGCGGATGGCGGTGAAAAAGTCGTCGGTGTACGGCAGCTTGAGGGTCGCGTCGATTTCGTCGACGAAGATTACCAGCGGCGAGTCGTGGGAGGCGAACAACTGGGTGCGGCAGAATTCCAGCAGTCGCTGATTGGGTGTCCCCGGCTGGCGTTCCCACCACGCGGCGACGTCCAGTTCGATCCGCAGGTCCCGGGCGATCTTGCCCAGGAACCCCTGGTACCACTCGGCGGCTGTGGCCGGCGTGCCCAGTTCGCCCGCGACGTCGATCGTGGCGACGCGAATTCCGCGCTGCTGCAGCCGCACGGCCGTCTGCATCATGACGCTGGATTTCCCCACCTGCCGCGAGGACAGCAGATTGCAGTACTCGCGCTGGACCAGGGCTTCCAGGAGTTCGTCCTCCAAGTCCTGCCGCGAGACGAACAGGTGTTTCCGCGGATTCAATTGTCCGCCGACCTGGAGCGTGAGTTTCGGTTTGGGGGCGTTCATGATTTCACAAGGCGTTCTTGAAAAACCGGGCGTACAACAGGTTGGCCGGATTGATGCGTTGGGCCTCGCGGCGTACCAGCCCGGCGCCGTACAGCCGCCAGTACAGGTCCGGATCGGGGACCGTGCCGGTGCGGATCGCTTGTTGCAGGGCGGCCAGCAACTCGGGCCGTTCGTGCAGCTTCATGAGCAGCGCCCGGAGGTGGTCGCCGAACGGCCCGCGCTCGTCGTCGGCCCGTTCCAGCAACTCCGCAAAACTGCACTTGTCGCGCGCGGTCAGGCGATAGTAGGCCAGCCGCGTCAGGTACGGATGCCCGCGCAGCAGAGTCCAGAGTTGTTCCACCTGGTCCTCCGCCAGCAGGCCTCCGTATTTCCCGTTCAGCGTCCGGCATTCGTCCCGGCTGAACGGCTCGATGTCCACCAGCAGGCCCACGTTGAACGGCGAGCGGTCGCCCTGGTCGATCAGCAGGTAGGGCTCGGTGGAGATGACCAGGGCCAGATCGACGTTTTCCCAGGCGGGATTCAGGGACGCACGGTTGTTGTGCCACAGCCGCAGCATGCTGAAGAAATTGGCCTTATAAGGCGTGCGGAACAGGCGGTCGGCCTCGTCCAGGGCCACGACCAGCGGCCCGGCCGCACAGGGCAGGATCACTCGCTCCAGGAAATCCACCAGCGCAAATTGCGACTGGATCGCGGGCGGCGCGGGCAGGTCGAGCCGCAACAAGTGCCCCAGGACCCCGGCGAAGCGCGACAGAAACGTGGGATACCCGGCGAGGTCTTCGTGGGAGAACATCTGGAAATCGACAAAGGCGACTTTCTTGCCCGCCTTCTGGCACTCGGACAGATAGTGCAGCAGCAGGCTGCTCTTGCCCATTTGCCGCGGGCCTTTGATCACGACCGTCTGCCCGAGTTCCGCGGCGAGGTTGACGACGACTTCGTCCGCCGATCGGGAGACGTAGTACGGGTCGCGCTGGGAAATGGTTCCGCCGGGGACGGACGCCGGCCGCGCGTCACGGGCCGCGGAAGGCCGGCTTTCGCCAACGGCGGGCCGGGCGACGGCCTGCGGCGCGGGCTCGGCCGGGGGCCCCAGCGGCGGAGGCTGCGCGCCCGTCATGGCCCGCAGGATTTCGTCATAAACCCGCGGCGATTCCTCCGGGCCGTTCCAGGGGATGTATTGCAGGTTTCCCAGGTACAAATCCAGTTCGTATTCCAGGGGACCAGAATAGCGGACGCGGAGCGGAACGATGCGCGGCCTGCCGGTGTCCCGGTGGCGGCGTTGCGCCAGCCGGACTTCGGCCTGCACCATCTCGCTGTGCATGGACCGTTCGGACAGCAAGACGACCAAGTGGTCGCACCAGCCAATCCGCGCCCGGATCTCTCCGACCCAGTCGCTGCCGCCTTTCATGCCCACGTCGATAAAGACCTCGTGCCCGATGTCCGTCAGCCGGGCGTGGAGAAACCGCGCCAGGTTCTCTTCGTCCGGATCGCCGTGCGGATAGGAAATGAAGATCTTGGCGGATGACGGCTCGGCGGCAGGCGGGGCCGTGTGCGGGGCGACGGGACTGGCCGTCGCGGACGGCCCCAGGCTCTGCAACTGGGACAGCTTCTTGATTTTGCCGACCGTCCCCGGCTGGACTTCGGGTTGCTGCGTGAGCAGCCGGTACAGCTGGTCATAGCCGTCGTCGGTGCCGACGGAGAAATTGGGGTGCCCTTTCAGCACCGGCGGAATGTGTTTGGCGTCGTCATCCGAGAACACGACGGGAACGTACTTCGACGTCGTGACCTTCAGGATGTACAGATCATTGTAGACCAGGTTCGCTTCCCAGCACACGCCGCGGCCGGCGCCCGGCTCTTCCTCGCCGGTCACTCGCCGCAGATAGGTTTCCGTGCAGACCATCAGGACAAAGCGAGCTTCTCTGAGCTTCTTTTCCATCCACCGTGGCCAGCCCTCCGGGGGCCAGGGGGTATACTGATCGATCCAAGCGTCGATGCCGTCGGCGCGCAGCCGCTCGGAAAGTTGCCAAACTCGCCGCCGATGCTCCGGCGAGTCGTGGCTGTAGCTGATGAAGACTTGGGGGTGACTCGAATCCTCAGACGGCATAGGAATCCTCGTTGACAGCACGTACCGATGGGACCTGGTTGCCGCAATCAGTGTAGCACCAGAGCACTACGAATGGCCACTGCCCAGGGTACAGCTCCAACAGAATCGTTTGCAGAAGCCCCCGCCGATCAGATAGACCGCGCGCGGCCAGGATTGTCCCCTTGTTTAACGGCAAGCCGAAGGCGACTGCGTGGCAGCTGGGCGCCAACGCAGGCGCCTTCGGCTTGCCGTTAAACGACCCAAACTCAACCGAGCGCGGTATAGACTACCTTTCCGCGTCGACCTGCTGGAGCCGTCGAAATGGATTTCCTGACCTCATGACATTGGAGTCCACAACGAATCGCTTTCAAGGTCTTGACCGAGGGCTGTTCCGGCAGGTCCTCATGCATCCAGCGAAGACGATCGGCAACAACCCGAGTGACTTGGCGTGCCGCACCAGGCTGGAAGCGGTCGTCAAGGTCAATCTGGAACGTCTGACGGAAACCTGGCGGATGGGCTGGCAGCGTGTTATCTTCTATGGCGAATTGAAGGACCCCGTAACCGAATTGTGCCAGCGGCTGAAGCTGGAGTTGATCGAGGAGGCATGACGATCAGCGGCGTGCCCACCGAGTTTTGGCCAACCCCTATCCACCGGAAGTGACTCCATGAACATGCACACGCGACGACTTCTTTCCTTGTTCGTCCTCGCCATTGTCGCATCCCCACTGATGCGTATCCAGGCGGAACCGTTGACGTACCAGAACCCCAAGTTGAAGGTGCAGAACAAAGTCCCGCTGCGCGTGTACCCATTCGACTTGCGGGACGTCCGACTGTTGGACGGACCGTTCAAGCAGGCACAAGAATTGGACCGTCAGTACCTGTTGAGCCTGGACGCGGACCAGCTGTTGCACACGTTCCGGATCAACGCCGGACTGCCGTCGTCGGCCGAGCCGCTGGGCGGCTGGGAGGAGCCGAAATGCGAAGTGCGCGGTCACTTTTTCGGCCATTACTTGTCGGGCTGTGCGCTGATGTACGCCAGCACTGGCGACCAGCAGCTGAAAGACCGGGCCGATTACCTCGTGGCCGAATTGGCCAAATGCCAGGACAAACTCGGCAACGGGTACCTGAGCGCCTATCCCGAGGAGTTCATCGACCGCGTCGAGCAGCTTCAACGCGTGTGGGCTCCGTACTACACGCTGCACAAGATCTTCGCCGGACTGCTCGACGCATACATCCATTGCGACAACCCGCAGGCATTGGAAGTTGCGAGAAAATTCGGCGATTGGGCAGTGGCTCGCAACGCCAAGTTGACCGATGACCAGATGCAAAGAATGCTGGGCAACGAACATGGCGGCATGAACGAGACGCTGGCCAATCTGTACGCCCTGACCGGCGATGAAAAATACTTGAAAACGGCCCAACGGTTCAATCATCTGGCCGTTCTCGAACCGCCGTCCAAATGCGAGGATAAGCTCAACGGCCTGCACGCCAATACCCAAGTCCCAAAATTTGTCGGCACGGCCCGGCAGTACGAGTTGACCGGCGACCAGTGGCTGCACACCGCTTCGAGGTTTTTCTGGGAGGCCGTGGCCCTGCGGCGGTCCTACGTGATCGGCGGCCATAGCGACAGCGAGCATTTCTTTCCGGTCGAGGAATTCTCGAAACACCTCAGCCCGGCGACGGCCGAAACGTGCAATACGCACAACATGCTCAAACTGACACGGCACCTATTTGCCTGGGAGCCGTCGGCCGTCGCGATGGACTTTTACGAACGCGCCTTGTACAACCAGATCCTCGGCTCGCAGGAGCCGCACGAAGGGATGATGGCGTATTTCATCCCGCTGAAACCGGGCCATTTCAAGGTCTACAACACGCCCACCGATTCATTCTGGTGCTGCACGGGCACCGGTGTCGAGAACCACGGCAAGTACGGCGACACGATCTTCTTTCGCGACGACCGCTCGCTGCTGGTCAACCTGTTCATCCCGGCCGAATTGACGTGGCGAGAGAAAGGGCTGACCGTGCGGCAGGAAACCCGTTTTCCCGAACAGGACACGACGCGGCTGACGTTCCGCTGCCAGCAGCCGATCGAGCTGGCACTGAAGATCCGCTGGCCGGCGTGGGCCACGTCCGAGATCCAGATTACCGTCAACGGTCAGGACGTCGCGGCGAACGAAAAGCCCGGCAGCTACGTGACCGTCCAGCGCCCGTGGCGCGACGGCGACCGCGTCGAGGTGCGTCTGGCGATGAACCTGCGCACCGAAGCGATGCCGGACGATCCGCGCACGCTGGCCATTCTGTACGGACCGATTGTACTGGCCGGCGAATTGGGCACGGCGGGAATGGACAAGTTGTCGCTTCAGTTGCGCGGCCAGTTGGATTTGGCCCGTGTGCCGACACCGCCCATTCCGGCACTGGTCTGCGAACCGGCCGAGTTGCTGTCGCACCTCGAACCGGTCTCGGACAGGCCGCTGAGGTTCCGGACGCGCGGCATCGGCCGGCCGCAAGACGTGACGCTGGTGCCTTTGTACGGGCTGCATTCCCAGCGTTATGCAGTCTATTGGAAACTGCTGACCGACGACCAGTGGCAGCAGCGCGAGGCGGAGCGGGCGGCCGCCGAGCGGGAGCAGCGTGAACTGGCGGCCCGGATCGTCGACGAAATCCGGCCCCACGATGCGCAGGTAGAATCCTCGCACAACCTGCAGGGCGAGAACATGGCCGCGGGCGACTTTCAAGATCGCTCGTGGCGTCACGCCTCGGACGGCGGCTGGTTCTCGTATGAGTTGAAGGTCTTGTCTGGCAAGCCCCAGGAATTGCGGATCACTTATTGGGGCAGCGACCGCGGGCCGCGCGTGTTCGACGTCCTGGTGGACGGTACCAAGGTGGCCACCCAGCGATTGCAGGACAACCGTCCCGGCGAGTTCTTTGACGAGGTCCACCCGCTGCCGGAATCGTTGACGCAAGGCAAAGAGAAAGTCACGGTCAAGTTTCAAGGCCATCCCGGGGCAACCGCCGGAGGCGTGTTCGGGATTCGGGTACTTCGGCCCAAGCAAACCCCGGAGCCCTGAGGTCACCGTAGCCTCCGGCGAACGGCCGGCGTCAGCCCGCCGGTGGGCCGACATACCGGCGGGCTGACGCCGGCCGTTGGCCAGGACTTCTTGCGACGTTGAGGATGATTCATGCATGCGAACAGTTGCTTCGGACTAATTTTACTCTGGACCGTCGCTGCACTCGGGGCCGAGGTCGCTCCTCCCGGTGAACTGACCGTCTACGTCGCGCCGAACGGAGCCGATACGAACCCCGGCACGCAGGACCGGCCGGTGGCAACGCTGGCGGCGGCGCGGGACTTGGTGCGAAGCGAAAAGGCCAAGCGTGGCGGACCGATCACGGTGATCGTGCGCGGCGGTACGTATTATCTGCCGGAGACACTCGTGTTTACCCGGGAGGATTCCGGCTCGGCAACCGCCCCCATCGTGTACCGCGCGGCGGACGGCGAAACGCCCGTCATCAGCGGCGGGATCAAGTTGCAGTTGGATTGGCAGCCGCACCGGGACGGCGTCTGGATGGCCAAAACGCCCGCCGGCCTGGTCATCGACCAGGTCTTCGTTAACGGCCAACGGCAGCGGATGGCCCGATATCCCAACTTTGACCCGGACGTGCGGCCCTACAACGGCTTCGCCGCCGATGCATTCAGCCCCTCACGCGCGGCTCGTTGGTCTGCTCCCGCCGGCGGTTACATCCACGCCATGCACCGCGCGCATTGGGGCGGCTATCACTATCGGATCACGGGGAAACAGCCGGACAATACCGTGACCTACGAGGGCGGTTGGCAAAACAATCGCCAAATGGGCATGCACGCCGAGCATCGGTACGTGGAGAACATCCGCGAGGAACTCGACGCACCCGGCGAGTGGTTTCACGACGCGCAGGCAGGCACGCTGTACTTCTACCCGACCGAGTCGTTTAACCGCGTGCCCATCGGGCCGCGCGGGATGGCGACCGATTCCCCGCGCGGGGCGTTGCCCACGCGGTTAAACGAAGCCACCGTCGAGGTCGTGCGGTTGCGCCACCTGATCGAGTTCAACGGCTCCCCCGAGCAACCCGTCCGTTTCGTCACGTTGCGCGGGTTCACGTTCCGCCACGCCGCTCGCACGTTCATGGACACCCGCGAGCCGCTGCTCCGTAGCGACTGGACCATCTACCGTGGCGGCGCCGTGGTATTCAATGGCGCCGAGGACTGCGGGCTGGCGGACTGCGAGTTCGACCAGGTCGGCGGCAACACGATCTTTGTGAACAACTACAACCGCTGCGTGCTCGTCCGGGGTTGCTACATTCACGACAGCGGCAGCAATGGCGTGGCCTTGGTCGGCGATCCCAAGGCCGTCCGCAATCCGTTGTTCGAATACGGCCAGCGTCAGGATTACGCCTCGATCGGCAAGACGCCCGGCCCGCAAACGGACAACTATCCCGCCGACTGCACGGTCGAAGACTGCCTGATCACGCGCATCGGCCGCGTGGAAAAGCAGGCGGCGGGCGTGCAGATCTCGATGGCCCAGGGGATCACCGTGCGGCACTGCTCGATCTACGAAGTGCCCCGCGCCGGGATCAACATCAGCGAAGGCACCTTCGGCGGACACCTCGTCGAGTTCTGCGATGTGTTCGACACGGTCCTGGAAACCGGCGACCACGGCAGCTTCAACTCGTGGGGCCGCGATCGTTTTTGGGGTTTGAAGGATGCCCCGGCCGAAGAATTGCCGCAATTAGCGTTGCTCGACGTCGTTAAACCGAACATCCTCCGCAACAGCCGTTGGCGGTGCGACCACGGGTGGGACATCGACCTGGACGACGGATCGAGCCACTACGAGATCTACAACAACCTGCTGCTGAACGGCGGCCTCAAACTGCGCGAAGGCTTCCACCGCACGGCGTACAACAATATCACAGTCAACAACACGCTCCATCCGCACGTCTGGTTCGACAACAGCGGCGACGTAGTCAAGGGCAATATTTTCATGGGTGCCTACCGGCCAGCGGGCGGTATGCCGGCCGGGAAATGGGGCCGGGAGATCGACCGCAACCTGTTCACCACCAGCGATGCGGATCGGACCAAGTTCGCAGTTCACGGCTGCGATGCACATTCGATGGTCGGCGCCCCGTTGTTCGTCGATCCCGCCCGGGGCGATTATCGCGTGCGGGACGGCTCGCCCGCGCTTCAGATCGGCTTCGAGAATTTTTCGATGGATCGGTTCGGTGTGCAGAAGGCGGAACTGAAAGCCATCGCACGAACGCCGGAACTGCCGGGCTTCGGCCGGTCCGGCGCGGAAGGTGCAGTCGGACCTCGCACGTCAGCGCTGCCGGCATTCTGGCTGCAGGCCCGCGTCCGCGACCTCGTCGGCGAGGAGTACTCGGCGTTCGGCGTCAGCAAGGAATCCGGCGGCGTGCATCTGGCCGATGTGCCTGCGGGCTCGCAAGCCGAGCGTGCCGGCTTTCGGACCGGCGATCTGATTCAGGGCATCAACGGTCAGCCGGTTCGGCGTCTGAGCGACCTGTGCCGACTGCAAGATGCGGCCGCTGGCAAGCCGTTGGCGGTAACGGTCGTGCGTGCCCAGCCGCCCCAGGTCGTGACCATCGAAACGTATCCGTTCAAGGTGGTACCCTCGGCAAGAGGGCAATAACGAAAGGCGAACGGCCGGCGTGAGCCCGCCGGTGCTCCGCGTGCTTGTGCCGTTATCCGAGGAGT
The DNA here is from genome assembly GCA_964645045.1 of uncultured Pirellulaceae bacterium. GTDB lineage: Bacteria > Planctomycetota > Planctomycetia > Pirellulales > Pirellulaceae > Anammoximicrobium. Next base: position 30,114 of record CAZXYZ010000027.1, on the reverse strand, counting down.
CCGAAGGCAACACCGCGGTTGGAGTCGGCCGTCCGGCGTGACAAGGTCCACACAGGCGATGCACCGGCGGGCTTACGCCAGCCGTTCGCCAAGATCTGGGCAACGTTTTGATAGAAGGAGTCATCCCAATGCAATACGCCGTCATCATGGCCGGCGGATCGGGCACGCGGCTGTGGCCGATGAGCCGCGGTGCGCTGCCCAAGCAGCTAATACCCTTTATCGGCGGCAAGAGCCTGCTCGAATTGGCGTTCGAACGGCTCGAAGGACTGATCGCGCCCGGGCGGCGGTACGTCTGTGCCGGGCAGTCGCACCGCGATGCGATTCTGACCGCCCTGCCGGAACTCGACGCGCAGCGGTTCCTCGGCGAGCCGGAAGGCCGCGACACGTTGAATGCCGTGGGGCTAACTGCCGCCGTGCTGGCGGCCCGTGATCCCGACGCGGTGTTTGCCGTCTTCACCGCAGATCATCTGATCGAACCGCCGGACCAATTCCGGCAGATCGTCGCCGAGGGGTTTGCCTTGGTCGAACGCGAGGCCAACACGTTGGTGACGTTCGGGATCGCGCCCACGTATCCGGCCACCGGATTCGGCTATTTGCAGCTCGGTGCATCGATCATCGGGGCCGCACGGGTTGTCGAGCAGTTCCGCGAAAAGCCGCCGCTGGCCACGGCCGAGCAGTACTTCCAGGCCGGCTCCGATCGTTATCTGTGGAACAGCGGGATGTTCGTCTGGCGTGCGGCCACGCTGCTGGACTGCATCCGCCGCTACGAACCGGCCGTATGGGAAGGGCTCACCGCGATTGCCGCCGCGTGGGACACGCCCGATCGCGACGGGACGCTCAGTCGCATCTTTCCCACGCTGAAGAAGACCAGCATCGACTTCGCCGTGATGGAGCCCGCCTCGCGCGATCCAGCGGTTCGTGTGGCGGCCATTCCCATGCCGCTGCGCTGGCTGGATGTCGGCTCGTGGCCGGCCTTTGCCGAAACCTGCCCCCAGGACGCCGCCGGGAACTCGCTGGCCGCGCCGCGCAGCCTGCTGTTAGAAACCGCCGATTGCCTGATTGCCTCCGACCAGCCCAATCATCTGGTCGCCCTGGTCGGCTGCCGCAACCTGGTCGTCGTCCACACGGCGAATGCCACCTTGGTCTGTTCCGCCGAGATGGCCGAGAAGATCAAGGACGTCCAGAAGCTGGCCCAGCAGCAGTTCGGAGGAGAATACACGTAAGCACCGTTCGAGAAATAACGGTCCGGTTTCTCCGTGGCGTAAGCTTCCAGCTTGCGTGAGATCATGGCATCGCAAGCTGGAAGCTTACGCCACTCGTTTCTCGAACGGCGCTAACATCCGATCGCTGCACCGACTGGAACGTAAATCATTTGCCGATGCGATCCACTTTTTCCCACGACTCAACGAGGAAAGTCATTTCAGCCCAAGGTGCTACATTGATGGCGCCGTGTCGTCAGAATGATCTCATGCGGGACGCGGGACGGAGATCTGTTCTACGGTTTGTATCCCGCGTCGATTAAACCGCCCGCGGGCCGGTCCGGTTGTGCTCCGACGAAATCATGGTCGCAGCGTCGATAACAGCCTGGAAATCCGCTCGGCTGCGCGTTCTGCGGCGAATGCACAAGTCCAAGGCGCGCCGTTTGCGGATGGATCCATACGGCCCAGTGTCCACTGGGCCCCGTTGGGGAACAGTCATGCGGTTCCCGCGTTGCGAACGATTGCTCCGCGAGCCGAAATGACGTGAAGAGGAGAACAACCATGAAACGCATTTTATATCATTGGTGGCTGACGGGCGTCATCGCGGCACTGGGCCTGTTTGTTGTCGGACGTGCCGCAACGGTGGACGCCCAGCAGATTCCCGCTTCCGATGCGGCCGCCGACGAAGAAGCGGAGACTTTGTTGCGCGGCCCGCTGCACGAGGCTTTCGCCGGCCCGATCGCGGCGGATCCGCAATCCGGATTGATCGTGCCGAAGAAACCGCCGGAGGCGATCGAGGAGATCCCGCCCGAGGCCAAGCCGGCGGACGAAAACGTGATTTGGATTCCCGGCTACTGGGCCTGGGACGACGATCGGGACGATTTCATCTATGTCAGCGGCGTGTGGCGAGTGCCGCCGGCGGATCGCCGCTGGGTGCCGGGATACTGGACGGAAGCGGACGGCGGCTATCAGTGGATCTCGGGGTTCTGGGCGCCTGTCGAAGCCGAGGAAATCCGATATCTGCCGATTCCGCCCACCAGCTTGGAGTCCGGTCCGACCAGCCCGCAACCGTCGTCCGATGACTCGTGGGTGAGTGGCTGCTGGTTCTACCGGGACAACCGCTATGCCTGGCGGCCCGGTTACTGGAACTCGTACCGCGACGGTTGGGTGTGGGTCCCGTCGCACTATGTCTGGACCCCCCACGGCGCGGTCTTTGTCGCCGGCTATTGGGATTTTCCGTTCCCGAGGCGCGGCGTCGTGTTCGCGCCGGTCTGGTTCCCGCGGCCGGTCTACGTGCGCAGCGGCTACTGCTATTCGCCCAGCGTGGTCGTCGACATCTCGCGCGCGATGGTCCACATGTTCGTCTACCCGCGCCGCTGTCACTACTACTGGGGCGACTACTACGGCTTTCGCCCCCGCGGCGGACACCCGTTTTATGCTTGTTACGACTACCACGGCCGACACGGTTACGACCCCATGTTCGCCTACTACACCGCGAACTACCGCCGACAGAACATCGACTACGCCCACCGGATGCGCGGCTGGCACGATTACTTCCAGCGCCACGAGGAGTACCGTCCGGCCCGCACCCTGCACGCTCAAGCGGGATTGGCGGCGCGGGTCCAGCATCGCGAACCGGAACTACGGTACGCGCTGCTAGGCAATTCAGTGTCGCAAGCCCTGGCACGCCCCGACGCAGGCATCCGCCTGGAACGGATCCCGGATTCGCATCGGCAGGCCTGGAAGGGATTGTCCAATCAAATGCACGATTTGTCGCGCAGCCGGGGCGAACTCGAAAACGGTCACCATCCCAGACTGCGATTGGACGGACCCGCGCGGATCGGGGCGGAAGCCAAGCCTGAACTGCGCCGGCCGGACGACCGGCTGAGGCTGCCGGAACTGCCGCAGATCGCCAGAGTCAAGACTGTCCCGGACGTGCCGAGGCGGTGGGAGGATGCCCCGCGGACGGACCTGGCCAGGGACGCGAACCATGGACGCGGCGGCAGTGGGCGAGAACATCCCACCGCAGGGCAAGGACCGGTTCGCGGCGAAATGCAACTGCCGGAAGCGTCTCGAAAGCCGCCGCTCCCGGAGATTCGGCGCGACACCGCAGAGATGCATCAACCGGACGCTCGGCCTCCCGAAAGCCGCACGCCGCGGTTCGAGATTCCCGGGCCGTCCCGAGGTTCCGACGCGATTCAGTTGCGTCAGCCGGACGCTCGGCCTCCCGAAAGCCGCATGCCGCGGTTCGAGATTCCCGGGCGGTCCCGAGGTGCCGACGCGGGTCAGCTGCGGCAGGCGGACGCACAGCTTCCCGATTCCAGACCTGTGCGCGAATTTCCGCAACGCGCTGCGCAGGCGAACAACGGCTCGACTCGTACGTTCGAGCCCAGCGTGCGATCGCCGCGTGTGGAATTCTCGAGACCTCCGCAAGCGGCGGATCGAGCGCCCCGATTCGAAGTTCCGCGAGGTCCGGAACGTTCCAGGTCGGAGCCGCCACGCCAAACGCCCTCATCGGGCCGAGCCACGATGGAACGGCCAGATCGAGGCTCCGGACGGCCTGAATTCAGCAGGCCCGACGTCGGCCGGTCGAATTCGGGTTCACCGCCGGGCGGTGGCGATCGCCAGACGGCCGGTGGCGGGAACTCGCGGTCGAGAGGCAGAGGCAGGGATTAGGCCCGGCGGAAGGAAAGCAGCGGCTGTGCCCAGGTCGCATTGCCGGCTCTTCAATGTGTCCCCACGTTATTGGCTTGGGGCGGGGGCGGGGATTGGCGACTCGGGTATGTCGACCGTTTCCTCGGACTCCTCGCGGGGAGCCAATTGCACGGTCAGCGGGTTCGCGGCTGCGCCGTCGCCACGCACGACGAGGATTTCGGCTTCGATCGGTTGGGGCAGTTCGAAACTGGGCACCGCGAACCGGATGCCGAGATCGTACCAGCCGTGAATCTTGGCTTGTACCTGCTGGCCCTCGACCAACACGATCACCTGGCCCGGTTCGGGACCAAAGCCTTCGCCGGCAATGGTCAGCAGGCTGGCCGGCTCCGCCACCGTGAGGTCGGTCGAGAATGCTGCGGGATCGACCGGCAGGATGTCCCTGCGAAGCAGCACCGCCCCGTTGTTGTCCTCGAATGTCTCCGGAATCTGTCGATGGCTGTCGACCAGGACGTGCAGGTAGTTGAAGGGCACGCGGTTGCCCTGCGGTGTGGTGCCGAGTCGAATTGCGGCCAGAGGCAGACGAATGTCGAACACCTGGGTTTCGCCGATATCCATCGAGGGCACGATGACTCCCATTTGAGGCAGGTCGGCCGCCGGTCTTTTTTCGTTCGACGCCAGCAGCAGGACGCTGAAGGGCGTCACGATCTGATTCGGGCTATTGTTTCGCGCCGAAATGCGGTAGCGCGGACCCAGGTTCTGTTCCGGGTGACCGTTATCTACAAATCGGACCGCCAGCAATTGCACGTCCTGCCCGGTCGCCACGATGACCGGAGGGACATCGATCCAGGTGCCGCACGACACCACGGGCAATGGATAGACGGGAAAGTCATGGTAGACCCACGGCAGACACGGTTCGTACACAATCGGAATACAGCCGTACGGTCGCGGGTCATAGAACACCGGACACGTGTCCCACCAGCACCAATCAACCCACGGAGACCAGATCGGGCACCACGCGTGTGCCGGGTAGCAACCGCCCCCTGCATACCATGCACTGAAAGCCGAGGCCGTGAAGGTGGACGCGATCACGCCGTGATGGCGATGCTTGGTCCAACCACCGGCCTTCAACAGATTTTGGCTGAGGTCCAAACGCCGGGAGAGGTCGCCCTGCGTCTGCAGTTCAAACTGGCGTTTGAGGCCCAGCTCCTGACCGGCGCTGGAGGTTTGCCATGGTTCGAAGTTGTCGAGCTTCGCCAGCCGCTCCTGATGGACGCCACTGATCTTGTCCAGATTCAGGTGCTGCAGCCCCAGTTGAACCTGCAGATCCGGCGACTCCTTGAGCCTCTTCAACTCGCGGGTCATGTTGTCGCGTTCCTTGAACTGCATCAGAGTGGCCCGTTCTTCCTGTGGGTTGTCGGTGCCTAGCGGCAGGATCGTGGCATTCGGAGTACTCTTGTTTTGGTCCGTTCCCAGCGCCATGATCTCGGCGTCTGGCGTCTTGTTGCGTTTGCCCACACCGAAAAGTCCCCGCAATATCTTCTCCCGCTCAGCTGCCTTCTGTTTATCCGATTCGATCAACCCACGTGCCTTGTCGACCAGCTGAGAGGCTCCGGCCTTCGGCGAGGCCGGCGTCATGAGGCCGTTTTTGGAGACAGCCAACGGTTTCATCTTCTCGCGACCTTCCAGACTCAGAGTCCCCGCAGCACCGGTTCGCTGCTTGCCCGGCGGTTCCCGCTGCGGCTTGAGATGCAAGATCGTGCTGGAATCGTTTGGCGGAGCGAGCTTCACCGTTCCCTTGGGACCAATCTTCGGCCTGCCGGGTGGTTCCGGTTGCGGGTTGAGTTTCAAGATCGCGTTTGGAGCCTCCAGCGGATTGAGTTTCACGGTCCCCTTGGGACTGATCTTCGGATTGTCAACAGGCAGCCTGATTCGCGGCGAAACCGAGTTCGGCGTTCTGGGTGCAACGAGCTTGCGTGGGACTTGTGTTCCCTTGCCCCGGCTCGGTTCTACACCGCTGGCTGTCGGTGCGACCTTCTTCGGAGCGATCGGCGTCACCAGTTTCGGTGCTGCTGGCACGACTATCGGCGGCGCATTGCGCGCGCCCTGCTTCGGCTGAACAACCACGGGTGGTTTGGTTCCGGCGGCGGGTTTCCTCGGATTCGTGTACTTGGGCGAAGCGGCACCGAACACACAGGCCAATCCGGCGACTAGCCCACACGCGACAAGCGACCGATACAACCTGGACATGATATTCTCCCTTTTCCGAGCGACTTCCGAGAACCCGCCCGAGAACAACTCCCGACGGTCACTCCGGCCCCCGCCATAAACCCCGTAGGTGCATACCGAATGGCGAACGGCTGGCGTAAGCCCGCCGGTTTTCCGCATGACCGCACGTTTGCGCGAGGGGTTGACCATCTCACGTTCGGTGAAATCAGCTGACGGAAGGCATTGGGTCCGCAAAGACCATACACCGGTGGGCTTACGCCTCACCGTTCGCCAGGATTTCTGCAACGTTTGGGTGAACATGGCCACCGTGCCGACCGCCGCTCGCGGAGGCTATCTAAAACATTCTTTGACCGACAGAAGAGAAATCAACCCACTTTGTTCACGCTACCCCTGCGGTGCGAGGCGTCCGAGAGGTTCGAATGGGTTACAGGGAAATACTACACGATGGGCCCATTCTCGACCGCGTGCGGTGTAGCTCGTAGCAGCCCATGCCGAAAAATCCACTTGCTCTTGTCTCCGCAACGCCTCATTCAAAGAATGAGGTGCGGGTAATCGATTCGACAACCGCCTCAAACGCTGCCAACCCGATATTTCGACAGGACAATCCGGAAGATCGGCGGTGAGGACGGCCACGTTGTTCGTATCCCTCGGTAAACCAATGATGGGAGGAAGTCGAGTATGGAAGAGCGAAACGCGGGATCCGCTGCCGATGTGGCTCCCATCTCGAGGAAGATGCTCTGGGCCGGATATATCGTCAGCGCCCTGCCCGTCCTGATGCTGGTGTTGAGCGGCGTGATGAAATTGGTCAAGCCTGCTCCGGTTATCGAGGGATTCGTTCGGCTCGGGTACTCCGAGGACCTCGCTTTCGGCATCGGCGTTCTCGAACTCGCCTGCACCCTCGTCTATGTGCTGCCGCGCACTGCCGTACTCGGTGCGATTCTGCTAACGGGCTATCTTGGCGGCGCCACGGCTACGCACGTGCGTGTCGGCGATCCGTTCTTGGCCCCGGTCCTCCTCGGAGTGCTGGTCTGGGGCGGACTTTACTTGCGCGACGGCCGACTGCGCGCGCTGGTTCCTTGGCGGCGGTAGGTGGTGCCGCGTGCGGGCCGTGGGCGAGATGCGGATCGAAAAGGAACTTCCGAGGAAGCAGAAAGGGGGAGACGATGAGTCGAGTACGGGTTCTGGTCGGCACGCGTAAGGGCGCGTTCGTGCTCACTTCTGACGGCCGGCGTCAGCGATGGGACGTCAGCGGTCCGCACTTCGGCGGCTGGGAGATCTACCATCTAAAAGGCTCGCCCGTGGACCAGGATCGGCTGTATGCCTCGCAGTCCAGCGGCTGGTTCGGGCAACTGATCCAGCGGTCCAACGACGGCGGCAAGACGTGGGACCCCGTGGGCAACCAGTTCCTTTACGACGGCCAGCCGGGCACGCACCTGTGGTACGACGGCACGCCTCACCCCTGGGAATTCAAACGCGTCTGGCATCTGGAACCGTCGCTGACCGATCCCGACACCGTCTACGCCGGAGTGGAGGATGCCGCCCTGTTCCGCACCACCGATGGCGGGCAGACGTGGCAGGAGCTTCCCGGACTGCGCGGCCACGGTTCGGGGAAGTACTGGCAGCCGGGCGCCGGTGGAATGGGCCTGCACACCATCCTGCTGGATCCGGGCGATCCGGAACGGATCTACATCGCCATCTCGGCGGCGGGCGTGTTCCGGACCGACGACAGCGGGCAGACGTGGCGGGCGATCAACCGTGGACTGACATCCCCGTATGTCCTCCCGGACCCGAACGCCGAGGTCGGCCATTGCGTACACCGCATCGCGATGCACCGGTCGCGGCCGAGTGTGCTGTTCATGCAGAAGCACTGTGACATCATGCGCAGCGACGACGCCGGCGAATCGTGGCACGAGGTCAGCGGGAACTTGCCGACCGACTTTGGGTTCCCGATCGAGGTTCACGCGCACGAGCCGGACACGGTCTACGTCGTCCCGATCAAGAGCGACTCGGAGCACTATCCGCCCGAAGGCAAGCTGCGCGTCTACCGCAGCCGCACGGGCGGAAACGAGTGGCAGCCGCTCACGGAAGGTTTGCCGCAAAGCGACTGCTACGTCAACGTGTTGCGCGACGCGATGGCCGTCGACACGCTCGATCCGTGCGGCGTGTACTTCGGCACCACGGGCGGGCAGGTGTACGGCTCGGCCGATGCCGGAGACCGTTGGACGCCGATCGTCCGCGATCTGCCTGCCGTGGTGTCCGTGGAGGTCCAGACGCTGCCATGATCCGAGTCGAACTCCCGTACCATCTGCGGATCCTGGCGCACGTGGACGGCGAGGTGCAGCTCGTCGTCGCGGAGCCGGCCACCCAGCGCTTGGTCTTCGACGCGCTCGAGGCTCGCTATCCGGCGCTGCGCGGGACGATCCGCGACCACGTCAGCGGCCAGCGCCGCCCGTTCCTGCGGTTCTTCGCCTGCCAACAGGACTTGTCCCACGAGCCACCGGACGCCCCGCTGCCCGCTGCGGTGGCGTCGGGGGAGGAGCCACTCCTCGTTATCGGAGCCCTTGCCGGCGGATAGCCCGGCGCGGAGGACGTGCCGGCCTTGCGCGGCAAACCGGTGCGATTCTGCTTCACGCTGCGCGACGGATCCCTGTATGCCTTCTGGGTCAGCCAGAACGCCACCGGCCGCAGCGACGGCTATGTGGCCGGCGGCGGTCCCGGCTTCATTGGGATGACCGATACCTTGGGCCGCGCCGCCCTGGAAGCGGAACGGCTGCTGGACGCGAGGTGACGGCGCGTTACCGGACGACCATCTCCGTGAACGGGAACACGTACGCTTGCAGCATCACCAGAACGCCGACCAGTGCGGCCAGGGCCAGGCTGTGGACGAACACGATCCGCAGGATCTGGCCTTCGTGCCCGTAGAAGTTCGTGGCGGTGCTGGCGACGACGATGCTCTGCGCATCCACCATCTTGCCCATTACGCCGCCGCTGCTGTTGGCCGCGGCCATCAGCGTGGCACTCACACCCACCTGGCCGGCGGTGATTTTCTGCAGGCTGCCGAACAGCACGTTCGAGGCGGTGTCCGAACCGGTCAATGCCACGCCCAACCAACCCAGCAAAGTGCCAAAGAAGGGATACAAAACGCCCGTCTTGGCCAAGGCCAAACCGAGTGTCGCGTCGGTCCCGGAATACTTGGTGACGTAACCCAGCGCCAGCATGGCGGCGATCGTGAGCAGCGAGAAGCGGACCCGGACCAAGGTCTCGCCGTAGGTCCACAGCATTTGCACGGGCGAAAACCCCATCAGCAAGCCGGCCAGCACGGCGGCGACCAGGATCCCGGTGCCGGTGGCCGAGAGCCAGCTCAGTTTGAAGACGGCTTCTTCGGGTTTCGTCGGCGCGTCGAGCGTGGGCTTGGGCACGACCGAGTAATCGCGCAGCACGACGTTGTGCAGGCCGGGCACGCTGAACTTGGGCTCGGAAAACGAATTCAAGGCTTTCTTTACATCCGGCAGGCCCCAGATGAAGATCACGACGCTGAGCAGCGCCCAGGGCATCCAGGCTTGGACGGCGCCGCCTGGCGGCACGGGCGCGACGGTTGGAGTACAGGCTTCAGCCTGCTCGGAACAGCCTGAAGGCTGGACTCCAACGGAACAGCCTGAAGGCTGGACTCCAACGGGGCTGTCGGAGGCCACGGGATGCGGCCGCCAAAATCTAAGCAAGATCACCAAGGCCAGCATCGACGAAATCGCTCCAACCACGTCGACCAGCCACGGGCCGTGGAAGTTGGACACCAGGAACTGGGGCACCGCAAAAGCAACGCCGGCCGTCAGCGCGGCCGGCCAGATCTGCAGCGTGCCGCGCAAGCCGGCGTAGGCCCACACGACCCAGAACGGCACGATCAGCGAAAAGAACGGCAATTGACGGCCGGTCATCGCCGACAGGTGCAGCAAATCGATCCCCGTGACGCCGGACAACGCGATGATCGGCGTGCCGAGCGCGCCGTACGCGACAGGCGCGGTGTTGGCAATCAGGGACAAGGCCGACGCCTGCAAGGGCTTGAAGCCCAACTGCATCAAGATCGCCGCCGTGATGGCCACGGGCGTGCCGAAGCCGGCGGCGCCCTCGAAGAAGGCCCCAAACGAGAACGCGATCAAAATCAGCTGCACCCGCTTGTCGGGGACAAACGCCGCCAACTGCTGCCGGAGCACGTCGAAGGAACCCTTCTTGACGGTCAACTGGTACAGGAAGATCAAGTTCAAAATGATCCAGCCGATCGGCAGCAAGCCGTACGCGGCCCCGTAACCCGCCGAGGCGAACGCGGCACTGGCCGGCATGCGGTACACGAACAGCGCGATGCCCAGCGCGACTGCCAAACCGAGCAGCGCCGCCAGGTGGATGCGCATCTGCAGGACGCCGACCGCGCCCAGCAGCACGACAACCGGCAACGCTGCCAGCGCGGTGGAAAGGAAGGGATTGCCCAGCGGGTCGTAGGTTTGGAGCCACATGTCATTGGTCATTGGTCAGTTGTCATTGGTCCGTTGTCCGTTGTCAGTTGTCAGTTGCAGGGGGCGGGTGCCTGGTTGTCCAGAGCGGCGGGCCGGTCACTGGTTCTGGCTGCTCAATCGTCCTCGGCGCTGTACGCTCGATCCAACAGCGTCATCGTATGGTACACGGGCAGATCTTGGGACAGGCGGCGGAGATGGGCTTGGATCTGCGTCAGGCAGCCGATGTTGCCGGTGACCACGGCGTCGGCGCCGGTGTCCAGGATGCGGGCCACCTTGCGGTCGCCCAACTGCCGGGCGATCTCGGGCTGGACCAGGTTGTACACCCCTGCCGATCCGCAGCACATCCCGCCGTCGTTCAATTCCAGCAACTCGATATTCGGGACGGCGGCCAGCAACCTGCGGGGTTGATCCCGGACGCCTTGGGCGTGCAACAAGTGGCAGGCATCGTGATACGCCACGCGCAGCGGAACCGGCAGCGGGCCGGGCGGCTCCAGGCCCAATTGGTCCAGGAACACGGAGACGTCTTGCACGCGAGCTGCAAACGCTTCGGCAGTCGCCTGGTCCGCCTCCCCGGCAAACAGGTGTTTGTATTCATGCATCCCCGATCCGCAACCGGCCGCGTTGGTCAAAATGGCGTCCACGTCCTGGGGAAAGACTTGCATGTTGTGGCGCGCCAACTGCCGGGCCCGCTCGTGTTCGCCCATGTGCATCAGGATCGCGCCGCAGCAGCCCTGGGTGGGCGGCAGCACGGTCTCGACGCCGTTGTGCGCCAGGACGCGGAGCGTCGCCCAGTTGATGTCGGGCGCCAAGACGCTCTGCACGCAGCCGGTCAGCAAAGCCACGCGGGCGCGCCGCCGCGTGCGGGACGGGAACATGTCGGGCAGCGGATCGGACGCCGGCAAGGCCGTCGGCAGCAAGTCCAACATGCCGCGCCAGGCGTCCGGCAGCAACCGTTGCACCGAGCGCCCGATCCGGCCGGCCGCCAACGCTTTGCGGAACCGAGCCGGGTAGGGCAGCGTTTCCACCAGCATCTTGCGCGTGGCCGCATCCAGCCAAGTCGTCCGCCGCTCGTCCGCCGTCGCGGCCCGGTAATGTGTCAACAACTCGCCGTAAGCCACGCCCGACGGACACGCGGGGACGCAGGCCGAGCAACCCAGGCAGCGATCGAGATACGGCCGGGCTTCGGCCGCCGGGAGGTCCCCTTCGAGCACGTACTTCATCACGTAGATACGTCCCCGCGGCGAATCCATCTCCTCGCCCAGCAACTGATACGTAGGGCAGGCGGGCAGGCACAGGCCGCAATGCACGCACGACTGGACGACGCTCGCCATCGCGGTCCCGCGCGGTCCGAACTTTGCCGTGTCGATGTGGTGCTGCATTACGGTTCCCCGAACTTGCCTGCCGGATCCAGCGCCCGTTTAGCCCGCTGGGCCAGCACCATGCCGCGCCGCGGGCCGACGAAGGCCTCGCCGCCGGGTCCCCAGATGCGTAAGCCGGTCAGGCCCAGTTCCGTCAAAGCGGCCCGGGCCGACTCCACGTCGTTGACGGCCAGCCACGCCACACTTCCGCCCGCCGTGTACCGCCGCACGGCGGACCGCAGCCGCGCGTCCAACAAGGGGACACTGCGCACAGGCAACGGAACCTTGAGCAACGCCGCATGCGGCGGAACCCACGAAAAATTGTTGACGTCCCGCCAATAAGCGGCCTCGCCATCGCCCAGCAGCAATTGCTGGGCAAGCGGTTGCTGCTCGCTCTCCGGGGGGCTGACGCCACCCCGCTCGCCGAATGCGGGCAGCAATTGCTGAGGCAGAGGTTGCTGTCCGCTCTGCAAGAATTCTTCCAGCCGCGCCGCCCGTTCCGGCAAACCGGCTTCCAGCCCGCCCAAACGCACGTGCAGGCGGCAGGCGGTCTTTTCCGCCGGTTCGAAATCCAACGCGTCGATGTCCAGCGGCTGGGCGCCCAAACGGAAGACCGCAGCCAGGGCCGCCGCCAGACTGGGATAGGTGAATTCCAGTGTCAGGTGCGAGCGCGGCCGCGGAAAGACCTTGAAGCTGACTTCGACCAGGATGCCATACCGGCCCAAGCTGCCCACAAAGAACTTGGACAAATCGAATCCCGCCGCGTTCTTGACGACCCTGCCGCCGCTGCGGACCAGTTGGCCCCGGCCATCGATAAACCGCACACCCAGGATGAAGTCCCGGACGCCGCCATAGCGAAAACGGCCCGAGCCGCAGGTGTTGGCCGCCACGGTCCCGCCCAGCGTCGCGCCCCGCCCGGCCAGCAGCGGATCGAAAGGCAAGTACTGACCGTGCCGGGAAAGCTCGTCCGCCACCTGCGCCACCGGCGTGCCGGCATACGCCGTGAACACGTACTCGTCCGGAACGTACTCGATGACGCCGGACAAGCGGCGCAAGTCCACGCAAACCGCGCCCGTCGCAGGCGCCGCCGACAGCGCCGGCTTGCTGCCGCCGCCGCGCACGGACAACAACGGCGCCGCCGTCACCATCTCCTGCAATTCGGCTGTCGTCTGGGGTTGAAGGCCGGTGGTCATGGTAATTGGGTACACCCAAGCGTTTCAATAATCCTGGCGAACGGCGGGCGTCAGCCCGCCGGTGTCTGGCCGCTGCGGCCGCTCCTCTTTCCGTCCGTCAATTTCACCGACGGCGATCGGGAGAACTCCTCGCACCTACGTGTGAGAGCACCCAAAACCGACGGGCTCACGCCCGCCGTTCGCCTTTCGGTATGCTACCACGGGGTGCCATCTCCGTCTTTTCTTCCGGGAACATCTTACCCCGGTTGGCGATTTCTTTGGGATCCATCTCCCGCCGGATCTGACGCATGATCTCCATGTCGACGTCCGTGAACATCACGGGCAGGTAGGCCCGCTTCTCCATGCCCACACCGTGCTCGCCGGTGATCGAGCCGCCCATTTCGACGCAGTACTGCACGATCTTGCCGGCCAGTTCCTCGGCGCGTTCCAGCGCGCCGGGCTGCTTGCCGTCGTACAGGATCAGCGGATGCAGATTACCGTCGCCGGCGTGGAACACATTGGCCACGCGCAAATCGAAGTCGCGGCTGAGACGGTTGATCTCGCCCAACGCCTTGCCCAGCTTGCCGCGCGGCACCACGCCGTCCTGGACGACGTAATCGGGACTGAGCCGCCCCACCGCCGAAAACGCGCCTTTGCGGCCTTTCCAGATCGCCAGCCGCTGCTCGTCGGACTCGGCCACCCGCACTTCGTAGGCTCCCGAGTCGTCGATCACGCGCTGCAAGTGATAGAACTCGCGTTCGACCTGGTCCGCCTCGCCGTCCAGCTCGACGATCAAGACCGCCTCGGCGCCCTCGGGATAGCCGGCGTGGACCGACGCCTCGGCGGCTTCGATCGCCAACCGGTCCATGATCTCGATCGCGCCGGGCAGCAGTCCCGAAGCGACCACCGCGGCGACCGCTCGTCCGGCGGTCTCCAAGTCCCGGTAAGCGGCCAGCATCGTACGGTAGCGTTCGGGCTTGGGCAACAGCCGGACGGTGATTTCCACGGCGATGCCAAAGGTACCCTCGCAACCGACGAACAGGCCGACCAGGTCGGGACCGACGCCCACGCCCTCGACGCTCTCGCTGCCGAACTCGACGACTTCGCCATCGGCCAGCACGACCTTCAGTCCCAGGATGTGGTTGCTGGTCATGCCGTACTTCAGGCAGTGCGCGCCGCCTGAATTGAACGCCACGTTGCCGCCCATCGTGCAGATCGGTTGGCTGGACGGGTCGGGCGCGTAGTACAGCCCGAAGCGTTCCGCCGCCAGCGAGATCTGCAGGTTGATCGTACCCGCCTCGACCACGGCGGTCCGCTGCTGGGGATCCAGCTTCAGGACGCGGTTCAGCCGGTTCATCGCGATCACGATCCCGTCCTCGACCGGCAACGAACCGCCGGACAGGCTGGTGCCGCTGCCTCGGGCCACGAAGGGTACGTTGTGCCGGTGGCACGCGCGCACGGCCGCGATCACCTCGTCCTGCGATTCCGGCAGCACGACCGCCAACGGCCGCTGGCGGAACGCCGTCAGCGCATCCGACTCGTAGGCCAGCAGCTGGACCGGCTTGGTCAACAGCCGCTCGGCCGGAAAGATCCGGGCCAGTTCGGACAGGAACGGTCTATTCGGCATTTCCGCGCGACTCCTCCACGGCCTGCTCCGCTCTCACCACGCGGATGTTGGTCGAAAAGTAGTAGGGCGAATCCTCCGCCTGGTACTCAGCTTCGGCAAACACCGCGGCAAAACCATCGCTGTGGCGGTCGACCTGGAACGTGTGCTGCCGGCCATCCTGATTCATCGGATACGATCGCCACTGCGCCTGGCGAAAGTCCTGCGTCGGCGCGGTCGCCATCCAAGCCACGACTTGGCGGGCCGGCGGGTCCGAATTCACCGTCAAGCGGACGTCGCGATCCCGCTCGTCATATTTCCACGACAATTGCGGCAGCTGCTGCCCGCGGACAACGTGCTGGTGCAAGGCGTTCAGGCTGCCGAACACCCGGCCGTAGTCCTTCAGGCCGTGCGAGTTGTTGGGCACGTACAAGATGTACTTCTCGCCCACCAGGTCCGGCCAATACAGGTTCAAGGCATCCACGGTCCAGTACGGGTCGTTGGTGCCCAGGATGATCAGTTTGGGCTGTTTGAGCGTCTGACGGTATTGGTACGGATCGACGATCGCCACCAGCGACTTGCCGCCGTCCGACTGCAGCTTGTGATGCATGTCGCGTTCGGTATAGTCCCGGATCTGTTCGGACGGCTTGCCATAAACGGCCTCTTGGTGGGCCATCTGCGGGCCCATGTTCAACACGTCGATGACCATCGGCGCCAGGGCGGTCACACGGGGATCCACGGTCGACGTCAGCCACGTCGTCCAGCCGCGTTTCGACGCGCCGGTGACCGTGAAGGTACTCAAGTCCAGCGACCACTCGCGGCGGGCGAACGCCTGGGCCGCATCCATCCCGCGGACCGCACTCTTGACCATCGGCAACAGCAGCGGCCACTCGGGGTCCCCGGTACGGAGGTACTCGTCGAACGTGAAGGCAATCGCGGCGTCTTCCCGTTTGCCGTTGAAGATCGGCTGGTGCGGCACGTGCAACAGGACCACGACCGGCGTTTTCAGCAGTTCGGCCAGCGTCACATACATCCGCGCATCGCCGGGCATGGATTCAACCGTTTCGAGTTCGTCGCGCCAGCTACCGCCGCTGATGAACAGCAGAGCGTGTTTTACATCCTTGGGGGCGGAGTAGGGCTTGATGACGAACACCTGGTGCTTCCAGACGATGTCGCGCCATGTCTGTGAGGTGAGGATCAGCTCGGCATACTCCGCCGCCAACACCCGGCCGGTCCGCTTCGTGACCCAGCGATAGCTGGCGTCAGGCTTGGCGACGTAATCGGCCAGCGGCGCTGTGGCGGCTTCGGCGGACCAGGCGAAATCCACGGCCAGAAAACCCATCGCCGCCATCATCAGGAAAATCCATCGTCGCATGTTTGTCTCCAAGGGAAGAATCCAAAGCGGCGACAAGTCACCGCACTCCAAAACTCTCCGTCTACTACTGTCCGATTCGTACCAGCGCGACACCGTGCCGAGGGACTTCGGTCTCGAATTTGCCATCCATCGCTCCCAGGTCCCTCTGCCGCCACAGTTCGCGGACCGACTGCTGGCCGGACAGGCCGATTTCCTGCCAGCTCACCGACATCGGTACCGGCACCGGGCCGAGATTGAACAACCCGACCGCCTGGGAGCCGTCTTCCAGGTCCTTGACCAGGACCAGCCCGCGACGAGTCTGCCGGAAAATGCGAGCCTGTTTGCCCAGTGGATCCTGGTTGACTTCGATCACCTCGTGGTTGCACAACACGTTCAGCGTAAAGGCGTCCAGCTTGGCCATGTCGCCGCTGAAGATCAGCGGGGCGGCCATCAAGGACCACATCGACATATAGGCATATTGCTCGTTGGGCGTGAGCGTGGTTTTTGTGCCCTCGCCCATCCGGCTCGCCTCGCCGACCCAGCCGATCAGGATGTAATCCGGATCGTTCCACGCACCGGGGCGGGCGTATTCCCAGTGCCGGGCGTTGCTCAGGCCGATGCTGTAGAAGCCCGGTAAGGCACTGCCGCGTTCCAAGCCCAAGTCGCCCGTGGTCCGCCAGCAATGGCCGACTTCGCCGCCCCATTTCCAGACCTCGCCCATGCCGTACTGGCACAGGTTCACCACGATGTCGCGGTTCAGCTTCTGCACTTCGCCCCACATCTGTTGGTACGGCTTCTTCAAGTGCTCGACCGCATTGCCGCCGGCCTTCTGACCGTAACTGCACCAGTCGTACTTGAGGAAATCAAAGCCCCAGTCGGCGAACGTCCGGGCGTCCTGCGCCTCGTGGCCATAGCTGCCTTCGTAGCCGGCGCACGTGTTCGGGCCGGGCGAAATGTACGTGCCTGCCTTCAGTCCCTTGGCATGAATGTAATCGGTCATCGCCTTCATGTCCGGGAACCGCTTGTTCGTCAACAGCCGCCCGCTGGCGTCACGCGTCGGGCCGCCGATTTCCGGATCGTGCGAGCCGACTTTGACCATCCAACAGTCGTCGATGTTGACGTATTGATAACCGTAGTCGGCCATGCCCGTGGCGATCATCTGGTCGGCTGCCTCGCGCATCACCTGGTCGCTCACGCGATGGTAGTGGATGTACCAGCTGTTCCAGCCCATGGGCGGCGTCAGGGCCAATTGGTTGCCGGCCACGATGCGGAACTCGCGGGCCGCCTCGCCTGCCGAATTTCTCGCCGTGAGGGTAACGCGGTACGTGCCGGCATGGGCGACGCCGCCCGAGATGATCCCAGTATCTGCGTCCAGCGTCAGGCCGTCCGGCAGCCCGATAGCGCTGAACGCGATCGGCCGCCGTCCGGTCGCTGGGATGCGGTACAAGAAAGGTGAACCGGGCCGCACGCCGTACACCTTAGGACCGTTGATTCGGGGCTCCGCGGGCGCGGGGGGCGTCAGCAAGACCGCTTCCTCCACGGGTGCGGCGGGCGGTTCCATTTTCGGCGCCGCACCGTCAAACTCGAAGACGGCGTCAGCCCAGTTCGCGTGGTCAAAGCTGACGTTGTCGCCCGCGTCGGTTACGACCAGTTCCAGGATCTTGACGCCAAGCAGTTCGACGCGGCATTCACGCGGCTTGTCGCGCCATTTGCACACGCCGCTGTGCCACAGTTCGCGGCCGTCGCCGAAGACCAGGAACTCGATCGACGCGGCGCCGTTGTTTGCGTTGTCGTCGACGCCAACCTGGGCCGTGAACGACTTGACCTTGCCGTCCAGCACGATCCAGCACTCGCTGTTGGCGTGCGTGCCCACGCCGTGCTCGAACCCTTGGCCACCGATGCTCAGCGGCCGTTCGGTGATCGATTGGTTCTTCTGCGGCTTGCCCCAGCCCGTCGACATGGTGCTCACGTCGAGTTCGTCCAGCCGCACCGTTGCCGCACGGGACGGCCCCGGCGCGGCAAGAATTGCCGCTAGCAGCCCGCACGCCAAGATGTTCTTTCGTTTCATCGTTCACCTCCGTAGGCTGGATTGTAGCCAGTTTGCAGGAAAAGTGAACGAGACGATGCGGCTCACCCCCGCCAGATCGCGGCGATTTCGCCGCACGAGACGACCTGCCCGTAGTGCTCGCCGAACGATTGCAGGACCCCGGCGTGCGCGATTTCGTTGTCGCAGGCCAGGGCGTCGCGGGCAAGCACCGGCGTGTATCCCAACGCAAAGCCGTGGGCCGCCGTATCCCGCACGCAGACGTCGGAATCCACGCCTGCGAAGACGAGCGTCTTGGTGCCCAGTCTTCGGAGCAGCGCATCCAGCGGCGTGCCGACGAAACCGTCATAGGTGTATTTCGAGATCACGACTTCGTCATCCCGCGGCCGGAGTTCGTCGACAATCTCCGCGCCCCACGTTCCCTCGACGACGCAGCTGGGAGGACCCCAGAAATTATGCCAGCTTTCCGGGTTCCGCAACGAATCGTTCAGGATCCGCAGATGAATCACGGTCACGCCCGTTTCGCGAGCGGCCTGCAACAGGCTACGGCACAAAGGGATGATCGTTTTGATCCAGCGGTTTGTCTTGCCCCACTGCTTGACGAAGATCCCTTCATCGTGGACGAAATCGTTTTGCATATCGACCATGATCAAAGCGGTTCGCCCGGGGGCAATCTGCTCGGCGAGTTTCGTCACGCGGGGAGGAAGCTTGTCGCGCCACGGCATGGTGATGGTCCTCAAGGCAGGGCTCAGACGTACAGAATTCAATTTTGGCCGAGTAACATCTTTCCATATGGTCGGGCTCACCATCGGCCAAATTGAATTCTGTACGTCTGAGCCCGGTATTCACGCTACGCTCGTCACGGCAGCCCCGCGTCCGGCGGCGGGCCGATCGCGGCTGCCGGCACAAAGGCTTGCGAGACCGGCGTATAGTTGCACGTGCAGCCGCCGGTCATGCTGGGCATGTTCAGCAGCCCGTTGGCCGGAAACAGATTGTTGCTGCACGCGGCACGCACGTTCCAGAAGGGAACGATGTCCAGCGACTGCAGGTCAATGCAAGCGGCATTGCCCCGGAAACGAGTCGTGATCAGGTGCGAGCTGGCCCGCGGAATCGTACAGCCGCGGCGCTGCCAGACGATCGGGTTTCCCGTCCGCTCGCCGGTGGGCAGGTCGAACATGGTCAGGTTCTCCGACGTTCCGAACAACAACCTCGACCCCACCACCAACAGCGGCTTGGGCAGGTTCTGGAGCGGAATCTTCGGATCGGCCTTGGACCAGACATCGGGCAAGGCGGCTACCAGCGATCCGTCCAGAGCGCGGTAAATGCCCGTGGCCATCACGACCAGATCCAGCTGGGCGCTGTAGCGCACTTCGCTGCCGCCGGCAATCTGCCACAACGGCTTTCCGGTCGCGACGTCCAGCGCGCGGGTGACCGCATCCTCCTGCTCGGTCTCCCCCCGCCGCAAGTTGGCCAGTTCGGCACAAAATACCTTGCCATCCCCGATCGCGACGCTGAGCGCCGCGCGCCCGCACTCCAGTTTCCAGACCAGTTCGCCGCGGTGACGGTTCAAACATACCAGGTGCTTGCCGCTTTGCGCGACCAGATAGCCTTGCCAGACGCGCAAATTCGACCACGGCCCGGTCAGGCCCGCCGGCAGCTCGAGCTGGCCGGATTTCTTGCCGGTCGCCGGGTCGAAGACCAGGCAGGTTGTCCCGCTGGTCACATAAATCGCATCGTCGAACGCCACGAACTGGTCGCCGGCGCTGGGCGGCGAGGGCAGCGGCGTTTCCCACAGCGGGCGGCCGGTGTAGACGTCGACCGCCTGGAGCTTGCCGGACTTGAACAGCAGACGTCCTCCGCACACGCGGACCAGCACCGAACCGGGCGTGCGGAACCAGCGCGGCGGCGTATCGAACCACAGCAACTCGAGCGGGGCGCAGACCGTGAGATCCTCGGAAGCTCCCGTGACGGCGGCATCGGCCTCGGCGTGCGTCCAGTCGGCCGAACCGGGAAGGGGACCGTTGCGGGACAGCAGGACGAACTCGCCAACCTGCCGCACCGCCGCGCCGGCCGGCAGCGCGTCGGTCAGTTGCTTGACCAACGCGTCGCGCTCCGCCGCGGCCAACGACGCGCAAGCCGTCCCGCCGTAGGGCCGCAAGGTCCGGAACACGGAACTGACCAATTTGCCGTCCGCCAAGGTGTCGGCGTCAGCCTGGATTTCGGAAACCGCCAGATTGGCAAAGTACGGCGGCAGCGGGTACGACCGCGGATCGCCGGCGTGGACACTGACGCGAGTTCCGTACAGCCCGGCCTGGTGCAGGCGATCGCGGAGCCCATCGGCCAGGGCGGCGTCGGAGGCGATGGCGATCACGTACAGGTCCGACTGCCGCGCCAACTCTTCGACCAACCGGCCCGACTCGACGCCCAACACCAGCGCGTAGCCTTCGCGGACACTGGCTGCCTGAAGCAGGTCCGCGGCGGTCTTGGTCCAGACATCGGCCGGTGCGGCCGCCACGGCCGCCGGCGTGTGTACCACGGGAGCGGCTTGCTCCTGGCCGCCAAACGCAATCAGGCTGCCTTCGCGGGTGACCACGAACAACTTGCCATCGGCCGCCAGCAGGCGATGAGGCGTGCCTTCGATCGCCGCCTGCCATACCACACGCGGCTCTTGCCCCGGTTCGGGAATCCGGATCGCCTCGACCACGCCCGGACCGCCGGCGTACAGGTGCGGGCCGGCTTTGATGTGGACTCGCCGGTCGGTAGCCAACCGCCAGCATTGCCGGAACGTGGTGGTCCATTTGTCGGGATAGGTGTCGTCGCGGCGGACCGCCGGAACCTCGGCCTGTTTGCGTTCTTCGATTTTGGGATCGCGCAGGTCGTAGGCCACGATGCCTTGTTCGTTGGCAAACATCATGTCGGCGGCGAAGACCGGCTGCGAGAATTCGCCCAGGTCCTTCTGGTTCGTCCGGTCGACGCACAGCCGCGTGAACTCGCCCGGATACAGCATGCTCTTAAAGTCCGTCGCCCAGCGAGGATCGTTCAACCGTTCGTCGTTCACCCGGGCGATGTCGTACAGGTCGCCGCTGTGACTGAGATAATGGCCGGCGCCGGCGACGAACCAGGTTCCTTTGGGCAGCCCGTTCCGGCCGCCCCAGCCCATGCAATAGGTGCCCAGGGCGCCGGTCTTCAAGTCCAGAAAGGCGGGCAGTTGAGCGCCGCACGGGACCACCAGTTGATCATTGACCACCGCCAGATAACCCTGCGGCGTCAAGCCTGCCTCGTTGGCAATCCCGTGGTCCATGTTGGCCTTGGGGATGTAGTTGCTGTCCGTGTTCGACCAGACGACCGCGCCCGAGTCGGCATTCAAGGCGTGGACGCAGACGCCGTACTTGGACCACAGGCCGCAGCCAAAGTACAAAACGCCGTCATGGAGCACCGGTCCGCCCCACGCCGGCCATAACGAAACCAACCGGTGGTTGCCCAGGATCTTCCGCTCCGTCGCGCCCGGCGGACGGCCCGAGAACTTCCACCGCAACTGGCCGCTGGCGGCGTCCACGCAATACAAATGCCCGTCATCGGACACGAAAGCCACCTTGTCCTGCCACGCCACCGGCGCAAACCGCACGGGTCCCTCGGCAAAGAACTGCCAGCGTTGCTCACCCGTATCCGTGTCCAACGCCGTGACGCTGTCGGTGACCATCGACGGAATGAACAGCGATTTGCCGAGCACCACCGGTTCGTACGAGGCGTCGAACCGCAACCGGACTTCGCCCGGAAACGCAGGCCGCGGTGCGGGGAGCCGCCGCGTCCACTGCAAGTGCAGCGTCGCCGGCAATTCGTCCGGCGCCGCCGCCGTCCGTCCCGCGTCGAAGCGGAACTGCGGCCAGTCCGCGCCGAGAGCGTCAGCCCAAGGAAGAAGTCCCACAATCATCAGCGGCAAACAGCAGAATCGTTTCATTGGCAAGCTCCTTTACGCAGCCGGCAGTTCGTGATCCACAGAGTGAAACAGGCATCCAGCCTGTCAACGAGACGCTCTCTGTTGTCCCTGTCCTCGGGTCAGTCGTGACCGCAAGGTTAACACCTCGCGGCGTAGCTGTCAAAGTTTTAGCTTCGCGGGGCGACTCGCCCGCCGGGCGGGCCGACGCACAGTTCGCGCCCCAGCAACGATTCTTCCACCGCAGCCAGTTCGCCTGGATAGGGGCTTTTGCTGAAGTCAGATGCGCGCCTCCGTTTTTTGCATCAGTTGCAAGCTCCCGGCACCCGTCAAGGCATGGACCGTCAGCACTTCCCCGACAAGAGATGGCGACCAAGTTACCTTTTTCGTCCGATGTGGGACGCGAAGTAACGGTGCCTGCAATCATCCGCGGAAAGGCAGGAACACCACGACGTGCTCCCTGATCTCCTCCTCCGACATGTACTCGGCAATGAGCAGAATGTCGTCGACCGCCGAGCCAATCGACTGTTGGTTGGTCGTGACGATGACACCCGGTACTGGTTCTCCCGCCGCCGCTCGCTGGTAAGCAAAGCCGGCCATCGTGTTCCGATCGTTGGTGATCAGGGTGCGGTTTTCGGCTGCGGCCCAGGCGAGAACCTCGAGGTCAGGAGTCCCTTCGGGCAAGGCGTCCTGGACGCGTACCAAGTCGATCTCCGGCTGGCGCCGGCGAAGTCCGCGGACAAGGTTGCCATGCACGTCGGCGTCACTGGCCAATCGGAGCATGCACTCTCTCCCCGGCACGGCGCCGTGCCAGCAACTCCTCGCGCGACATGCGCGTGCGCTCTGCCTCGATCTTTGCCCGCAGGGTGTCGGCTTCCTCTGCGCGTCGCTTCAGATAGGCCCGCACTTCATCCTGGTGCCGCAGGTAGTAGGCAATGACGGCGTGGACATCGGCCAGCACCAGACTGTCGTACGCTCGGACCATGTCTTCCGGCGTCATGCCGTTCTCGTACTGCTCGACAACCAGGTCCAAACAGACGCGCGTGTCGCCGACACGGACGGCACCCCCCTCATCCACGCGCAATGGCGGATCGTCAGCGTGTAGGGGCAGTCGATTTGCCAGAGTGGTCATCGGTCACCTCGGTTGAAGCTTCGCGACCTTATTGTACCGCAATCCAAGCCCTTTGGCGAGGGACCAAGCAATCAGACCAAGCAATCAGCGTTGACGTAATCCAACACCATGACCGTCGTCGGCCCCGATTTCCTCGGAATCCGCGTCGAGTGCCGCCGCTGCCACCACTGCTTCGTCCCCGCCTGGGGCGAGCCAGTGGAATGAGGGTTTGAACGAGAGGCGCGAGGCAGCGCTCAACGCGCTCCCGCTCGACTCTGCCCATCCCCGCCCGGCCAGTGAGCGACGACTTCGCGTGTCCTGTTAAAGTCGATATGTCCCAAGACCAGATCTTCCAGGTCCTGACGCTTCAGCACGACCGCGTGCGTCTCGGCGGACACGCCCGTAACCGTACATGGCGTCAGCCAAGGTTCGCCATCCGGTTGACACAGACGGCGCCCGTCCAGCCAAATTTCGGCATCCCATTGGTCGGTGATGAAGTTCACGTCGACGTTCGGGACGGAGTTCAGACCGCGCCAGAGCAGCCAACCGCCCATCAGGGCAGCGGCCAGACAGACGGCTACGATGGCACGACCGAGAAGCCGGCGGATTCTGCCCGGCGCCACCTTCATTCCCTCTGGCCGGTCGGACGGAGTTCCATCCACGACCTCTTGTTGGAACGTCTGCAGCATGGCCATCGCATCGGCAAACCGTGCATTCCGATCGGACTGGCACGCCTTGATGGTCAGGCGATTGAGAACCGTCAGCCGTGCATCTGCCAGGATCGTCGTGGCCCGTGACTGGAGCGACGGGAAACGATGTGACGGTAACCCGGTGATCATCTCGTAGATCACGAGCCCGGCGGCGTAAACGTCCGCGCGAGTATCCATGATCCCATCGGGCGGCATGTAGGCTAACGTGCCCACCCGCGACACGCTGCGGTCGACCCGGGCCAACAACCCAAAGTCCGCCAGCTTCAGTTCGCCCCCGATGAACAGGCAGTTGGCCGGTTTTACGTCCCGATGAACTAAGCCCTCCCGATGTAGACACGCCAGCGCGGACAGCAATTGACCTGACCAGCGTACACAATCGTCGCTGCTGACAGGACCAGCGGCCAGTAGCCCAACCAGAGTTGCCGGCGTGTAGTCCTCGCCGCATGCAGCCGGGGCGCCGGATACGTCGTCGGCGGGATCCATGATGTAGAATAGGTATTCGGCCGTCCGGCCTACGTGGTGGATCGTCAGCAGGTTGGGATCGCGGATGCGGACGGTCTGCTCCAAGCGGCTCAGGGAGACGATCTCGCGGCCGGCTGGATCGACCGTCGCCGTGCCCCGGATCGGCACAACCTTGACAGCGCGCAGCCCGCCCGTGGTCTGGTTGCGGGCCAGCCAAGAGCGGAAAAGGCTCCAGGAGCCGTTCAACGGCGGGCGTGGCGGGTGGGATCGAATGGACCGACATCGCAGTTGACCTTGGCGCGTGAACTCTCCGGTCGTTTGTGTCGGCTGTCGATTCCTCGGGCCCGTGGGTATACTGTGGACTTTGCACCAACGAACCCCACGGGAAGACCGGCATGGCAAAGCGAACCAATGGCGGAGGCGCGGGCGCCCATGGCCGAGGCCGAAACGGAAACGTGACTACGGCCGACAACGGCGAGGACCGCCCGGCGCTGGCGGTCAAGACGAACGACAAGGGGCAGATCTTCTCGCATATCCGGCAGAAGTGGGTGGCGGAAACCCCGGAAGAGCGCGTGCGCCAAGCCTTTGTCGTCATGCTCCACAACGAATACGGCTTCGACCTGAACCAAATGGCGGAAGAACTCGACGTGACGGGGCGTGGATCGGCCCGGGCGCGGGCCGACGTGGTTATCTGGCGCACGGCCCAAGACAAGGCGGACAGCAAGCCCCCGCTGATCGTGGTGGAATGCAAGTCGGACAACGTGACCATCAAAGCGGGCGACTACGCCCAAGGCGAGTTATACGCCCGGCAAACCGACGCCCCTTTCTTCGTCACGCACAACAACCGCGAAACCCGGTATTGGCGAGTGAAGAAAGACCGGATGCCGGGGTACATCGAAGAAATCGAAGACATTCCGCACGCCGACGCCAGCGACAAGGACATTCAAGAGCTAATCGCCAGGCTGAAGACGTTCAAGGAAGACGAATTCGCCGACTTGCTGCATTCCTGCCACAACGTCATTCGGAACCGCGAACACCTGGACCCGGCGGCGGCCTTTGACGAAATCGCCAAAGTGCTGTTCGTCAAGGTTTGGGTGGAACGGGAAATGCGCCGCAAGAAACAACGCACGAACCGATTCACGGTCGACTACCTCGACACGCTACCCGGGAACGATCCGCTGAACCTGCTGTTTTCCGATACGAAGGCGGAGTACAGAGAAGACAAGATTTTTGACGACCGCGACCGGATCAATCTCAAGGCTGCCACGGGGCGCGAGATCGTCAAGCTGTTGGAGCGTTACAACCTGTCCGACACCAGCGAAGACGTGAAGGGCATCGCGTTTGAACGGTTTCTCGGGAAGACGTTCAGGGGCGAAATCGGCCAGTTCTTCACGCCGCGGACCATCGTTGAATTCATGGTTCGGATGATGGAACCGAAGGAAGGGGACACCCTCTGCGACCCGGCCAGCGGATCCGGCGGTTTTCTCATCCGGTTCTTTGACATCGTGCGACAACAAGTTCTGGCCGATGCCGACCGGCGGTATCGCGAGTACGGCGAAGAACTGAAGTCCAAACGGCTGTCGGAAACCAAGCGAGCCGAGCTGTTGCGCAAACACTACGACGAAATCCAAGCCACGATTGACCAACGCCAGATGGGTTCCCGAATCTGGAAGCTGTCGAACACGTGCGTGTACGGAACCGACGCCAACGACCGGATGGCGCGTACCAGCAAGATGAACATGATCCTGCATGGCGACGGCCACGGGGGCGTTCATCATCACAACGGATTCGTAAACGTCAACGGCATCTTTGAAGACCGCTTCGACTTGATCCTGACCAACCCGCCTTTCGGCGCGAATGTCGAACCGTCCGACCTGCTTACGGAAGACCAAACCACGGTTCATCCCGACGCCGACCGGCGTTACCGGCACGAATACGGCGACGTGTACAAGCAGGCCCAAGCCCGGGTGGAAGCGGCCAAAGGAAACCCCATCGCGTCCCTGTTCGAGTTACCCAAGCGCGGCCAAGACGGGAAGAAACTCGGCAAGGTGAAGACCGAAATCCTGTTCATCGAACGCTGTTTGGCCCTGTTGAAACCTGGGGGCCGAATGGGAATCGTGCTGCCCGAAGGCATCTTTAACAATCCGTCTCTGGCCTACGTCCGCGAGTTCTGCGAAGACCGCGCCCGGATTCTGGCCGTGGTCAGTCTGCCCCAAGAGACGTTCTATTCGTCGGGGGCGAGCGTCAAGGCATCGCTCTTGTTCCTGCAGAAGTTCACGGCGAAGGAACAAGCCGACTTCCAGAAGAAACAGGAGGCGGCCGGTAAGGAAATCGACGCCAAATACGCCGACGAATTCGCGGCGGAAACGGCCCGGCTGGAAGCGTCAATCGAGGCGGCCAAGGAAGCGAAAGACGCGGACGCCCGGAAGGCGGCCCAAGCCGAGTTGCGCGACTACCGAAACCGCATGGCCGAGACCAAGGCGCGGGAAGCCCGCGCCTTGCTGAAAGAGCGGTTCGACTATCCGATCTTCCTGTACGAAGCCGAGAAAGTGGGCATCACGGCCACGGGCGAGCCGGACGCCAACGAACTGTACCCCAACGACCGAATGCCGGCCGGCATGAAGCCGGAGGAAACTTGCTTGCAGCTATTCCGGCGATTCTGCAAGAAGCCAGCGGCCTACGCGTTGCCGGGCAATGGCGGGGGTGACGCATGACCGTTCCCACGATGCGGTACATGGTGGTGAACTGGCGAGACCTTCCGCGCTGGGACATCAAGACCGCCCGCGCATCGGGCTTTCGCTTGGCCCACCCCGGCTTTCGCCCCCTGGGTGACTTCGCCGAAGAAGCAACGGAGCTTGTGCGACCCTGGGAGAAGCCTAACGCAGACTGGCCGGTTTACGGTGTCAACAACGAAGCTGGTGTGGTGTTCAGTCACCACCAACGCGGCGAGACCTTCAACGCGCCCTACAAGCGAATCCGCAAAGACTGGTTCTTCCACAATCCCACGCGGGCGAATGTCGGTTCACTTGGGCGAGTTCCCGACGTGCCGGAAGACGCAATCACTAGCCCGGAATACCAAGTCTGGCGACTGAAAGGGGAACTACTCCCGGGCTACGTCGAAATCTTGATCCAGACCCGGTATTTCATGGAACAAATCGCATGCCACCGCGTAGACGCCGTAAAGGAACGGCTGTTTGTCCAAAACCTGCTGGAAATCCCCATTCCCATTGTCATGTTGCCGATGCAACGTAAGATCGTGGCGGCGTGGGAAGCGGCGCGGAAGTACGCGACGACGACGGCGGCGAAAATCGAACAGCTTGAACGCGAAATCGAGGCCGGCTTTCTGGCCGATTTAGGCTTGAAAGCCACCCAACAAGCCCCCCGTCCCAAGGCGTTCGCCCTAAACTGGTCGGAGGTGGGTCGGTGGGGTGTCGAGTTGGCTTGGCGCGAGCGGCAGCAATCCAACGAGTGTAAGTACGACACGAAGCCACTTGGCGAAATCTGCCATACGGGAACCGGCGGAACGCCCAGCCGCAAGAGGCCGGAGTACTTTGGCGGGGGAATCCCCTGGGTGAAAACAACTGAGGTACGAAACAACGTCATCACATGGACGGAAGAAACGCTTTCCAACGATGGCTTGGCGAACTGTCAGGCCAAACTCTACCCAGTCGGCAGCATCGTAATGGCGATGTATGGACAAGGGGCGACGCGCGGCCGAACAGCGAAACTCGGAATCGAAGCCGCAACAAACCAAGCCTGCTTGGTCATGACAGATTTTGCCGACTGCCTTTTGCCTGATTTCGTGTGGTTCTACCTGATGGTTCGCTACGACAACCTGCGAGGGTTGGCAAGCGGGAACAATCAACCCAACCTTAGTGCGGAGTTGGTGCGCGCCTTTCCCGTGCCCATCCCACCCGAAAGGCTGCAGCACGTCATAATTGAACGAGTGAAAGCCGACCGGGCGGAAATCGCCAAGCTGAAAGCCGACGCCAAGGCTCGCGCTGACGCGGCCAAGGCCAACGTGGAAGCGATGATTCTGGGGGCCCAGCCGGTGGACTGACCATGAATGAGTTCCCCGTATTGCCTGTTGAGCGTTCCCGGTCGCAGTCGGTAGAACCGCTGGGAAGCAAGCCCAAGTTCTGGTTTCGCGACGGGGACCGGCGGTTGTTGTTCAAGGCCGAGGATCGCGGCACGGGTGAAGACTGGGCGGAAGTCGTCGCATGCCATCTTTGCGAATTGATCGGGCTGCCCCACGTCGGATACGAACTGGCCGCCGAGTATGACGGCCGGAACTACATTCGACCGGGCGTCGTCTGCGAGAACATGGCCTACCAGCCGGCGGTTCTGGTGCTCGGCAACCAGCTGCTGTTGGCCGTCGATTCGGAGTACCCGCAAACGCAGCGGTTCAAGGTCCGGCAGCACACAGTCGAGGCCGTCGCTGAGATCGTCGCACGATTGGCCCCGCCACCCGATGACTGGATGCGAAGCGTGCCCGCGGGCATCGAATCGGCCTTGGACGTTTTCGCGGGATACGTCATGCTGGATGCCTGGATTGCCAACCAGGACCGGCACCACGAGAACTGGGGATCGCTTTGGGATGGCAACGAATTGCGGCTTGCCCCAACCTTCGATCACGGGGCAGCGCTGGCGCGGAATCTGTTGGACAGCGAGCGGGAGGAACGCCTGACCACCCGGGACCGGAACCGAACGATGGCGGCGTTCGCCGGACGCGGACGGAGCCCGTTCTACGCCTCCCCAAACGACGTTCGGCCCCTAGAATTACGAGAAGCGTTTCGGGCATTCGCTGGCAGGGCTCCAGACGCCACGCAAGCGTGGCTTGGGCGGCTTCGGGCCGTCAACCGGGACGGAATAGGGGGCATTCTGGAACGGGTTCCCGCGGCGCGTGTGTCAGAGGTCTGCAAGCGATTTACCGTGGAACTGTTGCTGACAAACCAACGACGATTACTGGAGTAGGGTATTCCCGATGAATTCGTTATTCGTTGCCTGGCGGCCCCCGATGCCCGACCAGACTGGCTGGCGGCCGGTAGGCCGACTTGAGCATGACGGCGGTCTGTATCGGTTTTGGTACACTCGCGGTGCTCGAAAGCCCGTTTTCCACCCGTTTCCTCGCATGGAGCAGTTGGACCAAGTGTACGAGTCGGAGAGACTGTTCCCGCTTTTCGCCAACCGGCTGCTTTCTGAGTCGCGGCCGGAATACGAAGCGTTCATGCGATGGAGCGGATTCGACATCGACAATCCGCCCGATCCGATTGTTGTCTTGGGAGTGACGGAGGGGATTCGGCAGACTGACGCGGTGGAAGTGTTCCCTTGTCCCGTGCCGGGCACCGACGGATGTTACGTCAACAAATTCTTCCTGCACGGCATTCGGTGGCTGTCGGATGCGGTCTTAAAGCGGATTGGACGGTTACAGGAAGGCGAGCCGCTGAGATTGATGTTGGATCTGCAAAACGACCACGATTCCCAAGCGGTAGCAGTGCGCACCGAAGGCGAACGGATGCTGATTGGTTACGTTCCCCGCTATTTGGCGCATGACGTGTGGCACCTTGTTCAGCAGTGCGACATGGACTTCATCAAGTTACACGTGGCTCGTGTGAACAAGGATGCTCCGCTGCAGAATCGGGTTCTGTGCCGGATGCATGCTTGTTGGCCGGATGAATTCCAGCCGTGCAGCAGTGAGGATTTCGCGCCGATCGCAGCAGGTGTTCCGTGGGGCCGGCACGGGAATCGCCCGCGGTTTCGGTAGGGGGCACGCCATCAGTC
>CAZXYZ010000026.1:0-106259 GCA_964645045.1 uncultured Pirellulaceae bacterium | reverse complement strand
TACTGGTTCTTCGATCACTCGGCGACGACGGACGGCGGTGTCAACTATGCCATCGACACGTATAACCTGGACCTGGAAGCCTACAAGCGGATTGCGCTAAGCTGCCAAACTTCGTTCGAAGTGTCGGGCGGCATCCGCTACAACGAATTCGACCAGTCG
The DNA here is from genome assembly GCA_964645045.1 of uncultured Pirellulaceae bacterium. Taxonomy (GTDB): domain Bacteria; phylum Planctomycetota; class Planctomycetia; order Pirellulales; family Pirellulaceae; genus Anammoximicrobium. The sequence continues at coordinate 106,100 of CAZXYZ010000026.1, read as the reverse complement.
GACAGCCTGGGCCTGAGCAACGGATTCAAGGGGATCGGTGGGACCGTTGGGCTGCAAGCCAATCATCACTTCAGGAACGGCCTGGGACTGTACGCCCGCGCGCGGTGGTCCATCGTCCAGGGCGACGACCTGCTCGTGGATGCCGGTGGTTTTGATAACGACGACTTGCCCTATTTCCAACCGGACGCGACGCATTCTCAGACCGAGATCGGCATCGGGATTGATTGGACGCATTGCCTGGCCAACGGCGCCGTGGTGACGGTCGGCATCGGCGGCGAGTGGCAGCAATGGGATGAATATGCCGTCGGGCGAGATGGCCACTCCAACGGCGAAACCGTGCTGGCCGACGCCGGTTTCGGCGGGCTCGTGGCAAAGCTTGGTGTGGCGTACTAATCCCCCCACGTGGCAGAAAACATTCGTCGGACGGGTTTCTAAACCCGTCTGAGGCGACGAGGGATCGCCAACGCTCCAGTCCCACGTCCTCGGGAATCAGGTGCGGGCAGGGCTGCGTGCTGGTACAGAACACGTCGCGGATTGCGTCCACGTACTGAAAGCCGGACCCGACGGTCGGCTCGAGGTAGTGACCTTCGCCGACCTCGTTCCAGTTGTCGAAGACGACGATTTGCTTGGCTACGGCCACCCTGCGTCACCAACAGTTCCATCTCGCCGACCTGCGGCTGCTCGGCTTGACCCAGACAACGAAGTGACACAAGCCAATCTGGCGGTCCTCGAATACATCGCCGAGCACGGCGGCACTTTCTCCGACTTTCTCCTTCGTCCCGTCGACGAAGCTGAAATCGAGCGACTCTCGGAGGAGGATGATGTGGAGCAGCTTGATCGCCTGTGCGGTGCCTACAACCGCGATCGCCTGGAGGCGTTTGGCCAGTGGATGGCCGCCGACGCCGACAAACGTTCGCGATGTGCCGTGATGCTCGACACGCTCGCGAGTTTCTTTGATTTTGTCGATCGCGTGGCGAACATGGCGGGCCTGCTGAATGAACGCCTCACAACGAGGTCCGGCACGATGACGCTCTGGATGAGGACGAGAAGGAGGCGATTCGCGAGGAGCTGTTCGGGGACGATCACGTCTGGCCGCACGTCTGAGCCGTAATCGGGACGCACTAACGAGGCATCGCCTCGAACCGACGATGCATGGTGAAGCCCACGGATGGCAGGGCGGACCCACGGATGAAGCGTGGATCGAGAACATCCGCGGGTCCGCCCTGCCATCCGTGGGCCTTCGAAACTCCACATTACCCGCGCAACGTTCACGGTGCCCGACATTCGCGGCCCCCGCTTCCCTTGACAGCCCTTTGCCAATGCCTTTACGATGAGGGCTGCACTTCGTTCGGCAATTCCGTCGGATGTACGGGATCCGCTGCCCTTCCGTCCTTCTTCGCCCGTCCTACCAATCATGTCCGATCGTCGCCGACAGCAAAGCTTGTTTCACTTCCAGGACGAGCGCGAACCCGCTTCCGTTCCAGCCACGAGCGATGGACAGCCTGAGACGCCGCCCGTAGTTGCGCCCCGCTCCGTCGAACCGCCCGCTCCCGACGTCCGCCGGACGGTCTACCTGGTGGACGCCTATTCCCTGATTTTTCAGGTGTTTCACGCGCTGCCGGAAATGACCAGTCCCAGCGGGCAGCCGGTTGCGGCCGTACACGGGTTCACGCGCGATCTGATCGATCTGCTGGAAAAGAAGAGGCCGGACTACCTGTTCTGCGCCTTTGACGTGCCCGGGCCTACGTTTCGCGACGAGTTGTACCCCCAGTACAAGGCGGGCCGCCAGGAGATGCCGGCCGACTTGCAATTGCAGGTTCCGCAGATCCGCCGCATGCTGGACGCGCTGGGCATCCCCGTGTTGGAATTGTCCGGCTACGAAGCCGACGACGTGCTCGCGACGGTCGCTCGCCGCGCGGAACAGACCGGCTTCGATTGCGTCCTGGTGACCAGCGACAAGGACTGTCGGCAGCTGATCAGCGAACGGGTCAAGATGTACAACATCCGCAAAGATCAGGTGTTCGATGCTGCGGCGCTGCAAGCGGATTGGGGCATTCGCCCGGATCAGGTGGTCGATTTCCAGGCCCTGGTCGGCGATTCCGTCGACAATGTTCCCGGTATCCAACTGATCGGACCGAAGATCGCCAGTGAACTGCTCGGCAAGTACGAGACACTGGAGGGTGTTCTCGATCACGCCAGCGAAGTATCCGGAGATAAACGCCGGGCGAATCTGTTGGCAGGCCGCGAGATCGCCCTGCTGTGCCGCCGCCTGGTGCGGCTGGTCGATGACGTTCCCTTGGAGTTCGACTGGCAGGCCGGCCGCATTGAGCGGGTAAACTTGGAAGCGGTCGAGCAGTTGTGCCGCGAGTTCGGTTTCCGAAAGCTGGCCGACCGGGTGCGCGGGCTGGGACGGGCTGGCCAGCAACCGCCAGCGGACGAGGACTCGATGACCAACACCAGTCTAATTCAAGCGGACGAAGTTACGTCCGCTGGCGTTCACGTGGCCGCGTCTCTCCGAGACGCGGATTCCGGTCTCGGAGAGACCGGCCTACGTGAGGCCGCCGACTACAGAGCCGTGGCCACGCCACAAGACTTGGACGACTTGGTACGCGAGTTGTCGCAGCAGTCGCGAATCTCCGTCGACACGGAAACCACCTCGACGAACCCTCGCTGGGCCGAGATTGTCGGTTATTCGTTTTCGTGGCGGCCGGGGGTGGCGTTCTACATCCCGGTGCGAGCGCCTGCGGGCGAACCCCAGTTGGACCCCGTTTCGGTCAGGGACGCTTTGCGGCCGGTGCTGGAGAACGCGGGCATCGAGAAGATCGGGCAGAATCTGAAGTACGACATCATTGTCCTGCGGTCCGCGGGCATTCTGGTTCGCGGAACGGCGTTCGACACGATGGTGGCCGACTACCTGCTGGATCCGGGCGAACGGAACCACAGCTTGGATGACTTGGCCAAGCGGTATCTGGGTCACACGACAATCAAGATCAAAGAACTGATCGGGAGCGGCAAGACGCAGAAGCGGATGGACCAGGTTCCCGTGTCCCTGATTACGGCCTATGCGGCGGAAGATGCCGACATCCCGGTTCAGCTGGCGGAGATCCTTCAGGCGCGACTGGACGAAGAGGGCTTGGGCACCCTGTTCCGCGATCTGGAAATGCCGTTGATCGACGTGCTGGCCGAAATGGAATTCAACGGAATCAAAGTGGATGTAGCGAAACTAGGGGAATTAGGAAAACGCTTCGGCGTTCGGATGAACGAGTTGGAGGGCGAGATCTACGAGCTGGCTGGCCGAAGATTCAACATCGATTCCCGCCAGCAGTTGGGGAAGGTCCTGTTCGAGGATCTGAGGTTGCCCGGCGGCAAGAAGACGAAAACGGGCCTCAGCACGGATGTCGGAGTTCTGGAGGGGCTGGCCACCCAGCACCCACTGCCCGCCAAGATCATCGAGTACCGCCAGTACGCCAAGCTGCAGAGCACGTATGCAGACGCGTTGATCGGTTTGGTGCATCCGCAGACCGGCCGCGTACACACCTCGTTCAAACAGGACGTGGCGGCCACGGGCCGCCTGAGTTCGACCGAACCCAACCTGCAGAACATCCCGGTGCGCACCAACGAGGGCCGGGAGATTCGTGCGGCTTTCATCGCTGGCGAGCCGGGTTGGAAGCTTGTGACGGCGGATTATTCCCAGATTGAACTGCGGGTGCTGGCGCATTTTTCCGGCGATCAGGCTTTGCAGCGGGCATTTGCCGCCGATGAAGACATTCACGCGATGGTTGCCAGCGAGGTGTACGGGGTGCCTCTGCAGGAGGTGACGCGCGAACTGCGGCGTGCGGCCAAGGCCGTCAATTTTGGCGTAATTTACGGCCAAAGCGCGTTCGGGCTGGCCAAGTCGCTGGGCATTGAGAAGACTCAGGCGGCCGAGTTTATCGACGCCTATTTTGCCCGATATCCGGGGGTCGATGACTTTATGAAAAGGACTCTAGCCGAATGCCGGAAAAAGGGTTATGTTAATACAGTCCTGGGGCGGCGGCGAACCGTCCAAGGGGTACGAGACCTCTCATCGCTGGGCGACTCGCGGCAAAGGAACCTACCCGAGCGAATTGCCATCAACACGGTGATCCAAGGATCCGCGGCGGACTTGATCAAGAAAGCGATGATCCATGTCCACGCTCGTATGCAGCGCGAAAGATTCCGGGCTCGCCTGTTGCTGCAAATACATGACGAATTGGTGTTTGAAGCTCCGTGCGACGAAATCGAGCGTTTGGCGGCTTTGGTACGGGACGAAATGGAGTCGGTCGAACGGCTGTCCGTTCCACTGAAGGTCGATGTCAAAGTCGGCGACAACTGGGCGGATTGCGAGGCGTGGCATTGACGCCAAAGAAAGCATGATCTTGATTGGCATCCTGGGCGGCGTGGCCAGCGGCAAGAGCGAGGTTTCCCGTCGCTTACGTTCGCTTGGCGCTGCGGTTCTGGATGCGGATCGAGTGGGTCACGCCGTGTTGCGCGAGGCGGAGGTTAGGCAGGCTGTCCAGCGCCGCTGGGGCGAGACGGTTTTGGACGCGGCCGGTGAAATCGATCGCCGCAAGGTTGCCGAGATCGTTTTTGCCGCGACGCCGCAAAGCAAAACAGAACTCACGTTCCTGGAAGAATTAACCCACCCACGTATAGGACAGCAGCTGCAAGCGCAGTTGGCCGAATTGCACCGCGAGGGAGTGCGGGCCGCCGTGCTGGATGCCCCCGTGATGCTCAAGGCCGGCTGGGATCGCATGTGTCAACGGATCATTTTTGTGGACGCCCCGCGTGACGTCCGGCTCGCCCGAGCCCGGCAGCGCGGGTGGACGGAAGCGGATTTTGCGGCCCGCGAAGCGGCGCAGGAGCCTTTGGAGACGAAACGCAGCCGGGCGGATGTGACCATCGACAACTCGACGACCCGCCAACACCTGTTCGCCCAGGTCGACCGGTTCTGGCAAAGCCTGTCCCCTGTCCGCGAAACACCCTAGACGGAATCAAAAACCGCCGGCCTCGGCCGGCCTACCATCAGCAACCTGAACCCCGATCACGGATTTTGTTTTACCCACCGTCGACAACATTCGCTTGTCGACTCTGCCTTTTCTATCAGGAGTCCTGAATCATGCCCCGACCCAGATCGCTGAACTACGACGAACAAGAACCGTTGTCCCTCGCGGAGGAACTGGCCGAAGAGGCCGATCGCCGGGGAACGACCACGGACGAACTGTACGACCGCTACGAGAAGGTCAAACAAGGCGAGGTCCACATCGCCGAGCTGCAGAAGCTGAGCATGGCGGAGTTGATCGAGGAAGCCCGGCGGGAGAACGTCGAGGACGTGGCGGGGGCCAAGAAGCAGGACCTGATCTTCAAGATCCTCAAAGAACGGGTCAAGATGAACGGGCTAATGTACGGCGAGGGAACGCTGGAGATCCTGCCCGACGGGTTCGGTTTTCTGCGGAGTCCCGACTATCACTACTTGTCGTGCCCCGACGACATTTACGTTTCGCCCAGCCAGATCCGCCGTTTTGGGCTGAAGACGGGGGTTACGGTCTCCGGCCAGATCCGGCCACCGAAGGAGAACGAACGCTACTTTGCCCTGCTGCGCGTCGAAGCCATCAACTATGAAGATCCGAACTTGGCGGCGGACAAAGTCTGCTTTGACGACTTGACACCGCTGCACCCGGACAAGCGGATCGTCATGGAGTTCGATTCGGCGGACATGTCGACGCGGGTCGTGGACATGATGACGCCGATCGGTTTCGGCCAGCGGGGCTTGATTGTCAGCCCGCCCCGCGCCGGCAAGACCATCCTGATGCAGAAGATGGCCAAAGCCGTGCTGAAGAATTTCCCCGAGGCGTACGTCATCATGCTGCTGATCGACGAACGGCCGGAAGAAGTCACCGACATGGAGCGGGAGGTCAAGGGCCCCAACTGCGAGGTGATCAGCTCGACGTTCGACGAACCGTCGTCGCGGCACGTCCAGGTCTCCGAGATGGTGATTGAAAAAGCCAAGCGGATGGTTGAGTACGGGCGTGACGTGGTGATCTTTTTGGATTCCATCACTCGCCTGGCGCGGGCCTGGAACTCCGAGTGCCAGCAGTCCGGCAAGATCCTGTCCGGCGGTTTGGACGCCAACGCCCTGCAGAATCCCAAGCGGTTCTTCGGCTCCGCCCGCAAGGTGGAAGAAGGCGGTTCGCTGACGATCGTCGCCACCGCCCTGGTCGACACGGGCAGCAAGATGGACGAGGTGATTTTCGAGGAATTCAAGGGCACGGGCAACATGGAAATCCAACTCGACCGCCGGCTGGTGGACAAGCGGATCTGGCCGGCCATCGACATCAACCGCAGCGGGACGCGCCGCGAGGAGATGCTGCTGGATCCGGAGGAGTACCGCCGCGTGGTCATCCTCCGCCGGGTCCTGAACGACATGAATTCGCCGGATGCGATGGAGTTGTTGGTGACGCGGATGCAGAAGACCAAGTCCAACGCCGAGTTTCTGATGAGTATGAACGTCTCGAAGTGATCTGGAAGGGCCGCATGCCGAACGTCATCGAAGGCGAACGAACGGGGGCGGGAGCGCGATTTGCCATCGCGGTCTCCCGCTATAACGACACGATCACCCGCAAGCTGTTGGACGGGGCCGTCGACACGTTGCGCGCCCACGGCGTGGCGGACGACGCCATCGACGTCGCGTGGGTGCCCGGGGCTTGGGAAATACCGCTGGTGGCCGAGCGGTTCGCCAAGTCGGGCCGGTACGCGGCTGTCCTGTGCCTGGGGGCCGTGATCCGCGGCGAGACCACGCACGACCAGCATATCAACCGCCAGGTGAGCCTCAGTTTGGGGCGGATGGCGCTGGAGGCTGGCATCCCCGTGTTGTTCGGCGTGTTGACTTGCAACAACCTGGAGCAGGCCATCCATCGGTCCGGGGGCAATGTCGGCAACAAGGGCGTCGAGTGCGCCGAGGCGGCTTTGGAAATGGCCAGCCTGCTGAAGAAATTACCTTAACCCTCGAGCGCCGTCCCACTATGTCCGCCCGCAGCCGAGCCCGCCAAGTTGTCCTGCAGCTGTTGTATCAGGAGGATCTGAATCCGGAGATCGCCCCCACGGCGGTGGTGCAGTTCTTGCGCAAAGAACTGAACCGCAATGCCAAGCAGATGGATTTTGCCTTGTCCTTGTTGGACGGGGTGCGGGAGCATCGCACCGAGTTGGATCAGGTGCTGGCGGGCAAAGCGCAAAACTGGAGCCTGGAGCGGATGGCCGCCGTGGACCGCAACATCCTGCGGTTGGGCGCCTACGAGATCCTGTACGCCGGGACGCCGGGGCAAGTGGCCATCAGCGAAGCGGTCGAGTTGGCCAAGCAGTTCGGCGCCCAGCAGTCGGCCTCGTTCGTCAACGGGATTCTGGACCGGGTGATGCACCACGAGAGGACCAACGATGGGATTCTTTGATCGATTTAAGAGCAAACCGGAGCCGGTGGCGGAAACCCAAGTCGAAGCGGGTGCGGTGTCCGAACCGGCGGCCGGACCGTCGGCGCCGGAAGGGCTGCTGGCCCGCTTCAAGCGCGGCCTGAAACGCACCGCCCAGCTGCTGAACACCGATATCCGCGACCTGTTCAAACAGGAAGGACGGCTGGTCGACGAAGATTTCGTCCGCGACTTGTTTGCGCTGCTCATCCGCACGGACATGGGCACCGGGCCTGCCAATTCCATCTGCGGACAGGTGCAGAGCGACTACCGCGGCCGCGTCGTCCACCTGGACGACATTCTCCGGGTCATCCAGGCCAAACTGCTGGAATTATTGGCACAACCGGAACAACCGATCGCGTTTGCCGAATCCGGCCCGACCGTGATCATGGTCGTGGGAGTCAATGGCTCGGGCAAAACGACGTCGATCGCCAAGTTGGCCCGCATGTTCCGCGACCAGGGCAAGCGAGTGGTTTTGGGCGCGGGCGACACGTTCCGGGCGGCGGCGGTCCAACAACTCACGATCTGGGCCGAACGCGTGGGAGCGGAATTAGTCAACGGCGACGAGGGCGGTGACCCGGCCAGCGTTGCGCACCGGGCGGTCGCCCTGGCCTTGGAGAGCGGGGCCGAAGTATGCATCGTGGACACCGCGGGACGGCTGCAAACGCAGGCCAACCTGATGAGCCAATTGTCCAAGATCCGCCGCGTGATCGGCAAACTGATTCCGGCGGCCCCGCACGAGGTGCTGCTGGTCCTGGACGCGACCGCAGGCCAGAACGGAATCAGCCAGGCTAAAGGCTTTTCCGATGCTGCCGGATGTACGGGCATCGTCTTGGCCAAGTTGGACGGCACCGCCAAAGGAGGCGTTATTATTCCTATCCGCCAGCAATTCAATATCCCCGTGAAATACGTGGGAGTTGGCGAGAAAGCCGAGGACTTGGCGTTGTTCAATCCCGGCGAGTTCGTCCGAGCTCTGTTTGCGGACGGCGAAGCGTAAGGCGGCGCGAAAACCTAGGCCACCGCCCCCCGTTAGAACCGATACATCCCATCCGAAGCGTTTTGATGCGCAGCTCGGAACGACCCGTGCGACTGCATCATCTGCGTCTTTCCTTATCGATGCACCAGACGTTTTCCGATGCCCTAACCGGAGAAGCAGTCGCCGTTGCTGCTCGTAGCCGGTCCGGAGAACTCAGGGATCGAGGAGACATCGGATATGAGATGGTTCAGAATGACCTGCCTTTCGCTGGGTGTTTGCTGTTTGCTGACGAGTCATGCGCTAGGACAGTATTGGGTTCGGCCTGCGCCCGAGTACACCTTATCGCAACGTCCCAATGCGTACGTGGCGGCACAAGAACCCACCGCGCCGTCGCCCAGCGATCAAGCCCTGACGTCCGCGCCAACGGAGGCACCGGAGGCCCCCAGCGTCCAGGACATCATCGACAAGGAGGCTGCGGAGGCCGCCTGCTGCCCGACTCGCGGCTGGGACCTGTGCTGCGAAGGCGACCCGTGGGAGCTGTTCCCCGAGACCTGCCGGGGCTTCAAGATTGGGGGCTGGCTGCAAGCCGGCTACCACGACAAGACCGACGGGAGATTCAACTCGCATCCCGGACGCGTCAATCTGCACCAGGGCTACGTTTACATGCAGAAGACGGCCAACGGAGAAAACGGGTTGGATTGGGGTTTCCGCACCGATCTGGTTTACGGCGTGGACGGACTGGACACGCAGGCTTTCGGCAACAACCCGGGCAACTGGGATTTCCGGAACGGGTTCGACCACGGCAGCTACGGCTGGGCCCTTCCGCAGGCCTACGTCGAATTGGCCACTTGCGATCTGTCCGTCAAGGTTGGCCATTTCTACACGCCGGTCGGCTACGAGGTTGTCACGGCACCGGATAACTTCTTTTACAGCCACGCCTTCACGATGAATAACAGCGAGCCGTTCACCCACACCGGAGCCCTGGGGACGTACAGTGCCACCGACAAGCTCACGCTGTACGCCGGCTGGACGGCAGGCTGGGATACCGGCTTCGACATGTACAGTCAGGGCAATAGCTTCCTCGGCGGGTTCGGCTACTCGCTGACAGACAACATCGCGATGACGTACATCACCAGCTTCGGCGACTTGGGGTGGCGCGGCGATGGCTACAACCACAGCCTGGTCTTCGACGTCTCCGTGACCGAAAAACTAAACTACGTCCTGCAAAGCGACTTGGTGCTGAGCGACGGATATTGGAATGTCGACGCAGACACGTTCCAGGCCGGCCAGCGCGACGACGTGGGTGTCAACCAATACTTGATCTATCAGTTGAACGACTGCTGGGCCGTCGGTGGACGGCTCGAATGGTGGAAGCGGGATGGTTCATCCTTGTGGGAAGCCACGGCGGGTGTGAACTGGAAACCGCAAGCGAACTTCGTGCTGCGGCCGGAAATCCGCTACAACTGGGGTGATGGCCTGACCAACAATATCGCTACCGACTTCGACGACGGGTTCATCTTCGGCATCGACGGAATCGTGACGTTCTGATTCTCTCCGTGGCTGGTGAAACGTGCGAGCGCTCGCCTTGGCAACGAGGCGCCGCCCGGACGTGAAACGCGAGCGAAGGAAACTTCGCTCGCGTTTTTGTTAAGGTCCGTTCGAGAAACAAGTGGCGTAAGATTCGTCCCCCCCTGGTACAACTCGGCCCACACAGCCCCCGCGCCCACCACGTCCGCGTCGCGCTGCGGTAACAGCCCGGTATAGGCTAGGCCGGCCACCAAACTGTCCCCAATGGTGTCCCCCGGAACCGGCGCACCCGGAAACCGCGGGTACAACGCCGCGAAGTTCGCCAGACCCTGGGTGTCCTCCGCGTTGCCGTCGCCTTCCCGGAAGATTTTTTGCTCCCACTGCAACGAATATCCGTACGCCGCACCAAAGGGTTTTTCCAACATTTCGCCCTCGGAAAGGTATCCGGCGCCCACGGCAATTCCGCCAGGCAACGCCCCGTCCCGCAGCGCGTAGGCATACTCCAACTCGCCGGTCACCAACACCGTGTCCCGGCGCGAGAACCCCCAACTCCCCCCGGTGGCCAGCGCGTCCCAGACTCCGAATTTGAATTGCAGCGGCGCACTCAGCCGTACCAGGGCAACCGCCGCCATCGCTTGATGAGGATATCCGTCTAACTTTCTTGCGGGACTCAGGCCTCGTTTCAGAAACCGCACGTTGTTGACGGACCATGGTGATGCGGGCCGCACGGTCGTGAGAACCGCTTTCGTTACACGAGTTTTGTGTCACCACCGACCCCGCGTCGGTGGATCAATGACTGGCAGGCTAACGGGCGCCGGCTCACCAAACCGACCGCTTTCCGCCGTCCGCCCCTGCCGCCGACGGCGGCAGGGGCGGACGGCGGAAAGCGGTCGAGAGGACGAGGGGCGAAACGGGTTCTAGCCATCAGTCACGATTCCACCGACGCGGGGTCGGATGGGGAACCAATTCAGGAAAGCAAAAGCCATCAACCGAAGATGTCTCTACAGCGTCATGTTGACCCGCAAACCGTAGACAAATGCGTCGTCCGCGATGGCCCGGTTGCCCGGCAGGATGTACTGCACGTCGGGGGTCACGTTCAGCCACGGCGTGACCTGGAAGTTGTAAAACATTTCGACGCCGGTGCCATCTTGCGGGTCAAACACAGCCCGCGGAATCGGCCCAAACTCGTCGCTGGCGCCGACATAGTACCAGGCGAGGCCCCAATTGTCTTGATGCTCGCGCAGCGGGCTGTTGCCACCCAGGCCGAGGCTCAGGAAGTAGCGTACAGGCGTCGGGTTGCCGTCGCTGATCGAAGCCCGGCCGAACAGGCCCCAACCCCGCGGCTCCTTCTTCGGTCCGATTCCCGGTCGCTCGCCCGGATACGTGACGAAGTACTGGTCGAAACCGTAGTAAATCGTGTACGAATCCGGTTTGGTCACGAGACCTCCTTGCGGATAAGGATACTGGCCGGGTGGCGGCTCGTTGAAACCCAGGTCGATCAAATCCACGTGTTTCCAGATGCCGCCTACATGGTGCTCGCCCGGTTGGTTGAACAGGTTGGTGTTCAGATTCACTTGGCCGCCAACGATGATTCCCCGAGCAAACAGATCGTCCAGGTTGAAGAAGTCCTTCGTGCGGTTCTTCGGATCGTAGACGAACGCCGATACCGCGCCCCACGACTGCGGCATGATGGCACCCGCCGTGAATCCGCTGTACGGCAACGCCAACAAAAACGCAGGGTTGGCGACGAACGCTTGATTCACGAATTGCGACGTGCCATCGCCGCCGGCAAAGATGTCCTGGTCGGCGGCACCCAGCACGTCTTTCTTGCCGGCAAAGACGATCAGCTTTTCCGACAGCGGTTGGGTGAACAGGAAGTTCGTAATGTAAGGCACGCCCTCATCGTTTGGTTCCGGCGGTAACGCCGCCGGGAACACGGCCGGCGTCAGGGCCCCGGTGTGCAGCGAGACGTTGCCGAACTCGCCGTACCAGTGCTCGGCCCGGACCAGCAGCTTGCCATACGGCAGACCGCCGAACTTCTCCAGGTCGAAAATCAGGTCGTATTCGCCGCGCCCGGTGTACTTGAAAGTGTCGCCCATGCCCAGGGGTGTCAAGGCTGCCACGAGCGGAGAATCGATGCCGCCGTCGATGCCGAAGGCGAAGTGCGTGGACCGCCCCGCGAAGGTGACTCCGGATTGCTGCAGGCAAGTCCGGTAGCCGTGCCAGTCGCCGGTCAGTGTGGGACGCGTGCCGAGGCAGTCGCAATCCCCTGAAATGTTGCCTTCGCCGCCCTCGCCGAAGGCCAGCGTCTCGAACTCGGCCACGGCGTCATCCGCAGCGTCCATGAACTCTGACTCGTCTTGGGCCCGCGCACCGGACGAGATGGCCGAAATCGCGATCGCGGCCAACAGTAGATGGACTCTGCCAACAGGCTTGAACATGGAAGCGACTCCGTTCGCGGGAAGGTCTGGAATCCTCGGCAGATCCTCGTAGGAACGCTCACGAATTAATTTCCCCGTTTGTTCGGATCGTCCTGCCTACGGGCCGCAACGGGTGAATGCCCCCGGCTTGCCTGGGGGATCCTTACGTTTCTCGCTACACACGCGGGGCCTACTCCTTCCTCCCCCGCTTCGCCTGCGGCGGCGAAGCCGCCGCAGGCGAAGCGGGGGAGAAAGGGCGCGTGGGGCCGCCTCATGTAGCTGGAAGCGTGAGCCTCCACGGGGCAAGCCCGTGGCATCCAAATCGCAGAACCGGACCGTTCGGCCAGCTCGTAGCGGCTGGTTGGTTTGAATGAGGAAGTTGTTTCGTGAGCGCTGCTAGGACGAAATGCTATTCCGTCCCGGACGGTTTCGCAAACCGCCCCAGCGGGAAACCTGTGTCGGGGTTCTTTCTGTTCGATCGGAGATCCCGTCCCGATACCACTAGCACTTTTGCGGGCGACGCGGCAAAATGGGCAGGATTACGCATAGCTTGCGCGGCACAGTCGGAACTGCCCGCCCGAGCGGCAGCGGCGCTGCCGCCGGCGGAGAGCGGACGCCGCCCTCATGAGCCCTGGCCGACGCTCGAGTGGCCCGCCAGCTGGTGCATAAGGACCCCGTTCATGTTACAAGTGACCAAAGCGAGCCTGGCCGCAGCCCTGCTGTTCGTATCGGGCCGCTCCGTCGCTTTCGGCGATGCGCCTTCGCAGCGCACACAGGTTCTCGTTCTCTACAGTTTCTCCTACGGGAGGCCCATCAACCTGGATTGGGACCGGGGGATTCGCCTGGGCCTGGAGGCGAATCTGCACGAGCCCGTGGACATCGATGTCGAATTCCTCGAGGTCGAGCAACTGCCGGACCGGGAGGGCCGTGACAAGTGGGTGGAATTGCTCCGCATGAAGTACGCGGACGCCGCGCCGGATGTTGTCATCCCGGTGGCCGACAGTGCCGCGGCTTGCCTGGCCGTGGATCATCCCAACCTGTTCCACCAGGCAGCCATCGTCCTCTGCTCCGTCAGTGCGCAGACGCTGTCGCGTTTTCCCCTGACGAACCGAATGACCGGCGTGGCGTATCGCTTCGATTTCCAGGGCACGTTACAGATTGCCTGCCGCCTGTTTCCAGCAACACGCAGCGTGATTGTCGTCGGCGGCGCCAGCCCCGAAGATCTGGCCATCCAGAAGGCGGCCCGAGCCGCGTACGCTCAAGAGACGCAGCTCCAGTTCACCTACTGGTCAGGACTGCCTGTCGCTGAATTGTGTACGCGAGCGCCGCAGGTCCCAGCTGGAACCGTGATCATCCTGCTTTCCCAAGTGCGGGATCGAGACGGATATATCTCTGCCGCAACGACCGACATTGCCCAGCGCATCGCCGAAGCGGCGAAGGTACCTGTGTTTGGCATCTACGATACGATGCTGGGGACGGGCATCGTGGGCGGCAATCTAGCGCCCGTACAACTGCAGGGTGAGCGGGCAGGTACGATCGCGGCACGCGTGATCCGCGGCGAGAGTCCCTCCGCCATCCCCGTCTCGGGAACGGAGATGAATCGCCCGATGTTCGACTGGCGGCAACTGCGCCGCTGGGGCATCCACGAGCGAGATCTGCCGGAGGGCTCGCTCGTGCTCTTTCGGGAACCCACGGTTTGGGAGAGCTACTGGGCTTATATCACCGCCGCGGTCACCGCCATCGCCCTGCAAGCCATGCTGATCGGGGCCCTCCTGGTGAATCGCCGCCGACGGCGGCGTGCGGAACGGACTTTGGCAGACCAGCTGCAGTTCGAGACCGTGTTGTCGGACGTCTCGTCGCGCTTCGTCGGCATTACGCCCGACGCGGTCAGCGCCGAAATTGAACGCGCCTTGGCATGCATCGTGGAACAATTGAGGCTGGATCGCGGCGCGCTGTTTCGACTCTCGGAAGACGGACTGGAATTGCTTGCCAACATCACGTCGGTCCGTGTGGGTGAACCGCAACCGCCGGCGGTGATCCCCTTGGATTCGATACCGTGGATGTGGGCCCAACTGATCCGAGGGGATGTCTTCCACGTCTCCTCTACGTCGGACTTGCCGGCGGAGGCTTTCCACGAGAGAGAGCTGGCGGATCACCTGAGAGTCAAGGCCGTCGCCGCAGTTGCCCTTCAGGTCAACAAAAAGGTGGTCGGGATGCTCGCATTCGGCGTGCGAACGCACGAGCAGGTGTGGGACGAACGGATTCTGCAACGCATCCGGCTGATTTCCGACGTGATCGGCAACGCGCTCGCTCATCTCCGAGCCGATGAGGCATTGGCGGCCAGCCGCAACGAGACGCGGCAATTGGCCGGCCGCTTGCTGACCGCCCAGGAGGAGGAACGCAAGCGGCTGGCGCGGGAGATGCATGACGATGTTTCGCAGCGGCTGGCCGCCAACGCGATTCAGGTCGGCAAGATCGAGCAGCAGATGATGGCTGCGGACCCTGCGCGTCCCGCGCTCGCGAGTGTCAAGGAGCAGTTGAGCGATTTGTCGCAGGATGTGCATCGCATTTCCCGCCAGCTGCATCCTTCCATCTTGGAAGACCTGGGCCTGGCGGACGCGATCCGCTCGGAGTGCGAGCGCCGGGGAAGTCAGTCGCAAATCGCCGTCGACTTCTGCTGCGGGGAACTGCCCGACGGCATTCCGAAAGACGTCGCCCTCTGCTTGTTTCGAATTACCCAGGAGGCGTTGCGCAATGCCGCCAGGCACTCGCAGACCGAGCGGATCGATCTGGTCTTGACTGCCGACGCCGAGTGCATCCGCCTGAAGGTGCAGGACTACGGTTGCGGGTTTGATGTGGCCCGGACACGAGGCCAGCCGGGTCTGGGGCTTGCCAGTATGCAGGAACGAGCCCGTTTCGTCGGCGGTGACATCCAGATCGAATCCGTCCCGGAGCAAGGCACCACCATCGTCGTCTCGCTACCGCTCCCGGAGGATGCGTGGGACGGATTGCCGATCCGCCCGCACGAACAACACAACGCGGAGGGAGATCCATGAGCCGCGCCAGAATTGTGATGGCGGATGACCACCGGATGGTTGCCGACGGGCTGCGCAGCCTCTTGGAGCCGGCCTATGAACTGAGCGAAATCGTGGAGGACGGCAGGCAACTGGTCGAAGCAGCCCTGCGACTTCAGCCCGACGTGATCGTGGCGGATATCTCGATGCCCCAACTCAATGGGCTGGACGCGATCGCCCAAATCCAAAAAGCCGGGTGCCGGGCCAAGATTATCGTCCTGACCATGCACTCCGACGCCCTGTATGCCGTTCGTGCCATTCGGGCAGGGGCGTCCGCCTACGTGCTGAAACAGTCCGCCGGCACGGAGTTGTTGACCGCCATTCGCGAAGCACTCGCGGGACGCACCTACCTTGCTCCTGCGCTGGCCGACGTCGTTTCGCGCACCCTCGCTTCCGAGCCCGATCAGGCCCGTGACGAACGACTGCTTACGCCCCGGCAGCGCGAAGTGCTGCAGTTGTTCGCAGAAGGCCATTCGGCGAAGGTCGTCGCGGGTAGGCTGCATATCTCCGTGCGTACGGCCGAGAATCACAAGGCCCAGATCATGCGGTTGCTCGGAGCGACCTCGACGGCCGACCTCGTGCAGTGCGCGATGCGTCACGGTTTGATTGGCTCCTCCTAGCGGGACAGCGCCGCTTCATCGGGTGGCCTTGGCTGCAAATGGCACTTCGAGTTGCGATCCGCGACGTCTTCTGCCCCGAAGGGGCGCAACACAACAGCCCAGGGCAACGCCCCGGGTGGCAGAACCGATCAGAGGCAGCGGAGCCCTGAAAGGGCGCAACCCCCCGGGAAACAACCGTGGATTCCGCGGTTGTTTCGCCCTTTCAGGGCTAGAGGTTCATCTCGTCACCCTACCCAGGGCGTTGCCCTGGGCTTGCGTGTTTGGCCCCTTCGGGGCAAGGGCAAACTCGCCCAAACCGAAAAGCGGCTTTGGCCAAGTAGTCGAGCCCTTTCGCGATCCCCGGCGGCGTTTCGCCCCGCCATTCCGCGCCGGCCACGAAACAGCGACCGCCGCGCAGCTTGTGGCGCGGGCGCCGGAACACGATAAACCGCTACGTCGATGAGTAATTCTACTCATACTGAGGACGCAGCTCTCACGCAATGCCGTTGGCGGGCCGATGAAGATGACAGTCCGTACTGCCAGCTTGGCTGAACCATGAAATCATGCTCCGAGAACTCCACTCATTCAGACCTGCCAGCAATACCCCACCCGCAAACTACAGTTACGATCCAAGGAGTAGATTTATGTTCCGGGCCATTTCGAGAGCCTGCCTCTGGCTGTTGTTGGCCGCTTTGGCCGGACCTTTCCCCGCCTGGGGACAAGATCAGGGAGATGACTACCTGGTCGGAGACGTGCCCGAATGGTTGGAGGATTACGGGTACGAGGACACCCACGATGACGGCCCGGTCCCGGAGGCTGCCGTTGAGGGACTGGAGGCAGACAGCGAAATCGCGGTTCCGCGCACCGGGGCCAGTGCTTCCGGCCAGTGCGACTGCATCCATTGCCGAGCGAGATTAACGGGCGACTGGTGCGGATACCGTTCGTGTCTGCAGCAAAAGGGAATCGCGTACCGTGGAAGAGTTACGCAGTTCTTCTTCGGTGTTGGGGGCGGTGTCAATCCGCCGGTTCCCGATCTGTTTGCCCAGTTAGGCATTGGCGGTGGTGATACCTTTGAGTACACGGGAAACTCCCGCCATGATTTCCTGATCAGTCTGGACAAATTTGGCGGTCTCCCGCACAGCAAGTTCGTGGTGACGATGGAGAACGTCTGGGGACGTTGGGGAAACGTCTCGTTCGAAACGGGTGGCCTCTCACCCGCCGTCTTCAATGCGGCCATGCCGGTTGATCCAGTGGCACACGGAGACCTGTACTGCACGAATTTCATGTTGATCCAGCCCCTGTCGGAGCAGTTCATTGTGACCGTGGGCAAGACGCGCACCATCGGCGTGGCAGACAACAACAAATTCGCGGGTGGTGACGGCAGTGACCAGTTTGTCAACCAGACCTTCGTGGCGAATCCACTGATGGTCCCCCAAATCCCGCTGTCCACCTTCGTCGTCGGTGCCCTGATGCCGCAGGAGTGGGGCCATGTCAGCCTGTCGGTGATGGACCCGGTGGAACGAGGCAGAGAATTCATGGATTTCGGCTCGCTGTTCGAAAAAGGCGTGCTCATTTTCGGGCAAGTTCAAGTCGACACGGATTTCTTCGACAAGCCGGGTGAGCAGCACGTCGGCGGATTCTACAAGAATGTTGACCAGACAGACCTGTCGTTCACGCTCCTTCCGCCGACCTACCCTTACCCGCCGGCACCGCCGCAATTCCAGACTCGTCCGGAAGCGTACGCAATCTTCTATGGCTTCGATCAATACTTGGCCACCTTCGGCCCGCCCGACGCGCGGGGCAATCCGGAAGGTTGGGGGATCTTTGGAAGGGCCAGTATCGCCGATGGTGCTTCAGGCAATCCCAACTGGGCCGCATGGCACGTCAGCGCCGGGATTGGCGGCAGCAGTCCACTGTGCCGCCGGCGCGGAAAAGGAGATCGGTTTGGGATCGGCTACGCCTACACGGCCACATCGACGGAATTCGGAGCGATTCCTCAAGGGCTTTTCGGTCCCCGGGACGCCCAGATCATCGAAGCCTACTACCGCTACCAGTTGACGCCGGCCATCGAGGTGACCCCGGACCTCCAGTGGGTGCATGGCATGTTGGGTGGCCTGACCGACGGCGATGATGCGATCGTGGGCGGCATTCGGCTGAACATGAAGCTTTAGGGTCCAGAAGTGCCTTCGTGGGACGGATTGGCAATCCGTCCTACGTTCGTTGTGGGACGGATTGCCAATCCGTCCATGCCCAACCGCTCTTGGCAACCCCAAGTTTTAGATTCGACAAAGCCGCGACGGTCGCCGGATTTCGATCCAGCGGAAAGAACTTAGCCGGCTGCGTTGGGATCTGAAAACCACACACCGCCGGCCCCGTGCCGGCGGAGTCATGACTGACGGGCTAGACCGAAGGCGGCACCCCCTGCGCTCCCCCGTCTCTCCGCCGCCTCCGGCGGCGGAGAGACGGGGGGAGGAGAGGTTGATTCGCGGACGCGTCGCGTCTTGCCGACCAGTCGTCAAGCCACCGACGCGGGGTCGGTGGAGTCGCCTTCACGCCAGGTTTGCCTCGACGGGCGGGCATGTGGTATGATCGCTCCTGGCTGATCTTCTTTCGTTTCATTCGTGAGAACTTGAAATGCCTCGCTTGGACCTCGCAAAACGGGTGGCGACCCTCGAATCGCAGGTTACCGAACTTCAAGAACAAGTTCGGTCGGATCGCCCACAGCGCCGGAAAGACTGGCGCCGCGCGGTGGAGAGGTATGCTGGCGATGCGGATCTGCAGAGCGTATTTGCGGATGCGATGAAGCTCCGCGAGGCGGACCGTAAGCGTGCCCGCAAGTCGGCCCATGCGAGGTCTCGATGATCCTTCTGGACCCAGACCATCTGTCCGTATTGACCGATCCGCGGCAGACGTTGCGAACCCAGCTGATGGACCGCCTGCAGGCATCTGGGGACGCGGTGGCCATTCCAGTTCCCGCGGTGGAAGAACAACTGCGCGCGTGGCTGGCGCAGATCCATCGAGTGGGTGACGCTCACCGGCAGATCGCTCCGTACCAGCGTCTCGTGAAACTCATTGACTTCCTGGGCGACTGGACCATCGTCGAGTGGGACGAACCGGCGGCGGATACCTTCCGGCGCCTTCGTGTCGGTCGCGTGCGCATCGGTACGCAAGACCTGAAAATCGCCGCTCTGGCCATCATTCATGACGCCCTACTCCTGTCGGCGAATCTGCGCGACTTCGAACAAGTCCCAGGATTGAATGTCGAGGACTGGCTCTACGGTTGACCTCCGAGGCATACGCAACCAGCGCAACTGCCAATGGCGTTGTGCTTTACGCTCTGACGGGTCTTCCGCCCCCAGTCGCCTCGCACGTCCGCCCGTGCGTCCCCTCGGCGGACCAACCGCGGGATCGGTCTTCTCTTGACCGATCGCGGGCATCGAAATCTCCGCAGAATGAGTATTTCTACTCATAGCTCGCTCGTGCTGCCGGGCCCTATGCTGTGGAACGTTTCGAGTGGGGTCTTCTCCGAATTCTCGGAATCGTTCGCCAGCACGCGGCTGGCGTCACGAAATTCCCACCCCAAGATCTTGGCCTTGGTGCTCCGGCGAGATCGGAACTTCAACAGGGAGTTGCACATGAAAAGCGGAAGAAATCTTCTGGATGGCTTGGGTGTGGGCGTGATTCTGCTCGCGGGCTTGACCGCTCTGGGGCGGTCGGGCGCCCTTCTGGCACAAGACTCGAAATCTGGGTCTGCAACTGCCGAGGGGACTCACCGTTCGCATTCACCGGGAAAATCCAAGGCGTCGTCATCGAGATTTCACCGACGCAGCCGTTGATTCAGAATTGAACGAAACCGAAAGGATGGGCCGTGATCGTCACGGCCCACCCGTTTTGCTACCCTCATCAAACCGAAGTTCACTACATGTTCAAACGCAAAGTGATGAAGTTTACGTTATTAGCGGTCGCCGGACTGTTCGGCTGGCTGGCCCCATCAGACCGGCTCACCCCGCTCTTCGCTCAGGCGACTAGCGCCGGTCCGTCAACCAGTGGCACGCCAAAGGGAGCGCCTCAAGACGACTTTGACCGTACGATTCTGCCCATTCCCGAACCGGTGTTCCGAGGCGAGATCGGCATCACTCCGCGCGAGTCCACGAAAGACTTCCCTCGTGACGTGAAACCGCCGCAGGGGGCTCCCAACGTGGTCATCATCATGCCCGACGACGTTGGGTTTTCCGCTACCGAGGTGTTCGGCGGCCCGATCCCAACTCCTGCCTTTGAACGGGTCGCGAACGCGGGACTGAAGTTCAACCGGTTTCACACCACGGCCCAGTGCTCGCCGACCCGGGCCGCCTTGCTTACCGGACGCAACCACCACACGTGCGGCACCGGAGCGATCATGGAGATGGGTGTTGGCTATCCTGGTTACAACACCGTCTTGTCCAGGAAACTCTCCGGACTGGGTGAGATTCTCAAGTACAACGGTTACAACACGGCGTGGTTCGGCAAGAACCACAATGTGCCGGACTGGCAGAACAGTCAGGCGGGCCCCTTCGATTTGTGGCCGACCGGGCTGGGGTTCGAGTACTTCTATGGCTTCATCGGGGGCGATACCAGCATGTGGGAACCCGCCTTGTATGAAGGCACGAAGCCGATCGAGCCGCCCCACGACGTGGCCGACTATCACTTCGACGTAGATCTCGCGGACAAGGCCATCGAGCGTCTGCAGATGCTGCACGCGGTAGCGCCGGAAGAACCGTTCTTCTTTTACTACGTACCCGGCACCGCCCACGCCCCGCACCACGCGCCGAAGGAGTGGATCGACAAGTTCAAAGGGAAGTTCGACCAGGGCTGGGACAAGCTCCGCGAAGAGACGTTCGCGCGGCAGAAACAAATGGGCGTGATTCCGCAAGATGCCCAGCTCACCAAACGACCCGACGCGATCGCAGCCTGGGACTCGCTGGACCCGGAACGGAAGAGAGTGTTCGCGCGGCAGATGGAGGTTTTCGCCGGGCGCTGGCGCATTGCGACCACCAGATCAACCGCCTTCTCGACGCGTTGGAAGAAACCGGGCGGATGGACAACACCATTGTTATCTACATCATGGGCGACAACGGCGCCAGTGGTGAAGGCGGTGCCCAGGGCATGCTGAACGAGATGACCCTGTTTAACGGCGTGATCGAGGACTTTGACGACGTCACGAAGCACGTCGATGGACTTGGCGGACCCATGTACTTCAACCATAAGCCGGCGGGTTGGGCGCACGCCACCTCGACTCCGTTCCAGTGGACCAAGCTGGTCGCCTCGCACTTCGGCGGCACCCGGAACGGGATGGCGATTTCCTGGCCGAATCGGATCAAGGCGAGGGGTGAAATCCGCAGCCAGTTCCACCACGTCATCGATCTGCTGCCGACAGTGCTGGAGGCGGCGAACATTCCAGCCCCCGTGAAAGTGAACGGCGTGGACCAAAAGCCAATCGAGGGCACGAGTATGGTGTATACGTTTGACGAAGCGAAGGCGGACGGTCGCCGGAGGACACAATACTTCGAGATCTTCGGTCGCCGCGGCGTCTATCACGACGGCTGGGTGGCCGGGACCACGCCCAAAACGGCTCCATGGCTCCCGTCGCAGCCGTCCAGGAACGCCAACACGGACTACAACTGGGAGCTGTACAACGTCGAGGAAGACTTCAGCCAGGCGACCAATCTTGCCGCTAAATTCCCTGACAAACTGCAAGCGATGAAAGACCGCTTCCTGGTGGAGGCGACGAAGTACAACGTTCTGCCGTTGGATGACAGCAACATTGAGCGATTCGCTGTCAGCAACCGTCCGAGTCTGACTCAGGGCCGGACAAAGTTCACCAACGGCGCGGGTATGACGCGCATTTCCGAAGGCAATGCCCCGGACCTGAAGAACCGCTCGTGGCAGATTACGGCCGACCTGACCGTGCCCGAAACCGGGACCGACGGCATGATGTTCACCCAGGGCGGCCGCTTCAACGGTATTGGGTTATAAGTGCATGAAGGCAAGCCGGTGTTCCTCTACAACTTGCTCAACATGGAGCGGACACGTGTCGCCGGCAAAGACGCTCTCAAGCCAGGTAAGCACACGGTCGTGGTGAAGTTCGACTTCCTTGGTGGTAAGCAACCTGGTGGACCGGCAGACGCAACCCTTCTCGTCGACGGGAAAGAGGCTGCGAAGGAACGAATCGAGAAAACAATTCCGCTTCGCATCTCGCTCGATGAGACGATGGACATCGGCGAAGATGCGGGCACACCTGTCAGCGAAGAGTACCAGGTGCCGTTTCGCTTCACGGGCAAACTCCATCGGGTCCTCGTGCAACTTGGCGAATCCGAGCTTACCGCGGAGGACGCGGAATAGATTCGCCGAGCCAAGGCGGTGATCGGGCTTTCGAAATGACGCCGCGGCGGAACCGACGAAGGCAAGGCAGGCTGTCGTCCGACAGTCTGCAGCCGGGAAAACGCGATGCCCATTGAAGCGACTCGAGCGTAAGACGCCGTCAAGAAATAGACAACCGAAACCGCGTAGGACGGATTGGCAATCCGTCCTACTTCTTCCATGTTGCCACTTTTTTTGAAAGGAACTTAACCTATGTCCACCTTACGTCTTGGCCTGCTGACGATGGCCGCCCTGACCCTGGCGGAGCTGCTGAGCAGCAATGCCGCGGCACAGCCGAACAAACCGAACATCGTCGTCATCTGGGGGGATGACGTCGGCTTCACCAATCTGAGCATCTACAGTCGCGGTGTGATGGGGTATCGCACACCGAACATCGATCGCATTGCGAAAGAAGGGGCGGTGTTCAGCGATCACTACGCACACCCGTCCTGCACCGCTGGGCGTGCTGCCTTCATCACGGGCATGTACCCCATCCGGACAGGTCTCACTTCGGTGGGCATGGTCGGGGGACCGGTGGGCATGCAGGCCCACGATGCCACTCTCGCCGAGGTGTTGAAGACGCAGGGCTACGCAACGGGTCAATTTGGCAAGAACCACCTCGGCGACCGGAACGAACACCTCCCGACAGTGCATGGATTCGATGAGTTCCTCGGCAACCTTTACCACCTGAATACCGAGGAGGAGCCGGAAGACGAAGACTACCCTCGAGATCCGGAATTCAAGAAAAAGCACGGCCCTCGCGGGGTGCTGCACACGTGGGCTACAGACAAGAGCGACGAGACGGTCGATCCCCGTTTCGGAAAGATCGGCAAGCAGCGCATCGAGGACACTGGCCCGCTCACTCGAAAGCGGATGGAAACCGTCGACGAGGAGCTGATCAAAGCGGGGTTCCAATTCATGGACAAGGCACAGACGGAAAAGAAGCCGTTCTTCATCTGGTTCGCGACAACCCGCATGCACACGTTCACACGCGTGCCCCAGAAATATCAGGCAAAGGCACGGGAATTCACGAGTTACCATGACCTCTACGGCGCGGGCATGATTCAGCACGATGAACACGTCGGCATGATCCTCGATCGCTTGGAGGCCATGGGCGTCACCGACAACACCATCGTCATCTACTCGACTGACAATGGCGTAGAGCATTCGACGTTCCCCCACGGCGGCACCACGCCGTTCCGTTCGGAGAAGATGTCGACGTGGGAAGGCGGCGTTCGCGTGCCGATGCTGGTGCGGTGGCCGGGCAAGATCAAGCCGGGCACGGAACTTAACGGCATTCAAAGTCACGAGGATGTTTTCACGACGTTGTCGGCAGCGGCGGGTGTGACCGATATTCGGGAACGGATCGCCAATGGCGACAAGCTGGGAACCGATGTGGAGAAAAAGAACTACATCGATGGCGTTGACAACCTCGACTACTGGACGGGGAAGTCGGACAAGTCAGCCCGGGACGAGTTCTTCTACTACATGGAGTCCCGGCTCATGGCCGTGCGGGTGAACCAGTGGAAGGGGCACTTTGCCATACGGGACGGGTACTACGGGGCCACAACGAAACTCGAGATTCCTCAGCTGTTCAACGTACGGCAGGACCCGTTCGAGAGCTACGATCAGGCTCCCGGCCCACGCGCAACGGTGACCCAACAAAAGACCTATCTGTTCAACGAGTTTCTCGAACGGATCGGTAAACACATGGCGACCTTACAGAAGTACCCACCCAGGCAAAAGCCCTCCAGCTTGAGCATTGGCAACTGATGCAGAAGATGTGTGGCGCGGCAGCAAGTGGTGCGAATACCTCTGGCGACCGGCACATGCGGTCGGTCGCCGGGGTTCCTTCGTCGTTGTTTCACTTCTCAAAGGAGAATACCTTGCTCACGTCACGTCTTGGTCTAACCATGATTGCCGCCCTGGCCCTCGTAGGGGTTATGAGCGGCACCGCTTCGGCATAGTCGAAGAAGCCGAACATCCTCATCATCTGGGGTGATGACATCGGCACGTACAACATCAGCGCCGACCCACGCGAATGTAGCACGGATGGCAAAGCCGGGGCACGGATAACGAAAGAAGCCTAGGCCTTTCATCCGTGCCCCGGCTTTGCCATCCGTGCTATCCGACGCTCTCCAAAGTTCGCTGGGTAGATTATCTCCTGCTGGCTGCCTCAGCCTCTCTCCTCCATCGGAGGGGCGGATGACATCGCTGAAACTCACGCTGTGGTTCGGCCTCGTGGCCGCATACGGCGGGACCGCCCAGGAGAAAAGCCGGCGAAGCAACCGTCCGGCCCGCCCGGCGGGCAGCCTCTCCGGCAATCCGTTCCTGATCTCGAAGAACAGTCGGACGAACCGTTTACGACGGCAATCCTCTGCCGCATGGCCCCCGCATTCGCCCGGTGATCGGCCCTTGATTCTGTAAGGAAAATGGGATACTATTCCTTACATGAGCGGCAGGAAAAAGTCACCACAATCCATTGATTCGAGGATCGTTGCGGCCATCCACGGCCGTGGACGTGGTTCCGTCTTCGTTCCGGCTGATTTTCTGGAAATCGGCAGCCGGGAGGCGGTTGACGTCGCCCTCCACCGGCTCGCCCGGCAGGGAACCATTCGCCGTCTTGCCCGCGGGGTGTACGACTTTCCGAAGGAACACCCGGTTCTCGGGCCGCTCGCGCCGTCCGCCGAGGACATTGCACGGGCGCTGGCTGGCCGGGACCGCACTCGCCTCCAGCCAGCAGGAGCGTATGCCGCGAACGCCTTGGGACTTTCCGAGCAGGTGCCGGCGAAAGTGGTGTTCCTCACGGACGGCCCAGCCCGGACGGTCAAGATCGGCTCGACCATCATCCAACTCCGCCGGACAACGCCGAAGAACATGGAAGCGGCCGGCCGGCTAAGCGGCCTGCTCATCCAGGCCCTTCGAGAGTTGGGCCAGGAGCATGTGACGCAGGAGCGGCGAGATCACCTCAAGCGAACGCTTCCAGCCGACAAACGGGGGGCGCTGCTCAAGGACCTGCGGCTTGCCCCGGCCTGGATGCACCCGATCTTCCGCGAACTCGCGGAGGAGCACGCATGAAGCTCGGATTTCTGGCGTTGCCTGAGGACGAACGCCGTGTGTACATCGAGCAGGCGGCGATTAGGCCATGGCTCGCAGAGGTGCTGCCCGCCGCCTTCGCCGATTGGAAGTGTGAGGTCGTCGCACTGGAGGTGGAGCGGAGCTTCTGGGAGAAGGCCACTATTCTCCACACGGAATACCATCGTCCGGCCGACAAGCCGACGCCGGATCGGTTCTCCCGGCACTACGCCGACACGGCGGCGCTGGCGAAGCACCCGGCCGCGAGCAAGGCAGTTGAACAACACGAGCTTCGCAGCCGTGTCGTTCAATGGAAGAGCCGGTTCTTTGGCAGTTCGTGGGCGAATTATGACCTGGCGAAACCCGGAACCTTTCGCCTCGTCCCTCCGGCCAAGCGGTTGCCTGCCTTGCGGCGCGATTACCAGGCGATGCGTGACATGTACCTCTCGGAGCCAGCCAGTTTCGAGGACATTCTTGCGACCCTGACCGACCTTGAAAACCGTATCAACCACACCGGGAAGGGATAAGTCGGGGCAAGGGGAACTGCCATACCGAGTTTCAAGACTTGGTGGGACGGGTCAACAAAGGGGAAGTGGCGTCCGGGGACGCTTTCGGCACGCGGGAATATCTCAAGAACAACTACCTCTTCCGAAGCGTCTCGGAAGGACGTTCCCCGAACAGTTGACGGTACGCACCGGCGAACCGACCGAGATCCCAAAAGCCGAGTCCGAAGGCAACCTGGGTGACAGTCGTCTCGTCCTGACAGCTCGCGCGAAGAAGTCGCCGGGCTTCATGCAGACGATGGATGCGAAGGTACTCGACAGGCGACAGGCCATAGCATCGTTGAAACGCGGTTCGGAGAGTTCACGCCGCCTTGTCGAGCCAGATCCGAGATGGACAGTGTCTGGTCGGGATGGGCCATTGTGATCGGGAAGATCCTGCGGCACTGCGGGCTCTGGTGTCCCTCGTCACCCCGGGCGCCGCCTGGCGGGGACCTCCGCGTCCACGACCCGGACATCGACTGGGAGAGCCCCAGCCCGCTCCAAAAAGGTCGCGCAAACGGCCGAGGGGGATGGCGGGTTCAGGGCGCCGGCCGCCCCCCTGAACCCGCCATCCCCCCTTGACTCACCACGTTTCCCTGCCTGGCCTCGGTCCCGTGGCAGAAAAGCAATTTCTCATCGCCTGTCCAGCGGCGGTATTCCTGTTCGCTCGGCACACGACTGCCACCGCAGGCTGCGGTTATAGCATACCCGGCACCGCAAGAGCCGCAAAGCGGGTTGGGGCTAGGACAAGCCCGCCCCATCCGTCCGCTTCTCGCCGATTGGACGCCGAACGCGAGGACTTATCAACGGGAGATCTGGACTGTAACGGCGGCCTGGTCCGCTGGGGCGGACAGAGGCTTGGTGCCCGGAAGGTCTCGTGGCAAAGTCGTTCCTGGTGGAGGGCAATTCTCCGTTAGTCGTCCGTAGCTTTCCCTTTCGTTTGAAACCTGCTAGACTTTCGCACAGCGCTAATTCTTCGTGGGGGCATGGAAAATGGGCCGGACCGCTGCGATTCAAACAACGTTCGCATGGGCAGCAGAATTTCCTGCGGTCGCTAGGAATTATCCCCAGTTGCGGTTCATGGGCAGCAAATACAGGCTCTTGCCGTGGATACACGGGGTGGTGGGACAGCTGGATTTTGACACCGCACTAGACGGATTCAGCGGATCGGGTTGCGTAGGCTACCTTTTGAAGGGAATGGGAAAAAAGGTGACGGCCTGCGACTTCTTGAATTTTACTGAAACCATAGCTCGGGCGACCATCGAGAATCCCGGCGTCCAGGTTGACGAGGAAGATCTCGCCGTGGTACGGGAACATGATCCCCGGCATCGGCGTTTCATCGAGAGCACATTTCGCGGGATATTCTTTGCTCGCGAGGACCTGCGATTCTTGGATCGCGTCTGGGGCAATCTCGAAAAGCTGGACTGTCAGTACAAACGCGCGATTATCGTCGCCGCCTTGATTCGGTCTTGCGTTAAGCGGCAACCACGAGGCGTATTCACCGTGGCCGGTGATCCGGAACACTACAAGGACGGTCGAAGGGACCTGCAATTATCAATCGAAGAGCACTTCTTTGAGCAGGTAGACACGTACAACAAAGCCGCCTTCGATAACGGCAGAGAGAATCATGCGGTTCGTTCCGATATCTTTAGCCTGCCCCCTAGACACTACGACTTGGTGTACCTTGACCCGCCGTACGTTCCACGATCCGACGACAACTGCTACGTTAAACGCTACCACTTCCTAGAGGGGATTTCATGCTACTGGGAAGGACTGGAGATTCTCGAACACACAGGCGTGAAAAAGATAAAAAAACCGTTCACCCCGTTTTCTTACCGAAAGACAGCTCTCCAGGCGTTCAACGATCTCTTCGGCAAGTTTTCTGAAAGCACGATTGTGCTGTCCTATTCCTCGAACGGCTATCCCGACTTGGCCGTCTTGGTTGACTCTTTGAAACGCCACAAACGGAGCGTCGATGTCCACGAGATGCCTCATCGATACCACTTCGGTACGCACGGGGCTGCGGTGAGAAATGAGGTGACCGAATACCTAATCGTGGGAACCTAACGTGAAACGCTACCGGCAGACACTGGCCGAAATCCTCTCTGCACTGTCCGCGATCGAGACGTCCTGGATGGACGAGCATTCTGCCACGGTCATGCGGGTAATCAAATCAATCCCCACCAAGAACGCGTACACTCCAGATGATCTCGCCGCTCTGTTTTCGGCGGATTTCGAGGCGGGAATGACTGCGGTACGGTTGCTTCTTGGTGCTTCGAAAGACGAATTCGCAATCGTCTTGCGCTCTGTGCTCGGCGACGGCGGCAGCGGGGTGACTCGCTTCCGAGAGGATCGGGACGGGTTCTTGGGCGGACTTCAAGAGCTTCGCCTGGGCGAGACGCTGGCCGAGTTGGTCAACAAGCCAGTTGACTGGAAGGACATCCTCATCGAACGGCTCAAGTATGGCCGAGGAAGTGCGATCAAGGGACAGAAACGCGGGCGGACCCTCGAGGATTTCGTGGAGAAGATCGTGCGCCGCGTCTTTGGTGTCGGGAATTACGACACTCGTTGCCGATTCGTGGGGGCCAAGGGGCTGAGCACGGAAAAGGCGGACTTCGCCATTCCAATCAAGGAAGATCCCCGTATCTTGATTGAGTCCAAAGGCTATGGCGCTACGGGCAGCAAGCAGACGGATGTTCTTGGTGACATCGAACGCATCGTCAGCGAGAAACGCCCCGACACCCACCTGCTATTGGTAACCGACGGAGTGACTTGGCGAAGTCGGCAATGCGACCTCAGCAAGTTAATCGAGTGGCAGAATCAAGGACGCATCACCCGAATCTACACCCAGTCAATGGCAGCCGACTTGGAGGCGGATTTGCGCCAACTGCGCCGCGAGCATTCACTCGCCAAACCGCCGAGACCGAAGTCCGTTGGTGAGAGTTCTCAAGATCCTCCGGTAGAATAGCCCCACGAATTCCACCCAAAGCGTCAGTAACTGACCGGCTTCTCCCGCTTCGACATCCAGCGGCTTTTTGGAGCGGAAAGGGGACATTCTACTTTTGCGGGACCGCTTCTAACATGCCACCGAACGTTGTCCCCGCGAGCCCCCTCCGCCAGCTGGCACACAGCGGAAGGTTACTTCGAGATAATTGCCTGCAACGCAATTAGCGCATTCTGGACGACACCGATGGCCGCAGCCCTGGGAAAGATCGAAACGCAGTTCCTCGCTTACATGCAGATGCAAGGGCAAGCGTCAGAAGGAAGCGAAGCTATGGCCCGGGACCCAGTGGAAGAATGCCATCCTGTTGGAGGCGGACCAGGAGACCGGGCATTACACTGCTCTGGACGAACGCACAAGTCCTGCAGCATCGTGCCATCGAGGCGGTGATCTGGGGCATGCCAGCGGTCAATCGCGATCTGATGTACCAAGCGATGCTCCGTGAGACGAAAGGTCGTGACAACCAGATGCTGTTTTGGTCGCGCCTGCTCGACTGGAAGAACCAGACGCTCACGCCCAACACCGACGTGATCTACCTCACGCCGCACTTCGATACCAAGGAGGTGGGGCCGATCGTGATAGAGTTTCCGCCCGCTGACGGTGGAGCCATCGTCGGTACGATCATGGATGCCTGGCAGACGCCGCTGGAAGACGTGGGACCGGCAGGCGCGGACAAAGGTAAGGGAGGCAAGTATCTGATCCTGCCGCCGGGCCACACGGCGCAGGTGCCCGACGGGTACATCGTCTTGCCATCGCAGACTTACAAGGGGTATGCCCTGCTGCGGTCCATTCGTCAGAGCGGCAGCGAGGCGGATCTGGCCAAGGCAGTCGAATACGGCAAGCGGATCAAGATTTATCCCCTGGCGCAGGCGGACGACCCGCCGCCGACGACCTATGTGGATGCCGCCGGTGTGCTCTACGACGCGACCATTCCGTATGACATCCGCTTCTTTGAATCGCTGGATCGCGTGATCCAGCACGAGCCGTGGCTGGAACGCGACCGGTGGGGGCCCTGATCGACACGTTGCGTACGCTGGGCATCGAAAAGGGCAAGCCCTTCGCCCCCGATGCGGAAACGGCACAGGCCCTGAACGCCGCTGGCAAGCAGGCGCATGCCTACATCGAAGGGAAGTACTACGAACTGGTCACCAAAGGATCTTTTACGGCAGGAAGCAGGTGGTCTTTTCCCGAGCGGATGGGGCTCGTTTTCAAAGCCGCGCAGGAGCAGTTTGCACAGCCCAACTTTTACCCGATCGAAGATCGAGGCCTGCTCCTCTCGTTCATCTTCTTCCTGCCCAAGCGGATGGGGGAAGGCCAGTTTTACCTGATGGCCATCGAGGATAAGGAGGGTAACGCGTTGAACGGCAGCAAGACGTATCGGCTCAACGTGCCGGCCAATGCCCCCGTCAGGCAGTACTGGTCGGCGACGCTGTACGATCGGGACACGCACGCGCTCATTCGCCAGATGTCGCATGCAGCCCGTTCCTCGCAGACCCCGGGATTGCAGGTCAATGCGGACGGATCGGTGGATCTGTACTTTGGCCCGAAAGCCCCAGCGGGCAAAGAATCGAACTGGACCCCCACGGATCCCCATGGGGAATTCGAGATCCTGTTCCGGTTCTACGGCCCCCTTCCATCGCTCTTCGACAAGACATGGGTGCTGCCGGATGTCGAACTCGTGAAGGGAAACCTCGCCTGGCTGTCCCCGCGCTCGTGGCCCTGGATGCTGCCGCCGATCAGCTTGGTGGCCGCGGTCGCGGCGGCCGTTCCGCTGTTTGTCCGTGTCGCGCCCGAGAAAGATCTCGACGCAACGTGGCAAGGTCTTCGGAGTAGGGGACGGATGACAAAAAACGACGAAATGCAGAAGAGGCTGGTTATAAATGGGGGGTTATAAATAGGAAAAACGAAGACCAAGGCAGATTGATTTATAACCCCCCATTTATAACCAGCTCTTGCCTCTTTCTTCGTTTTCGCATTGAGCGATCCTTCTTCGTTGATCGCTTGCCGCACATGGTTGTTTTTCCGCGGAATGAGTATTTCTACTCATGGATCGGTCGGGCTGCCAGGCCCTATACTCTTATCGGTTTTCCCATGGAGCCCGCAAGTCCACGATGCGCGCCCATCTGCGCCATCTTCTTCAGGAGCTAAAGGATGATCCGCGTGCGACTTCTCATCGGATTCGTTGTCTGTGCCGTTGTCGGCGGCTTTCATGGGGCTTTGGCTCAAGACACTCCGCCGCCCCCGACCAAGGACTGGAAGTCCATCCGTTATTCACCGTACCCTGGCCAGGACTTTCCGAACCAGGTTTTTTATGGCGATACGCACTTGCATACCAGTTATTCGACGGATGCGGGCATGGTCGGTTGCACGCTCGGCCCGGAGGATGCGTATCAATTCGCGCTGGGAGCGACCGTGACGTCCAGCACCGGCGTTGCGGCTCGACTGAGCCGGCCGCTCGATTTCCTGGTGATTTCCGATCACGCCGAGAACCTGGGGCTTGCGCCTGCGATCGCAGTCTCGGACCCTGAATTGCTAAAGAACCCGTGGGGCAAAATGATCCACGACCTGGCGCGGTCCGGGCTGGACGGGTCCCGAGAGGCGTTTGACAAGTGGATTTACCAAATGACCATTCGCCGCGAAGACCCTTTGAAGGAAGTTGTCGGGCTGCAGAGAACCTACTGGCACAGACTCGTCGAGGCCGCGGACAAGCACAACCAGCCTGGTCGATTCACGGCGTTCATCGGATTCGAATGGACCTCGGGGCCCAACGGGAACAATTTGCACCGCAATGTGGTCTTTCGCGACGGGGGCGACAAGGCCAAGCAGATCATTCCGATCTCGCAATACGAGAGCTTTGATCCGGAGGTTTTGTGGCAGTGGATGGCGGACTATGAACAGAAGACCGGTGGCCGCTTGCTGGCCATTCCGCACAACGGAAACCTTTCGAACGGGCTGATGTTCGACGTCGAGACGTTCACGGGCGGACCGATCACCAAGGACTATGCCGAACGGCGGATGAAGTGGGAGCCGGTTTACGAGATTACCCAGATGAAGGGGACGGGTGAGAGTCACCCTCGGCTGTCGCCGGACGACGAGTTCGCCGATTTCGAGTTGTGGGACAAGGGCAGTTTCGGTCCGCAGCCGAAGACGGCGGAGATGCTCCCGCGGGAATACGCTCGGGAAGCATTCAAGCGAGGCTTGGCTTTTGAAGAGGCGCTTGGCGCCAATCCCTTCAAATTCGGCGTGATTGGGTCGACGGACGCACACACCGGTTTGGCGTCGACGGAAGAAAGCAACTATTTCGGCAAGGTGACGCCGCTGGAGCCGACCGCGGATCCAATTCGGTTTGAAGAGACGATCATCGGCCGCGCCGCGCCGGCGGGGAACCAGATCCTGGCCGCCGAGGTTTCCTCGGGCGCTCTGGCGGCGGTGTGGGCGCGCGAGAACACCCGCGAGGCGATTTGGGATGCCTTTGCCCGCAAAGAGGTGTTCGCCACCACCGGAACCCGCTTGCGGGTGCGGGTCTTTGGGGGATTTGACTTCCAAGCGGACGACCTGGTCCGAAGCGATTTTCCCGCGTATGGGTATCAGAAAGGCGTGCCCATGGGCGGCGACCTCCGCGCGGCTCCGACCGGCAAGTCACCGGCGTTCCTGGTCCGAGCGATCCGCGACCCGGATGGGGCAAATCTCGATCGCGTCCAAATCATCAAGGGATGGCTCGACGCCCAAGGGCAGACCCACGAGCGGATTTGGGATGTGGCCGTATCCGGCAAACGCCAGATCGGCGAGAATGGCCGCTGTGCGACGGCGGTAGGAAACACCGTGAATGTCGCGGAAGCCACGTACACCAACGCCATCGGGGCTCCGGCCTTGGAAGCCTATTGGCTGGATCCGGCCTTCGACGCGACCCAGCGAGCGTTATACTATGTGCGTGTGATCGAGATTCCGACACCCCGGTGGACGACTTACGACGCGAAAATCTTCGGCGTCAAGCCGCCCGAGGACGTGCCGTCGAGTATCCAGGAGCGGGCCTTCACCAGCCCTATTTGGTATACCCCAGGAGCTTAGTACCCATGAAACGATCATTTCTTCCGTCAGCCTTCGTTCTGCTCGCGTTGGCGATGCCCGCCGTGGGGCAGATCACGCCGTCCAAGGAGTCGCTTTCGGGACTCTACCCGGGCAAGGCGTATTCGCCGTACGCCCAGCGGAGCTTCCCCGAGAGGCCCTTGTGGGGCGACACGCATCTGCACACGGCGATGTCCGTCGACGCCGGGCTGTTCGGGTGCCGGCTGGGACTCGAAGAAGCCTATCGCTTTGCCCGTGGCGAAGAAGTCGTCTCCTCGACGGGACAGCCCGTCAAGCTTGCCCGTCCGCTCGACTGGTTGGTCATCGCCGACCACTCCGACGCTATGGGGTTCATTCAGGACCTGGCGGTTGGTGCGCCGGAAATCCTGGCATTCGAGGAAGGGAAGCGCTGGTCCCAGGGGCTGCAAGCCGGCGGGGAGGCGTCGGTCGCGGCCGCGCTGGACTTGATCACCACGTTCTCCCAAGGCAAGGTCCCGAAGGAACTCCTGATTCAGTATTCGCCCGGGGCGAAGAAGTACGCCTCGACGTGGGACAAGGTGGTGAAAGCGGCGGAAGACTACAACGATCCTGGCCGTTTTGCCACGCTGATCGGCTTCGAGTGGACGTCGTTGGTCAAAGGCAATAACCTGCATCGCAACGTGGTCTTCCGTGACGGCGCTGACAAGGCAGGGCAAGTCGTCCCCTTCACGACCCAGGCCCCGATCGGCAGTACGGATCCGCTGGACCTGTACCGCTGGCTGGAGAACTACGAGGCCAAGACCGGCGGCGCCGCGCTGGCGCTGGCCCACAACGGCAACCTCTCCAACGGGCTGATGTTCCCGGTCGACGCGCAGTACACCGGCCGCAAGCTCGACGCAGCCTACGTCCAATCTCGGGCCCGCTGGGAGCCGATCTACGAGGTGACCCAGATGAAGGGCGACGGCGAGGCGCATCCGTTTCTGTCCCCGGATGACGAGTTCGCCGACTACGAGACGTGGGACGCCGGCAACCTGGATCTGAGCGCGGCGAAGACACCCGACATGCTCCCCCGCGAGTACGCTCGCGAGGCATTGAAGAACGGCCTGCTGTTGGAATCGCGACTGGGCACCAACCCCTACAAGTTCGGCATGGTCGGATCGACCGACAGCCACACGGGGCTTTCCACGGCTGAGGAGGACAACTTCTTCGGCAAGCACCCCGGCGGCGAACCGTCGCCCGGGCGTGTCGAGCACCCCTTTACGAAAACCGCAGTTGGCAGCTTCGAGGGCTGGCAGACGGTCGCCTCAGGCATGGCCGCGGTGTGGGCGACCGAGAACACGCGCGAGGCGATCTTCGACGCCATGCAGCGACGCGAGGTGTACGCCACAACCGGACCGCGCATCGCGGTGCGTTTCTTCGGCGGCTGGGACTTGACGCCCGACGACTTGAACAGCCGCCAGCCCGCATTCCGCGGCTACGAGAAGGGCGTGCCGATGGGCGCCGATCTTCCCCCGCGGCGAGCCAGCGGTACGCCGAAATTTATGGTGTACGCGCTCCGCGATTCGATCGGGGCGAATCTGGATCGCATCCAAATCGTCAAAGGCTGGCTCGATCGCGACGGGAAGACCCACGAGCGCGTCTACGATGTGGCCTGGTCGGGCGATCGGAAGTTCGGGGCCAACGGCAAGCTCCCGCCGGTCGGCAATACGGTCGATGTCAAGAACGCCACGTGGACGAACACGATCGGTGCGTCCGAGTTGGGGACGGTGTGGACCGATCCTGATTTCGACGCGAACGAACGCGCGTTCTACTACGCTCGCGTGATGGAGATCCCGACACCGCGTTGGGTTGTCTACGATGCCTTCCGCTTCGGCATCGAACTGCCCGAGGACGCGAAATTGATCGGTCAGGAACGCGCCTATACGTCGCCGATCTGGTACACGCCGTGAGGAGGCGCCCAGCACCGAACGGTTTTTCCAGTTGTCGGTATTCACTTTGCCCTTTAACGAATGCCCTCGGCTTGCCCGAGGGATGCTTACGTTTCTCGCTACACGCCACGCACGCAACCATTTACTCCTTCCTACCCCGTTTCGCCCGCGGCGATGCCGCCGCGGGCGAAACGGGGTAGGGGGGTTACGCGGGGGGATCGCTTCGTGTAGCTGGAAACGGGAGCCTCCACGGGGCAAGCCCGTGGCATCCAATTCACAGAACGATAAGATCTCATTCTTTACGCGATTGGCCTTGAAAACCCTTTGGTGCTAGTTGAATCCGGATGTGGGACGGATTGACAATCCGTCCTAGCAGAGAAGTGTTGATCGGCCCTGTTCGCCTGATGGGATGCCGCTTCATGACGCCCGCCGCCTTGCGCTACCTCCTGCTTGCCGCCATCACGGTTTCCGGCCTCGTCGGGTCGGCTCACGCCTGCTCGATCTGCATCGCTTATCCGCAGCAATCCGCGGCCGACGTGCTGATCGAGAGTCCCTGTGTCGTATTGGCTCGGGAGGATCCCGCTCTGCCGTACTCGTACGCTCCGATCGAAATCCTGAAGGCCAGCGACGACGTGGGCCCTATCGACCTGCTGCTGGACAGCCAGACCAGGCGGGTTCTGTCCTCCGATCCCGGCCGAGTCGTCGTGCTGGCAAGGGACGGCAAGGACTTCAAGTGGCGGAATCTGGGAGTGGCGGATGCGGCTTATGTCGCCGTCGTACGCAGGCTCGTGGCGTTCGGACCGCAGTGGCGGGGCCCGCAAGGAAATGCGCAGCGTGTGGAGTTCTTCTTGCCGTTGTTCGGACACGACAACGCAAGAATCCGGGAACTGGCCTATTTGGAACTCGCCCGCGCTCCGTACGAGACGATCCAACGACTGGCCCGCGCGGTCCCGCGTGCGAGTCTCGAGCCAATCCTGCGCGACTCGATCTACATCGAATGGCGGCCGCTCGCCATTTTGCTCCTGGCCCAGAGCCCGGCAGCGGCGGACAAGCAGTACATCCTCGAATCGTTCCGCTCGGCCGAACGGATCGGTCTGACTCGAAACCTGGCCGCCTGGGCGGCTGCTGCGATCGAGGTGCAAGGCGCCGATGCCGTCTCGTTCATCCAAGCCAGCTATTTTCGCGATCCGGACCGAACGCGAGACGAGTTGGTCGAGGTCGTCAAGGCGATGTCGCTGCACGGCAGCGAAGGACGCACCGAGCTGCGCGACCAGATCGTGTCCTCGTACGAAGCGCTGCTGGATGTTCATCCGCAGGTGATTGAGTATATTGTCAAGGATTTGATCGCCTGGAGACGATCCGAACTGGGCCCGCGGATTTCGGGGATCGAGGCCCGGGGGGCAACGCTGGGTCTCGCTGCGAAGAAAGCCATTCGTCAGTATTTGGGTTCGACGGAGTCAGGCCAATGACCAACTCGGAGGCAAGCGAGACTGACCCGGCACAGGTGGAACCGCCACGCCGGGTGGGGTGGACCGCCGCGCATCTGCTCGGTTTCGGACTGCTCCTGGCTCTGGCCATGCTGCTGGCCAAGGGGCCGCCGGTGGATCGCGCGGACGGCGGACGCGTGATCTTCACGGAGGCGGATCTGGCCCACGTCCGTGCCGCGTTCGAGCGGACTTGGAGTCGGCCACCGTCGGCCGCGGAGTTGCGCAAGGCGTTCGACAACTACGTGCGCGACGAGGTCCTCTATCGCGAGGCGCTCGCCCGCGGTCTCGATCGCGACGACCCGCTCGTCAAAATGTCGCTGGTCCGCAAGATCACCATGCTGGGCACGGTGGCCGCGGAGAACCGCGAGCCGACCGACGCGGAACTGAAAGCCTACTTCGATTTGCGCAGCGAGCGTTACCGCATCCCGGCCTCGTTTGACCTGGTGCAGGTCTCGCTCAGCCGGGACAAGCAAGGCGCGCAGATCGACGCGGTTGCCGCCGAGCATCTGGCCCAGCTGCGCGAAACGGAGCTCTCACCAGAACAGCTTGCCGAACTCAGCGATCTTGTGATGTTGCCCGGTGCGGTGCGCGACGCGTCGGAGGACGAACTCGCTCGCACCTTCGGGACGGAGTTTCCAAAGGCCGTCATGTCGTTGGCGGTAGGGAAGTGGGAAGGCCCCGTTCCATCGGGGTTTGGGATGCACCTGGTCAAGATTACCCGTCGCGAGGGATCGCGAATTCCCGAGTGGACCGACGTCCGGGACCGCATCGCCGCGGATCTGCAGTTCGAGGGCCGCAAGGCGGCCGAGGACCAGTTCTTTGCGGAAGTGCTGCCCCGCTACCAGGTCGTCTGCAGCGAGGAAGTGAGCGCGTTGCTGTCAGGAGCTGACGATCGAGGGGACGCCGCCCCATGAAGCGCATCGCGGCAAGTGTGCTGCTCGTCCTGGCGTTGACGGCCAGCGCAGCGGCCGATCTCACGAACCCCTGCACGCTGACCCTCAAGGAGACATCGGCCTCTCGGTTTTCCGTGCAGCTCTCGCTGCCGGTGATCCAAGGGCGTGTGCTGAAAGCCCGCCCCATCCTCCCGGATGTCTGTGTGATGGAGGGGGACGCGGACGTGCAGGGAGATGGCAGCAAGGTCGTTCGCACGTGGGCGATGGCGTGTGACCCAAACGATCTGGTCGGCACGGCGATCGGCGTGCAAGGACTGCTCGGGACATCGCTGGACGTCCAGTTGACCATCGAAACGCTGGACGGGCGGAAGTACCTGGCTCAACTGCGCCCGACGCAGGCGCATTACGTGGTCCCTCCTGCGCCGACGATCCAGAGCTTGGCCGTCGAGGTTGGAGGGGCCGCGGTGAGGCAGGTCCTGAGGCGTCTGGAACTGGCCCTCTTGTTCCTGTTGTGTGCCTTCTCCGGCGTGCGCCCGCGCGTTCGATTCGCTTCGGCCGCGGCCTTCGCGACGGCACTGGCGCTGGGGCAGTGGCTGAAGACGGAGAATTGGATTCAGGTCTCTTCGTTTCTGCCTGCGATGCTGACCGCGGCGATGGGGTTGGCGATAGCCTTGAGCATCCTGCGAGGAGCGGCATCGCCGTCACGCTCAGGGCGTTGGATGCTGCCCGCTCTCCTGACGCTCGTGGGGGTGCTCTCCGGCGGCGGCGGATTACCCGTTCAGGCGGTGCTGTCTCGAAGCGAGCAGCAAATGGCGTTGATCTTCTCGGCGCTGGGAACGATGTCCGGCTTGACCCTGGTGATTCTCTGCACCGGCCAGCTGCATGCTGCGGTCGCCATTTGGGGGCAGGGTGTGCTCGTACGCCTGCGATTCTGGGTTGCCTATCTGGGAGGTGTCGCCGCGTGTGCGATTGGACTCTACCAGGGTACGGCGCCGCTGTTTGTTGGCAGCCTGGCGCCGACCGTACCGCTGGCCACCCTGCCGGCGGCGATTGCTTTGGGCTGCTGGTGCCGTTTGCAGTCGCACCCGATTCGCTTCTTCCTTCCGAGTGTGGCGGGCTGCTCGTTCGTCCTGGGGATGGTGCTGACTCTGCGCGGCGTGTCCCTGCCGCAAATCACACTGGCGGTCTACGGCTCGGTGGCGCTCGTTGGGCTTCTCCTTGTCTGGCCCCTGCGCTGGCCGGGGTGGGCAGCCCTGGTTCTGGTCGCGGTGTTTTCTCTCTATCACGGTTCCCACGCGGCCGGCGTGCTGCGTGAAAGTGTCGCACTCCCCGTCGCGCAAGCCACCGCGCTCAGCGTGTTGCTCGCTTTTCTGTTCCTGGTGACCTTCGGTCCTGCGGGAGAGCGGCGTCCGGGAAACGTGGCGGTCCGGTGGTTCGGCCTTTCGATCGCCCTGCTGGCCGCGTGGTGGCGGTTGGCCGAGTATCGGCAGTGGGCGGGGGAAGAACTGGCGGCGGACGCGATGATGGGCTTTGTCCGGCTGCCGGTGTTGTCGATCTTGCTCTTGCTGGTCGCCCTGATGGCGTGGCCGCGGAAGCGTCGATTCCGGCCCCCGACCGCAGAAAAAGGGGTGCCGCTGCATTGGGGCCTTGTGCTGCTTGCGCTGTTCACGGTTTCCGTAGCCGGGGTCCGGATGCGCAACCCGTTCCACGCCCCCAGGGCGCCGACCGCGGCCGAGGCCAGACCCATCGTGGCGATGTTGCTCACGGACACCTACCTGGCGTTCAATCTGGCGGACGAGAATGCGGCTTTCGATCAGCTCGCCCGCAATCTTTCCGCGGACCTGGTGCCGGGTGTGTACCTGGACAGTCGCCGGCGGCTGACGGCCGGGACGCGCCAGGGCGCCGAGGTGACCGTGAAGGAGGTGAGTGTGATGTCGGTCGAGACGCCGATCGCCGCCGCGTCGAATGACGGGTTCTTGACGTACCCCTGCAAATGGGTCGTGACAGCGCGGGTCAGACACTGGCAACACATCCATGACCGCCAGAACATCTACCTGGGGACACTCGCCATCGGTGTGGAGAACGATCGTTGGAAGATCAGCAATCTCGAGCTGCTGAGCGAGGAGCGGGAGATCGTATCGGAGGGGAAGTCGTGATCAAGGTCGAGAACGCAACTTTTGCTTACAAGGTCGGCGGCTTCCGCATCGAGATTAGACAATTGGACATTTCCGCCGGCGAGAAGGTGGCGGTGATCGGCCCGAGTGGCCTGGGGAAGACGACGCTGCTGCATTTACTGTCCGGGGTCCTGGTGCCTTCGGCAGGCCGGATTGTGGTGGACGGGGTCGAGGTGTCCGGACTGAGGCGTGAGGACAGGCAGGATTATCGGGCGTTGCGCCTGGGCATGGTGTTCCAGGAGTTTGCATTGATCGAGTATTTGGACGTCATCGACAACGTGCTGCTGCCTTACCGGATCAGCCCCGTGCTGACGCTGAATGCTCAGGTGCGCGAGCGGGCGAAATCGCTGGTCCAGGAGGTAGGACTGGGCGACAAGCAGCGGCGGTATCCGGGCCACTTGTCGCAGGGTGAACGGCAACGCGTCGCGGTCTGTCGTGCTTTGGTGACCAGGCCCGCCATCGTCCTGGGCGACGAACCGACGGGCAATCTGGACCCGGACAACCGCGATCACATCATGGACATTCTCTGGCGATACTGTGACGAGACACAAGCGCCGTTGGTTGTGGTGACCCATGATCATGACTTGCTGGCCCGCTTCGATCGAACGGTTGACGTGAGGGAGTTGTCCCGATGAACCACGTCCTCTATATGGCTTGGCGCTATGTCCGCTTCCACTGGGGCAAGACCGTGTTGTTGGTGTCAGCCATCAGCCTTGTGCTGTTTCTGCCCGCCGGGTTGTACGTGGTAGTCGAACAGGGGGCCCGGACGCTGACGGCTCGCGCCGAGTCCACGCCCTTGTTGATCGGAGCCAAGGGGAGCGCGGTGGATCTGACGCTGAGCGCGCTCTATTTCCGGACGCCGAATCTGTCGCCCTGCGAGTTCCGGGAGGTGCGGCGGGTCGACCAGACCGGCTTGGCCAGGGGGATTCCGCTGCATCTGCGTTATATGGTCAGAAACCAGCGGATTGTCGGGACCACGCTCGACTACGCCGACTTCCGCCGTCTGGCCGTGGGCCAAGGGCGCTGGTTCGGTATGCTGGGCGAGTGTGTGCTGGGGGCGGAGGCAGCCCGCGTCTTGGGCGTGGACGTGGGAGGCCATGTACTCTCATCGGCCGGTAACGCGTTTGACGTAGCCGGCGCCTTTCCTCTGAAGATGCCTGTGGTGGGTGTGCTGAAGCCAACCGGCACCGTCGATGACGAAGCCGTGTTTGTGGATGTCAAAACGACGTGGGTCATTTCGGGCCTGGCGCACGGCCACGAGAACGTGAACGCGGCGCGGGAGGGCGACCCGGGGGTGCTCCAGCGCGACGAGGGCAATGTCGTGGCCAATGCCACGGTCCTGTCCTACACCGAGATCACGCCGGAGAATCGACGGTCATTCCATTTTCACGGCGACCCGGACGGTTTTCCCGTCGACGCCGTCCTGGCCGTGCCGGCGGACCGCAAATCGGCTATCCTTCTCCAGGGACGATACGAGCAAGAGGGCACAGCCGTGCAGATGCTCGTGCCATCGCGGGTGGTGAACGAGGTCCTGGAGACGATGTTCTCCGTACGCAACTACGTGATTCTCGGCAGTGCCGGCGTTGGCGGGGCGACCCTGATGACGGCCGCGCTCGTGTTCGTGCTGTCGATTCGCCTGCGGCGCCGCGAGATCGAGACGATCCGAAAGACGGGTGGGGCCTCGCGGCGTCTGACGGGCATGCTCGCCGCGGAAATCCTGCTCGTCGTGTTTGCCGGCCTTGTGATTGCGGGGGTGCTCACGGCAGGCGTCAGCCGTTTCGGAAACCTGCTTGTCCGTTTCATCGAATCATGAACCAAGGAGTTCGCCATGAAAGTGTGGTATGGGGCCGTGGTGTTGTGCGTCCTGTCGGGCGGGTGCTCGGGAGGGGACGTACCGGAGACGGGCTCGAAACCCACCGGCCGGCCGGTGGTTTATGCCTCCAATTATCCGCTGCAGTATTTCGCTCAACAGATCTCGGCGCCACTTGTCGACGTCCGCTTGCCGGTCCCCGCCGGACAGGATCCCGCCTTCTGGGAGCCAACGCCTGAGAATGTCGTGGCGCTGCAGAAGGCGGATCTGGTGGTCCTGAACGGTGCCTCCTACGAATCCTGGCTGAAGAACGTGTCCCTGGCTTCCTCACGCCTGGTGGATACTTCCGAAGGCTTCAAGGAGCAATTCATCGCTCAGGAGACGACAACGCACAGTCACGGCCCGGGCGGAGAACACGAGCATTCGGCGACCGCCTTCACGACGTGGCTGGACCTGGCCTTGGCGATCGAGCAGGCGCGAGCGATCCAGGATGCGTTCTCCAAACGGTGGCCGGAACACCAGGGCCAGTTCGAGGCACAGTTCCAGAAACTGGCGAAAGAACTGGAAGCGCTGGACGCGGAGATCAGCAAGACCACAAAGGCCGCGGCCGGTGTGCCGGTATTGTTTTCCCATCCTGTCTACCAGTATTTCGAGCGTCGCTATCAGATCAATGGCCGCAGCGTCCACTGGGAGCCGGACGAAATGCCATCGGAATCGATGTGGCAGGAGTTGAGCACGCTGCTGAGTTCGCATCCGGCCAAGTGGATGATCTGGGAGGGGGAGCCGTCCGCTGACGTCAGCGCGAAGCTGGCTGAACTGGGCGTGCAGAGCATTGTCTTCGCTCCCTGTGGTGGCGCACCCAAAGGCGGAGACTTTGCCTCGCTGATGAAGCTGAACATTCAAGCGCTGAAGGCCGTTGGCCCGGGCGCGGCGGAGTGAAAGAGGATTCATGAGCTGGACAGCTTGATCGGTCAATGCGGTTCTCGTGCTTTCGCTTCTGGCTGGAATCGTCTGCCTGAACGGGGCCGACCTAAGCGTGACCGATATAGAAGCGGAAAAATGCGGAGATTCGGCGCAACCTTCCTGATGTAGGCCAAGAAAACCTCCTCGCCGAGCGCCCTCTGTCGATCCATGCCCGCGAGGGATGCACTCCGTAGATTCGTAGACCACCACGGAGTAGTCAACGATGGATCATCGCTTGCTCTTGGCCAGCGGCTTGTGGGTAGTCCTGCTTCGGATCGATGAGGATCTCGCCGGAACTTCCCGCCAGACTGGCTGTTCCTGCGGCAGTCGCCTTCCATGTCATAAAAACAGCAGCGGATCTAACGAGTGGGCCGTCCGTCTCTGAGGGTTAGAAAGAGTCGTCGGCACGTGGTCCGTCACACCCTGCGGGGCGAGCGGCCTTCGACCGAGGTTGTTTCATCGGGATATTCCGCCGGTCATCTGCGGGCCGAGTTCCTTGAAAAGGTCGACCCAGGAAAGCCAAATCGCGTTGTGGATCGTGGCCTTGCCGGTCTTCTTCAGCTCGGCCAATGTGGTGGGGGAT
Source organism: uncultured Pirellulaceae bacterium (assembly GCA_964645045.1). Lineage (GTDB taxonomy): Bacteria > Planctomycetota > Planctomycetia > Pirellulales > Pirellulaceae > Anammoximicrobium. The sequence goes on along the minus strand of CAZXYZ010000026.1, from coordinate 63,130 downwards.
TCATCCGGCCAATGGCCCATCCAGCCGTGGGCAAAGTCGCGGCTCTTGAGGAGGAAATCCCGCTCGTCGTCCGCGCCGCAACTCAAAGGAAAGGTCTCGCCGATGACGATGGGCTTCCCCCAATCGAACTGCTGGAGGAGTTTGATCTCGTCATCGACCTTGCCTTTCTTGGGATACAGATGCGGCGAGACAAAATCAAGCTGTTCGGCGCAGGCTTTGTAGGCGCCGGGGAACGGCAGCATGCCCATCGTGATCAGGTGCGTCGGATCATGCTTACGGATGGCCGCAACCATGCGACTTGTCCACTCGCGGAAGATGTCATCGCCGTTGCGTTGGCCGGGATCGAGGCTAAGCCGCTGGCAGAATTCGACCTCGCCCATCTTGCCCATGTACCATCCGTCGGACCGCTTGCCGGCGGCGCCGGGCTCGTTGACCAGGTCATAGGCGAAGACGGCCGGGCTGTCCGCACAAGTCCGGGCGATGGTTTCCCAGAAGAATTCCTGCGTCTTCCAGCGATCCTGCTCGTCCATCGAATCATACCAAGGCAGGCGGTCCTTGATCTGGTAGCAGGCCAAGCCCGTGATCTTGAGATGGATGCCCGAATTCTCGGCGATTGTGAGGAGCTTTCTGAGTTGGTCCAGCGCGTGGGGATCGGCCTTGTCCGCACCGGCCAGGAGGCGGGGCATTTCGGGGTGGATCCGGGCCACGGTGGTGCCCGCAGCCTTCATCTCCGTAAACTCCCGCTCGACACGGGCCGGGTCCTTGGCCAGACGCTCCAGGATGTCCACCGAGGCGTAGTTGTGGCCCCAGGGAATGTAGCGGTCACCGGAGGGATGGAGGATGAATCCCGTCTTGTCGGGGTCGATTCTCACCGTCTCCATGCCGGCCGCCCAGGCCCCGCGGGTGAGGGACATTAGGGCGAAGAGAAGCGCGAGTTGGACCAAACGCCGGGAATGTCGAACCGTCATTGCGGAATCCCTATCGAGTTAAAAGTCGGGGGCGACCGAGACCGCGTGGCTCAGCCTGACGGAGGTATGATACAGGCTTGGGAGCCGTCAGGAAAGATCGGCCGATGTGGACCAAGGAGCAACCCAGATCGATTCGCCGCGGTAGCAACGGTGGCCGAAATAACTTCCCGGTTTTTCTGCCCTCACCCAGCCGTCTTCCAGCGGGCGAGGGGACAAAGGAAGAAGTCATCCTGTCCGGTGCGAGGGGACTCGCTCGTTGAGGCCTGAAACGGATATAATCTGCCAAGCGTGACCGCGGCCGGATGCCGACTTTTTCGGGCAAGGATCGGTGATCCGCTCGCAGCAAAGCGGGGTTGTGCCGTGGCTGCTCGCTGTACAGAAAGGGAGAGATAACATGACCGGCGGCAATCGGCGACATTTTCTGACCGGCACCGCCGGCGCGGGCGGCCTGGCCGCGGCAGCACCCGCTCGCCTACCGGCAATGGCTGGGACAGTTTCGCGGCGCCGGTATTACGGCCGGTCCAGAACCGCTGGCTAGCGCCATTCCGCTCACTGATTCCTCGAATGGTACTTACCATCCCCGTTCCATGATTCATTAGAGGAGAATCCATGAACAAAGCCACCCTCCGCGTGACGATCACGCCTCAGGCTGCCTGGCTCGTCCTTCTGTTAGGTTCGCAGGAGTCGTTGTCCGCCCAGACGCAGGAGCACTGGCCGCAGTTTCGCGGACCAGAGTCCCGCGGCATCGCCAGCGGGCCGCATCTGCCCGACCGCTGGTCGGCCACCGAGAACATCGCCTGGAAGACGGACGTGCCCGGGCGCGGCTGGTCGTCGCCGACCGTGTGGGGAGACCGGGTGTTCTTGACGACGGCCGTGAACAGCGGCGAGTTGGAGGCGCCCAAGAAGGGCCTGTACTTCGGCGGCAACCGCCCGGAACCGCGGCCCGTGCAGTTGGAGTACAAAGTGCTGTGTCTCGAGTTCGCGTCCGGCAAGAGGCTCTGGGAACAAACCGTCCACCTGGGCCTCGCGAACAGCCCGATTCACCTGAAGAACAGCTTTGCCTCGGAGACGCCCGCGACCGATGGCGAACGCGTGTATGCCTACTTTGGCAACCAAGGCCTGTACTGTCTCGATCGGGAAGGGAACTTGGTGTGGTCGAGACGGTTTGAGCCGCGGGCCACGCGCAATGGCTGGGGCACCGCCGCGTCGCCGATGCTGCACGGCGACCGCTTGTATGTTCTGAACGACAACGACGAAGAATCGTATCTGCTGTGCCTGGATAAGCGCACCGGCCAGGAGGTGTGGCGGACCGTTCGCGACGAAAAGAGCAACTGGTCCACCCCCTTCATTTGGCAAAATGCTCGCCGCACCGAAATCGTCACCCTGGGCACCGGCCAGGTTCGTTCGTACGATCTGGAGGGAAAGCTGATGTGGTGGTTCACGGGGATGTCCAGCATCACGATCGCGACGCCGTACGCGGATCAGGGCCTGTTGTACGCGAGTTCGGGTTATGTCAACGACAGCCAGCGCCCCCTGTACGCGATTCGGGCGGGCGCATCCGGCGACATCTCGCTCGGACCGGACCGGACCAGCAACGAGTTTATCGCCTGGTGCCAGCCCAAGGCCGCACCGTACAACCCGACGACGCTGGTCTACGAGGGACGGCTGTACGTGCTGTACGACCGGGCCTTCATCGCCTGTTTTCGGGCACTCACGGGCGAGCCGGTATATGAACGCCAACGGCTGCCGCAGGGGATGCATTTCACCGCGTCGCCCTGGGCCTATGACGGCAAGATCTTCTGCCTGGACGAAGACGGCGTCACCTTCGTCCTGCGTGCGGGCGACAAGTTCGAACTGCTCCACACCAACAAGCTGGCCGACGATGATATGTGCATGGCGACGCCGGCGATCGTTGGCGACCGGCTGTTGATCCGCACGTCCCAAAGGGTCTACTGCGTCCGTCAGCCGGCTTCGTCGCCCCCACGTTGACCAAACGGACCGATCGCGAGGGGCATTGGGCCCAGCTGTCCCCCCCGAATTCCGCCGGCTTGCCCGGCGGGATTCCGCGGTGGGAGGGCCGCGTCCGCGGTAGCGAAAAGCCGAACGATCCGCCGGGCGAGCCGGCGGGATTTGTGTAGATTGTTGCTCAGGGAGATGAATCATGTTCCGTCACCATCGCCGTGGCCGGCATCAACGGGCGCGGTCAGCAACACATCACGGCCTACGGCGAGATCGGGAACCTCGGGACGCATCAACGGGTTCCACACGACCGAGGGCGTGGTCAAGGAAGGCAAGTTCGTTCCCCAGGGCCGGCCGCAGGGCGAGCCGATCGCAGAACCACAACAAAAAGACCTTGAGCGTTTCCGGAGAGATTCGATGAACGAGCCTATTTTCCGCCGTCCTGACCCTGGGCGTCTGTTGCGGCACCGGCTGGCTTGGTCGCTTGTCGCGGTGCTTCCATTCTGTAACAGTGACGTTCGCGGTGAAGCCGACCCGCAAGGAGCGTTGCGCGCCGGTCTGGCGCGTGTGTGTATCACCCCGGAAAAACCGCTGTGGCTTCACGGCTATGCCGAAAAGACACGGTTTCGCCCATTCGAGGGCAAGCTCAACGATCTGTTTGCCAAGGCGCTTGCCCTGGAGGACACTCGCGGAGAGCGGGCTGTGCTGATCACCGTCGATCTTTGCGTGATCCGCGCGGCGGAGGCGAAAGCGTTGTTCGGTCGCCTGACCGAACGCACGGGCCTGCAGCGGCGGCAGCTTCTGGTGAATTTCTCGCATACGCATTCCGGACCGATCCTCGGATCCTCTGACCTGGATCGCTACCCGATGTCCGCCGACGAGCGGCAGGCGACCCGGGACTATACCGCCGGCCTGTACGACAAAATCGCGGACGTGGCAGTCGCCGCGCTGGCCGATTTGAAGCCGGCCGCGCTGGCCTGGGGCGTGGGCAAGTGCAGTTTCGTGCGGAATCGCCGCCTCTACCATCCGGACGGCAGCTATCGCGGCATGGGACCGAACGCCAATAAGTATGTCGACGACACCGTACCAGTGCTCCGCGTGAGCACACCCGAAGGAACCCTGCGCGGGATCGTGCTCGGCTGCGCTTGCCATCCGGTGACCTTCGGGCCCGAAAGCCTCAAGCTCTCCGGGGATTACGCCAGTTTTGCCCAGGAGGGTATCGAGGCGAGCCATCCCGGCGTGCAAGCCATGTTCGTGCAAGGCTGCGGCGCGGACGCCAACAGCGACCCGCGTTGCGGACCCGACGCGGAGAAGCACGCTCGTCGCCAGGGCCAGCTGCTGGCGGCCGAAGTCGGCCGGATCCTGAAAGAACCGCTGGAACCGGTCCAAGGGCCGTTACAGGTGAAGTTTGCCGAAGTGGACCTGCCGCTCAAGCCGGTGCCGGAGCGAGCCGAACTCGCAAGAATGTCGGGTGCCCTGGCCCACAACGCCAAGCGGATGTTGGCGGCGATCAACCAAGGCCAGCCGCTGCCATCCCACCATCAGCATCCGCTGGCGCTCTGGCAATTCGGCAAGGACCTCACGCTTGTGGCTTTGTCCGGCGAAGTGGTGTCGGGCTATGTGCCGCTGCTGCAACGCGCCTTGGGCGCCGGCCGCCTGTGGATTGCCGGTTACTCCAACGAGGTGGACGGCTATCTGCCCGATGCTGCGATCGTCGCGGAAGGCGGATACGAGGCGCGAGGACTGGTCGCCGACATGGGCTTCTACTCGGCAGCCGCAGAGCAAACGCTCGTCAACGCCGTCGTCGCCCTGCATCCAGCCGATGGGCGTCTTCTTATTCGACGTCGCAGCCGCCGGAACTACGCCACTTTGCCGTTGCCGTAGCGGGAGGTCAGCGCCGCGTCCTCGCCCGGCTGGTCGCTGTAGCGGTCGTAGATGCCGACGATCACGGCGTCCGTGGGCTTGATGCCTTGAAACGTTTCACGGAACGCCCGTTCGACGGTGTCCTTGCGGTCGCAGACTCGGCCCGCCGCCAGGATTTTGAAGGCCAGGCAGGGACGCGGCGCGTTGCGGACGGATTGGAACATCCGCGGCGGATCTTCCTCCAGGTAGACCTCGCGGACAGGCAGAGGCACGTAGCCCAGCAACTTTTTCAGTTCCTCGTTGCTGCGGTTCCGCTCGTAAACGCACGTCATGTAGTAATCCGGCTCCCAGCCCTTCGACTCGATCGCGTCCACCACGGCCGGCATGTGCGTGGAAACGCCCGCCAGCATCCCCGCGTCCCGCACGCGTTGAAGAAAGTCGTGAATCTCGTCCAGCTTGCCGCTCTTGAACAGCTGGTCGGTCACTTCGCCGTGATGAGCCACGGCCAGGCAGCCGCCTTTGGCCAAGATAGGCAAATCCGCCGGGTCGCGGCCCAGCGAGATTGCGTGCATCCGGCTGCCTTCGTCGATCAACTGCCGATACAGTTCGAGATTGTGGACCCCGGAAACCTGCCAGCAATTGACACCGGCCTGTTCGCAACGCCGCAGCGTCTTGAGGATCTGCTCGGGCGTGTAATAGCTGCGCATCTCCTGGTTGACGAAGTTCGACAAGTGCGAACCCGCGTTGAAGGGATTGGAGCCGCAGATCAGCCGCGACAAGCGCACTTTGCCGAACGGAATCTGCGGGACCGTTGCCGGCTCGGCCGCCGCCGCCGCCGCCGTACCGAGGTGGGCCATCGCCAAGCCTACGGACAAGGTCCCCATCGTTTTGAAAAACTCGCGACGGTCGCCGTTCGGCGGCGGCGACGGGACGGGGTCAAGTTGGTGAGGTTGGCCGATGGTTGATTCTTTCATCTGGCGATGATTCATGGCGGTTTCCTTCTGCCTGCGGGACTGGCCTGTTTTCGCACGACCTCTCTAAGATAGGCGCTTGCGGCTCGCGGTTCAACGTGAATCGGCTACAATTACGGGCGTCTCCCGCCAAGAATTCCCCCTGCCCAGCCCCTTTTTTGGAGTTCGCCATGCCGAAGCATTTTACCACCGTCCTGCCGCGCGCCTCGTGGATTGTCCTGGGATGGCTTTTGCTGACGCCGCTGTCCGTGCGGGCCGATCCTTACATCCGCCGGATTGTCGACGTGGCGCCGGTCTGGTCCGGGCATCCGGTCCGGTTCGCGTTGCTCACGCATGGCACGCGGCAATTCGTCGCGTTCTTTGATGCGGACCGGCATCTGACGGTGGCCGCCCGCACGCTGGATTCCGATCAGTGGGAGTTTCAGCGGCTGCCGTCGCAACTGGGTTGGGACAGCCACAACTACGTTACCCTGGCCGCCGACGGCGACGGGCATCTGCACCTGAGCGGCAACATGCACTGCGTGCCGCTGATCTACTTCCGCACCGAGCAGCCCGGCGATGTGAGCAGTCTCGCACGCGTCCCGGCGATGGTCGGCCGGAATGAACGGCGCTGTACGTATCCTCGATTCCTGACCGGGGTCCAAGGCGAATTGATCTTCACGTACCGCGACGGCAGCAGCGGCAATGGGGACCAGTTCTTCAACGTCTACGATCCGGCCTCCCATACGTGGCGGCGGTTGCTGGACGAGCCGCTGTTCACGGGCGAGGGCCAGCGCAATGCCTACTTCCACGGCCCCGTGCGCGATGCGGCGGGGGTCTTTCACCTGTGTTGGGTCTGGCGGGACACGCCCGACTGCGCGACCAATCACGATCTTTGCTACGCCCGCAGCCGGGACCTGGTGCATTGGGAAACGAGCGACGGCATCGCGTTGCGGCTGCCGATTTCGCTGGCCAGTGCCGAAATCGTCGATCCTGTGCCGGCTCAGGGCGGCCTGATCAACGGCAACACGGTGATCGGTTTTGATGCGCAAGCACGCATCGTCCTCAGTTATCACAAATTCGATCCGGCGGGCAAGACGCAGTTGTACAACGCGCGGCGTGAGGAGGGCGGCTGGAAAATCTATCAAACCAGCGATTGGGACTACCGCTGGGAGTTCAGCGGCGGCGGATCGATCGGCTTTGAGATCGGGTTCGGACCCGTCACGGCGGCTGCGGATGGCAGCTTGACCCAGAACTACCGCCACGCCAAACATGGTTCCGGACGGTGGCGGCTGGACGCGGCGACTCTGCGCGCCGTCGGGCCGGCGGGCCGGCGCCTCGCGAACCAACGCTGCCGGGCGCGGTCTCCCCGCAGCCATCCGCTTGGCCGGAACTGCGCGGCCAGACGGCGGAAGATTTGGGCCACAGCGACGATCCGGGATTGCAGTACCTGTTGCGCTGGGAGACACTTCCTTCGAATCGCGATCGCCCCCGTAGCGGCCCGCTGCCGCCGCCCAGTATGTTGAAGGTGTATGAAGTCGAACGGTAGGGGGTTAACCAATGCCAACGCAATACCGCCTCGCTTTCCTGTTCTTCATCCTCGGCTCGCTGCCTGCCTTGGCGGCAGCCGTTGAATCCGTCCCCATCGCGCGCGATGGTTTGGCGCAACAGGCGATTGTGCTCGCGGACAATGCTTCCGATTCCGTCCGCCGCTCGGCAGCGACGCTGGCCGAGTACTTGCGAGGCATCTCCGGTGCCGAGTTCCGGGCAACGACCGGCGACGGCAGCACGGGCATCGCATTGGGCTTACCCGCTCACTTTCCGGCGTTGCGGTTGAAGGATGCCTGGTTGAATCCGGGCCTGTTCGATCGGGAACGGTACCTCTTGCGCTCGCACGCCCGCGGCATGTACGTGGTCGGCGCCACCGAGTTGGCGGTCGAGCACGCCGTCTGGGACCTGCTGTACCGGCTCGGATACCGCCAATTCTTTCCCGGCCCGGCGTGGGAAGTCGTGCCCGAAGTCCGCGATGTGAGCCTGGCGGTCGACGCCAACGAATCGCCCGACTACCATAGCCGCCGTATCTGGTACGGTTTTGGTCCCTGGGATTACGCGGAAGAACCGTACCGCCAGTGGTGCAGCCGGAACCGCACCGCGTCCGCGCTGGGACTGAACACCGGTCACGCGTACGGCGGCATCGTGTCGGCCAAGCGGGCTGAGTTCGCCCAGCATCCCGAGTACTTTGCCCTGGTCGGCGGGCAACGCCAGAGCGGCCACGAAAATGCCAAATTCTGCATCAGTAATCCCGGTCTGCGCAAGCTGGTCGTGCAATACGCCCACGACTACTTCGACAAGACCCCGGACGCCGACAGCATCTCGGTCGACCCCAGCGATGGCGGCGGGTGGTGCGAGTGCGAGGCGTGCGCGCACATGGGCAGCGTCAGCGACCGGGCCGTCACGCTGGCCAACGAAGTCGCCGCCGCGGTGGCTCCGCGCGGCAAACTGGTCGGCATGTACGCCTACAACTACCATTCGCCGCCGCCCCGGGTCCGCGTGGACCCGCAGGTGGCCATCAGCGTCGCGACGTCATTTCTGAAGGGCGGTTTGACGGTCGACGAAATCATGGCGGGCTGGTCGGCGCAGGGAGCCACGATCGGGGTCCGCGAATACTACAGCGTCCACACCTGGGACCGTGACTTGCCCGGCCGCGCACGCGGCGCCGATTTGGCCTATCTGGCGCAGACGATTCCGGATTTTCATGCCAAGGGAGCGCGGTTCCTGTCGGCCGAGTCGAGCGACAACTGGGGTCCCAACGGCTTGGGTTACTACGTCGCGTCCCGGATTCTGTGGGACGTCGGCGAAGCGAAGCGCGTGCCGGAGATCGTGGACGACTTCCTCCGCCGTGCGTTCGGCCCGGCCCGGGAACCGATGGCCGAGTTCTACCGGCAATTGGACCGGTCGCAGCCGCACCTGGTGTACGACGACCAACTGGGCCGGATGTACCGGGCGCTGGCGGACGCGCGGCAACGGGCGGACACGCCGGAAATCCAAGCTCGCATCGACCAACTCGTGCTGTACACGCGGTACGCCGATTTGTACGACCGCTATGCGGGAGCGGCAGGCGAGGCACGGCAGGCGGCGTTCGAAGTCCTGATCCGCCACGCCTACCGGATGCGGACCACGATGATGATCCACGCCAAGGCTTTGTACCGCGATCTGGCGGCGCGGGACAAACGGGTGACCATTCCGGCCGAAGCGCAGTGGAATGTGCCCGAAGACCGCAATCCCTGGAAATCCAGCGAACCGTTTACCCGCGAGGAACTGGGCCGGTTCTTGGATGAAGGCATCGCCTCGCGGGCGCTGGTCCAATTGGACTTTGAACCGGTCGCGTTCAGCGACGATCTGGTTCCCGCCAAGCCGTTGAACCTGCCGGCCGTCACGCCCGGCGAACTGGGCGCGGGGCGCGGCGAACAGACGTTCTTCGCGTGGATCGACGATCCGCAGACGCCGCTGGAATTGAAAATCACGGGCGGCCTGATCGCCCACTATCGGGACCGCGGCAACGTGCGGACGGATTTGTGGAAGGTCGGCGGCGAGAGCGAGACGGGCGAACGGGAAACCAAGGTGATGCACGACGCCAGCGTGCCTCCCGACGGCGCGGAGCACACAGTGCGGCTGGCGGCGCGCCAGCGCGGTCTGCACAAGATCGTTGTTGCGGACGGCAACGACATGACCCGCGTCGCGTGGACACCGGGAACGCCGATCACGCTGCGATCCAGCCTGGACGAGCCGCTGAACGTCAGCGGCCGGTGGACGCTGTACTTCTACGTCCCGCCGGGCACCAAGGTCATCGGCCTGTTCGGCGGCGGCGTTGGCCAGGTTCTCGCCCCGGACGGCAAACCGGCTTTCGTCCTGGATCAACGCAAATTGGGCTACTACAGCATTGGCGTCCCGCCGGGCCAGGACGGTAAGCCTTGGAAGATCCAGCAAGCCAGCGGCGCCGTGCGTCTGCTGACCGTACCGCCGTACCTGGCCCGCAGCGCGGATGAATTGCTGTTGCCGCAAGAGACCGTGGGAACGGGCCGATAAAATCCGGCGGCGAAGCGCGCCGTAGCATGGTTTTCCGGAGCCGTTCAGCACGGGCCAAAGCCCCGCGTAAGGATCGCGGCTGAAATAGAACCTGCATTGATCCGATTTTCTTGTTTCCATCATCTTATCCGTGCCCCGGCCTTGCCATCCAGGCTAGTCAAGGCCATGAATAGCACGGATGGCAAGGCCGGGGCACGGATGAAGAGCTACGAAATGTGCTCCACCTCCGCCTCCAGGCATTTGACCAACAGCGTGGCGTAGCATCCCCGCGACAGCCGGAACGACAGGCACAGCTTTTGCCGGCCCGCGTACAATTCGTCGGGCTCCAGCGTGTAGGCCAACTCGTGCGGGACGAAGACGGCCCGCCGATAGCCCTTGGAGAAGAACGTGTCGCGCGGGTATTTGATCCGGATTTCCCGCAACTCGATGCCAAACTCTTGCAGCGTCTCGTCGAGCAGGTCACGGATTGGACCCGGTTCGGGCTTCAGCCTGGCCGACGGCAAGGGCAACTCGCAGCCGGCCAGCGCCGCCGCTTGTGGTCCGTCCAGACGGAGTGGAAACGCGACGGGCCCCAGCTGCAAAGGCAACTCGCCCAATTGCTCTGGACCGAACCCGGTGCGCAGGTAACGGTCCAGCAGCCGGTTCCACAAATGGCTCTGAAATGCCGCCACGTACAAACTGCGCAGATCGATCGGCAGCCGGGCCATCGCCGTGCGGAAATCGGTCGGACGATCCGCCAGGAACTGGACGACGCGCCGGCAGTCCGGTTGCACCAGCCGGGCCTGACAAGCGGACCAATCGCCCCAATGCTCGCGCAGCAGTGACTTGTCCTCGCGTACCGCCGGCGTGTCGTGGTTGTTGGGATCGGCCAGGGCCAGCCACAGGGTCCGTTCGTGATCGCCGCGGCACCACGCCTCGGCGATGAATTGGCCGGACGCGCCCACCGAGCCGAAGCGCTGGTCGTCAAAGTAGTTCGGGACGCCCGGTGCCGTCAGGCCGGCCAGCGCCGTCTGACAACCGGCGACGGCGGCCGCATCGAGATCCCGGAGCACGATGTGGAATCCGTTGCCTGTGACGTCACCGGCGTGAAAGGGTTGCGTCACCTGCCCCAGGTAGACCAAGTCAAACCGCGCTTGGTGCAGGTCCTGCCGCGGGCCGCGCTCGATCGTCAGATGCTGCTGCGTCACCGCGTGAAAGTCCTTCAGCCCTCCCAGCGAGATGCGTTCCCGTTCGATCCGCCAGCATTGCTGGATGGCCGCGACCGCTTCCGGTGTTCCGAGCCAGCGTTTGCTGAGCCGATACAGGGCGAACGGGCCGCCCGCCGGGGCGACGGCCGTCAACTCCTCGACGCGGAAATCTTCCGGGATGCACTTGAGTTTCATAGCCCTATTCCATCGGCGTCGCGGCGGCTTCGGGCGACGGGGCGGGAACTTCTTCGCCCAGCGATTCCTGATCGCCATCGGACCGGTAGATGATCGTTTGTCCGGGCGGCACGTGCAACATCCGCTTGATTTTGTGCGAGGGCCAGGTGCCGTGCGGCAACTGGCCGTAGACCGGCAGGGCGTAGTCCGGCAATTGGAGGTTCGGTGTTGGCTGGTAGTCCTCGTCGTACAGCTGCTGCCAGAAGCCCGACTCGTCGACCTCCAGCAATTCCAAGTCCAGGAACAGGCCGATGCGGTCTCGGATGTACTGGATATGCGAGCTGGCCAACTGGCTCAACGAAGCCGTATAGGCGCGCTGCGCGTCGAGCACATCCTCGACACGGATGTTCTCGACGCCCAACCGCAACTGCAGCCGGGTACTGATGCGGCGTTCATAAGCCAGCGCGGTGCTGGCCACAGCAATCCCGTACTGTTCCTGGTCCAACGCCAATTGCCGCAGACTGTCGCGGACGTCGAACTTGACGGTGTCTTCCGCTTGCATCAGCGTGCGCAGGCCCGCGTTATAGTCGATCAGCGACTTGCGGAAACTGTTGCGTTGCGCACGCCGATTGAGCGGCGCGTCAAAGGTCACCGCCAGCCGCGTTTCGCTTTCGTCGAACGAAAAGTCGAAGGGCCGGTTGGTATCACTCCTGGTGCGCAAAAGCTCACTGGCCCGCAGATTGAGGATGGATTTCAAGTCGTCGCCCCGAAACTTGATATCCCGCCAGACGTCGGCCAGGTTCTCGCGCCGGTTCATCAAATCGTACCGCAGCGTCAGGGCCGTCAACATCGCTTCATCCACCTCGACCTCCACCGGCGCCAATCCGCCGGCCTCGCGGGCCAGCAACTCCTGACTCTGGGCGATTAAGCGGTCGGCATCGGCCAGCGCCTGCTGCAGGGCCGCGTTGGCGTCGGCCGCCCGGGGCGGCAGCAGGGCCTGCAACTGGCCGGCGACGGTATCCGCGTCGGCCAGCAGCGTTGCCGCCGTGCGGACGAATTCCGGAATCCGGTCCAAACGCCGCTCGACGATGACCTGATCCAAGTCGGCCTGCAGTTGACCGCTGCGCCGGCTCAAGTCGTCGGAACGCCGCCGGATCACGTTCAAACCGGCGGAGTCCAAGCCGCGGAACTCCGCCACGCGGAGTTGCCGCGTGGTGAGCACGAGCAGCGAGTTGACCAAATCCGTGGTTCGCTGGAAGATCCGCAAGGGCGGTGCGGCTGGCACGACGTTCTGCTCCTGCGTCAGCACGTCCCGGTTGAACTGGACCTCGAGTTCCGCTTCGGCGGCGGCCAGTTGAGCCAGTTCCAGTTGCAGCGAGGCGAGCTCCGGCGCATCCTCGCCCAAACGTTGCTGCAGTTGTTCGACCAGCAGCATCTTGCGCACCAGATCGACGGACGCGTTGAGCAGCGCGCCCCGCTCCGGCGCCGGCAACCCGCGTTCGGTGATCAAGTTTCGCCGCGATCGGCGAACCCGTTCGGCAACGGCCGTTACTTCGTCGCGCAGCGTCAACTGGTCCAACTCGGTCAGATCCAGGTTCAGCGGCAGCTCGGGCGGCAAACCGATTTCGATCTTCAATTCGTCCAGGTTCAACTCCAGTCGATTGCAGGCGAGGATGAGGTCCCGGCGGCTTCTCAGAGTATCCTGCTCGAACTGGTCCACCTGGAATCGTGGCAGCCGGCCGGCCCGGTATTCCGCTTCGCCCTGATTGAACCCGCGCAGATTGCTGAAGTAGTCCTGCGACGCGATTTCGATTTCGCGATAGGTCAGCAGCAGGCCGTAGTATTGCTCGGCCAGATCGCGGAACAGGGTCTTGCGGAAGCGGGCGAACTCGCGCGTCTCGTAAACCACGTTGCGTTCCGCCCGGGTCAGGTCCTCCAGCATAAAGTCGCGTTGAAAGACTGTCTGAGAAAAATCGTACAGCAGTGTTGAACCCACGTCAGCCGAAAAACCGTTTGGTCCGTTGAACGTCAGAACAACCTCGTTGGCAAAATGGGCCAGGAATGTGCCGCCCGTCGCCAGTAGCTGGTCGACCTTGACCGACGTGGGAATCGTCAGCGTGCTTTGACGGCTCGTGGAAGCGGGGCCGTCCCGGAAATCGACACCTGTTCCATTATCGCGGGTGGCGAATTTCAGGTCGTAGTCGAACCGCTCCAGGGACAAGGCCAAGGCCGTCAAGTACAGCCGCTCCTTGCGGGTTTGGTACTCCCGGCTGTTGATCAACGCCAATTCCATGATGTCTTCCAAGGCCAGCCGTTGCGAGAGGTCGCGCAACGTGTCGTCCGGGTCGCGTTTGAACGAGCGGCGATACTCGTCTTGCACCGAGACGAATTCCAGCATCCGCGTCAGACAGCGTTCCGGCAGCGACTGCCAGATGGCAGGCGGAATCGGCAGGATCTGAAGTTCCTCGACGGAAACCCCCAGGACCAATGACAACTGTTCCAGATCCACGGACGTGATGTCCTGCGGAGCCGCCGAGGCCGGCGGTTGAAAGGCCACTTGCTGAACGGTGGGGCCCGGCATTGCCGGCGGAGCCTCCGGCCCTGGCACAGCGCCATCGGAGACGCGCATCTCCGCGATACCCGCGTTGGCGACGGATGTCAGCGCTTCACCGCGAAAACGGCGCGGATCGCGTGGCTGCAACTCCGGCAGCGAATACGCATACAGCCGCGGCGCCGGGACCGGCAGAATCGGATCGTCGTCGGGCGTGGGGTCGAAGAACCGCGACTGCGGATGCGGGTACACGGAAAACATCGGCGGCACCTGCCACGGCCCGCCCGCGGACTTCTCCGCCAGCAGGCCGGTCGCGTCCCGGTCGGCCGCCAGGCGATAGCGCGTGCGGCTGCAACCCACGGCCGCCGCTAGCAAACACCAGCAGCACAGGGCGCGAACCATCAGCGAGCCCACACGATTCTCCGCCATGACAACGATTGCGCAATCCCGAAAGTCCCAGCGATTAGTACTATTAACAGAATCGGAACCGTTGACGGATTCGTCCAATCTTTCCACCCCGCTTCGCAAGCCTACTGGAAAAGTCGTGGGATAGGCTTCCAGCCCGTCAAGTTCTGGGGCAATTCCAACTTCCATGTTTGCCTGGACTACGTAGTTGACAGACGGGAAGTCTATCCCACTTCTGTGCGTACCAGTCTTTCAGCAGACGCTTCGTGGAAGAGAGAACCGCTAGCACCCAGCCGGCCACGGCAAATGACTTCAGAGGTTCCGTTCTTCCCCGTGCGCCACCTGGTGAAACCCACCGGCTGCCGTCCGACGCGGTTAGCCGAATTGGCCAAGATTCGGGCTACGGGCAAATGCCCGAATGCCACGTCAAGACCTGTGGACCGCGGACCGCAGCAACATCCGCGATTCCCGGCCTTCCAGGTTACCGCGCGGGTTGTCAAGTCGACGGTCAACACACAACCCTGACCACCTACGACCGCCAAGTTGCCTGCGACGATCAGAGCGGCAGGTTGACCTTGAATCGGCAGCTCGATCCAGTTGGTCGAACCCATCTGCTTGCCTTCCGGCTTCTCCGTCCCCGGCCGTTCACTCGACCGTCACAGCGCGGCTTCGGGCAATTCCAGGGTCCACCGCGGTTTGGCCGGGAAGCGGGCCGTGATGGGCGCGCCTTTGCGATCCACGGCCGGCCGCTCGACGACCATTTGCTTCCGATCCAATGCCACGAGGCCCGGCTTGCCTCCGGAAAGTTATCGAAACCGAAGCGTAAGCGAGGACGAACACGTTCTCCAGCCTCATTCCCCGCCTACGCTTCGGCTTACAATGGTGGCAAACCCGCCAGCACGCCTGGGACCATTCCCGTCGTGGCGGGCGAAGACTTGCCCAACGACCAGTGGGGCGAGAAGAAGATGGGTGTCACGAAACGAACGCCGTGTTTGCGCTACGCCCTTTTCAACGCCGGGACGAAGCGGATTTCTACGCGTTTGTTCAGCGCCCCAGCGATCCGGCGGAGCATCGCCAACGAGTGCCCCTCGTAATCCGAATCCTCCAGACGGCAGATCACCGACGCGGTCGTGCCAACGAGCTTGGCCAACGCCCGCTGAGAAAGCCCGGCCCGGGTGCGAAGGTCGTAGATCTTGCGGGCGATTTCCGCATTCGCCTCCTCCTCCGCCAAGAGGGCCTGCATTTCAGGCTTGTTCCGGAAGTATCGCCGATCCAAGATTTCAACCGCATCGGTTGTGGGTTGACGCTTCTTGCCTGGCATGATTACGGCTCCCGATAAGTGTGCTTTGGCGGGTCGGCGACGAACTTCCTCCGGCGCTCAATGGCTGCGTCGATCTCACTCGACGGAACTACTCGCTCCTTGACCAGCCCGTGCGATAGGACGACCGCCGTGGTGCCGTGGAAGAAGTATAACATCCGGTAGTTGACGCCCTGAAAACCGACCCGGAGTTCCTACACGCCGTCCCGCAAGAAGTCCGCTTCTGGCCTGCGGAGTTCATGTCCTGCGGCGCGGAGGCGACCGATCCGTGCGCGGCACTTGGCCCTGACTTTCGCGGGTAGGCAGTCGATCCAGTCCAGCAGAGACACCGATCCGTCGTCGTCTCGGTAGAAAACCACGTTGGTTCTTGGCATGTTCGCCCTCGTCATGGCATGTTCGCAATTGTGCGAACAAATGTCAAGCTTGCCAGTCCTCGAAAATGCCGAAACGCCGGACCGTGTAGTCCCCAACGGCGATGGTGGCATCGTTTTCCGCTGACGATCACACGAATTCACTTGGAGCACTCGAAACAGACGCAATGATCGAAACGCTCGAACCAACAAGAACCGGGTACTTGAGTTGGCCGCGAGCGGCAAGCACGACGACGCCAGGACCGCTCGGCGAAGCCGGCGCCGCCTGAGGGTCTGAGGCGACGCCTGCTGTCCGCCAACGGGCGAGGAAGAGTTGCGTGCTCTGGGTGATCCGGTCTTTCCCGGCAGCGAGGGACTGCCGATCCGCCCCCGCGTGCCACGGCTCCGATCATCGAGCGTCCGTAGACCGATGTGCATCTGCACAACGTGGACAAAGCGCCCAGGAATTCCACCCGTCAGGACGATGGACCGCCAGTTGGTTCACCCGACAACACGGTTTCTGCCATCTTTTTCCAGTCTGCAGAACATGCTGGCCCAGTCAGGGATGATTCGCCGTTTATCTCCCGAAGCATTGCGAACCCGATTTCGCCACCGGCCTTGGCGTGTTTGCCGCCGAAAATCGGCCGTCTATACGCACAGTCATTCGACGTACCACCACAGGGGGCGTGGATCCGCATGTTACGCGACCCGAATAACACGCGTCCCCAATCGCAGGGAATTCGCCGCAACTGCTTGCCAGACAGCCGCTTCTTGGCTAGGCTGATGCCACGGCCGATGAGCGTTCTGTGGTCAAAATCGCCGCAGTAACTAATTATTAGAAGTCGGCGACAGGGGTACGCAGCTGGACCGTGCGCGACGGGCCTCAACCATTCGCAAACTACCGGAATGGAGACCAGGACTTGTTCCACTATACGAATGACAAGGGCTACAAGGCGATTAGCTCGCAAGTAGTGTGGCTCTTCAAGGCGTCGAAACCACCTGGTGGTCACTCGAAAGCCGCGTACTTCACCACGCTGCCTCCCGGAACGAAGAATCTCAGCAAGCGATTGTTCGTCCGGGGGTGTGCTGAAAAGACAAAGTTCGTCTTCAATTTCGCCGGAGGGGAGGATCTTCTTCAACTGAGGGGTGGCAGAGGAGATCATGTTCATTACAGTGTGGAAGATTATCCGGTGGAGAAGCCGAGGCAGGGGCCGCACGGCGAAACCGAGAAGGTAAAGGAACAATTGGAATGATTGGTGGAAACGACATCGTCTTCCCGGCCGTCGGCGATCCGGCGTCCCTGGAAGCCTGCGCAAGAATCGTCGGGCGACATTGGCCCGATGTCCGATTTGAAGATGCCATCACGGGGAACAAATACCGGCATCTTGCCGAGATCCCTTTTGGCAAGGTGCGGGAGTTGCTTGTTTACCCCAATGCGGACGCCGAGGCCGCTTGGGACGCCGATAGTCCTGACTCTGCCGAGAACTCCATGCTCTATCTGATTGTCAGGTCTGAGGACCTGACCGTCGTGTTGGACAATCCGGACACGGCGGAAATGCGAGCTATTCTTGGTGCCATCCATGACTTACTCTGGACGGACATCCTTTTCACGTACGCGAGGGCAGCATGACAACTGAATCCCCGGCCATTCTGGAACGGCTCCTCCGCGACCATGATCTCGGATGGATGATCGATATGTACTCGCCTCGCGATCGCGCAGTTCCCTTCTTGCTGGACCAACTCGATAGCTTGACCGCGGAGTTCCAAAGTCGGTTCAGGGACGAAGTATCCTTTGCACCCGAAACGCTTCGGGCTGAAGCCGAGCGCAACCCGCACAAGATCCGGGCCTTTTTGCAATCGCTCGGAGCTAGTCGCAACCCGGACATGCTTCTGATGGTCTGGCGGATTCTGCAGGGCCTATCCATTAAGGAAGTAACGATGAGCTATCGGGAGCAGGAGTCATTTAGCCTCAACATTACGCTCGCCCGGCCGGGCGAGGAAGGGGACGAACTGGAGGCGTACCGTAGCAACGACATCAACGATGCCGCTCTCCTCCGCCACTTCGGGATTACGACTGTGGACGGTCGGCCACTATTTGATGGATTCTTCCCCCTGCGAAAAAGATAGCGTTTCGCATGATGTGGAGGCGGCAGTATCGAGGCTTGACGCCGAACAAGGGCGTGGCCGTGCGGACTGGAAGTGGTTTGTTGACCAGCGGGTGGGAACCCCGCACGGGGTTGCGCGTACCAGCCGACGAGGCGAGAAGTGCAAGCGGCGCTGGGAAGTCGGCTATCTACCACGCACTTGAAACAGACGCAATGGTCGAAACGCTCGAACCAGCAAGATCCGGGTACTTGAGTTGGCCGCGAGCGGCAAGCACGACGACGCCAAGGCCGCTCGGCGAAGCCGGCGCCGCCTGAGGGTCTGAGGCGACGCCTGCTGTCCGCCAACGGGCGAGGAACAGTTGCGTGCTCTGGGTGATCCGGTCTTTCCCGGCATCGAAGGACTGCCGATCCGCCCCTGCGTGCTACCGCTCCGATCATCGAGCGTCCGGAGACGGATGGGCATCTGCACAACGTGTACAAAGAGCCCAGGAATTCCACCGGTCAGGACGATGGACCGCCGTTTGGTTTACCCAACAACGGTTCCTGCCACCTTTTTCCGTTCACCTTTTTCCGTTTCACGTTGAGCACTGGTCGTCAAGAACTCTTACTCCTCTTGGCACAATTCTCGGGGGAGGAGAAGGATTAAGCGTCTTCCTTTAACAGATCATCGGACGCTTGACGCATTCTTGCAATTACATCCTCCAGGACTATGTCCAACCCTGGAATTCGTTTTTGTAAATAGTCAATACCACGAGGGCTTCTAAAGCCCATTGAAATCAGTAGATTCGTCAGCCAGCCGGTTTTCGGTAGGCGGATATTTTGCATTCCCAAGACACGAAGATTCGCGAGCCCTTCCAGTCGTTCAATGCCCCGATTGGTGAGTTCCTTATTGTTCGAAATATCCAGCAATCGAAGCGGCTTAAGGGTTGCAACATCGTCCAGGGCACAGTCCGACATCTTGACACCGTTCAATACGAGACATCGAAGGTTTTGCAGCGGAGCCAGTTGTTTGAATCCAGCCTCTGATTCCCGCCTGCAATCAGAGATGCCAACAATGAAAGTCGATGTCAGGTTGAGTAGCTGCAATCGCTGGAGCGTTGCTATGGAGTTCAAACCAGAGCCGTTGATGGTCCCACACATCGCTGAAAGTTGTTGCAGAGAGGCCAACGCGACTAAATTCGAAAGTGAATCGTCGTGGAAGCGACAATTGACCATTGTGAGGTCTTTGAGATGCGGAAAATGGTTCGAAATGTTCTCCGTCCATTTGGCTGTCTCGCTTTCCGGTACGCCGCCTAAATGGATGAACCAGTCCTGACCGGAGTGATCGAAATTGACGATAAGGCTGGTTAGCTTATCCCCCGAGACTCCCAAGAGCGACTCGGCAGTGATCGCAGGCTCCGTTCCTGATAGCTGGGTCGTGATCACTAACCGCTGCAAATTGGCTAGTCCGGCGAGATGCCGCATCCCACGGTCGGTGAAGCGGCATCCCTTCCAGATATAGATAGCGAAGACATCTGGCAGCTGAGCCAAGGCTGCCAAGTCATCATCTGATGCACTGGAGTTTTCAAAGCTTACACAAGACCGGCTGCTTCCGTCCGGCTGCCTGATGCTAGTCACCACTCCGCCGACCGCAGTCAGGTTACGGATCGCCTGGGCTTGGTGATCGCCAGCCGACATCTCGACGGGGCGAGGTTCTACATCAGCCTCGTTCATGCTTCCTCTTGTCCAGAAAGCAGCAGCTTCCGAGTTGGCTTTCACAGGATCTTGCCACCACATCAGTGCAAATTCCCGGGCTTTGCATTTTGCCGCCTCTGGAGTGAGACCGTGCGACCTGCAATTCCGTACGATGCTGGCTTCATTTGTGGCTTTGATTGCATTAAGGAAAGCAGCTGGGTCTTCCAGTACATCTGATGGATTCAGTTCCTGTTTTTGTCTCTCCGGCGTCTTCGTCCAACTCTCCGTAGAAATAATCCTGTCAGTGCAGGTTTGACAAAGCATCATGTTTCCGATGAGTTGTTGGTGCCCCGGAATTCCGACCGAGGCGGATGAGAAGAAGGAATATCCACCACTAGGCTCTATGGGCTGGCTGCAATGGTCGCAATTGGCCTTGTCCGGCATTATTATTCTCCAAGACCTATACAACTGAACTGACCGTTGTGTATCCGGCGAACCCCAGCCGAACAAGCTGATAGGTACCTTCGCCAATACCGGCTGCATTCGACTTGTCGGTGGCCAAATCCGAAAAATGACCGCGGGAACATGCTAAACGGATTCTTGAGCCGCTTCAAGTGGTTCTGGGCTCGAAATGCGACGCTGGAACATCGGCGGGTCAGCTCATTTGGGCGAGCTAATCCGCACCCGGAAAGGTTCCAGGAACTGTAGTTTTCGTCTCGATGCCTTCCGCGATTACGGAGCGAGGTCTTCAGTCCCCAATTTTCGACGGTTCGTTGGGTCTGGTCGTCGGCGCGAAACGGACTGGGAAATGCCGGCCCGGCTTCGGGGTGATGCGATCAGGTCGCGCTCCAAGCGGTCGGCACGGTCGTGTAATTCGATAACGCTGAGCGCGGCCCGATCACCGACATCATCCGCCGGCCGCTTGAGCAGCCGTTGTCGCGTGGGGCAACGAACGGCTTGCAGGGAGCCAAGCCAGCGCCGCAGCCGTGGATCGAGGGTTGGACGTCGCCGGGAATGGTCAGAGTCGCTGACGACGTGGCATTTCTCCAAGGCCACGAAACTCGACGATCAATGCTGCTGTGTGTAGTGGATTTGCGAGCCTTCGATTCGTTTTGGAGTTGCATCTGTTTCTTAACCGCGAAGCGGTTCCACCCCAGAGCCCAGGGTCAGCGGCGGTGACGCCGCGCCACCCTGGGTGACGGTTCCGCGAAACGTGTGGTCCGCACCCCAACGGGGTGCCACAACCGTCGCCCCGTGGCGCCGCGCTGGGTACAACCCCCTTCAGGGTTGGCTCGCGGGGCGTGCGGCGTGACCCAGGGTGCGCTGCGCGACCCTGGGCTATGGAGTGTAACGCCTACGGCGTAAAGACCGCGTCCCAACCTCCGCGAAGATATGCGCAACTTCAAAACTTGCGTTTCGGGCTACGGCGAATTCCCCGACGCCAGCCGCGAGCACTGACTGCATTTCGCAAGGTTACGCTCAAGGCCCAAACATACGTGGGATAGGACGGTCGCCGTGGTGCCATGGAAGAAGTATAACATCCGGTAGTCGACGCCGATGGGTTGATGGAGACGTCGCTGGTGGAGGAGGACAAGCTGGTGTGCCGTCACTCCTCGGTCGCCTTGACCGCCAACTCCTGGAAGATTCGCCGGATGTCGGCTGCGTCGCTGTTGCCAAAGCCGGTCCGCTGGATCATCAGGACGAAGATCAGTTGGCGCTGCGGATCGACCCAGCCTTGGGTGCCGAACGCGCCGCCGTGGCCGAACGTGCCGGGCGAGAGCATGGCGGTGACGCCTTGCGGCTGGCGGACGAGGCACCAACCCAGGCCCCAAGCGTTGCCGTCCGTAAAACCGGTGGTCAGATCGCCGGTCTGGATCTTTGTCATGTCGCGAACCGCCGCTGCCGATACGATCCGCCGGCCGTCCAGTTCGCCGCCGTTCAAGATCATCTGGTAGAAGCGGGCCATGTCCGCCGCAGTGGAGAACAGGCCGCCGGACGGATTGGGGCTGTTGCCGGGCGAAAGGTCGACCAACCAATGCGTGGCGCGCGCCAGCGACGTGCCGCCCTCGCCGGGCTGGTACAGCGCCGCCAGCCGCGATTGCTGGGCGGCCGAGGGATGGAACGTGGTGTCGCCCATGTTCAGCGGCCGGAAGATCCGTTCCGCCAGGAATTCGTCGAACGGCTGGCCAGCGACGATCTCCACCACCCGGCCACAGACACTCATCCCCGGACTGTACTGCCACTTGGTGCCCGGCTCGAAATCCAGCGGCCGCCCAGCCAGTTTTTCGATCGTGTCTTTCAGGGAACCTTCGTTCTGCTGGCTGCCGGCCAGGCCGGCGGTATGCGTCAAGCAGTGCCGGAGCGTCACGGGCTGTTTCGGCTTTCCGTCCCGCAGCGCCGCGGCCGCAAACGCCGGGATGTATTTCGAGACGGGATCGTCGATCGACAGCTTGCCTTCGTCCCGCAGGATCATCACCGCCGTGGCCGTGATGGGCTTGGTCATCGAGGCGATGCAGAACATCGAGTCGCGTCGCATGGGACGGTCGTTTTCCAAATCGGCCGAACCGACAGCCTCGAGATGGATTACCTGTCCGCGATAGGCCACCAGCGTGACCGCGCCGGAGATTTGCTTGCGGTTCACCAACTCCTGCATCTGCGGCGCGATTTGCGCCAGCCGGTTCGGGTCCACCTTGGCTTCGGCCTGCGCCGGCCCGTCAGCTCCCGCGACGTGAGAAACGGCGCAACCGAGAAACAGAAACCCCGACACCAACAAACGCCAAGAACCGGACTTGCGCATGTGAACCTCCCGAAAGCAAATTAGAATGCCGTGTCTGGTAGATCATAACCGGTCGTCCGGACGCATGCCACCGCGCCAAGTCGGGGATAATGCGTCTGGACGGCGTGTAGGGATCGCGCGGATTTGCGGACTGGTACGCAAGTTGGCGACAAGCCCTGGAAATCCGCCGGAGCCGACGAAAAACCGGCAATCGCGGCAAATCGTCCCAGAAACGGCCGGGCCGGTTACCGACAATCCCTAGCAGATACCGCGGGCTGCGCCATCGGTACGGCGTTCGGTGCTGCCCTTCACCCCACTTGCACTCGGCACGCCCAGCGATGTGGCAACGATCTCTGCAAATTTATTTCTGGCTGGCTGTCTGGTTCGCCGCGGGGGCTCTTCCGCACGCTGCGGCCCAGCAGATCGTCCCGTACGGCGACCCGTCGTTGGCGGCCGACTCGGATCAGGTCGGCTGCCCCATCCGCTACATGCTTCGCCACTTTGCCGGGCAGGCTCCCGGATACGATACAGGGGTGACGCGATTCGAGCTGTTCGTTCCGCTGGCGGAATTCGACGGCTCGAACCTGTTGTTCTGCGACCTGCAGCCCATGATCTACAACGACGGGAATTGGGGCTCCAACCTGGGGCTCGGCTACCGCTGGTACAGTCCCGCGTGCGACCGGGTGTTTGGTCTGTACGGCTACTTCGACTACCGTGAGACCGACTACCATCGTTTTCAACAGGGAACGTTGGGATTCGATAGCTTGGGAAACTGGATCGACGCCCGGGGGAACGTCTACCTGCCCCGCCAGGACCAGAAGCAACTGCCCGCGGATGCCGTGGCGCCCCCGCATTTCCACGGTCACAATCTCCTCTATGGCGGCTACGAGAGCGCGATGCTGGGCGGCGATTGCGAAGCCGGCATCCGGATGCCGCTGATCGGCGGGACGCAATCGCGGCTGCTCGGCGGCCTGTACTGGTTCGACGGCGACGGCGAGCAGGATGTCAAAGGCTGGAAAGCCCGCCTGGAAACCAACTGGACCGCCAACGTGTCCACCGACGTGGCCGTCTACGATGACGACGTCTTCGGCACCACGTTGATGGTCGGCATCGCCTTCAATCTGCAATCCGAATCCTCCAGTCCCTTCCAACCGCGAATTCACTCTGTCCGTCGCGGTCCCGAACGGCACATCACGAACGTCGCTGCGGACCGCGTGGCCGAACCGGTCTACCGGCTCCCCAACATCGCCGTTCGTCAGGGTGAATACCGCGTGGCTCTGGAGGGCGACGAGTGGCAGATCCTGCACGTCGTCGAAGGCGCCTCGGGCGGCGATGGTTCCTTTGAACGCCCGTTCGGCACGCTGGACCAGGCGATGGCCGTCGCCCAAGACGGCTATCTCGTCTATACGCCTTACGGAGGCGCCTACCAACCGACGCCGATGTTCGCGGTCCCGGAAGGCGTCTCGCTGCTGTCCAACGCGCAGGTCCATTACCTCCCCACCGACGCCGGCTGGCTGCCGCTGCCCCTGTCCGGCGCGTCGCCCGACTTGTCGGCCGCTCCGCAGATTCTGGGCAGCGTGACGCTGGGCGACCGCGCCACGCTGGACGGGTTCTGGGTCGTCGGCTACGGCGATACACTGGGCGAGGCGGGTGTCGTGCGGCTGGCCGGTGTGTCGGGCGCCACGGTCGCCAACAACGTCATCTGGTCGCGTCAAGAAGGCATTTGGATCGAAGACGCGATGAACGTCACCGCGGCCAACAACACGGTCGCCCAATCGCTCGGCAGCGGAATCGTCGTGACGGGCGGGACCGCTGCGGCGCTGGCCGGGAACCGGATCGTCGACGCGGGCGGCGACGGCATCGAAGTGCTGGACAGCGACGATGCGAACATTGTCGGCAACGAAGTTGGGACGGCGGTGGGCAGCGGGATCGCTTTGGCGCAAGGAAATGACGCCACCATTTCCGGCAACACCATCGGCCTGGTTGGAGAGCACGGGATCGAAGTCCTCCAAGCCCCCAGCGCGAACGTCAGCGACAACTTGATTCTCGAAGCCCTGGGCGACGGCATCCTGCTCGCGGATGCAGCCAACGCCACGGTGGCCGGAAATGCAATCGGGCTGGCGGGGCAACACGGCATCGAACTGATCGACGCTCCCGGCGCAACCGTCGCCGACAACCTGATCGGCGAGGCTGGCTGGGATGGGATCTCGGCGACGGATGGGACCGACACAGAAATCCGGGAGAACGCGATCGGATCGGCGGGTTGGGACGGGATCTACGTCGCTCAGGGGGCCAACGCGAGGATCGTCGCCAACGAGATCGATGGGACGCTCGGCAACGGAATCACGCTGAACCAGGCCGCCGATGCGTTCATCTTGAATAACCGGATCGGAACCGTCGCGGCCGACGGGATTGGGATGGGCGTCGCGACCAATGCAACGGTGGAAGGCAACGTCATTGCCGTGGCAGGCGGCCGCGGCATCAGGGTCTTGGACGGCGTCCAAGTGTCGGTGCAGAACAACGAGGTCCAGCGGGCCCTGGTGGCCGCGTTCGACCTCCAGGGGACGGACAACGCCACCTTTACCGGCAACCGCATCCTGTCATCCGGTGGCGACGGCATCCGGGTAACGTCCGCGGGGTATGTCGAGATCAGCCGCAACGAGCTGGACTGGATCGAACGGAACGGCATCGTCGTCGTCGACAGTCCGAACGCGCGGATTACGGAAAACGCCATTGCTTTTGCAGGCCGCGACGCGATTCAGATCGTCAACGGAACCGAGCTGCTGGTTTCCGGCAACATCATCGAGCGGGCTATTGGCAACGGGATCGATATTCAGGGCGGTGACCTCGGCGGCATCCTGACGGAAAACTCGATCACGGACGCTGGAACGGGACTTAACATGGTTCTGACCGGCGCGTTCGAGGGCGTCATCAGCGACAACAGCCTGCTCCAAAGTCGTTCCTACGGCATGTCCTTGGAAGCCGGACAATTGGCCGCCGACAGCCTTGTTGCCGAGAACTGGATCGAATCCAGCGGCCGGGAGGGTATCCGCATCCTGACCACGGGGCCGGGCGAGTCCATACTGGTCGTCACGGACAATGTGCTGATCCTGAACAACTCGCAGGACGGCGATCAGCACCGCGAGTTCGTGGCGGGGTTGGCGGCCGGAGCGGGCCCGATGACCGTCGAGTTGCGTGGCAACGCCAGCTACAACCTGGTCCCGCCGGGTGAATTCAATTACGACTTCTTCAACGCCGGCGGCAGCACCCTGTTGTACGTCACCGATCCCGGCGCGCCGAACCTGGGTACCATCGGCAGCTCCGACGGCAGCGTGTCGCCGTGATTGGCCGCTTAAGCACCGTTCGAGAAATAACTGTCCGATTTTCCCGTGGCGTAAGCTTCCAGCTTGCGGCAGATGTAAGCACCGCAAGCTGGAAGCTTACGCCACTTATTTCTCGAACGGTGCTAACTCACCGCCAGCCTTCGCCCGTTGGCGGCAGGCGGCGCGCCTCGTCCAGGGTGCCTTGCGGACCGATCGGCTCGTGCAGCGAGATCGAGACGTCGTCGATCGCCGCTTCGCCCAGGCCGGTCAACGCGAACGTCAGCGAGACGCCGCCATCGGCGGGCGCGACTCGGTAGAAAATGAATTCCCGCCAACCTTCTGTGACGTGAAATCGTTCGGCCAGCGCGGGACCGCTCAGCGAATCGTAGATCAGCACGCCATCCGGCGAGGCGGTGATCTGCTCCGGCACGCGGACCCAGCCGCGGATCCGCAGTAGCTGGCCTCGGCGCACGGGCACGGGCGGCGAGACGATCTGCAGCGGAGCGTTTTCCACCACGCTGGGAGGCGATTTCGGATCGGCGGCTGCGGCTTGCAGCCGGAGTGACGTACCGGCGCCCCGAGGCGATTGCGGCGACAATTCCACCCAAGTTCGCACGGCCTCGCCGGCTTGAGAGATGTTCTGCCAGCCGCTGGCGCGGAGGTGGTCCAAATCTTCAAAGTCGCCGGCGGCCAGCGAGTTCCCTGACCAAGCGGGCGTTGCCTGCAGGCGGCGGGCCATTTCCCAATGCAGCGGCAGCGTCGAAAACGCGGCACAACAGGGACTGGCGCTGGGCGAGGGAAAATCGCGGACCGCTTGCTCCCAGTCGCTACGGCGGACCAGAGCCAAACGGTCCAAACTCTTTTCCGCGAACACCTGGGCGGCCGGATAATCGCTGCCGCCCAGCAGCGCCTGGCAATGCCGCAAGTTCTCGCGGGCTTGGGCCAGCGATTGCTCGGCCGCCGACCCGCCCGGCATCTGGCCCGTGAGTTGCCGGTGCAAGGCTTCGACCAACTGCAGTTCGCCGGCCGCCAGTTCGTATTGCAGCTTGGAGGCCGCGGCCCGGTTCTCCGCCCAAGTGCGCGCCAAGTGATTCACGACCAACGCGTCCTGGGTGATGGCCACCAGGCACACCGGCCCGTAGCGTTCGAAACTGACCCGAATCCCGCCCGGCACGCGGCGATGCGACAGCGTTTGCAGACCGGCTGGCGTCAGGCAGTAAACTTGCGGCGCCGTCGCGGTGCTGGGCAGCACCACCGAAAGCTCGGGCGACGACACCGGCCCGACCGTGAACTGCTGCGTCGCCGATTGCTCCAGCACGAGGAACAACTGCGAACGTTCCGTCTGCAGCGTGCCGATGCGGACTCCCGGCAGAGGACTGTCCACATCGTCGCCGCGCATGCCGCCCGCCACCCACGGCTCGACCAGGGTGAGTTCGATGTTCAGACGCTGCAGCAACCGCGCCCGGGTTTGCGTCTCGTCGTCTTGCTGGTCCAGCGGCGAGCGCGAGCTGAAGATCAAACCGCGCACGCCCGAGGCGATGGCTTGGAAAGCCAGCAAACGGATTTGACCGGGCTCGACGCCCAGCGTCGTCGTCGGCGCCAGCCCCAGGGCCGACCATTGGTCGACCAGTTCCAAGGCGGGCTCGGTCTGAATCGTCGCCCAGAACGGCGTTCCGGCCCGCGCGACGGCCGGCCGGGTTTGCAGCCAGCGGCCGTAGTCCGGCAGCGAACAGGCGCTGCCCAGCGGCGCGCGGCGCAGGATGAGGATGTTCAGCAGCCGGCTATAGCTCCACAGACGTTCCGCCGCCTCGCCCACCATGGGGCGATTCGGCCGCAGGTCCGAACGCCTCAGCTGCGCCACCCCTTGACGTGTCAGCTCCAACCGTTCGTCTCCCAAACGGTACCCCAAGTCCCAGGCCACGACGCGGTCATGGCTGGGCGTGATAAACCCGTCGTTGGGCGGCGGCGCGATCAACCACAGTCCCAAACGCTCCGCTTCACGCAGTTGGATGGCCGTCGGCGCCGCCGGCAGCCGGACGGCATTGAAGCCGAGCGACTTGAGCCATTCCAGCGACTCGCCGTTGTACTCGATCGCGCGCGGGAAAAAGGGACGGCCTTCGACCAGCAACACCGAGCCGTTCAGCTGCACGATTTCACCGCGCGTGGGGTCTCGCGGCGCCGCCGTCACATCCGCTGGCGGCACGGCGGCCGTCTCGCGTTCCTGCGTCACGCTGCTGCTCGACGTGAACGGATTGGCGGCGATCTGGCCGAGCAGCTCCAGATCGTCGATCCAGAGATTAGTGACCCCCGTGCCTCCGTACGCGTTTACCACCAGCAAATCGGCGTAGGCTTCGCGAGCATCGACGTCCGGGCCGAATTGCGAACGCAACACGCGGACTTGCCGCTCCAACAGTTGATCCGCATCGCGGATCGTCAGTTGCTGCCACAATCCGCTCCGGTCGTAGACATCGCCGCGCAACAGCACGGTCATCGGGCCGCCCGTCTGCGGATCGCGGGTGCGAGGCAAGACGACGCGGGCCAACAGCTGCAGGCCCGTCCGGTCCGCCTTGACCCACAGGGCGGCCATCCATTCCGCCAGGACTCGCGACTGCGGAATGGGATGAATCAGATAGGTGTAGGTCCCTTGATTGGCCACCACGGACAGGAATTCGCTCGCTTGGCCGGTGCGGTAGGTCTTGAAATCACGGCGTTGGACGGCAATTCGAGCCCCGCAGTCCGCGTCGGCCAGCCGCCATGTCGGCTGCGCAGACTCGAACGAATCCCGGTGGCCGGCAAGGGCGTGGGCAGCGAGCCCCAGCGCCAGCGCGACTAGGCCCAGCCACGGTGATCGGTTCATCGGCGGGTCGTGGGGCAAGGTGGTCACGGACGTTGCTTGCCGTAAACGTGTTGCGTAAGTTCCACTCAGAGGATCGGATCGCCGATCGTAGCTCGACAGGAAGGTGTCTGACGAACGATCTGCCTCGACGTAAGTCGTGCTTGTATCGTGATTTTCGACGCGAGGGTAGATCAACCTGTGGCTTTTTCTCAACGCCGCGCCGCGGCTGTGCCTCGGCGAGATTTGACTAACTCTCGGCAGCACAGGCATTTACGGCGTCCGCTGGCCGCGGGAGCCAAGCAGGCGCGCCGTCTGCTACCACTGCTTCGCGACGATGGCAGACTTGCCGAAAGCTAGCACCATGCCCGACATCCTCCCAGACACCGAGCCCCGCCCTGCACTGCCGCGCGAGATGCTCGAACTGATCCAGGCGATCGAAATGCTGCCGGCGGAACACCGGCAGGCGCTCGAGCCCGTGGTCCACCGCGTCGTCGAAAACAGCTGTCAGCGACGGCGCATCCTGACCACGATCCAGGAAGCGATCAGCCAATTGCGTCTGGACATGAAGTACCTGATGTTCGATCTCGAGGCCACCCGCCGTGAACGCGACGCGCTGCGCGAGCGGTTGGGGTAGTTCACGTGCCTCCCAGCCGCCCGCTGCACTGCGACATGATCTGCGCCGCCACCTGATTCAAGCCGTAGCCGCCGGGCAGCCGCACCAAGGGCTTTCCATGCTGGTCGCAGAACTCCCGGACTTCCCCGTAAGAATGACTCGCCCAGCGGATCGCCAGCAGGACGGCGGCAACGTCAGGCCGAGCAACGTAGGACTCGAACCCGTCAATCGACTGGTGCTCCCGTGTTTCAATCCAGATCAGATCTTTCAGCCCGAAGGCGTCCTTGATGGCCTGATAGGCACCGCCACGGCGATCACCGCCGATGAGGACCAGGGACTTGCCCCTCAACAATTTGGCGACATCCAGGACCTGTTGGGTCGGCGGTGTCACGACTTTGGCTTCGGACGGCGGATAGGTCGCCATGAACCGGTCGATTTCCCGGAGCACCAACTGGAACCCCGCTGGCAAATCCGTGTCATCTGGCAGACTGTCGATGACCGGGACAAGCAGTTCCCGAAGCTCGGGGTTGCTTGGTGGCAGACCGTCGCTCACCAACTCTTCCACGATGGGGATCAGGGATCGCCACAGCTCCGGGGCTCCGTCCGAGTCTCCGGAAATGGCGGAGGTTTTGTGACGCACTTTCCCCATCAGTTTCTTGCGTTTCTTGTCCCGTTCCCGAATCTCCTGAACTTTGGTATCGAGCGCTTCGATGCGGGATTCCAGATCGGCAAACCGACTCGGATCCACCGGATCATCGATGCGCATGTAGCGTTGAATGAAGATCTGTTTTTCGCTGGCGGTCGCCTTCAGCCAGTTGAAAACCTGCGTCTGGTCCGTGTCGGTGGGGCCGTGGATGATGTCGATGGCGGCTCGCAAAGCGCATTGGGCCTCGGCCAACAGATCCAACGAGCGTTCCAACTCGGCCCGCTGCAGGTCGGGGTCGTCTTCGATCTGCTTGACGACCGACAGAATATCCGCCACGGCGTCAAAGCAACCGGCAACGTCCTCGAAACGCTTGGGGTCTGAGGGGGACGGGCCGGACGGATGGCACATCCAAAGGAAACAATCGGGCACCGCTTTGGCTCGGGAGATGATCGCCCGGTCCCGGGGCTCGATTTCGGTGGAGAAACTTGCGCGCTCCATGATGAGCCGTCGCCGGGTTGCTGCCCACCGTGCCCCTTCGGCCTTCAACCGACAGCGAACTTCGATGACCGAAAGGTCCGCCGTCGTGGCTGAGAACCAACGTTCTGGATAAGAAACCGGAGCCGGTTCGGTCGTGGATTTTGCCTGTCCCAGCGTCAGTTCTGGAAGAGCAACCGGCGGCGAGGCAGCCAGGTCGGTTTCCTGCGCAACTGCCGGTTCCTGTACGGCCACAGGCTTCACGGTGACGGCGGGGGAAATCGGTTCGTCCGCAACTTGGACTGCAGGTGGTTCCTCGACAACCGATTCCGGTGCGGCTTGGTGGTCAGGACTGCCCGTCATCTCCAAGACGGCCTCAGCCACCCGCCGAAGTTCGGTTCGGAGTTGGGCATCCTCGGCTGCCAGCAGCACAAGGCGATGCATGACTGCGTTCAGTGCGGTCACCAGATGTTCCGAATCCATGGTCGTCTTTTCCGATGATTTCTCTGGCAAGAACAAGTTTTTCGCCCGGAAACGGGAGTGCGCCGACGAAGTTGGTCTCGTCGTTTTCGGGCGAGCAAACGTATGCGCAATTCTATCAGCAACGACCGACATCCGGTAGAATGACCAGCTGCCTCGTTTTTCCCAGCTTTCCGTCTGGGACTGGCCGAACCGCAGCGAACTGAGGAATCCTGACAATCTTCCCCGATTCCATGACGGAGCCGGACCGATGCGACTCGGCCTAATCACCGACATCCACGAGCAGGTCGATTTCTTGCGGGTGGCTTTGGACCGGTTTCGCCAAGAGCAGGTGGACCATGTCGTCGTCATCGGTGACGTGTTCGAGACCGGCGAGCGGATTGACGAAACCTGCCGTTTGTTGGCCGAGACGCGGGCTGTGGGCGTTTGGGGCAACCACGATTACGGTCTGTGCGACCATCCGTCAGACAAGATTCGGGCAAAGTATCCGACGGCGGTAACCGAATACATGACCACCCTGCGTCCCCGGCTGGAAGTGGATGGCTGCTATTTCGCCCATATCGAGCCGTGGCTCGATCCGGAAGACATCGCCGACCTTTGGTTCTTCGAGGGACCGCCTGACAGCGAAGGACGATTGGATCGCATTTTCAACGCCGTGCCCCATCGGCTGATGTTCGCCGGACATTATCACCGTTGGGTGCTCGCTACGCCCGGCTGCGTCACCGAATGGCAGGGCGAATGTCCGGTTCGGCTGTACAATGGTCGTTACTTTGTGGTCGTCGATGCACTGTTCGCAGGGCGGTACGCCATCTTCGACACGTCCACATCGGAGCTGGTGCCGTTTCAGTGTTGAAGGTACGGTAATCGCAGTCTGTTCACCCAAGCGTTGCAGACTTTCCCTATGGGACGGGGGGACGCATCCCGCACCAATTCTGACGAAAGACGAAGTGCATGTCCACGACGGAAGAACTACTGGACAAGGGGCTGGAGCACCATCAGGCCGGGCGGCTGCGGGAGGCGGCAGAGCTCTATCAGGAGGTCCTCCGGCTCAACCCCCTGCACGCCAATGCCCTGCACCTGTTGGGGCTTGTGTACCATCAGCAGGGCGAGCACGCGGCGGCCATCGAGAGCATCCGCCGGGCGCTCGGGGTGCAGCCCGGCGCCGAGGTCTTCTGGTCGAATCTGGGCGCGGTGTATCAAGCGCTCGAACGCTACCGGGAGGCGGCGGACGCCACCCGCCAGGCCCTGCGACTCAATCCCAAGAACGGCAAGGCTTACTTCGACCTGGGCTGTTCGCTCAAGTCGCTCGGGGACTTGGACGAGGCCGCCGTCAACTTCCAGTGGGCCCTCCAGATCAACCCCAATTCTCCCCAGACGTACATTAACCTGGGCAACACGCTCCGCGAGCAAGGCAAGCTGGACGAAGCGGTCGGCTGCTACCAGAAGGCCGTGGAAATCAAGCCCGATTACGCCGAAGCGTACAGCAACCTCGGGGGGGCCTTGCGCGAGCAGGGCAAGCTGGACGAGGCGGTCTGCTGCCACCGTAAGGCATTGGAGATCATGGCCGATTGCGCCGAGGCGCACAGCAACCTCGGGGGGACCTTGCGTGCGCAAGGCAAATTGGACGAGGCGATCTGCTGCCACCAGAAGGCGCTGGAGATCAATCCGGATTGCGCCCAGGTGCATAAGAACCTCGGGCAAGCCTTGCTACAGATGGGCGACTTTCAGGCCGGGTGGTCGCATTACGAATGGCGCTGGCGGACTAACAGCGACATCTTCAAGCCGCGGGCGTTCTCCCAGCCCCGGTGGGATGGCCAGCCACGGGAAGGCGGTTCGGTTCTCCTGCACGCCGAGCAAGGTTTGGGGGACACGATCCAGTTCGTCCGTTACGCGCCACTCGTGCGGGCGCAGGGCTGCCGGGTGATCCTGGAATGCCAGAAACCGCTACGGACGCTCCTCGGCAGCTGCTCCGGTATCGATCTGCTGGTGGCACGTGGAGACGAGCTGCCGCCATTTGATTTTCATGTTCCGCTGCTCTCCCTGCCGCATCTCCTGGGCACGCATGCGGGCAATATCCCCGCCGAGGTGCCCTATCTGTCTGCCGCCGAAAACCTGGTCCGCCACTGGCAGGACCAACTCCGCGACTGCGCCGGATTCAAAATCGGCATCTGCTGGCAGGGGAGCCCGTCGTACGGCGGCGATCGCGAACGCTCGTTCACGCTGTCCCAGTTCGCCGCGCTGGCCGAGGTCCCCGGAGTGCATCTGATCAGCCTGCAGAAGGGCGTGGGCATCGAGCAGTTGGCCAGCTGCCGCTTTCCGGTGAGGACCCTCGGGGCGGACTTCGATGAGGCCCACGGGGCTTTCATGGATACGGCTGCGGTGATGATGAACCTGGATTTGGTGATCGCGCCGGACACTGCGGTGGCTCATCTCGCGGGAGCCTTGGGCGTGCCGGTCTGGGTCGCGTTGCCCTTCGCCCCGGACTGGCGCTGGCCGCTGGACCGCGAAGCCAGTCCGTGGTATCCGACCATACGGTTATTTCGCCAGCCGAAGTGGAGCGACTGGAGAGAGGTCTTCGAACGCATGGCCACGATGCTCCGTGAGCAACTCGCATCCCGAACGCCTGACAGCAGCTCGGCAGCCGTTGCGGCGGAAGTTTCGCCCGACCTGCAGGCTTTGATCGACGCTTGGCCGGCCCTGCCGGAAGCAATCAAGGCCGGCATCGTGGCGATGGTCAAAGCGGCTGGCATCGCGTCGGCCTGACCACGCCTCCGCATCGTTCGAGAAATCCGTGAGCGGCTTTGCCATCCGTCGGTCCCAGAGAACGGGAGAAACGGACCGGGCGCCAATCCAAGGGGTTCAGCAGGCAGGTTGCCGCCTACGGCTCGTCGGGATGTTTGGTACCCTTCACATCAACCACCATCAGTGACTCGTCGCCGTCAAAGGGCGTTGCCTCAAAGCGGATCCCATTCGCCGCCGCGATCGAACGGAACCGCCGAAAAGCGCCGGGTTCCATCGCGAACTCGCCGGACGATGAGCCGCAGTCGTTCATGATGTCCGCGATCGTAACGGGAGCGATCCTGAAGTCGCTGCCCATGCAGCTATTCTCCATGAAGGCCTCGGCCGCCCCGCGGGTGTCCGCGATGTAGCAGGCGTTCTCGTTGTACTCGTAGCACTCCTCGAAGAGGTCAAAGCCACTGAAGCCAATTACCGTGTTGGATTCTTTGTACGTCATTTGATTGGAAGAAACGACTGGGTTCAGCCGCGGGCGACGACTGAGCCAACCAGATTGTCGCAGCCTACACACCCGTCGGCTGTATCCGCTGGTTCATGCATGGCCGGAACCTTCGTCGAATCCACGTAGAGGGTGTCGGGACAGATATCCTGCTCATTGGGCCACACGACGGTTCCATGTTCCACTCGCGCCCGCTTAAAGTAACCGAGGTCCTTGAACTCACGGAACACCCCGAAGTTGATTAGATGTGCGCAGTCGAAGATTCCCACCTCGCCGTTCAAAAATGTAATCTCCAACTTGTAGTCGTCCTTCGGTACGACGTCTCGAACTCGGGGATTCATGTTCACCTCAGTGGTTCAACTCTAAACGGCTGCTGACCGTTGACCTCGGCCAGATCGCGCAAATGTGCGGGCATCTGGAAAACCGGCGGGCTGACGCCGGCCGTTCGCCTCTCGGGATGCCACTCCGGGGTTCACCTGCCCTACGCTCCCGGACCCAGTTCAGCGAATACTTCGTCCAAGGCCACGGCGCGTCCGGATTGCTCGCGGCTGCGGATGGCGGCGATCAGGATCGCCATCAGTTCGACGGTCTGCTCGAATGGAAACGGTCGCCGGCCAGTGCGGACGAACTCGATGAACGCCAGCAGCTGTTCGCGAAACGCGGTGTACGTGTCGGTCAGCCGCAACGGCAGCTGGCCTTTGGTCCCGTAGACGTGAACCGTGCCAAAGCTGCCCGCGGCATCGTGGATCGCGGCGATCGTCAGTTGCACGCCGTTGGGATGGGCCAGGTGGACCACGTCCGAGCCGGGTTGCGAATGCGTTCGCACGTGGGTAAAGCCGGGCCCGACGAGCGGATAGACGGCTTCCAGGGCGTGGATTCCATAGCGTTCCCAGGTCTTGCAGGTCAAGCTGGTAACCCAACGCAACTCGCCCAGCATGTCCCGCTGCTGGGCTACGGCACGCATCTCCGGCGCGTAGCGCAAACCGCTGGTCGACAGGATCGCTCGGCCGGCAGCGTGCCAGCGTACGAACTGCTTCAGATCGGCCAGATTGGTCGCCAGCGGTTTGTCGACGAACACCGGCAAGCCGGCTTCGACGAACGGCCTGGCACGAGGCACATGGCTATCGCCGTCGTCGGTGGCGATCACCACGGCGTCCACTTGGCCGATCACGTCTTCGGGACGGTCAACGACGTGTTCGATCTTGCTGGCGGCTGCCACCCGCGGAGCATCGGCCGGATCGTCCGTCCAGACGTGCGTCACTCGAGCGCCGGGGATGCGTACTGACTCGAGCGGCCGTTGGCCCAGGTACACGGGGATCACCGGATAAGGACAGCGGGCCATCTCCGCAGGGTCGTATCCGTTGATGATGGCCGACCAGGAATAGGGATGGCCGTTGCCCTCGATCATCCCGAGCATGGCCAGACGGAGTTCGCCGGGCAGGGGGCGGGTTTCTGCTTTTGCCATAGGTGCTGTTCTTTCGCGATGGGCGAGCCGAGGGCGTTGTGAAAACCGGCGGGCTGACGCCGGCCGTTCGCCTTTCGTTATGAAAACCGGCGGGCTGACGCCGGCCGTTCGCCGTTCGTTATGAAAACCGGCGGGCTGACGCCGGCCGTTCGCCGTTCGTTATAAGATCGAAATCACGTTGCCGGTCCGCGCCGATTCCAGCGAGGCCAAATTGAACTTCAATGTTTGGATCGCTTCCTCCACCGTACACAACGCCGTTGGCTTGCCTTCCAGGCCGTCGAGGAACGCTTGGGCCTGGGCCACGAACAGGTCATCGCGGTCCGCGACCGGCGCGGCGTGATGCGTCCAACCCGCCTCGCCGCGGCGAAATACGCTCCACCGCTGCTCGTGGCCTTCGAACCGGACGCTGCCGTTTTCGCAGTGGATCTGGATCGTGGACTCGTTCGGCGCCTGAAACTGGTTCAGTGTGTAACCGACCAGCACGCCGCCGTTGCGCGCCGTCACGCAAACGGTGTCTTCGACGTCAACTCCTTCGAGCGCCTGGTGCGCCGCCGCACAGAACAGTTGCGACGTGGGGCCGACCAGCCATTCGACGGCGTTCGCCACGTGCGTCAGCGCATCCTGAATGGCCCCGCCACCCGTTTCGTGCCGCGTGTAGTAGATCTCGCGGTAGGCGGGGCGATACGTGGGAAAGTGCTGGCCGGCAACCACCGAGACTTGCAGCGGCCGGCCTAACGAGCCGGCGCGGAGGAAGTCGCGCATTGCCACGACGCCGGGAATGAAGTGGTAAACGTAGGCGACGGCGGCGTACTTGCCAGCGGCGGCCACGGCCGCGCTGAGTGTCTGGACCTCGTCGCTGCGCGTGCTCAACGGCTTTTCGATCAGTACGCCCGCGCCGTGCTCCAACGACTGGACGGCCAGGGCGACGTGGGTGTGCGCCGGGGCACCGATCACCACGCCGTCATAGGGTTTGACGGATAAGGCGGCGGCCAGGCTGCCAAAGCCGGGCACTTGGTAACGCTGGCAGACCGCCGCCAACAGCGGTTCGTTCACGTCACACGCGGCAAGTTCGGCACGGCCCGTGCGCTGAAAGCAACGCAAGTGACGCTCGCCTATGCTGCCGCAGCCGACGATTAGGATGCGAGGGGGCATATTTGTCCGTTGTCCGTTGTCATTATTTCCGTGTCAGGACGCGTTGCACGACGAATTCGTAGGCGCGGACGGTGTCGTCGTAATCCGTGGCGTGCCCGCCGGTTTCGCGGTGCAGCAGGAGCACCGCCGCCTGCGACGATTCCAACTGCTTGGCCAGTCGCAGCACGCTGGCGGGCGGAACCAGCGTGTCTTGGCCTCCTGTGGTCAGCGCGATCGGCATGGTCAGCCGAGCGGCCGCAAGTTCCGGGCTGCGTTTGCGGTATTCGTCGGGCCGTTCCTGTTTCGTTCCGCCGTACCAGCGTTGAATCGAATCCTGGAAGCGATCGTACTCGACCATGTTCGCCGTGCCATTCTGGCTGACCACGCCGTCGATCAGTTCGGGGTGCAGGGCGGCAAAGATCAACGCGCTGGTGCCGCCCATCGAGCCGCCTCCGAGCACGACTTTGCCGATCCGGCGCCGCGCGCGCACCTCGCGAAGGATTTGGACCAAGTCCGCCTCGGCGGCCGGCCCCATCCATGAGTCCGGCGCCCGGTAATCCGGCGACAGGAAGATCATCCCGTGTTTCAACGCCACGTCGCGCGCCCCCCGACACTCGCCGCGGTCCTGCCGCACGTACTGCCAGCGATCCGACCCGTGCCCGTGCAGGACGACCAACAGGTGGGATTCTCTCGTTGGATCGAATGGCTCCGGCAGCAACTCGACGTAACGCTGCGCGGAATCGTCCGCGGCGGAGCGGAATTCGAGGTCCCGGGGCGCGCCCCAACGCTCGGCTGCCGTCCCCGACGCACCGACCAACAAGCCAACGAGTCCCATCGCGGCAATGCGGCGACACGTTCTGAGGGTCCTTTTGATCGGCGTCATGCGTGGCCTCCCAACCGCTATTCCGGCTTGCCGCCATTGACCGCCGCATGCGACGCAAACAACGGCTTGTACGTGTCCGGCGTGAACAAGCGGAACTCGCTTTCTCGCACGTACTCGTACGGTCCAGCGCGGCGCAGGCTTTCCACCAGACGCTCGATCTGTATCTGCGACTTATACACGGCGATGCTCTGCAGCTTGGTCTGGAACGTTTCGTCGTCGCTGAAGATCTCCAGGTTCGGCAAATCCACGAAATCGCAGTACACGGCCAGTTCGCCGACGTTGGGCGGCTGGTCGAGCGGCTTGCCCAACTCGGGCCAGATCGCCCCCGCGGCGTGAAACACGCTGATCATCAGTTCGCTGTGCGTAATCCGATGGTCCGGATGCAGGTCGGTGTGCGTGGGAACGTAGACTCGTGCCGGACGGATTTTCCGCAAATGGTACGTAAAGGCATTCTGGAGGCCGACGTAGCCGGCGATGGCGGCCTCGCCGGCTTGAGCCTTGCGGCGGCCGATGAAAGGAACGAGACCGCCATCCGGATAGTTCACGTAGTGGATATGGTCCTGCGGAACTCCCAGGGCGGCGAAGGAATCATAGGTTTCCCGGCGGCGGATGTCGACAATTTGATCGCGGTCGTCCAGGAGGCAGTATCCCATACAGCCATCGGTGACAATCAGCACGTGGACGGTGACGCCTGCACGGATCGCCGCCTGCATGAACAGGCCTGCGCCGATGCACAGATCGTCGTCGTGCGGGCTGACGAACAGCCAGGTCTGCTGCGACAAGTCTTCGGTGCCCATCGCTTCGGCCAAGCACGACGTACGCTGAGCGCCGCGGTCGGTTAACCGCGTGAACTGGAACTGGGCCATAACGCCTCCTAATTCTGCGGGACTTACTAGGGTGGCCGGTGGGACCAAGCTGGCTGCGGGACTACGTGCTCAGGCGGGATCCTGGCCAACCGTAGGCTTGTTGCAGTGCGAGACGAACCGAGCCGGTGAGGTCTGAGAATCGTACCGGCTTTGAAAAGACGCGGAAAGCCCTGGCCCGCAACGCTTCTTCCTCCAAATGTTCGTCCAGATTGGCCGTCATCAGGATGCAGGGCAGTTTTTCCGCGATTTGCTTGACGCGGCGGATGGTTTCCAGGCCGGATAACCGAGGCATGTACATATCGAGCAGCAGCAGGTGAACCTGGGTCCTTTGGACGATTTCCAGGGCTTCCTCACCGTCGCAGGCCGCCAAGGCGTGGAAACCTCGCTGCTCCAGCGCCGCGCGGAGGGTTTCACGCAGGTCCCCGTCGTCGTCGGTGACCAGCAGGGAAGGAATTTCCAGCTGCATCGTACACCTTAGCCCGATTGTTTCTTATGTCCGCCGCTTTATACTACTCAGGAACGTCGTTTGGTCAACACGAGTTTCTGCGGAGAACAAGATGGCCGCCCAATCCTTCTACGCTCGCCACGAGTTCTTCATTCGGCGTCTGCATTCGATCACCGGCGTTTTTCCCGTCGGCGCCTATATGCTGGTGCATCTGACGGTCAACGCCAGCATGCTCAGCGCCCCCTCGACCTTCCAGAAGAACGTGTACCAGATTCACAGCCTGGAAAGCCTGCTGCCGATTGTCGAGTGGCTGTTCGTGCTGTTGCCCATTCTGTTTCACGCGATCCTCGGCGTGGTGATTATCCGCAGCGGCCAAGCGAATACGAGCATGTATCCGTATGCGGCCAATGTCCGCTACACGCTGCAGCGGGCCACCGGTATCATCGCCTTTGCGTTTATCCTGTGGCACGTGTTCCACATGCACGGCTGGTTTCACTTCGAGGCTTGGAACCAACACGTCGTTCAGCCGCTGAACGGGTCCCAGTTCAAACCTTTCAACGCCGCCTCGACACTCGGCCTGGCCATGGGCAGCGTGGTGGTGCTGGTGCTGTATGCGGTTGGGGTTTTGTCCTGCGTCTACCACTTGGCCAACGGCCTGTGGACGATGGGCATCACCTGGGGCCTGTGGACCTCGGTCGGCGCCCAGCGGCGGGCCAGCCAGTTGTGTGCGGGATTCGGCGTCGCGTTGGCCCTGCTGGCCATCGGTGTGCTGTATGGCGCGGCCACGGTGGACATCCCCGCGGCCAAGGACACCGAAGATCGGATGTACGAGTCGATGATCGAATCGAAGGAAATCCAGCCGAACCCGGAAAAACGGTCGGAGGCGGCGGAACGTAGCGCACAGGGGAGCGACACGGGAACGGCCGAGTTGGCCGCGGGGACAATGTTACTTGCTTTGTAGCGGCACGGCGCGAGCCGTCCGGTATTACAGTCGGAAAACCGGGCGGCTTGCGCCGCTCCGCTAACAAAACGCCCCCAAAGTAAGTGGCATTGGGAGCGGGGACGCGATAACGAGGCGAGCGGCCGGGAGCGGTCGTCTTTCCGCCGAGGCAAGACGCTGGGAATTAGAACTCTGGAAACATCGTCGAGCAGGATCAAGCAGCATGGCAAAGAAACGCGTCATGATCGTGGGCGGCGGTTTGGCCGGATTGGCCGCCGCCATGAGACTGGCCGAAATGGGCGTCGATGTGGACTTGATGAGCCTGACGCCCGTCAAGCGGTCGCACAGCGTCTGTGCCCAAGGCGGCATCAACTCGTGCAACGACTTGACGCGCCAAGCCGGTGACAGCGAGTGGAAACACTTGGACGACACCGTCTACGGCGGCGATTTTCTGCAACACCAGCCGCCGGTCAAAGAGATGGCGTACTGGGGGCCGAAGATCATCAATCTGATGGACCGCCTGGGCGTGCCGTTCAACCGCACGCAGGAAGGTTATCTGGATCGGCGGCGATTCGGCGGCACGATGTACAAGCGGACCGCCTTCTCCGGCGCGACGACCGGCCAGCAATTGCTGTACGCCTTGGACGAACAGGTTCGCCGCTGGGAGTCGGAGGGCCACGTCAAGAAGTACGAGTTCTGGGACTTCCTGGGTCCGATCCTGGACGACCAGGGCGTCTGCCGCGGTTGCGTCGGTCAGGACCTAGTCAGCATGGAGATCCGTGCCTTCCCAGCCGACGCGGTGGTGATCGCCAGCGGCGGCTGCGGGCTGGTCTTCGGCAAGTCGACCATGTCCATGGCCTGCACCGGCAGCGCGGTCAGCCGCGCGTTCCAGGCGGGTGCCAAGTACGGCAATCCGGAATTCATTCAAGTCCATCCGACGGCGATCCCCGGCGCGGACAAGTTGCGGCTGATGAGCGAGTCGGCCCGCGGCGAAGGCGGCCGCATCTGGGTGCCCCGCCAGCCTCAGGACCATCGGGATCCCCGGACCATTCCGGAGGCGGAGCGGTACTACTTCCTGGAAGAGCGATACCCGAAGTACGGCAATCTGGTGCCCCGCGACATCGCCACCCGCGAGATTTTCGACATCTGCGTCAACGAGGACTTAAGCGTCGAAAAGGACCGGCAGTGCGTGTATCTGGATCTGACGCATATCAACGCGGAGGAACTGACACGCAAACTGGGCGGCATTCTGGAAATCTACGAAAAATTCCAAGGCGTCGATCCGCGGTTTACGCCGATGAAGATCTTCCCCGCCGTCCACTACTCGATGGGCGGCCTGTGGGTCGACTACGAACGCACGGCCGAGGGGGGCTTGCGGCCCGCTTCGCCCAAGAACCAAGTCACCAATATCCCGCACCTCTACGCGGTTGGCGAATGCGATTACCAGTACCATGGCGCGAACCGCTTGGGCGCCAATTCGCTGCTCAGCTGCATTTTCTCCGGGCTGTTCGCCGCGCCCGGCATCCCGACCTTGTTCGAGTCCGAAAAGGGAAAGGCGGCGAGCGAGTTGCCGGTAGCGTTGTTCGAGGGCGCCCAGCGGAAGCACCAGCAAGCTTTCGAAACGTTGCTCCGCCGCAGCGGCGGAGGTGAGAATCCCTACCTGCTGCACCAACAGCTGGGCGACGTGTTGACCAAGGCGGCGACCGTGGTCCGCCGCAACGACCAGCTGCGAGAATCGCTGGCGATCGTCAACGAGTTGCACGAACGGGCTCAACGCTGTTCGCTGTCGGACACGGGGAATTGGACCAACCAGAACGTGGTCTTTACCCGCGCCATGCTGGACATGTTCCCCGTGGCCAAATCGATTTTGCAGGGAGCCCTGCAGCGGGACGAGTGCCGGGGGGCTCACTACAAGCCGGAATTCGAGGCGGGGCACTTGACCGCCGAAGAACCCGCCGAACGGCGCCGGCAGGCGGAACAATGGTGCGACGACTTCGAGGCGCATAACCGAAAATGGCTCAAGTCGACGATCGCCACCTGGAACCCCGGCCGCCAGCAGCCGGATTTGACCTACGAAGACGTGGACACGTCGCTGATTCCGCCTCGGCCGCGCTTGTACGGTCTGGCCGGCGCGGAGGAAATTGAACAGGTTTGGAATGAACGGGCGGCCGCCAAGACAGCGGCCAAAGCCTGACGCCGTCACGGAATTTAGCCAAAGGGCTCAGACGTACAGAATTCAATTTGGCCGGTCCAAGCGTCAACCATCTGGTGGCGGCCATTTCCGGCAAAATTGAATTCTGTACGTCTGAGCCCGGAGACCTCAACTCGACTTTGACGAAGCGAATCCTATGGACGCCACTTCGAAGCCAGCCAGCAATCAACCCGCCGCCATCACCGTGCGCATCCTGCGGCAGGACGGTCCCAGCCAGCGCAGCTACTGGGAAACCCACCGCGTGCCGTACGAGCGCGAGATGAACGTGGTAAGCGTGCTGCAAAAGATCGCGGCCCAAGCTCAAACCGTCGAAGGCCAGCCGGTCGCCCCCGTGGCGTGGGAATGCAACTGCCTGGAGGAGGTTTGCGGGTCTTGCACGATGTTGGTCAACGGCCGCGTCCGGCAGGCTTGCACGGCGCTGGTCGATCGCTTGCTGGAGGACAAACCCGAGAGCATCGACTTGGCGCCGATGACTAAGTTTCCCGTGGTCCGCGACCTGGTCGTCGACCGCTCGCGGATGTTCCGCACCCTGCAGAAGCTTCACGCTTGGCTGCCCGTCGACGGCTATTACGACATGGGACGCGGACCGCTGTTGTCCCGCGAAGAGCAGGAAACCGGCTATCCGCTGTCGCAGTGCATGACCTGCGGCTGTTGCGTCGATGCCTGTCCGCAATACCAAAAGATCGACGTCGCCCGGCGCGAGGGAGAGTCGGAACAAGAGTACCTGGCGCGGCGGGACGCCGAGTTCGACCGGAACTTCATCGGAGCGTTCGCGATCAGCCAGGTCGTGCTGTTCAACACGCATCCGACCGGCCGGCACACCGGCCTGGAACGTCTGGAGGCACTGATTGCCGAGGGCGGCATTCAGAACTGC
This sequence comes from uncultured Pirellulaceae bacterium, assembly GCA_964645045.1. Classification (GTDB taxonomy): domain Bacteria; phylum Planctomycetota; class Planctomycetia; order Pirellulales; family Pirellulaceae; genus Anammoximicrobium. The sequence goes on along the minus strand of CAZXYZ010000026.1, from coordinate 20,341 downwards.
GGCAACGCCCAGAACTGTGTGGCAGTCTGTCCCAAAGAGATCCCGTTGACGACGTCGATCGGCCAGGCCGGCCGGGCCGCCACGATCCACTCACTCAAACGCTGGTTTGACCGGTAGTTTTTTGTTGCAAGGATGAAGCTGCGGTGAACAAGGCGTCTGCCAAGTCGATCTTTCGCGAATCCGCGATTCGTAGCGGTCTGATCACGGCCGAGCAATTCGACCAGGCGCTGGCCGCCATCCACGGTGAACCGGAGCGTCTGCCCACGCCGGTGGAAGAGGTCGGCGACGAGGAACTGGCAATCAAGCTGATCGGCCTGGGCCTGTTGACCCGCTATCAGGCCGACCAGTTGATAGCCGGCCGGACGAAACTGAACCTGGGCCCGTACACGATCACCGACTGGATCGGCCAAGGCGGCATGGGCCAGGTCTTCAAATGCGTCCACAAGATGATGGGCCGCGAGTGCGCGGTCAAAGTCCTGCCGCGCGAGAAATCGACGCCGGAGGCGATCGAGAGCTTTACCCGCGAGATCCGCACCCAGGCTCTGTTGGACCATCCCAACCTGGTCCGCGCCTACGATGCGGGCCACGACGGCAACGTCCATTACCTGGTCACCGAGTACGTGCCCGGCACCGACTTGCGGCAACTGGTGCGGCGGCAAGGCCCGTTGACCATGCAGCAGGCGGCCAAGGTGATCGTCCAAGCGGCCTTGGGGCTGGAATATGCCCACCAGCGCGGATTGATCCACCGGGACGTCAAGCCGGGCAATATCCTGGTCACGCCCGACGGAATCGCCAAGGTGTCCGATCTGGGATTGTCCGGCTTCATCCACGACGCCGAGAACGACCCGCGCGCGGGCAAGATCGTCGGCACCGCCGATTATCTTTCGCCCGAACAGATCAAGAACCCGGCGGCGGTCACCTCGGTCAGCGACGTCTATTCGTTGGGCTGCACCATGTACTATGCCATCAGCGGCAAAGTGCCCTTTCCGGGCGGCACGACCCGCGACAAGGCTCGCCGGCATTGCGAAGAAACGCCCTGGCATCCGCGGCGTTTCAATGTCGAAGTCAGCGAAGAGTTCGTCGAGATCATGGCGGACATGATGGAGAAGGATCCGCAGAACCGCATCCCGACGGCCGCCGAAGTCGCCGCGCGGCTCGAACCGTGGGCCCGCGAAGCGGCGCCGCTGCCTTCTCAACAGCTGACCAAGTCCCCCTGGATGCCGCCTCCGCTGCCCACCGACGCCGACGACGACCAGTTGCAGGACACCGACGCCGGCAGCGACGTATTTGACAACGGCGACAGCCGCCAGGGCAGCGGCAGCCAGATCTCCCAATCCACGTCCCCCGGAGCCGCCCTCGGTCAAGAGACCCGCCGCATCCGCCGCGTCGCCCCGCCGCCCTTGCCGACGCAACGTTACCCCGCGCCGTCGCCCACCGCCGGCGTACTAATCGCGTTGGCCATCGCCATCCCGATCTCGATGCTCGTCGGCTCGCTACTGACGTTCCTGCTGCTGGCCACGCTGGGCTAAGTCGTACGAATTTGTGCAAAAGGACGGAGAATGGCGTCTTTCGGCGGAAGCCCGGGATCCGAACTCAAGGAGCGGCACGGAAGCAAAGTTGCGTGAGTGACGTTTCAAACCAACGTCGGCCTTTCAATTCCCCGATCACCCCCATCGCCTCCTCCGGCGTGAACACCACCGGCAGATACGTCGGCTTCTTCGTGCGGACCATGTTATCTGGCCAAAAATTGGCCAGAGAACAGCCCCGCAGTCCCATCACCCACGCAGACGCAACAACTTTGGCCCCAACAACTTCCGACAACGCCTTCGCGTGAGCTGTCCGCGTTTTATCTGGCCGTAATTGGCCAGATACCATACCCATCGATCCGTTCTCCCCCAGACGAACCAACCCCGGTCATGGCAGCCGATCCGCGTTATCTGGCCGAGATATAACGCTCCCCACCCCCCAAGAAATCTCCAAAAGTCCTTGCCATGCCACCCCTTACGCACGTAAACTATCGCTCGAACAGCCCGGCAATATCCAAGCCACCCGGCCAGAGAACACGGATTCGGGTGCGGGATAATACCGGGAGAATTACAAGTTCTGTTTCGCAGGCTTCCTCAAATGCAATGGATCGCAATCGTCGTTCTTTCGATCCTTGCGTGCAGCACTTATGGAATCATCTACGACCAGATCACGGCCCGAATCTGCGTCGAGTACTTCACGATTGGGCATCCACGGATTATTCCCACAGAAGACCCAACAATCCTTGGCATTGTATGGGGCATCGTCGCGACGTGGTGGGTTGGCGCAATACTTGGCGTCCCACTTGCAACGCTTGCACGAATCGGATCATGTCCAAAGAAGACCGCCGGTTCGTTGCTCCGACCGATGACGATCCTGTTTGGTTGTAGCGCCACACTTGCCCTGCTTGCCGGACTTGTCGGCTACGCCGCCGCATCGATGGGATGGGTTTGGCTCGTCGGCCCAATTGCCGAGGACGTTCCACAGGAAAAGCACATTTCGTTTCTTGTTGATCTCTGGGCGCACAGCGCCAGCTACTTTGGCGGCTTCGTCGGCGGTATCATACTCATGGTGTGGGTTTGGCGTTCGCGACGCCGACCCGCAATCGAAAGCGAAACAGAACAAATCGTTGAACGCGAGCGGGCGATCACGCGGGTCTTGAAGTCATAGTCCAACGCGCCCGCCGCGTTAACGCCGTCGTTCGATGGCAAAACGGAAGCGACGCCTGATGCACAAGAAACAGCCTCCGAAGGGCATCGAGGAGACCATTCGGCTTCTCGCACGCAAATACGCCGACCGACTCAAGAAGGCGATTGATGAGCGGCTTGAAGAGATGAAAGGGGACGATCGGTCGCACTTCCTGATTTATCAGGTATTGGGCATTGGGGATCAAGAAGGACGGTTGGTTGACGAGTACCAGAACAAGGGCCGATTCCTCTACAAGTATGCAGGATCATTCTTGGAGGAGGCTGCCAAGCTGTGCTTTCTTGAGAAGTTTCCGGATTCTGGTTCGGTTCGTGTCCCGAATACTCAAGGTCGACGCCCCAAGACCTTTGAGATCGATTGCCTGGTCGCACCAGATGCGATTGAGATCAAATGGAGAGACGCGACTACGGATGGTGACCACATTACGAAGGAGCACACACGCATCCGCGCCATCGTCGATGCTGGGCATACGCCGATTCGCGTCATGTCCTATTACCCGAATCGGGCACAGGCGATAGAGATTCAACAAACGCTTGAGACGCTCTACAAAGGCGTGAAGGGCCAGTATTACTATGGCGACGCCGCCTGGCAGTACGTGAAAAAACGAACCGGCGTAGATTTGTTCGCAATCCTGCAGACCCTCGCGAAAGAAAATGCACCAAAAAACTGACGCGAAAGTACACTTGGGCGACTGCCTAAACATCCTTCAAACGATGGAGGGCGGGAGTGCGGACTTGGTTTATCTCGATCCTCCGTTCTTCACTCAGAAAACTCATCGGCTGAGCACGCGTGATCGCTCGAAAGAGTTCTCGTTTGAGGATCTGTGGTCATCGCAGAAAGAGTACGGCACGTTCTTGCTTGATCGGCTTCGGGCTGCTCACAGAGTCATCTCGCCGCGTGGATCGCTTTTTTTTCACTGCGACCGCAACGCAGGTCACGTTGCGCGGTTATTGCTGGACGAGGTATTTGGTTCGGAGAATTTTCGCTCGGAGATTATTTGGCATTATCGCAGATGGTCTAACTCGCAGCGCGGGCTCCTGCCGGCACATCAGACCATTCTCTACTACACGAAATCGGACAAGTTCGTGTTCAACGAGGTGTGGACCGAGTATTCCCCTGCAACGAATGTGGACCAGATTCTTCAGCGAAGGTCCAGAGATGAATTCAACAAGTCCGTTTACGATCGGGATGACGATGGAAATGTAATCGCAAACGGAAACAAACGTGGTGTTCCACTTGGCGATGTTTGGGATATTCCTTTCTTGAATCCAAAGGCGAAGGAACGGACAGGATATCCCACGCAGAAGCCATTGTTGCTCCTTGAGCGGATCATCAGTCTTACGACCAACGAAGGCGATTGTGTTTTAGACCCTTTCTGTGGTAGTGGAACGACTTTGGTCGCGGCGCAATCCCTCGGCAGGGCAGCGATTGGCATCGACGTGTCGGAAGAGGCCGTATCGTTGAGCCAGAGACGTTTATCTGAGTCGGTTCGAAGTAACTCTCGGCTCTTGGAAGTGGGCCGGGAGTCTTATCGAAATGCGGACGAAATGGTACTCGCAATGCTGCAAGGGCTGGAGTACGTCCCGGTTCAGCGCAACAACGGTATCGACGCGATTCTGAAACAAGAGTTTGACGGCGGTCCAGTCACCATTCGCGCGCAACGCCCTGGCGAGACACTTGTCGAAGCTGCGCATAAGCTTTCGAAGGCTTCCGTTGGAAAAGGGGCCAAATTGATGTTTGTCGTAGCTCTCGCGCGCGGTGGTTGTTTCGACTTTGCCGACGAACTGCCTCTCGGTGTCGTGGCGATTGAATCGCCCGCACTCCGTATCCGAGAGTACCTCAATGGACGCAAGGTGGGCCATCGAACAAAAGCATGCACCCGAGCGGCGGATCGGGGCTGAATCGGGATGGAGAGTCACCTGGCCGCCGCCGGGTGACGCTTGCCGTTCTGGTCGGCCGGGGCCTCGCCGTTGAAGATGGAGACGAGAGGGCGGTGACCGAGGGCAATCTTCACGCCGAAGGTGTGGCACACCATAGCCCAGCCAGGGTCGCCGCGCAGCGGCGCACCCTGGGTGACCAAATGGAAATCGCCCGTACCCTGAAGGGGTACCACAACCGATGTGCCGACGGCGCCGGGCGACGGTAAACGTGCGGATCGTCGCTGGGATGCCGGGCCCCTGGGTACAGGTGGAGTGGCACTCCTTCAGAGTGCGGCGTGGTTTTCGTGTGGCGAACCCAGGGTGGCGCCCGTCGGAAACGGGCTGACCCTGGGCTGTGGGGTGCAACCGCGTTGCGGTTGGCGGACCGCGGACACGGACTGTGTTCCCACACTTGGAATCTCTGGCCACGAGCTGCTACAAAACCGCCATGTCGGCCGCGCGGCCGTCACGCACAGGGCAGGGTCGAAACCGGGACGCAGCTAGTTCTTGCCACGCCGCCTTGCCCTTGTTCCCCTGGGACGCCCCCTCGCGCCGCATGGTGTGGCCCAAGCCCAGACATCTGGCCTGTTCGCCTTGCCAGTGCTCGCTGCCATACGGGCGGTTCCGGGCAATGCAGATGCGGATCGCTTCTGCTTCCTACTCGGTCGGCGGCTCACTTCACCAAGTTCCGCCAGTCGGCCAACCACCGGAGTGGCCAGTCGCCCAGCAGCGTCTGCCATGGCTCGCCGCAACGACGTCTTGCCCAGAGGCTACCCCAACGCCAGGCCTCCGCACGCCCAACCACACCAGCCGTCAACGCGTTTCGCTCGACGTAACGACACACGGTGAAAAAGTGCTCGTCCCCTTCCACCGGGAGATTCCCGCGTAAACAATCAGGGCAATCCCAGGGCTGTCTTGAGGCATGCGTCCAGCTTCGTCAGCGTTTCGGTGGACAGCCTCCCGATCCGCTCCTGCAAACGGTCTTCACTCATGAGCGTCAGCAGATAACAGGAAATCAGACAGTCCCGTGTCATCAAGTCCGTCGCCGGAGACCAATTCCAAAGCTTCGTCAGCAAGCGAGTCGATCTCCCTGGCTGTCCAGGGGCTGTAGTCTAACGTGTCTTCGTAGACGGATTGGCTCAGCAGAACGTATTTCTTTCCGCCCGTTTCGATTTTCACCGCTTCGCCATGCTCGGCGGCTTTCAGCTGTTCCACGGTCAATTGCATGAGTCAACTCCCGCGTGTTATTCCATTATCGCCGGTGCTGATTTCACGTCAGGCAGCAGTCCGGAGGCAGGAGGCGTTCAGTTCCGTCCGCGCACTGCCGATAGTATATCAAGTCTTGCTAAGGGTCGAGGTCCGCTTGCCCCACCCTACGGAGCTGGGGTCAGCCAATCGATCGCCAGTTGGCTCAGCGTGCGGACGCCGACGCTCAGGGCGGCTTCGTCCAGGACGAATTGCGGCGTGTGCAGGGGATGGACGGCGCCGACCGCTTCGTTCCGCACGCCCAGAAACACAAACATGCCGGGGATTTGCTGGCCATAGTGGGCGAAATCTTCGCCGACCATCACCGGCGGCGACTCGACGGCGTTCGCCTCGCCGACAACGCGGGCCAGCGTGGGCTTCATCCGGGCCACCAAGTCGGGATCGTTCCAGACCGGCGGGCCGTAATCGGAGAATTCGATCTCGGCTTTGGTTTCGTGAGCTGCCGCCGTCTGCTCGACCACCGTCCGGAAAAGCTCCGCGACCCGAACTCGCACGGCCTTGTCGTGCGTCCGCACCGTCCCTTCCAACACCACTTGCTCCGGGATGATGTTCCACGCCTGCCCGCCTTGAATGATGCCGATCGAGATAACCACCGGCTGGCGCGCGTCGACCTTGTGGCCGGCAATGGAGTGGACGGCCGTGATCACGTGGGCGGCGGCGACGATCGGGTCGGCGCCCTGCCAGGGCATCGCCGCGTGCGATTGCTTGCCGCGCAACGTGACTCGGAACCGGTCCACGCTGGCCAACATTCCGCCCGCGCGATAGGCCACACTGCCGGTCGGCAAGTCCGGGGCGACGTGCAGGCCGAAGATCGCGCCGACGTCCGGGTCGCGGAGGACGCCCTGCTTGATCATCAGCGCCGCTCCGCCCTCCTCGCCCGGCGGTGTGCCCTCCTCCGCCGGCTGGAAGATTAGCTTGACGCTGCCCGGCAACGACTCGCGCAGCTGAAACAGGACCTTGGCGGTGCCCAACAGCATGGACGTATGAGCGTCGTGGCCGCAAGCGTGCATCACGCCCGGATTTTGCGAGGCGAACGGCAAGCCCGTCGCCTCTTGAACCGGCAGCGCGTCCATGTCCGCACGCAAAGCGACCACGGGCGTCGGGCGGTTGCCGCGGATCAAAGCGACAACGCCATGACGCGCCACTCCGGTCTGGATCTCCGTGATGCCGATCTCGCGGAGGATGTCCGCCACGGTCTGCGCGGTCCGCTGTTCGCGGTTGGACAGCTCCGGGTGCGCATGGAAGTCCCGCCGCCAGGTCACGACCTGCGGAGCGAACTGCTCCGCGAGACTTTTCACTTGGACCGGCCCTTCGTCGCCGGCGTGCGATTCACTTGTCAGGCAGAACAAGGGAAGGACAAGTAGCCAGCGCAGGGATTGCAGTCGCATCGCATTCGCTCCTGGTTGAGGTAACCCGGTTTATTCGTGAAACACATTGACCAAGATAATTCCGCACCGCAAAGACGCAAAGAGTTTGGCACGCCCTGCGGCCGCAACCAAACCATCCGGATCTTGAACAGAAGGAAACAGAGCAAACAGAGGCGGTACTTCCTCTCAGGTGACTCAGTTGCCTCCTGTTAAAAGACTTCACGAAGGGTGCGCGAATCTTGACCGTTTGCAGTGCGGGTGCCCGAAGCAGCTTCCATGCTTCGACATCGTAGCCGAAGTTGATGGCGGGGTGGAAGGTGAGCAAGGCTTTCGAGACGGCTTCGTTTCGGAATTTCTTCTCGATGAGCTGCGGGCGCCCGCCGGCGCTGAAGGAATTGACCCCGACTCCACTACTTCCGCCGCCAAAGCCCAGGTGCATTTGGCCGGGGCTGCCGCCGGAGCAGAGTCCGGCTATTCTCAAGACTCTTGGTTCTTCGGCGGTCCGAATGACTGCCAAAGCAGGTAAATGATGCCATGTCTGCAGAGGGGGTTCGGTCTTGACGGACGTCGCTGATTGGTTCCTTGGATCGATTGCCGTCAGCTCGCTCGGCGGTTAAGATGACGGCAGGTTGCCTGCCGTCCCGGCGCATGAGGCGCCCCGCTCGACCAACCGCCGGTAACGCAGGTTGCCGCACCCACCCCAGTAAAGGTGCGATTTTCTGGGAAATCCGCAGTGCCGGGTCTTGTTGGAGTCCACGCTTTAGCGTGCCAGGCGGGCCATGCCCGCCACAAGAACACGCTAAAGCGTGGACTCCAGCGACGTTGGCGCCTTTACAGGGGTGGTTGCCGCACCCCCGCCGAAAGTTCTTCCCCGAAGGGTTGGCTGATGTGCATTCGAGCTCGTGAAAAACGAACTGCCAGGCAGCGGTTGGTGCTGCGCCGATCCGGTTCCGCGCTGCTGCTGATCTTATGCGCTTTGATCCTGGTCGCAAGCGCGGGCGTCGCCGCTTATTTCTACTATTTCCGGAAAGCCAGCCGGCCGAGCCTCGACAACATGATCACCCAGAGCGTGCGTCGAGGTCCTTTCGAGCACGTGGTGCTGGAGCAAGGCTTGATCGAAAGTTCGGGCAGCGTGGAAATCCGTTGCGAGGTGAAATCGACCACCTCGGGCGGCGTCAAGGTGCTGTGGGTTGAGGAGGAAGGGAAACGCGTCAAGAAGGGCGACAAGCTGGTTCAAATGGATTCGTCCGGCTTCGACAAGGATCTGATCCAGCAACAGATCGTATGCAACACCAGTCAGGCGGCCGTGATCCAAGCCGAGAACACACTGCAGGCGGCGGAAATTGCCCGGGTGGAGTACTTGGAAGGAACGTTTCGACAGGAAGAACAGTTGATCTTGAGCGAGATCTTCGTCGCCGAAGAGAACCTCCGCCGCGCTCAACTGGCCTACCAATCGACCGAGCGGCTGGCGGCCAAGGGAATCGTGACTTCGCTGCAGTTGGAGGGCGATCAGTTCGCCGTTGAGAAAGCGAAGAACGAACTGGATTCCGCGAAGACTAAACTCGACGTGCTGCGCCGTTATACCAAGGAAAAAACGCTCAAGCAGTTCGACAGCGACATCACGTCGGCCAAGGCCAAGTGGGAGTCCGAGCAGGAGAGTTACAAGCTCGAACTGTCCAAACTCGAGGACATCAAGAAGCAGGTCGCCGCTTGCACCATCACGTCGCCGGAAGACGGGCAAGTCGTCTTTGCCAACGTGTACAGCCGGCGGGGCGGCAGTGCCGAATTCGTTTTGGAGGCGGGGGCGACGATCCGCGAAGGACAGGTCCTGATCCGGTTGCCGGATCCCACCAAAATGCAGATCAAGGCCACGGTGAACGAATCCCGCATTTCGCTCATCCAGCCGGGTATGCCAGTGGAAGTCGCGGTCGACGCGGCCCGCGACCGCAAGCTCGCCGGCTCCGTGGTCAAGGTGAATCAGTATGCGGAGCCCGGCAGTTGGTCCAGCGGCAACATCCAGGAATACGCGGCCTTCATCGACATCCACGATCCTCCGCCGGAGATCCGCACGGGCATGAACGCCGAGGTCCGTATTTTCGTCGAGCGTCTATCCGACGCGCTGCAGGTTCCCGTCCAGGCCCTCTGCGAGGTGAAGGGCCATTATTTCTGCCTGGTCCACAGCGGCGAACGCTTCGAGACTCGCGAGGTCCAAGTGGGGTCGAGCAACGATACCTACATGACGATCAAGTCCGGCCTCCAAGAGGGCGAAGTGGTCGTACTCAACCCGCGCGGCTTTCCCGACAAATTGACGCTGCCCGAAGTGCTGGAAGAAAAGGCGGTTGCGGTCAAGATCCGGCCGCCCCGTCCTCCGCCGCCGGACGGCGAGGAAAAACCCAAGGTCCGTCCGCCGGACGACCAGCCCGGACCGCGGCCCGCAGCACTCGGAGGTGCCCCGTGAAACTGGCGTGCAGCCTGCACGATCTGACCAAGGACTACGTGCTCAAAGGCGAAACGGTGCGCGCTTTGCGCGGTGTTTCCCTGGAAGTGCCCGAGGGCGATTACGTCGCCATCATGGGCCCTTCCGGATCGGGGAAGAGCACGCTGCTGAATCTCCTGGGATGCCTGGACAAGCCCACGTCCGGCTCGTACTTCCTGGGCGACGACGACGTGGCCAAAATGAACGACCGCGAACTGTCGCGGATCCGCGCCAGCCGGATCGGCTTCGTATTCCAGTCGTACAACCTGATTCCCCAGCTGACCGTCGTCGAGAACATCGAAGTGCCGTTGTACTACCAGGGCCGCGTTAGCCGCGAAACCAAAGAACGCTGCCATGCCCTGGCCGCGATGGTCGGCTTGGGCGAGCGGCTGCGGCACCGTCCGACGCAACTGTCCGGCGGTCAGCAGCAGCGCGTGGCCATCGCCCGCAGCCTGGTCAATGATCCATATTTCATTCTGGCGGATGAAGCCACGGGGAACTTGGACTCGAAAACGGCCTTGGAGATCATGGCATTGTTCGCCCGGCTGAACGACGAGGGCCGCACGATCATCATGGTGACGCACGAGGACGACGTCGCCGAGCACGCCAAGCGGATCATCCGGCTCCGCGACGGACGGGTTCAATCGGACGAGCGCCGAGTGCCCGTGTCGCCCGGCACCCGTTCCGCCACCTGAGGCTCGCGAAACAGGGTCTCGCCGCAAGCAAACACGCTGCAGCGGCCGATGTACTGCCAGCACTCGCGATGATGGGGCGTCTTGCAGCGGCGGCAAAAAACGAGTCCCTCGCGAATCTCTTCCCCGCAGACGCGGCAGATTGCTTGCTCCAACACCTGGGCCGACTGCTGCTCCAGGAACGTGATCCCGCGCGTCCGCGTCAGCAAGGCCTGATCGTACAGGTCCAGTGCCGCCTCGACGACCTGGATCAATTCCGCACCGTGATGCACGGCCAGGACTTTGGTAATCGCCATCGCGCCGCGGCCGACCTGCAGGCACAGCGGCGAGACGGCAGGCTGGGTGCGGAGCCGTTCGACGTGCCAGCAAATCACCTCGCTGAAAAACTCGGCCACGGCCTGCGGATCCGTCCCGCGAACCGAGCACCGCCGGTTAAACTCGCCGGTGGCCGGCGGGGCCGGCAGCAGGCCGTCGTCGAGCGCCGCGTGCGGCTGCCGCGGGGGATGGCGGACTTCGAACCGCGCGGCCGATTCGGGCCACGGCAAGTGAATGCGGATGGCCGGGCCCGGCCCCAGATCCTGCGGCGACCGGGCGAGTGCCTCGACGGTCACGCAGGCCGAACGATAGGAGAAAACGACCCGGGGCATGCCGTGCCAACCGGGACGGTGCAACGTGCCGCGAAATCGCTGCGCCAACAGTCGATACGACTCGATGAACCGGCCCTTGCGGGGCGCTCGTCCCAAGCCGAAACTGGCGAGCAGGCTTAGGAAAACAACCCAAAAAAAGAAAACGAAAATACATTCCATCGGCTTGAGGACACAACCCAAGGCCCGGCTAGGGCAGATTCTGTCAGTCGGTCAGGCTCTGCCTGACGAAAGCCTGCTGGGAGCCGAATTCCATTCGGGAGAGTCAGGCTACGAAGATCCATGCAACGTCGGCTGGGAACAAAAACTCCAACTTAAGCCTACAAGAAGCTATCAAAAAGGGCAAACCGGGACGTGTGTGTCGGGACGTGTGGGGCCGTGGTTTCTGGCAGATAGCCGCATTCGCCGGAATTCAGGGAATGCGGGGAAAGCCCGCATTCTGGCGAAGGCAGCTAGGCAGAGATTGCCAGGATTCCAGGCCACACACACGGAGACAAAACCGGGCAAGGCACACATCCATCGGCTTTTCCACCGACCTGGCGGCAGGTTGGTCTTATCGCCACTGGCCCAGTTCGCTCTTGGCGAGGGTTCTCGGGTGGGGAGGTCAAAAAGATGCTGGACGCTGTAAGGTGCCTTTCTGTACGAACACCTGAACGGACCCGCTGGACAACGCGTGATTTGTCCCGAAATCGCCTTGATCTTCTCGTCGCGTCCCGTCTCGAATGACCAGAAAGAGGGCACCGAGCTAGTGCTGACAACACGCGTGCGCTACACCATAATGGTCCGGCGCAGATGGCACAGGCTAAGGAGATAGAGACGTGATTATTGGATTGAGCGACACGCGGCCGGTGATCTTCCTCGCCTTCGCCAACGACCGCGACGACACGGTCGGCTATCTGCGGAATTTGCCCGATGAAGCACGGCGGCTGCGTGAGGTCTTGGAAGCGGCGGAACGGGCTGGGTTGTGCGAGGTCGTGGTGCGGACCAACAGCACGGCGGGTGACCTCTTCAAGGTGTTTCAGGATCCCAGGTACCGCAACCGCGTCGCGATCTTGCACTACGGTGGGCATGCCAACGGGTATCAGTTGCTGCTGGAATCGGCGGCGGGGCAGTCGGCCACGGCCGACGCGGGCGGGCTGGCGGCGTTCCTGGGGCAGCAGCGCGGCCTGCAGCTGGTGTTTCTGAACGGCTGTTCGACGCAGCCGCAGACGCAAGGGTTGCTCGACGCCAATGTCCCGGCGGTAATTTCGACGTCGCGGGCGATCGACGACCGGGTGGCCACGGACTTCTCCTGCCAGTTCTACCAGGGGCTGGCCGGGGGGGCGAGTGTGGCGAGCGCGTTCCAGGAAGCCGTGGCGGGCATCAAGACGACTCGCGGCGGTGAAACCCGGGCGCTCTACTTCGGCGACCGGGAGCAGGCCGCCACCGTCGATGCGGACCGGTGGCCCTGGGCCATGCAGTGCCGGCGTGGGGCGGAAGCGGCCGGGGATTGGAACCTGCCGGAAGCCGCGGACGATCCGTTGTTTGGCTTGCCGCCGTTTCCGCCGCAGGATTTGCCGGAGTCGCCCTTTCGGCATTTGCACCGGTTTCGCCGCGAACATGCCGAAGTGTTTTTCGGCCGCGGACGCGAGATCCGCAATCTGTATCACCGCGTCACCGGCAGCGATGCGGCCCCGATCATTCTGTTCTGCGGCCAATCGGGAGTCGGCAAGTCCTCGTTGCTGGACGCCGGCTTGCTGCCACGCCTGGAAAGCGGCTACGACGTCCGCTATCTGCAACGGGTCGAAGAGGAGGGGTTGGCCGGCACGCTGTATTTGGCGTTACTGCCCGAAATCGCGGAACGGCCGGCGGGTGAGGCTTGGCTGGCCCGGGAGCAGGAGTCGCAGCGGCCGCTGGTCGTGATCCTGGATCAGGCCGAGGAGGCATTTACCCATCGCCTTCATCCGATCGCCGACGAGTTTCCGGAACTGCTGCGGATGCTGACGTCGATCTTCGGCGCCCCCTCGAACCGCCCGCGGGGCCGGCTGGTGTTGGGGTTCCGCAAGGAGTGGCTGGCCGAAATCGAACAGCGGCTCATCGAGGCGCAACTGCCGCGGACGCGCGTCTTTCTGGAACGGCTGGATCTGCGTGGGGTCAAGGAGGCGATCGCCGGCCCCGTTCGCTCGCCGCGGCTGCAGCAGCAGTTCCAACTGACGATCGAGAGCGGATTGGCCGACGCGATCGCCAACGACTTGTCGCAGGACGCCGACACGCCGCTGGCCCCCACGCTCCAAGTCCTGCTGACCAAACTGTGGGAGGCTGCCCGGCAGCGGGACCCGCAACGGCCTTGTCTCGATCAAACCCTGTACCGCGAACTGAAATCGCAAGGCGTGTTGCTCGGCGATTTCGTGGACCAACAGTTGACGGCCATCGAGAGCGGCAGCGCGAATCCAACCGTTCGCGAGGCCGCCCGGCTCGGGCTGCTGCTTGACGTCCTGGCCTTGCACACCACGGTTCTCGGCACATCGAACCAGGTAATGCGTCAGGAACTCGAACGCATCTACTGCCAGCGGCTGGACGTGCTGCCGGATCTGCTGGCGGAGTGTGTGGACCGTTATCTGTTGACCGTGGTGGAAAGCCGGGACAGGACCGACTGCACGCGGCTGTCTCACGATACGCTGGGACCGATCATCCGGCAGCGATTCGAACAGTCGGACCGCGACGGACAGCGGGCCCACCGGATCCTGGAGGCCCGTGTCGACGAATGGCAGTCCGGCAACCGCGTCCCGTTGCATGATGCTGACTGGAAGGTCGTCGAGCGTGGCAAGGACGGGAGCAAAGCGTGGACGGAGACCGAGCGGGAATTGATCGATGCCAGCCGTCGTGCCCATCGCCGCCGCAGGCGGTTGCGGTACACGATCGTCGGCGGCGGGATCGTGATGCTGTTGGCCATTCTCACCAGCGCTGCGGTGGCCGTCTACTTTGGCCACCAAGCCGAATTGCAGCGGCAGGAGGCGGATGCCCAGCGCAAACAGACCGAGGAATCACTGGCCGCAAGCTGGCTGGCCCCCTTGCCGGTGCTCGACATCCGGGAGCAGCAAGCGTTTCGCCAGCCAGCGGTGGGTGCGGGCGAATTGCAGGCGTTTTGGGACTTGGCGCAAACCGATAAGGAACGGCTGCGGCTGCTCTTTCTGCAGGCCGCGTTCCACTCAGAATACACGGCCAAACAACTCATCAGCCGCCGGGACACGGCGGTGTTGGCGAGCGTGGGATTGAACGCAGAACGCCGTCAACAGGTGCTCCGCGGAACCGTCAAGCCGCGGCTGGATGATCCTCAGACGGCCTGGCCAACCGTGGCTTGCTGCGTCGCGATTGGTCAGGCGTTGGCGGGCGCCCGCGAGACGTTCCAAATCCCGGCGGCCAAGGCGATCGTGCGGAAGATGCAGGAAACGGAAGATCCCGTCGAGCTGGCGTGGCTGGGCGACGCCCTGGTGCAAGTCAAGCAAGCGGCGGAACCCGGCGACGCGATGATTGCCTTTCAACGTCTGGGTACGGCGATCAATCGGGTTCAGGAGGACAGCTATCCGGCGCTGCTGGGCGAGAGCTTTGCCGGGATCGCCGACGTCTTGCCGGCTGAGGCGCCGATTCAGCTGATGAACGAAGTCTTGGGTATGTGGGAAACCAAGCACGACCTCGCACTCCGACGCGACCTGGAGGCGGCGGTGTGCCGCATCGCGGCGCGTGTGGGCGACGAACAGGTGGCCGCCACCGTGCGAATCCTGACGAAAGCCATCTCTCGTTCGAGTCGGATTTATCCGAGCGGCTTTGGCGGAGCATTGGCCCAGGCGGCCAGCCGATTGGGACCGGCAGCAGCGGCAGAACTCTTTCCTGTGCTCAGCAACCTGTTGGCCCAGGCGTCGGGGCCGCCCATCTACATCGATCTCAGCTTGGGATGGACCGCGACGGTCCGGCGGCTGTCTCCGGCGTCCCGTCGGCAGTTCCTGGGCGAGTTCTTGCAGCAGAACCAAGACCGGAACCCGCCCCGAGCGAGACGGCTTGGCTCGATCGGATCCGTCGCCGATGCGCTGTCCGGGCCGGAAGCTGCCGAGTTGCTAATGTTGTTCGGTGCCCCGCCGCCGCCCGGCTCCGATCCAACGGGAGCCTATGCGATGTGTGCCGTGGCTTTGGGGAAGAGATGCGAGCCGGCGGCGGCCGCCACCGCCCTGCAGGCGATTTTCGCGTCGGCTCCGTCCGTGCAGCAACTGGACTACGAGTCCGCATTCCCCGCGGAATTGACCGAGTCGGTGCGGGTCTTGCTGGCGCGATTGCCGGCAGCCGAGGCGGGCCCGTTGGTCGATCAAATGGTGGCTGCCATCGCGGCATGCAGCAACCATGACGTGCGGTTGGCGTTGCTGGCCGCGCTGGGTTCGATCGGGGACGACGAGCTTCGGCACTCGGCCGCGAAACGTGCGTGGGAGATTTCCCGGGACGCGCTGCAGCAATCATCCGAGGCAGACCGTTGGTCGAGCTTTGCCGGCGCGGTGCGGCAGCTCGCCCCGCAACTCGACACCGAACAGCGGCAAACGGCCGCCCAGACAGCCTTGTCGGAATACGAGCAAATGCACAATTCCGAGTTTCCCGAATTGTATGTGACGACCCCGTTACTCGAATGCTTTGCCGATCTCGACGGGTTGGTGGATCAACCGACCCGTGGGCGAATGGCCGCAACAATGATGAAAACCTTCCGATCCAGCCTCGCTCCGGCTCCGTTCCCCCGCGACAGCCTGCGGCGCGGTTTGGTAAAGGCGTTGGCCCCCAGCGATGCGTTTGCCGAGGAACACCTGAACGAAGTGGTGGACATCTTAAAACGCCGGTTGGTCGACGTGCTCGGCGAAGGGCGATCCGAGTCGGACGTAGCCGATGCGATCGCCGACCTGGCACCGCGTCTATCGGCGGCACAGCAGGACGAGTTTCACAAGCTGCTGTGGCCGGCGATCCAGGCCGAACGCAACCATTCCGGTCTGGCAACGCGGCTGGAGCTGTGGTGCAAGACCGCTCCGCCAACGACGCGCAACGAGTTGGCCGGCAAAGCGGCCGCGCGGTTGATCGATGCGTTGCGCAATCCTCCCTCCGCTCAGCTGGCGGGGCTCGGCGGCGTCATGTCCCAACAGCATGTCTTAGGTGAGATCGCCGCGGTCCTGAGCCGGCTGGCCGGGCAACTCGAATTGCCGGACGTGCTTCGAGGCAGTGAAGCCGTCATGGGCGCGATGGGCTTGCCGGATTACCGCGAATCGCAGCCGAACATGATCGCTTGCCTGCGGACGCTGGCGGAGCGCATGGACAAAGTGGATTCGGCGAAGACCTTGAAGTGGCCGGTTTGCACCGGTCCGGCGCGGACCGTGATTCTCGAACGGCTCGCGGCCGGCACGGACCTGGATTTGCAGGGCAATGTCTGGAACGTCGTCCGCCACGCCCCGTCCTTGGGAATCGCCCCGGCCGTCTTGGACGCGCCCGCGGAGATGCCGGGCCGCTTGTGACGGCCAACCGTAAGCGGGCAGGCCGCGTCAAATTTCTGGGGAATCCGCCGGTTCTGGCCTTGTTGGAGTTCACGCTTTAGCGTGCCAGGCGGGCCATGCCCGCCGAAAAAGACACGCTAAAGCGTGAACTCCAGCGGGATTAGCGGGACGTTCGCTTTCCGTCCCAAACGCCGACTCGGCGACCGTTTTGGTCCCAGTACTCACCCTGAAACTCGTTGAGGTTTGACATCATGACACGAAACTCGAAATTGCCCTGCCGACCGGCCCCCCAATTCCCGCGAATGATCGTCATGCCGTCCTGGGACGTGTATTGAACGTTAGTCAAGTCGCCTCGAACGTCGACCTCGCGCGCTCGATATTCGCCACGGGTTCCATTCAGCGACATTGTCATCGTACGGCGATTGCCGCCGAAATCGATGTAGAAGCCTTCCCACGTACTCTTCCGCAAACGCGGAAACATCATGGTGGCAGGCGGCATCATGAGCTGTTCGGCGCTCGGCGGACCATCGTTGGGCGGATCGAAGAGTTCGCCGACTTGCGGTTTTTCACCGGGCGGCGGAAACATTGACTCTTGTTTGACCGAATAGGCCGCATCAATTCCAAGCCAAGTCATCATCAGGCCGATATAAACGCACACGAAGCCGAGCACCATGCCGAACGCGACCTGCACCGACGCCGCGATGACGGTGGCGTCCATCGTTCTGTTCATGAAGAATCCCAGGGCGCTCAACAAGATTAAGGACGCTGCAATGACCACCGTCAATACGAACAGAATGGGGAAATAGCCCTTGACCGTTTTCCCAAACTCGATGCGCTGTTCGTCGAGCTTTCGTCGAGTCGCGTCATGGACCGTCTGTTCGGCCTGCTGATCCGCCGTTGAATCAGGCATCATGGTGGACCTTTGGGAAAAGATTGCTTGAAGCACTGGTTACGGACAACGGCATTCCTCCGCCGCCGGAATGCTGCGAAATTCTAGTTCCCGGCCCCTGTCCGGCAAGAGCGCGCCGGCATCCCCTCGTTGGAGCCCTGTGAAAGATGCGCGGACTGGGATTGGGTGAGGGTGAGGATCGCGTTCCAGATGGGTTGGCAGCCAATGAACACCGTAGTTGCATCCGGAGAGGCGAACGGCCGGCGTAAGCCCGCCGGTTTTTCACATGCCCGCACATTTGTGCGACGAGTTCGCAAGATCGCCTTCGGTGAAATCAGCAGGCGGTCGGAAGAGTGGTCGCCGAGGCCATGCACCGATGGGCTGACGCCCACCGTTCGCCGGGGTTTCTGCAACGTTTGGGCTTGCCAAGACGCGGGTGGATTCGGAAACGGCACTGGACTTTTGGCTGTGTTTTTTCGAGAATGGAGCAGAGTTGGACGGTACCCCATGAAACAGTCCCTCCTATTTCTGTCGATCATCGTGTCTGCCGGCTCCCTGTTCGCGCGCGAGCCGGTTTGGATTTTCAACAACGGGCCGGACGCGAATTTGATTTCGCTCGAGCAAGGGCAGCTCCACTATGAAGTCGGCTTGACGAAGTTGATCCCGACCGGAACCGACCTGACCCTGACCGTGCCGATGGGCGCGGACGACGCGTTCCCTGCCGACGAGCGGCCGTTCTTCGCCGTGCGGTACAAATACAAGACGACGCTCGCGCAGGCAGGCTTGTTCTTTACGACCGATACGCTGACCGCTCTTTCGGACAAGAGTTACTCCGCGTTTCCGGCCGTTGGGGACAATACCTGGCGGACCGCGATTGTCGACATGCGCAAATTCGACCATCACAACTGGACGGGAACGATCACTTCGTTCCGGTTCGACCCGACCAATCCGAGCGATACGGATTCCAGCTATCAAGTTTCCCGCCTCGGGTTCTTCCCGTCGGAGGCGGAGGCGCAACGTTTTCTCGATGCCGCCGTGGACGCTCCCGACTATTCGGAGCCGACGCACTTCATCGCGCCGCTCCAGCGGGTTCTGGTTCCCGGCGGCTGCCTGTCCGATGGGTTCGACCGGGCCGACTTCATGCTCCGGTCGACGACCATCGAGCATCCGTCCGCAACGACCGTCGTCCGGTTCCGCTCGAAAGATGGAGCGGGCGGCGAGTCCGTGGTTCCCGTCTGCCAGACGAACCGCCGCGGATTTACCCACTTCGTCGCGAAGAAGCCGGGGGAGTACCGCCTGGTCAATGAGGACGCTCCGTGGGACGACACTTCCAGCCTGGCGGCGAAAACCCAGTTGGCGGTTCAATTCGTCGTTGCGAGGCAGTTGCTCGACGGAGTGAAAGACCGGAAGTTCCGCCCCAGCGAACCGCTTTCCGACCCCGACTGGAACGCTGCGGTCGCTTCGCTGAGCGCGTACGGCATCGATCTGAAAACCGCAGCCAAGCCGGCGACCCGCGCCGAAGCGGCCGTCGTGCTGAAAGCGGCCATTCAAACCGCGTTGGGAACAACCATCGAATCGCCCTATCCGGACGAGTACTTTACCCGCGACCGGATTCGCATCGGCGCGTGGGTCAGTCCGCGCTCCGAGGCGATCGGCAAGGATTTTATGGAGACGTACAGTTCCGGCGGATTCGACTGGATCATTGCCCATGGCGCACTGGCCGGCTCCGGCCACAGGGAAATGCTGCTCAGGGACTGCGACCGGTACGGCGTCGAACTGATCCTGGGCGACGGCGCGTACCAGGACCCCGCCGTGGCGACCGCGGAGTATTTCGACCATCCGTGTTTTGCCGGAACCTACGTGACCGACGAACCGGGAACGGACCAGTACGACAAGCTCGCCGAAATCTGCAATACGTATTACAAAGAAACCGGTGGCAAGCTGCCGTACATCAACCTGCTTCCCATGTACGCCAACGCGGCGCAGTTGAAATACGGGGCCTCCGCCGCCGCGATTGAATACTACGATTCCGATCCCGACCTGTTCCGGAAATACTGCGATGCGTTCTGCGAGAAGTTCGACCCGCCGTATATCTGCACGGATATTTACCCGCTCAACTGGGTCGAGGGCAAGCGAGCGACGTACAAGGAGTATTGCGAATCGATCAATATCATCGCCGCTTCCGCCCGGGAGCATGGCAAAGACTTCTGGTGCTGTATCCAAACGTTCGCCTGGGTCCCCAGCAAACGGACCCCGACGGAAGCGGAGTTCCGCTGGCAGTCGTACTGCATGCTGTCGTTCGGTTGCAAGGGCCTGCTCTGCTGGACCTACGCGGGATACGAGCCGGAATATCCGTCGCTGATCACGGTTGACGGAAAGCGAACCAACGCCTGGTACGACGCCGCGACGGTCTTCAAGGAGATCCGCAAAGTGTCCGACGCGTTCATCCAGTATAAGAACATTGGTGCATTCGCCCATAATTGCACGGACGAGACGCCGTATCTGAAATTCAGCAACCCGGTTCGGACCTTCCCGACGATTCAGCAGATTCAATGCGACGACCCGCTGTTGGTCGGTTGTTTTGCGAAGGAAGACGGTCCCGCAACCGCGCTGACGATCGTCAACATGAGCAAGTTGGAGGCGGTCAAGACGGCGCACGTCAAGCTGAAGACCGCAGGCTCGACGGTCGTCGTCTGGCCTCGCGGGCAGCGTGCAGAATTGCTCCCTGACGCCGACGGATTCTATCATCTCACGCTTCCGCCGGGCGAGGGAGTCTTCGTGGAAGTCGAGTGAGACCTGGCGCTTAGTTCCGTTCGAGAAATAACTGTCCGATTTCTCCGTGGCGTAAGCTTCCAGCTTGCGG
>CAZXYZ010000025.1:77778-111858 GCA_964645045.1 uncultured Pirellulaceae bacterium | reverse complement strand
TGGGTCTTCAGGTAGCGGGCGAGTATGACCGGCTTTCAGCGACAGAACGGCGCGTTGCACTTCCGGAAGGTCCAGATCGGCGGTCGAAATCACCATCGGCAAGCCCCGTTGGGGTTGTTCCGCGGGCAAAATACCGCTGCCCACCAGTCGATGGACGCTCATCGGACTGATCTCCAGCCGGGTAGCGGCTTACGCCTGCGTCAACCAGCCCGAACTGGTCTTCAAGGTCGCGTTGTAAGCGCTGATCCCAGCACGCTGCCGGTAACATCGCACTTGCGCGGCCGTCCACGTCTCGCCGCTCGCGGTGCGGATGCCTTCGCGGTTCAACAGCGAAGCGATCGCGCTGTCGGCTTGGACTTTGCGCAACGTCTCCACGAGCGACTTCAATTCGCCCGCAGGCAACTTGCCGCGGCGGAGAGTGCGCCGTCCGCGCAACTCCGTATGATGGCCGCCGGACCATTGAATCAGCAAGATCGCTTTCACTCGTTTTTCGTCGACGTCGGCTACGATCTCCTTGATCAACACGCGTACCAACGGTTGCTTCAGACTGTTCGAGGCACGCGGGTGGTTCCACAATCGTCGTACGTCTTCGCCCGGGTGCGCGACTTGCTTGAGCTGGGAAGGGCTCGGCAACACCGGCTGTCGCTCGTCGAAGGTCCTCACGCGCGAGTCCTCTTCCGCCACGCGGGCCAAGGCCGTTTCCCACTCGCGGCCCAGCGTTTGACGCACGGCGGTATAGGTCACGTCGGTCTGCTTGTACTCGCGCGCGGCGCGGGCTTCCGCTTCGCGAGCCGCTTGCAGACGATCGACCAGCAATTGGCGTCGCTGGTGATGCTGACTGGCCAATTGTTCAGATGCACGCCGAGCGGCTGCGATGCCTCCCGGGCCAACCACTTCCAGAATCTCTTCGGCCAACAACGCCTCCAGGTCGGCACCGTGAAAAGTGACACACTTCGCGCCGCCGCGCATTCGCTGCCGTTCGCCGCCGGAGCAGACGTAGCGAACGCCGCTCGACGAATAGTGCGGTCGCAGACGATTGCCACAGCGGCGGCAGCGCAACAGTCCGGCCATCAGACTTGGGCCTCGGCCCACTGCCCCTTGGGTCAAGTCCCCGCAGATGTTGGCGTTGGCGGCAATTTTTCCATGTTCCGTTCCCAAGTCGCAGGGGGGATATACGCCTCGTGGTGGCCTTGCAGGAACACGTCCCACTCTTCCCGCGGGACGCGGCGAACCTTCGTCTGCTTGTGGCCTTGTTCGTCCAGCGTGACGAACACCTGGCGGCGGCCGCGGACATAGATGCCCGCGTCCGCCGGGTGACGAACCAAGGCCAGAATCTGGCCGTAACTGGGCTTCACCCACTCCACGTCGCGCCCGTCGCGGCCTTTGGGCACGACCGGCAATTGAAACTCTTCTGCCTCCAAATGCAAGTACAACTGGCGGACGCTGGGGAAGCGTTCGGAATCTTGTTCAGAAGTTGTCTTCCAGCGAACCGTTTTACAAGTCCGCAGCCGGATGCGATTCCAGCCAGCGGACGAGTTCGAGCAGCGTCGGCAGATCGACGGCAGGCTGCAGACCGCAGGTCATCTGGCCACAGAGATCGGTGTCGACCATCCACGAGGGAACGGCCTGCCGGAC
The DNA here is from genome assembly GCA_964645045.1 of uncultured Pirellulaceae bacterium. Lineage (GTDB taxonomy): Bacteria > Planctomycetota > Planctomycetia > Pirellulales > Pirellulaceae > Anammoximicrobium. Next base: position 110,223 of record CAZXYZ010000025.1, on the reverse strand, counting down.
GTCGGGACAGCGGAGATCCAAGTACTCCACGTCCCGACAGCCGAATTTTCGCATGACGGAGAAGTCATGCTTACGGAAGAAAGGATGGAACGGATACCAAACAGAAACTTTGCCCCGGTAACGGGCATCATTTCGTGTTGGCTTTAGCGTGTCTTTCGCGGCGGGCATGGCCCGCTTGGCACGCTAAAGCGTGGACTCCAACCTATTTGACACCTTTACAGGGGTGGCCGCTGCAACCAACGCGGGACGGATGGACAATCCGCCCTGCACGGTGCGCGCCCCGGGCGTGCGTCAGGGAGACCTACCAGAAACCACGGCCGCGCACCTTTCCACTTCCCCGTTTGACACTCGATTCGCGATTCGCTAGGTTTGGCTGTCGGTGGTTCGTGGTGTGTGCGGCGATAACGGACGGCCGTCAACGCCGCACGCTGGGGTTTCGGCAAAGGCGAGGAGAACGGTATGAACCTGAGCGTCGACAGCGGTACGTACATCCAGTTGAGTGCGGTGATGTTCTTGCAGTATGCCGTCTGGGGCGCCTGGGCTCCGGTGCTGGCTGCGCGGCTGCTGGGGCCGCTGAAGATGACCGGCAAGCAAACCGGCTGGATCTACGCCACCCTGCCGATCGCCTGCATTGTTTCGCCGCTGGTCTCCGGGCTGCTGGCCGACAAGTACATGAACACGGAATGGGTGCTGGCGATTGCCCACGCCATTGGCGCGGTCCTGCTGTTCCTGGCTGTCCGCCAGCAGACCTTCAAAGGCTTGTTCCTGGTCATGCTCCTGTATTCGTTGTGCTACGGCGCCACGCTGCCCCTGGCCAACTCGGTGCTGTTCGCCCACGTGAGCGACCTTGGCACCCAAGGGTTGGTCTTCATCTGGGCTCCGATCGCCTGGGCCCTGGTCGGCTACTTTCTGACCGGCTGGAGAAACGTGCGCGGTGGCGAGGGCGACGGCAGCGACTGCCTGATGCTGGCCGCCGTCCTGTCGGCGCTGATGGCGGTGGCCTGCTACCTGGCTCCGGCGACGCCGCCCACAGGTGCGACCGAAATCCCGATCATCAAAGCGTTCGGCATGCTGACCCAGACCGACTTCCTGATCTTCGTTTTGACGTCGATGGTCGTCGCCGGCTTGATGCAGTTTTATTTCCTCGGCTCGGCGCGATTCATGATCGACATGGGCATTTCCGGCAAGAACGTTCCCGCTACGATGGGCATCGCCCAGGCGGCGCAAGCCATCGCCACATTCTTTCTGCTGGGAATCATGGTCGAGACGGTGGGGTTCAAGTGGGCGCTGACGATCGGCGCCGGTTTTTGGCTGCTCATGTACGCAATCTATGTGGGCACCAAACCGCGTTGGTTGATCGTCGTGTCCCAGACGTTCCACGGCTTGGCCTACGTCTTTTTCATGATCGTCGGCCAGATCTTCGCCGGCAAAGTCGGCCCGCACATCCCGGCCTCGATGCAGGCCTTGATCTTTGCCGCTACGACCGGCGTCGGGCTGTTCTTGGGCACGCAACTGGCCGGCATCGTCATGGACCGCTTCAGTGTCGAAGGCCAATTCCTGTGGCGAAAGATTTGGGCTGTGCCGATGTTGATCATGGCCGCTGCCACACTCGTGCTGGCCACCGTGTTCCAGGCCCAAGTGCCGCTCCAGGAAGCGGCTCCGGCGGCGGAGTTGCCGGCGGCGGAGAGCACCGTGTCGGCGAGCTGAGGTTGCTCGCTGGTATGCGGGAAAGCCGACTGTCAGAACCACAGCACACGCGGCTGGAGCAGTCCCAGGCCATGACGGACGGATTTGTCCGGCGGGAGGCGAGGCTTTCTGCTTGGCGCTGCGGAGGATATGATCCGCTTACGAGCAGCGGGTAAGCTCCGTTCGAGAAATAACTGTTTCACCGTGGCGTAAGCTTCCAGCTTGCGGGAGATCATGGCATCGCAAGCTGGAAGCTTACGCCACTTGTTTCTCGAACGGTGCTAACTCGGCGGTTGCTTTCCGGCGGACGGGACAGGTGCGCGAGAACGCCGCGTTGGCCGGTTGTCGCGAAGAAGGAGAAGATCGTGATTCCGGCAGAAGTGCTTCCGGCAGTCTCACCCAACGTATTCTATCACGGCCAGCGGTCGGGGATAGGACCCAAGCCGTCGCCATTAGGCGGCTGGTGCGAGCGAAATAGGCCGCGGGGTAGGCTGCCAATCGGCGTCGGCAAACGGCCGCGGCCGCGGCGCTCGTCAACGAGCTGGGGTGCGACCCGGACTGGGGCGGCGTGGTCGAGATCCCCAGCGGCACGCAGGACGGCCGCGCGGTCGAAGACCTGCTGCAGCGCATGCACCTCCGCCCGATGGCGGGCAGCGGCTGGAAAGTCGTCATCATCAACGAAACCGACCGCATGACTCCGCAGGCCCACCCGTAGATGTGGCTGGACGGCCTCGAAAAGCTGCCGTCCAAGACGGTCGTCGTTTTCACGACGAACAAACCTCCTGTTCGATCGGTCCGCCTGCGAGAAGCTCGTCCTGGACGGTTGTTTTGAACAGGAGGGAACGGAGTAAACGGAGGAAGAGAGCCTGGGATTGGTCTGTCCGATCTAACAGCTGACAGCTGGATTGGTGCCGGGAAGAACAGGGCTCGATATTCCGTCGGACGGCTTGCACGTCCCAAAGGCTCCCGGCCCGGTCACCTGCGCAGCCAAAAAGCCAATCACTACCTCGACGCCACCGCCTACGCCATCGCCGCCCGAACCATTTGGGGACTGTGGACCATCCGGCCGAAACAGGGACCGCCAGGAAAACCCGCGCGAAAGCAGCCCGGTCGAGACCGAGGCACGCCGTCAGGCAGTTCGTGGATTCAAACCCGATAAGGAGATCGTTACTCGATGGACAGCAGGTTTTCGCACTGCGCCACGCAGTCGGCCGTAAAGCCAAAGTCGCCGGCGCGAAACGGGACACAATTTGGGAGTTGGCTTCGAACTGCAAATCGGACCGACATGCATGCCACTACCAATGTGTACCGGCCGCGATTTAGATCCTCCCGCGACAGCACGATCACCGGGTGCGGCCCTGCTTCCGCGAAATCGGCCATGTAGACTTCGCCGGGCCGAATCATGGCATATCACCCATCCGGCCGATGGCATTTCGCAGCGCCACCCGGCGGATGCTCGGTTGCCGTCGCTCGTCTTGCAGGACGTCCCGAACCGTTTCGTACTCGGCTTCGCCGACCAGGACATATGACGCGTTGCTTCGAGGGTCAACGACGCGTGGGATTCCGGGTTCCCCGCCATCCAGCACCTGCAACTGCGGAGGCGTCAGTTCAATGGTCATCGTAGATTCCTCCGCGCTCTTTCTAACGCGCCAAGCTGCGGAAGCACACCCCGTTGGCTGGCACCCGCGCCCACTGCCAGCCGTTCCGAACGTTCCGGGTGACCGAGCGGCGACAGGACAGACCAACCATCCCGCTGGACGCAAACGCCGCTTCGGTCCACCCGTTGGTTCGTGCCTCATCGTGGCGGATCGCCGCGACGGGCCGATCCGTACGTGATTCTACCACCCACCACGGCAACAGCACCCACGACAAAGCCGCGGACGCCGCCACCGACCCGGCGTCGGTGGAGCGACGACTGAAAGGCTAGCTGCCGCGTCAGCCATCCCAACGCACCCCTTCCCTCTCCCTTCCGCCGCCTGCGGCGGCGGAAGGGAGAGGGAAGGGGCGGATTTTTCGAGGCACCCTCTCTAGCCTACCAGTCATCCTTCCGCCGACGCGGGGTCGGCGGTGAGGCATTGGACTGCCCGTCGACACGCCGTTATGGAGCAACTTTCCGGCGGCAGAAGACGCAACAGCCAGTAAACAGCCGTAATTATGCAAAACGGAATGGCCACTTTGCGTAGGGCGGCGTCCATAACGCGGTCTTCCCTCTTCCGTCGCGTCCAAGGCGGATGTTAAGATTCAGTTTCGATCGTGCGCCTCTTGGACACCATCCACTGCCATGTCCCTCCGCCCTCACCTGCCTGATCCGCCGTTGCCCCTGTTGATTACGGGAATTGCCGGCGTGGCTGGGTACAACGCGTTTGACTATTTCCACCGGCGCTATCCCGGCCAGGTGATCGGCACGCGCCGAGCCGAGAACGTTTTGCTCAGCGGACCGGCGATCGAGGGGCTGGACATCCACAACGCAGACGCGATGCAGCGGCTGTTCGAACGCTACCAGTTTGCCTCGGTGCTCAGCTGCGAGGGCACCTGTGCGCTGAAATCGTGCGAACTGGATCCTTGGCTGGCGTGGCGCGTCAACGTGGCGGGCGTGGACAACTTGCTGGAGACCATCGGGACGTCCGCCATCCGCCTAATCCACCTGTCCGTCGATCTGGTGTACTCGGGCAGCGGCAGCGGCGGCTACGTGGAACACGATCCGCCCGATCCGGTGACGATTTACGGCAAGACCATGTCGCAGGCCGAGCGGTTGATCCTGTCCCGCCGGCCGGATGCGGCCATCCTGCGCATCTCACTGCCGATGGGGATCAGCTCGAACGGACACGCCGGGGCTATCGATTGGATCCAGTCGCGTTTCAAGAAGCTGAAGCCGGCGACGCTGTATTACGACGAGATTCGCACGCCGACGTACACGGACTGCATGAACCGGTTGTTCCACAAGCTGCTGGCCAGCGATCTGGCGGGGCTGTATCACGCGGGCGGCCCGCGGCGGTTGAGTCTGTTTCAGATTGCGCAGATCGTCAATCGAATTGGTGGCTACGATCCGGACCATGTGCGGACCTGTTCGCGGTTCGAGGCCGGTCCGATTCCGCCGCGGGCCGGCGACGTCACGATGGATTCCAGCCGGCTGATTCGCGCGGTGGGCTATGGCCCGTTCGACCCGTGGCCGCTGTACGACGAGCATGTTCCGACGCATCGCGATTGGCACCGCGAACGTCCGCGTGGGGAACGCGGCTCCCCCGAATTCCTGGCCGAAGTGCTATACCAGAATCCGAAAGGAGCTTTCCGTGAAAGACCATGAACACGAATGTGGCTGCGGCTGTGACGGCGGTTTCGATCGGCGCGAGTTCCTGGCGGCCATGAGTGCCGCGCTGGGCGGGTTGGCATTCACGTCGCTGACCGCCGCGTCAGCGGAATCTGACGCCGCCCCGCCGGACAAGAAACCGCCGGCGGTGGTGCGTGCCGTCTTTCTCTATCCTGCGTCGAAGACGTTCACGGACGATCCCGACGGTTGGTGGAGCTGGCCCGGCAACGACTTTGACGCCGAAGGCCGTCAGACGCAGTACGAGGCGGCGCTGCAGCAGATGGCCCAGAAAATCGGTCTGCAGGTCGTCGCCGATCCACAGCCGGTGGCAACCAGCAGCGACGTCAGCCGAGTCGTGCAGGAGTTGGAGGCCAACCGCCCGGACGGCCTGCTGCTGATCATGTTCTACAACCGCAGCCTGGAGTTTGCGGACCAGATCCTGGCGGCGGCCGGCAAGTCGGAAATTCCCTCCATCTTCTACATCGGACTGGGCGTCAAGCACGGGGCGATCAAGCAGTACCGCCGACCGGGACTGTATTTCATTCAGTCGCTGGACAACCTGGAGGCGATCGAACGCGGCTTGCGGGTGATCCACGCCAAGAAACGGATGAGTCAGAGTACGTTGCTGAGCATCACGGAGGCGACGGAGCCGCGCGAGGGGACGGAGCGGTTTCTGGGCACCAAGGTGCGCGTGATTCCTTTCGCGCGGTATGCGGAGGAGTTTGAAAAAATCGCCATCGATGACGCAGCTCGGCAGTTCATCGCCCAATTCACGGCGGGCGCAAGCGAACTGCGCGGAGTTACGGCCGAAGCGCAGGAGAATGCCGCGCGCGCCCACTTCGCCCTGCGCAAGCTGCTAGCAGACGAACAGGCCGACGGCGTGACCATGAATTGCTTGCGGCGCGGCATGCTCAAACCGTGCATCAGTTTCGCAACCCTCAACAGCCAGTTGATTCCGGCGGCGTGCGAGAACGACTTCCCGGCGGTTTACACGCAACTGCTGGGTCAGTTGTTGACCGGCCGTCCCGGCTTTCAACACAATCCTTGTTACGACACCGAGCGCAACCATTACTACGCTTCGCATTGCACGTGCCCGCCGAAAATGTACGGCCCCGACGGCGACGGTTTGCCGTACTTGCTGCGCCGTTTTGCGCATACAAACGAAGGCAGCTGTGGGATTCAGGTGTTTTGGAAGGAAGGCGATCCGGTGACGATGGTGCGATTCTATCCGGGAGAACCGCCATCGCTGGATGTGTATGCAGGCAAGGTTGTGGGCTCGCATCCCATGCCGCCCGCTGGAGGTTGTACGACCAATGTCGAGACCGAACTGACGGATCGGGACGACGCTTGTCTGGTCACCGGCCACCACAATCTGCTGTTCTGCGGCGATTACGCGAAACAGTTTCGCCTGTTTGCACAGCTGTACCGGATGAAGTTGGTCGAGAGCGGTTATCGAGGCCTCTGGCCGCTGTGAGAAATGGTGCCCGTTGGCGGGGGCATTGATCCGACGGTTGCGCAAGACGCTGGCAGCGAATCACATAGTAATCCGAAGCGTCAGCGAGGAAGAGCGGCGTTTCCTCGCTGACGCTTCGGGTTACTGTGGGGTGAGCCCCCCGTGTGACATTTTCAATCGAGTCAGGCATAAGTACCAGCCCGATATCGACTTAGCACCAAAGCCCCGTTTTGTCTGCAGACGCGCAGACGCCGGAAAACCGGGCTGCTACAATTCTCCAGCTCAAATGCAGCGTTTCCAAACGCGCCGAGGTGTTTTAGAACGGGCTCTATGTTTTCCAACGCTAACGTCGAACGACTACGGCACGCCGCTCCGGCGATCCTGCCATCGCTGCTGCTGTGCGATTTCAGCAACCTGGAGCGCGAAGTGCGTTTGTTAGAGGCGGCTGGCGCCGAGGCATTGCATCTGGACGTGATGGATGGATGTTTTGTCCCGAACATCACTTACGGCATGCCCATCGTGGCCGCCGCACGGCGGTTGACCGATCTGCCGCTGGATGTACACCTGATGATCATGGAGCCAGCCAAGTACGTCGCTGCGTTCTGCGAGGCGGGTGCCGACTTGTTGACGATCCACGTGGAGACCAAGGGAGACGCGCGGCCGGTTCTGGAGCACATCCGCAAGCTGGGGATGGGGGCTGGGATCGCGCTGGACCCGGCGACGCCGTTGTCGAGCATCGAGGGGTGTTTGGATTTGTGCGATCTGGTCTTGGCAATGAGCGTCCCGGCGGGGTTTGGCAAGCAAGCGTTTGATCCGGTGGCGCTGGACAAGCTGCGCCGCTTACGGGAAATCACGGACGGGCGGACCATGCTGGAGGTCGACGGCGGTGTAAATCGAGACACAATCGGGAGTTGCGCCCAGGCTGGCGCAGGGTTGTTCGTGGTCGGTTCGGCTATTTTCAGCCAGGACGAATATGGTCCGGTGCTGGAGCAGTTGTCCGCACTGGCCCGCGGCTAATAGAGGATGATTCCCGAGTATGTTGCGCATTTTCTTAATCCGGCCCGGCTCGACCGAGTTTGATCAAAAGGGACGAATCAAGGGCACGTTGGACATTCCGCTGAGCGACTTGGGCAAGCAGCAGGCCGCTCAAGCTGCGGCCACACTGGCGGCCGAAGCGATTGAAATCGTGTATTCGGCGCCCTGTCAGTCCGCGTGGCAAACCGCCGAGATGCTGGCGGACCGGCTGGACGTGAAGATCAAACGACTGGACACCCTGCACAACCTCGATCACGGCCTGTGGCATGGGATGCTGATCGAAGACGTCAAACAGCGGCAGCCGAAGGTTTACCGCATGTGGCAGGAGCAGCCGGAGACGGTCTGTCCGCCGGAGGGCGAAACCTTGGCGGCGGCCCGGTTGCGCGTGCAGAAAGCGCTGAAGCGTTTGCTGCGCAAGCACAAACGCGGCGTGATTGGGATCGTCGTCTCTGAACCGTTGGCCAGCATCCTGCGGTGTTGCTTGCGGCCCTGCGGCTATGGAGACCTGTGGAAATCCGAATGCGACTCCGGCACTTGGGAGAGCATCGACATCGACTCAACGACCGATTTGGCTGTGAAAGCGGTCGAGGGCTAGATCATGACGACGAGGAAAAAACGCGGGGTGCCGGAAGGCCTGTGGCTGCGGTGCCCCGGTTGTCAGGCAACGTTGTTCCGCAAGGCGGTCTACGAACGTCAAAGCGTGTGCCCGGAGTGCGCGTATCATTTCTACGTCTCGGCTCGGGATCGGATCGAGCAAGTACTGGACGAAGGCACGTTCGAGGAGTGGGATGCCGACGTCCAGCCGACCGATCCCCTGAACTTTGCCGACGCCAAGAAATATGCGGACCGTTTGACGGCGGAACAGAAGCGGACCGGGCTCAGCGATGCGGCCTTGACGGGCGGCGGGATGATCCGCGCCCGCCGCGTGGCGGTCGGGGTCACCGATTCGGCGTTCATCATGGGCAGCATGGGATCCGTGGTGGGCGAGCGGTTGACGCGGTTGATCGAACGCGCCACGGACCAGCATCTGCCGCTGATCATCATCAGCGGTTCCGGCGGCGGAGCCCGCATGCACGAGGGCATCCTCTCGCTGATGCAGATGGCCAAGGTCTCGGCCGCCCTGGCGCGGTACGATCGGGCGGGAGGGTTGTATATTTCGGTGTTGACGAATCCTACGATGGGCGGTGTGGCGGCCAGTTTTGCGGCCTTGGGCGACGTGATCTTCGCCGAGCCGAAGGCGCTGATCGGCTTTGCCGGGCCCCGGACCATCAAGGCGACGATCCGGATCGAATTGCCGGAGGGCTTCCAGACCAGCGAGTTCCTGGTCGAGCACGGCTATGTCGACCGCATCGTGCCGCGCGACAAACTCAAGAGCGAGATCGCTCGGACCATCGACTATTGCGGTAAGTGAGCGGCGCAATGGGCCTCTTGGACAAACTGCAATCGCTGTTCGCCAGTGACAAGGTCGACGTCAACTTGCGGTTCGACTTGTTGTCGGAAGGATTGGCGGGCACGATGTCCAAGTTCCACAAGGCCCGGGACCGCAAGACCGGCGGCATCGTGGGCCTGAAGCTCTGCGATCCGGAGAAGACGGCGCTGTTCGAGTCGCGGTTCAAGGAGTTGAACAAACCGGCCGAGGGCGAGATCGCCAAATCGTTGCGGCATCCCCGGATCGTGGAAACCTACGAATACGGGACGACGACCAAGGGCCAGACCTACATCGTCATGGAGTACGTCTCCGGCGCCGGCCTGCACGCGCTGATCCGGCAGAGCGACCCGCGTTTGGTGGGCCACCGCGTGAATCTGATCCGGCAGATGGCCGAGGCGATCCAGGCGGTGCATCAGGCCGGCTATATCCATCGCGACATCTGCCCGCGGAACTTCATCGTCTCCGACGATTTCCAGTCGCTGAAGCTGATCGATTTCGGCTTGACCTTGCCCGACTTGCCGGCATTCCGCCAACCGGGCAACCGCACGGGGACGCCGATGTACATGGCGCCGGAAATCGTCCGCCGCCGTCCAACCGACCGCCGCGTCGACGTGTTTGCCTTCGGCGTATCGGCCTACGAACTGCTAGCATTCACGCTGCCCTGGCCGCACGCCGAATCCACGGGCCTGGGGGCGCTCAGCCACGACACCGACAAGCCGGTGCCGATCCTCGAAGTGCGGCCGAATCTCGACCCGACCCTCGCCGAAGCGATTACCGAGTGTATGGCGGCCAACCGGGATCAACGGACGCCCAGCCTGGACGCCTTTCTGCGCCAAATCCGCCGCGTGGAGTCGGAAGAATTCATCTTGCCGGAAAATGGGTAAGCTTGTACTCTTACCACCCCGTTTCCGTGCGGACCGTTGTCGGCACACAAGGGTTTCGGGTCAGAGTCGATCAGACGTACGCGCCGATCGTCCCGGGAAGGATCAGACCCGTCAGCTTCAAGGAGGAGGCATCGCGTGTCACGGGAGGCTTCGTCGTTCGAGAGCAAACACAAGAGTCGCCAGCGGACCGACCCGGCCCTACCGGGATGCGAGGCGGCAAGCCGAATCCTGCTGCGGCTGGTCGACGCCGGTCTGCTGGGCGTGATTTTCCTCGCGCCGCTGTTCATGGGCGGACGCGGCGATATCGGCCGCTTGGTTTATGTGGCTTTGGTCTGCGGGACGGCCGTTTGCTGGATGTTGCGGCAGTGCCTGCTGGCGGACGCCCGCTGGCGTTGGTCCGGTCTGGAGTGGGTGCTGCTGGCGGGCGTGCTGTTGGTCGTCCTGCAACTGGTGCCGCTGTCGCCGGCCGCCCTGCAAACGCTGTCGCCGCAAATCTCCGGCTTGTTGCCGCTGTGGACGACGCAAGTCACTGCGGAAACGCAGTTGGGCGTCTGGAACGAACTGACACTGGCCCCCCATGCCACACGTACCGGTTTGATTACCCTACTCGCGCATGCGATGTTGTTCCTGGTCCTCGTGCAGCGTATCCGGGACGTCCAGGACGTGAAGCGTCTGGTGCGCTGGCTGGCCTTGGCCGCGGTCGGCATGGCCGTCTTGGGACTGGCCCAACTGCTGTTTGGTAACGGCAAGTTTCTGTGGATCTACGAGCACCCCTCCCGCGATACCTATGGCGTCGTCAAGGGCTCGTTTCAGAACCAGAATCACTTCGCCCACTTTCTGGCATTGGGCATCGGCCCGCTGTTGTGGTGGCTGCACCGCTTGTGGACCGCTGCGCCAAAGGCGTCCTTCGGGTCCGGCGGCCGCTCCTTGGATCGACGCGAGATATCCAAACATGCGTTGACGATCGGTTTGGGTCTGGTCGCCTTCGCCGGTCTGCTCACCTTCTCCCGCGGCGGCCTTCTCACGATGTTTGCCGCGGCCGTCATCGGTCTGGGACTGCTAATCCGGCGGGGCCTGCTGGGCAAAAAATCGCTGGTGGCCGTCGGCGGCCTCGCCCTGGTTACGGGCGGTGCCCTCATGATTTACGGCTACGAGCCGCTCGCCCAACGACTCAGCACCCTGCGGGATTCCCGGTCGTTAGAGGAGCTTTGCCGTGGTCGCAAGGCACTCTGGGCCGCCCACCTGAAAGCGATCCCACAGTTCGCTTGGACCGGAACCGGCGTGGGCAGCCATCCGTACATCTACCCGACATATATGGAAGAGGACTTTGACGTCGAGTTCACGCATGGAGAAAACGGCTACCTGCACTTGCTGGTCGAGACCGGCATTCCGGGACTGGTTCTGATGTTGGCGGCTGCAGCCACGGCCTTGTTCTGGTGCTTGCGCGTCGCGCAGGCCGCGTCCGAAACCGAGGGAGCCGCTTTGGCGGCGGCGATTGTGCCTGGTCTGGCGGCCAGTCTATTGCACTCGTTCGGCGATTTCGTCTGGTACATTCCCGCTTGCCTGTCGTTGACCATTGTGTTAGCTGCCTGTGCCTGCCGCCTGTACCAGCTGACGCTTGGCCGCCGGCCTGATTCGTACGCTCAGCCGTTCGCCGCGTGGCAGGAATGGCTGCGGCGATGGGTTCTGGTCGGTGGCGAGACCGCCGGTCCGCGCCCGGTCTGGATGGCCGCCAGTGCAGGCTTGATCGGTCTGGCGGCGGTCGTGATCGTCGGCGGCCTGCCGTCCGCGCTGGCGGCGCCGCATTGGGAAGCCTATTTCAAACTCGCGCGTGCGGCCCGCCGTGCCGGCCCGTCCGAGGCCCCCGCCCAGGCCGCCGAACGGTTCACCGCGATGGCGGCTCATCTGGGGCAGACCCTGCGCCGGGATCCCAACCACCCGCGGGCCAATCTGCGGATGGCGGCGATGGTTTTGCGGCAGTTCGACGCCCGGCAGCAGACCAGCGAGAATCCCATGCCGCTGAATCAGATCCGCGACGCGGCGCTGGCTTCACAGTTTCCCACGCGCGAAGCTCAAGACCAGTGGCTGGCGATCGTAACGGGCGAAAACCGTCAGTTGCTCGATCGGGCCGTCTTGTACGCCCAGCGCGCGTTGCGGTTGTGTCCGCTGCAGGGCGAAGGCTACGTGTACTTGGCCGAGTTGGCCTTTCTGAACAGTGCCTCGCCCCAGCTGAAACATGCGTTTGTCGACCAAGCCCTGCGGGTGCGGCCTTTCAGCGGCGTTGTGCTGCTGGCCGCCGGCGGGGAGGCCGCCCTGGCGGAGGACAACGAGCGAGCGCTGGCGCTTTGGAAACAAGCCTTTCATGCGGACCCGGAGCAGCAAACGCGAATCATCGAAATGCTGGCGTTAACGATGCCCCCCCCCGCCTTCCTGGAGTACTTCCGCCCGGATCGGGCCGCGATGGGACAGCTTTTCTATTTCTACCGCGGTCATGCCTTGGACGAGCCGGCCAAGTTCGTCGGCAGCCGCCACGTCGCGGAGTTGGAGCGTGATGCGTCCCAAGCGGCGGCGCCGGAAGCGGCGGCGTTGTGGGATCAGGCGAGCGACATCTACGCTTATCTGGGAGATCTAAACAAAGCAGCGGAATGCGCCCGTCAGGCCGTCTTTCAGACGCCCGACGATTTCGCCAGGCGCCAGCGTCTGGCCGCAGCGCTGTTGAGCAACCAAGAGTACGGCGAAGCGATTTCGCAATTGCAGTGGTGCCTCGGCCGCCGCCCGGATGATACCGGTCTCCAGTTGCAGTTGGAACAAGCCAACGGCCAGCGGCTGGCTTCCCAAACCGTCATCACCCGACAGTAGGGACGACCATGTTGAAGTTGTTCGTCAAGTCCAAGGTTTCCACCAAGGTGGCGCTGCTTGCGGCGGCTTCCTGGCCGCTATTTGCGCTGATCTATTTCAGTTCGTACTGGTTACGCTTCGAGGGCGACTTGGACGGCCCGGAGCTCCATCTGTTTGTGTCGACGTTTGCCTGGGTAGCGTGTCTGAAGGTCTTCTCGTTTAACTATTTCCGGATTTACCAGGGTTGGGGCAGGTACGTCACGTTTCACGATCTGACGCTGTTGATCAAGGCCGCCACCGCCAGTTCCTTTGCCATCCTGCTGATGGACTTCCTGCTCTACCCCAGCTTGTCGACACCGCGCAGCGTGTTTCTGATGGACTGGGGCCTGACGATCGTCGTCATCGGCGGAATTCGGTCGTTGGCTCGCTTGCTGGAGGAGCGTGAATTGTCCAGCTGGTTCGCTCACGGCCACACGCCCGCTTTAATCGTCGGTGCGAACGACTCGGGCGAGGCGCTCCTGCGGGCCATCCGGCGAAACCCGCGGCTGGCTTACCGCGTCGTCGGGTTCATCGCTGAGGACCGGAAGGCCGTCGACACGCACATCGGCGGTGTGCCGGTGATCGGGCAGTTGGCCGACACATGTGACCTGGCCCGGAAGTATCGTATTTCGGACATTTTCATCACGGCTGGCGAGTTGGCGGGCCACCAGGTCCGGCAGTTGGTGGATCTGACTCGCGAGGCCGAAATCAACGTGCGGGTCTTGCCGAGTTACGAGCAGTTGCTGAGCGGGACCGTGGACTTGCGCCCGCGCGAAGTCTCGATCGAAGACTTGCTGCGCCGCGAGCCGGTCCGGCTGAACATGGCGGAACTGCACCGCTGGATCGACGACCGCGTGCTGCTGGTCACCGGCAGCGCCGGCAGCATCGGCTCGGAAATCTGCCGGCAGTTGTTGCAATTTTCCCCCCGTCGCCTGGTGCTCGTCGACCGTTCGGAAAACGGCCAGTTCTTCCTGGAGCGAGAACTGAAGCGTCTGGCCCCGGACTTGGACCTCCGCATCTGCATGGGCGACGTCACCGATGTCCATCGGATGCAGGTCTTGTTCGAGGCTCACCGCCCCGACATAGTCTTCCACGCCGCCGCCTACAAGCATGTGCCGCTGATGGAATCCCATCCGGGCGAAGCCGTCAAGAACATCGTGCTGGCCACGAAGCAACTGGCGGACCAGGCCGAGGCCAGCGGCGTATCCTCGTTCGTGATGATTTCGACGGACAAAGCGGTTAATCCGACCAGTGTGATGGGCGTCTGCAAGCGGGTGGCGGAGTTGTACGTCCAGGCCAAGGCGGCGGAATCCAACTGCCAATTCGTCACGGTGCGGTTTGGCAACGTCCTGGATTCGGCAGGCAGCGTCGTGCCCTTGTTCCGCCAGCAGATTGCCGAGGGCGGCCCGGTGACGGTGACGCATCCCGAGATGGTGCGCTTCTTCATGACGATTCCCGAGGCATCGCAACTGGTGATCCAAGCTGGCGCCATGGGGCGCGGCGGTGAGATTTTCGTGTTGGACATGGGCGAGCCGGTGAAGATCGTCGACTTGGCCCAGGACATGATTCGCCTGTCCGGATTGGAACTCAATAAGGACATCGATATTCGGTTCACAGGTCAGCGTCCCGGCGAGAAGCTGTTCGAGGAATTGAACTGCGACGGCGAACATCATCGGCCCACGTCGCACCCCAAAATCATGGTGGCTGAATCGGAACAGTCCGACTTGACCATGCTGCAAGGCGCCCTGGAACAGCTACAGCAGATCGCCAACGGCCCGGAGTCGGCGATCGTCGCTTCGCTAGGAGGTTTTGTGCCTCAGTACGCGGTCCCGAACATGGTCCGGCAACGCTCGTTTCGCGTGGTGCCAGTCGCGGACGACGAAGCGGCTGTGACCGCCGCCGCCGACGGCCAGATCATGCCCTTCGGCAATCCGTCTGCCCTGCAACCCAAGAGGCAACACAAGGCCGCCTAAGGAATCTGGGCATCAAGAGCTGGCTGGTCACGCATGCGAAGCACGAGGACCTGCGGCGGCGGTCGTTGTGCTGCCAGCATCCGGCCCGGGGTATTGATCTTGACGCCCACCCTCCCATTGCCGTAGCCTACCGCCGCTCGACTTGGCTCCCATCGGCCGGAGAGGATTTTACGTGAACTGCTTGCATCCCTTGCTGATCGTCGGCACGCGCCCCGAAGCTATCAAGATGGCACCGGTCATTCTGGAGTGCCGCCATGCGTCGGCCATCGAACCGATTGTGTGCTCGACCGGACAACACCGGGAAATGCTGGCACAGGTGCTTGACTATTTTGGCATCGCACCGGATCTGCATCTGGACGTCATGCAACCGAACCAATCGCTTCCATCCCTGACGAGTCGCTGCCTGGAAGGTCTCGACGCGGCGATCGCGAAGGTGGCGCCGGACTGCCTCGTGGTCCAGGGCGACACGACGACGGTGCTGGCGGCGTCGCTGGCCGCCTTCTATCGCCGCGTGCCCCTGGTGCATGTGGAAGCGGGCCTGAGGACTAACAATTTGCAGTCGCCCTGGCCGGAAGAGTTCAATCGCCGTGTGGCGGGACTGACCGCATCGTTACACTGTGCCCCGACCTCTCGGTCAGTACAAAACCTGCTCCGTGAGGGTACCGACCCGCGACTGGTTCATCTCACGGGTAACACGGTCATCGACGCGCTGCTCTGGACCGTGCAACAGGAGCGCGCTCAGGGCGGGAGTTGGCAAGAGAAATATGCGGTGCTGGGCGAGCGCCGGATGGTGCTCGTCACGGGACATCGCCGCGAGAACTTCGGCGGAAGGTTCGAGGCCATCTGTCGCGCCATCGCCCAACTCGCGGAACAATTCCGGGAGATCGCATTCGTGTATCCCGTGCATCTCAACCCCAACGTCCGCGAGCCCGTCTTTCGCCTGCTGGGACACCGCGAGAATATCCATCTGGTAGCGCCGGCCACTTATCCGGAATTCGTGTGGCTCATGGACCGTTCGACGCTGATCCTGACGGACTCCGGAGGTGTGCAGGAGGAGGGACCTTCGCTGCGGAAGCCTGTGCTGGTCATGCGTGACACAACGGAACGGCCGGAAGCAATCGAAGCCGGCGCGGCGGAGTTGGTCGGAACCTCTGAGGCGTCCGTGGTCAAGGCGGTGAGCCTTCTCCTCACCGACCCCGTCGAGTACGGCCGCCGGCAGATCGCCACGAACCCGTACGGCGACGGAAAGGCGGGACAGCGCATCCGCAACCTGATGCTGGATCGCGCCTGGACGGCCGCCAGCCAGAACGAAACACGACGGGCCGCCTAGGGGGAAGCCTCCGCGTTATGCCAGACGTAAGCCTGAAGACACACTTTTCCGACTACTGCCCCGGCACCGTCCGCCGCTTGTGGGACCGGCTGCAAGCGTCCGAAGTCGGATACCGTCTGGCCCGGGGCACCTTCTGGGTGCTGTTGGGGATGCTGGTTTCCCGCGGGCTCATTCTCCTCAGCTCGATTTTGGCAGCGAGAATCCTGGGGATCCAGTCCTTCGGAGAACTGGGCATTGTCCGGAACACGATGGAGACGTTCGGCGTCCTGGCAGGTCTAGGCTTGGGAGTGACGACGACGAAGTACGTCGCCGAATACCGCCATGCCTCCCCGCATCGGGCCGGTCACCTGATTGCCGTCGCCAACCTCACCGCCTGCTGCACGAGTGGCCTGCTGGCGTTCATCCTTGTTGTCGCGGCCCCCGGACTGGCCACCGCCTTCCTCAATGCGCCGGGGCTTGCCGGTCCCCTGCGTGCAGCCGCCCCGCTGCTGATCCTCAATGCGCTCTCCGGCGCCCAGACCGGGAGTCTGGCCGGTTTCGAGGCGTTCCGGCAGATCGCCAGGGTGAACTTGTTCGTGGGGCTGGCAGCCGGACTGCTGCTGCCCCTGGGGGCCACACTGGGAGGCGTTGACGGGGCCATTGGGGGCCTCACGGCAGCGGCCCTCCTCCAATGTCTGCTGAACCACGCCGCATTGGCCCGGGTTGCAGCCCAGGCGGACGTCGCGATCACGCTCCGGGATTCCTGGCCGGAACTGCACGTGCTGTCGAGTTTCAGTCTGCCGGCAACGTTCAGCAGCATGCTCGTCGTCCCCATTACCTGGCTGTGCGGTTCGCTGCTCGTGCAATGCCCTGGAGGCTACCGGGAATTCGCCGTATTCACGGCGGCCAACCAGTGGTTCTTGGTCCTGACGTACATTCCATCGGCCGTCCTGGCCGCGATGTTGCCCATCCTTTCCCAGGGGGCCCTGCTCCACGACGCCAAGAAGCTGGGAAGGCTCCTGCGGGCCGTGATCGCCGCAAACGCCGCGATCGTCGTGCCCGCGGTCCTGCTCGGCGCGGTCCTGAGCCCGCAAATCATGCGGTCGTACGGGAACGATTTCGCGCTCGAATGGCCGACACTGGTTTCGGTCTTGATGACCGCGGCGGTGGTCGCTCTCCACCAGCCGATCACGCAATTGATCGCGGCGACCGGCAGAATGTGGCTCGGTTTCGCGATGAACCTGGGCTGGGCCTTGCTTTTTCTGCTGGGCACAAGCCTGTTGCTGCCGTGGGGCGGCCACGGCTTGGCCCTGGCCCGGTTGGCTGCCTATGTCATGCATTCGCTCTGGGTCATCGGATTCGCCGTCAGGTATGTGAGAGGGTTGGGGACGGCAAGGAACGGCATCTCGATACCGGCCGAGTTGCCGCAACTGACGTAATCTCCTTTGCCGTTGTCCAGCATCCGGGAACCGCTGAGATCTTGGCCATGAACAAAGACACAAACATCAACACGCTGGGGTACTGGAACCGCAGGTTTTCGAGCGGCGACTGGGAGGAGAAAGGGGGCAGACAGCAAAGCAGTCTGTTCGCGAAGGCCCAAGTGGACCTCCTCCGCATCGGTCCCGATTTCCGCGGCAAGGTGCTGGATTTCGGCTGTGGCATGGGCGACGCCATGCCCGTGTATCGGTCCCGGTTCCCGTCGGCCACGTTGGTCGGCCTGGACCTCTCCCCGGCGGCCATCGGACAGTGCCGCGCGGCCTACGGTCAATTCGCGACTTTTCTGGCGGGTGACCATACGTGCGCGCCGGAAGCCGATGTGATTATCGCCTCGAACGTCTTTGAACATCTCACCAATGACGACGAGGTGGCGGAGCATTTGCTGCGGAAGTGCCGTGAACTGTACATCGTCGTACCTTACAAAGAACGGATCGTCCCTGGAACGGAGCACGTGAATTCGTACGACGAGACGGCATTTCCAACGCTCGGTCCTCGGGAACACGTCGTCTTTCTGGCCCGCGGCTGGAGCCAATACGGTTGGGACTTATGGTTCCATGTGTACCTGAAGAACCTAGCGCGTCCGTTGTTCGGTAAGCGTTTGGTGCGGCGTTACCGGCAGATCATGTTCCGGTTCGTCAATCCGGCGCAGGGGTGACCGTGATCCGCGATTTGCCCGCAGGAAGGGAGCTCAAGTATGAACGTCATTCTCATTTCGGCAGACTGTACGCCCAATCCCGGGGGTGTCGCGTCGCATGTACACAATCTTGCCTTGGCGCTGCAGCAACTCGGGGTGACCACGCACGTGCTCGGCGGAACGAGTTCCCGGCGGGCCCTGCAATCGTTCCAAGCCCCGTTCCCGACTTTCCAGGTGCGTGCCCTCCTGCCGGTCCCGAATGTGCGTGTCGCCCTGTTCGCGGCCTGGGCCTGGAAGGAGGTCCGCAGAATCACCCGTGACGGCGGCCCATGGGTGGTGCATCTGCATTCGCTGCCGTGGGAGGGGGCGGTCTTCACCGGCCAGCGGCCGGCGGTCCGGCGCGTGGCCACCATCCATAGTTCCGGGTTCTTGGATGACGAGGCCGCGCACAAAAGGCAGTGGCTGTACCGGTTGTTCCTCGCGGACAGCGACGCGATTCTGGCGCCCAGCCGGGAGTTGGCCGACAAGGCCCGTTACGTCGGCGTGGCGCCCGAACGGATCCGCTACATTCCCAACGGCGTCGATCCCGAGGAGTACTCGCCGGCCGCGGCTCCGCACGCAGCGCCTTACGAAATCCCCGGCCTGGAGTCCGACAGCCAGATCATTTTGGCCACCCGCCGTTTCGACCCCAAGAACGGACTGCTGTATCTGGTGCGGAGCATGCCGGCGATCCTGGCCTGCTGCCCGCGTGCGCGGCTGGTGTTTGCCGGCGACGGCGAGCAATTGGACGAGGTGCGGGGCGCGTGTCACGCACTGGGCATCGCCGACAAGGTCGTGTTCCTCGGCAATATGCCGCGCGGCGACCTGCCGCGGCTCTACCGGCGGGCCGCCGTGTGCGTGTTGCCGTCGCTGCAGGAAGCGACGAGCATTTCCGGCCTGGAAGCGATGGCCATGGCCAAGCCGCTGGTCGGAACCAGGATCGGAGGCATTCCCGAGATTATCGACGACGGCCGGACGGGACTGCTGGTGGAACCGCGCGATCCGGGGCAATTGGCGGAGGCCCTGAGCTCCCTTCTCCAGGCCCCTGCCCGCGCAGCGGAAATGGGGGCTGCGGCACGGCAGAGGGTCCTCCGCGAGTTCTCCTGGACCGCGATCGGACGGCGGACCGCGGAGGTCTACGAACGTCTGTTACGGCAACCAGCGCCAGCCCTGTCGCGCGCAGCGTGAGTGCGGGTGTCCTTTCTCTGGGGGTAATGCGATGCAGGGCTTGGCACACCGAAAGCCGTTGGGCCCGCCGGTTCACTGGCGTGTCTTTGAGACGGTGACCATCCTGGCCGTGGTGGTGGTGTTCTGTGACGAGAGCCTGCGTAAAGCGCTCCCGGGCCAGCCGGTTCTCGTGACCTGCGCCAAGGATGTGCTGCTCGCCGTCGCAGGCGTCGGCTTGCTGGTCCTGGGCCGCTGGCGCAGCGCTCCGGTGCTGCTGCTGCTGCCCTGGAGCATCGTCGTCGCTTTCTCTGCGCTCGGGGTTCTCTTGGAGTATGGCGTCTGGACCCACGGACTGGCTATCGTCCGCACCTACTTGGGGCCGGTCTGGCTCGTCGCGGTCGGCGCGGAAATCGGCGGCCACGAGCGGCTGTTGAACCGCCTGAGCCGGGTTTTCCTGGTAGGCACCGTCGCAGCCGTCTTCGTGGCCATGGCCCAGGAGATGGCGCGCGACGCCCTCCCGGGCTTTCTCTCCCAGCGGATCTATATGGAAGGGCACAGCGAGGCGGGTGGGATGTACAACGAATCGCTGTTTGCGTCACCGTCGATCCTGGCCGAAGTGCTGCTTGTGGGCGCGACGGCCGTCCTGGCCACGATCTGCCTGGACGAACGGCGGCGGATTGCCGGCTGGGCCGGTATCTTGTTGTGCCACTGCGTCGGAATCTATCTGTGCCGCATTCGGATCGGCGTCTCCGCGCTGGTCGCCTCCGCGGCCGTGGTGGCGGCGATCTCGTTCCTGGCCGGAAACACGGCGATCCGCGCGCGTCTGGTGCAGCGACTGGGTACCACGGCCGTGTTGTTCGGATTGCTGCTGCTGTTGGGACTCATGTGGCGCGTGGACAAGGTCTGGCTTTCGTCTGCCGACGTGGACCTGTCCCGGGAGGGGGAGTTCTATTCTCGCCTTGGCCAACACGAAGAACTTCTCCAACGGACGCTGTACTTCGTGGAGGAGGTGCGATTTCACGAGATGTCGGTTTCCGGCCTGCTGTTCGGTTACGGCGCGGGAACGGCCGGCGCACTGCGGGACTTCCTGGGCACGCGGGACAGCCCGGCGCCAAGGATTACCGATACCGGGATTGTGCTCCTGCTGGCGGAGTTTGGCGTGGTGGGGTTACTCGTGTTCTTGGGGGGAGTCCTGGGAATCCAGTTCCAACTGGCGTTGGCGATGCGGAATCTGCGCGTGACGACGCCGATGGTGTGGTCCTTTGCGGCGTCGCTGGTGCTCCTGTTGTGGTTTCTGTTGAAGTCTCACACCGTGATCAGCAACGGGACGTCGCTGATCCTGTGGTTCGGGTCTCTGGGCATTTGCCACGGGCAAGTAGCGCTGCAAAAGCGGCGGAATCGGGCGGCGTATGCGGCTCGGGGCGTGGGAACCGCACGCCGCTTGGGGCCGGGGCGATCCGCACCGGCTTTTCCAACGCCGAGTTGAACGCGAAAACATCTTCGATAACGCGAGGGCACATGCCATGTGTGGAATCGCCGGGGCATTCTGTTCGGATCCAGGTTTGGCCGCGGAGGCGGTCCGGGCGATGAATGCGGCGCAGACGCACCGCGGGCCGGATGCGGGAGGCGTCCGGGAGTTCACACTCCCCAGCGGCAAGCTGGTACTCGGACACCGCCGGCTTTCCATCCTGGACCTCTCCGCTGCCGGTCAACAGCCGATGGAGAATCCTGACACGGGCGATTGGCTGGTGTTCAACGGAGAGATCTACAATTTCCTCGAACTGCGCCGCGAACTGGAGTCCTGGGGGGCCACCTTCCGCAGCCGGAGCGATACGGAGGTGATCCTACGGGCCTTTGAGCGGTGGGGAAGCGGCTGCTTCGAGCGGCTGGACGGCATGTTCGCCGTGGCGGTCTACGAGCGGTCGCGGGCCAGGCTCATTCTGGCGCGGGACGGATTGGGCATCAAGCCGCTGTATTACACGTGCGGTCCGCGGGGCTTCGGGTTTGCTTCGGAGGTGCGCGGACTGGCGGTCAGCGGGTTGATTGCCGCCCCGCGGATGGACCGGCGGGCGGTCGCCGGGCTGTTGGCCTACGGAGCGGTCCCGGCCCCGCTCACGCTCCACGAACAGGTCCGCATTCTGGAGCCCGGCGTGTGTTGGGAGGTGGAACTGACGCGCCCGCCGGGAACGGATGCCGGAAGCGAGCGACGGCGGTTCTGGCGCATGCCCGAACCGGACTCGGAGCTGACACGGCCGACGGCGGTGGCGGAGATCCGGGAGCGGCTGGAGGTGGCAGTCCGGCGGCATCTGCTGAGCGACGTGCCGGTGGGCGTGTTCCTGTCAAGCGGCTTGGACAGCACGGCGATCGCCAGCCTCTGCGCTGGCCAGCCGGGTGATGCGCTGAATACGTTCACCGTCGGCTTGGCCGATACCCCCGAGTTGGACGAAGGCCCGACGGCGGAATGCACCGCGCGGCGGCTGGGTACGCGGCAGCACACGATTACCCTCAGCGACAGTGAGTTGCGCAGGCGGGCCGAGGAGTTCTTCGGCCGCTTCGACCAACCGAGCGTCGACGGGCTGAATACTTACATCGTCTCGGCGGCGGTGCGGGAGCGTGGAATCAAGGTGGCCCTTTCGGGGCTCGGCGGCGACGAGTTGTTCGGCGGCTACCCGGCCTTCACCACGGTCCCCGCGCTGGCGCCGTGGGCGCGGCTTGGTCAGGTAATCCCCCGCCGGCTGCGCGTGGGCATGGCGGCGCTGGCCTGCCTGGGCAAGGGGGCCGTGGCCCGCCGGAAAGCCCGGGATTTCGCGGCTGGAGGGCCGTCGATCCGCAGCTTGTGTCTGCGGCGGCGGCGGCTGTTTTCGGACGCCGACGTCGCGGGCTTCGGGTTCTTGCCGAGCGAACTGGGTCTGACCGAGGACTACTTGCCGCCCGAGTCGGAGCCGGACCGCGATTTGGCGGGACGGGACCCCGCGTCCCAGATCCGCATCCTAGAGGCCCGCTTCTACATGGGGAACATGTTGCTGCGCGATTCCGATGTCCTGGGCATGGCCCACGGGCTGGAGATCCGCGTTCCGCTGCTGGATCGGCAGGTTCTGGACTTCGTCCTGACTCTACCCGGCCGCTGGCTCAGGAAGCGGGGGCCTACGAACAAGCCGCTGCTCGTGGATGCGGTTCGTGACCGTCTCGATCCCAGCCTGTTCGATCTCCCCAAGCGAGGATTCAGCCTGCCGTACGGGAAATGGATGGCGGGGCCACTCCGCGGTCAGATGGAGGGCTACCTGGGGAGCCTGTGTAATGCGGGGGTCATGGATTCAGAGGCAGTTCAAGAGGTTTGGGGCGAATTCCTGTCGGGCAGCGGCGGGGCGTCCTCCTGGTCCCGCGCGTGGCTCTTGGCGGTTCTGGGCTGCTGGGCGGAGCGCCAGCAAGCTGCACTCCTTGCGAGCCCCGGCGCGCGGGCGGCCTAACGAGAATGCCTCAGCCTTGATCGTAACGCAGGGAAACGCAGGAAGTTGCACGCTGCGGGGATCTTTGCTGACACCCTCGCTGACGGTATTTCGCAACGTTAGACGCTGTCAGAGGAAAACCTTCCGGCTTGGCGGTTGAAGAACATGCACAACTTCAAAACCCGCCCTCCAGGCCAGTGCGTTGTCCAATCTAAATCGTGGGGTAGCCGCGGTCGCCAGACCGCGGGAATCCCGCACTCTGGCGAGTGCGGCTACCCGAAAACTAAGCCTGGACAACGCACTAGTATGCAACGTTCTGATTCCGTGAAACTACCCTCTCAGCTTCCTGGCGCGGGCGATGCGCCTCGCGGGCTCAGTCCGCCGACGAATCCGCCGCGTGGCAGCAGCCGCAGTTCCAGCGGTTGCGCGCGATCGACGGTCAGTTGCCGATCTGCGAAACTCCGGTCGCGGGCGCCGTCTTCGATCAAGTTGAGCGTGTACTTGCCGTCGGGCAAAAACTGCCAGTCCAACGCGACTTGCTGAGGCTGATCTTGTCCGTTTATGCCGCCCAAGTACCAGTTGGCCCCTTTGCGCCGGGCCACGACCAGCCATTTGCCTGGGAAACCGCCCAGCAGGCGAGTTTCGTCCCATGCCACGGAGATGGCCTTCAGCCACTGCTGCGGCGCCGGCGGCAATTCGCGATAGGCGCTGACCCGGTCGGCAAAGTGAAGCAAGCCGGACTCGAATACGACGCTCAGCGCCAGCTCGTGGCCGACCGTGGTCCGGGGCGCATGGCCGCCGTTGGTCAAGGCGACCGGGGTGTAATCCATCGGGCCGACGACGTTCCGCGTGAACGGCAGGATGGTGTTGTGCCAAGGGGCTTTCTCCGGATACTCGCGGGCGAACGTATAGCACTCGGCGCCCCGCACCGCCTCCATCGACAGCAGATGCGGGTAAGTCCGCGACCAGCCGCGTGGGACCGTGCAGCCGTGGAAGTTGACCAGCAGCTTGAACTCGGCCGCGTCGCGGAGGATGTCGTGGTACAGCTGCATGATGTTCTGCTTGTCGCTCTGGAAAAAGTCGACTTTGATGCCTTTCACGCCCCACTGGTTGAGCAACTTGAACTCGAAACGCCGCACTTCGGCCTGGTCCAAACAGCCGCGGGGTTTCTCGGTCACAAAGTTGTGCGGTCCGCCCGAGTTGTACCATAGGAACAGCCCGACTCCCTTGTCCGCCGCGTAACGGGCCAACTGCCGCACATCGCCGCCGTCCATCAGTGTCCAATTGGCATCCACCAGGCTGTACTCCCAGCCCATCTCGGCGGCCAGGTCGACGAACTCGCGCAGCTTGACGAAATCCCGCGAGCTGTCGTGATCCGACCACCAACTCCAGGACACGCGGCCCGGTTTGATCCAGCTGGTGTCCGCCACCGCGCACGGCGGGTTCAGGTCCTCGATCAACGAGGACTCGACAATCCCGGCCAGCGCGTCCGCGACCAGGACCACGCGCCACGGCGTCCGCCACGGCAGTGTCGACTGCGGGCAAACGTCGCCCACACCGTTCCCTTCGCCGCCTTGCGGAAAGCGGATCCGATAGACGCCGCGCGGTGCGGACGGCTGCAGCCGCGTGCCGCAGAACGTGCCATCGACCGCCGACTCGGCCAGCAACAACCAGCGCTCGCCTTGGGGCACTTGAACCAGGGCCGGCAAACACCATCCGGCCTCGCCGGGCGCCGCCGTGCCGGCGGGGATGCCGTTCTGGAAGTACTCCTCGTAAGCGGGAGTCCACTGCGACGGTTCCTGGTACGGCTGGATCCAGGTGTGCGCACCGTCCGGCAGTCGAAACCCGGTCGCTTCGCTCAGAACGGTCCGCTTGGTTGCATCCTGCTCCGGGAACTCGTACCGGAATGCCACGCCATCGTTGGCGACGCGGAGCGTCACCTGCAGCTTGGCGCCCGCCGGATTCTCGAACGAGAAACTCTGCTGGTTCGCCTGACTGCGGCAGACGGTCCGCTTGCCGTGCGGCTTGCGATAGGTCTCGTCGATGGCCTGCAATTCCCCGGCTCCGGTGAAACGCAAGCCGTCCACAAAGGCTTGGTCGCTGCGCTGGATTCCCAGTGGCGAGCGGGGTAGGACGGTGGCACGAGCGGCGCCGTCGCCGCGCTGGATTTCGTAGTACAGCCGGGCTTGGTCAGCCGGATAGTCCGCTTCGCCCGCCGCCGCCAGCGACAAGGTGACGGTCGTCCGCCCGTCGGGTGACGATAAGCGCCAGACGTCTTCCGCGGCGGGGCTCATCGCCGCGGCGCAAGTCACGATCGAAACCGCCGACGCAATAATCATGCTGAACCTCTTCATTTGCGGGTTTCCCAGAGTTAAAGTGCTGACTGGATGGCTCGCCCGTGAACGTGTAAGAATTGGCCGTAATGGAGGTGCTGTCATGTTCCGATTATTGCCGAATTGCCTTTCCTTTGCCACCGTGGCAGCGTGGTTGATGCTGGTCAATGCAGCCGTGTCCGCCGAACCACCGTCGCCACCGGACTTGATCTACATCCTCATCGGCCAATCCAACATGGCCGGCCGCGCACCTCTGTTGCCGGAAGACACGGCTCCGCTCCCCGGCGTTCTGCTGTTGAACGACCAAGGACAGTGGGAACCCGCGGCCAATCCACTGAACCGGTTCGCATCGGACCGCAAGGCGTTGTCCATGCAGCGGCTGGGGCCGGGCGACGGATTTGCCCGTCGGATGCATGAAGCGCTGCCCGACATGACCATTGGCTTGGTGGTCAACGCCCGCGGCGGAACATCGATCGAGGAGTGGGCCCGAGGAAAGACGCTGTACCAGAACACACTGAAACGGGTCCAACCGCTGCCGAAAGAGAAATTGGCGGGTGTGGTCTGGCACCAAGGCGAGGCGAATGCCAACGATGCCGACTACCTCGACAAGCTGGTTGCGTTGATCAATCATTTGCGGCAGGATCTGGGCCGCCAGGATCTGCCGTTCGTCGCCGGCCAAGTGGCCGGCAAGCCGCGCGTCAACGAGCTGATCGCCCAGTTGCCCGGCAAGTTGCCGCACACCGCCTGGGTCAGCGCCGAAGGTCTGACCGTTTTCGACGGCGTCCATTTCGACCGCGACAGCCAGAAACGGATCGGACGAAGGTACGCCGACGCAGTTCTGGGCATGGTCAAGAGCGAGAAGCGGTAGCGTCGCTCACGAAACAACATCTTCATTCAAACCAACGAGCCGCTGAGCGCTGGCCGAACGTCCCGGTTCTTTGAGTTGGATGCCACGGGCTTGCCCCGTGGAGGCTCACGGTTCCAGCTACACGAGGCAGCCCCACGTCCCCTTCCTCCCCCGCTTCGCCCGCGGCGGCTTCGCCGCCGCGGGCGCCGCGGGCGAAGCGGGGGAGGCGGGAGTAGCACCCGCGTGTGTGTAGCGAGAAACGGAACGATCCCCCGGACAAGCCGGGGGCATTCACCAGTTGCGGCCGGTCTGCGCGACGCCGCGAACAAACGGGGAAACGATTTCGTGAGCATTGCTCGTGTCTCACGTGTCGGCCACCGTCGGATTGCGGCCGCCGCAGTGTAACGCCAGCCAAACGGTCGGCTCGCAAGCGTCGGTCCACTCGACGCGATGCCGGCAGTGAGCGGGGATCAGCACGTAGTCACCGGGTCCGAGCGCGACGGCTGCCTCCTCGCCCTCGAGTTGCAGTTGGGCGGACCCGCGCAACACCAGCACCCACTCCGCGTGATCCTGGTCGTACCACTGGCCTGCGGGCGTCGATTGTCCGGTGGACACAATCCGCTCCAGACGAAAATCGTTGCCGCCCAGCAGTTGGTCGAAACGCTCGTCCGGCAGCGTCGCGGGTAGGTCAGCGAAGATGTTTTCCACGGGCATTTTCATGGGCGGACTCGCAGAAAGAAGGCGAAGGCACCACAGAACCGCGACAAGTCGCCGCCCTCCAAGATATCGCCCGGCGTGACACTGCGGTAGCGGCCGGTATAATCGACATTCATCACGCGACATCGCTTCGACGGGCGGATCCCAGGTGAAGCAGCATGGCGCGGCGAATGAATCACCAGACCCAAGGGGGCAAACATGGCCCGCAGTTCTCGCACGAGCGATCTCGCCGACCGCGTGACGCCGCGGACAAAACTCTGGCTGGAAGTCAACAGCCAATACGTATTCGGACTCGGCATCAGCAACATTTTGAAGGCGGTCCAGAACACGGGTTCGATCAAGGGGGCCGCCAAAAAAGTCGGCAAGAGCTACCGGCACGTCTGGGACAAGATCAAACAAGCGGAGCAGGCGCTGGGCGTCCCCCTGGTCCGGACCCAGGTCGGCGGCAAAGACGCGCGGCGCAGCGAATTGTCGGAGTTGGCGCACGATCTGGTGCGCGACTTCGACGCCTTCCGCCAGCGTCTGTTCGACTTGGTGCAGGTCGAGTTTGCGCATCGCCTGCAGGACACGCTCCAGAAGCATTGCCGCGACTGACGCCGCCTTGTGTCCGTTTCGAGGCGTTCTATAATGCCATCGGCTAACGGCACGAGCGTGCTATTTGCCTTTGCGGAATACGCATCGGCAACTGCCGTTCGAGCCGCGTGGCCACTTGCCGCAGCTCTTTTCGTTCAGAAAGGTTAACGATGTCTCGGCGTATTTGGCTGTTGTCGTTTGCTGTGTCGCTGCACGCCGCGTGGGCCTGCGCGGGCGAACCCGCCGCGCCCAGTCCGGCCGCTCAGGCGCCGTGCATGCGGGTCCTGCTTGTCCGCAACGAAGCCGGCAAAACGCTCGCGCTGACCCCTGAAGCTTTCGCCAAGCTGCCGCAAGCGACCGTGCGGGAGAAAATTCCGCACACCGACCAGGATGGGGCCTACGAAGGCGTCTTGCTGCATGAATTGCTGCGTGCCGCCGGAGTTGCGTTCAAGGATCCGGCCGCGCCTGACAAGGAGCTGCCGGCCTGGCTGCGCACCGCCTATGTGCTGGTCGAAGCGGCCGATGGATATCAGGTAGTGTTTTCGATCCCGGAGATCCATCCCGGATTGGGCGGGCGCGAAGTGTTGCTGGCCAACCGCGTGAACGGCGAACCGCTGGATGCAAAGCTTGCTCCTTACCAAGTGATTGTGCCCAGCAGCGATCTGCACGCCCGTTGGATTCGGCAGGTGACGCGAATCCTGGTGCAACCGGCTACCGCCTCGCCGTTCCCGGCGCAAAAGGCTCCGGCCGGCGTGCCGCAGACGGCCCGGGAAACGAAAGGCCAAGTGTTTGTCGTCGGCACGGGGCCGGGCGACCCCGGCCTGATTTCGGTCAAGGCCGCGCAGCTCCTCAAGCAAGCCGATGTCGTGTTCTGCTTTAGCTGGATGAAGGACGAGTTGACGCCCTTCGTCCGCCCCGGAACCGTCGAGGTGGCCTCGCCGTTGCTCATGGGCGGCCAGTACTGCGGGCAGAACCCGGACGATTACAGCGGCGAGTTGCAGCAGCGCGTGCGACAAACGAACGAAGCCTTGGCCCAACTCAAGACGCGAGTCCAAGCGGCAGTGGCCGAGGGCAAGACCGTGGCGTTTGCGGACAACGGGGATCCGACCATTTTCAGTCCCTGGGGCTGGGTGCCGGACCTGCTGGCGGACTTGCGGCCGGTCGTGATTCCCGGAATGAGTTCCTTCAACGCCGCCAACGCGGCGCTCCAACGGGGGCTCGCCGGGCAACGGTCGTGCATCCTTTCGGCGGGCAGCGACCTGGGCAGTCCCGATCCGCAGGGCCGGTTGAGCAGTACCCTGGTGTTCTTCACGCAACGGGTCAAGATCCAGGAATTGCTGGCTCAACTGCGGCAACGCTACCCGGCGGACACGCCGGTCGCCATCGTCTGTGATGTGAGCTATCCCGGCGAGAAGATCGTGCGAGGGCAGTTGGGCACATTTGCCGAAGTTGTGGCGAAGGAGAAGCTGCCGCTGCTGTACCTGCTGTACGCCGGCGATGCTCTCGGCGGCGGGCCGAATCAATGATCATCACCTGTTGAGAGGCAATCCCACGATGCATCCAAGAACGCCCGGTTGGCTGTGTGCCGTCACGTCTGGAAAGTGGCTGCTTGGTTTGGCCGTTGTCCAGGCGGCGTCCTTCGCCGTTGCGGCGGACAAGCCTGTGCTGCGTTTGGCCACGACGATGAGCGTCGTCGATTCGGGCCTGGCGGCAGTCCTGCTACCGGATTTTGAGCGTCGGAACGCCTGCCGCGTGGACGTGATTGCCGTGGGGACCGGCCAGGCGTTGTCAATCGCCGGCCGCGGCGACGCAGACGTCGTGATCGTCCACGCGCGGAAGCTGGAAGACGAGTTCATCGCAGCCGGGCACGCCAAGCAGCGCCACGAGATCATGCACAACGATTTCGTCCTGGTCGGGCCGGCGGACGACCCGGCGCGGGCCACTGGGAGCCCATCCGCTGCGGACGTGTTCCGGGCGGTCGCTGCCGCACGCGCGGTGTTCTTCAGCCGCGGCGACAAGAGCGGCACCCACACCAAGGAACTCGCGATCTGGGCCGCCGCCGGACTGACGCCGGACAAGAACGCGGGATGGTACCAGTCGCTGGGCCTGGGAACCCGCGAAGTGCTCCTGGCGGCGAACGAGAAACGGGCCTATACCCTGACCGATCGCGGCACGTGGCTCGCGCTGCAGGCGAAGCTGCCGGAGCTGCGCGTGATCTTCGGTGGCGACAATCCCCGATCCAACAAGGACCCGGAATTGATCAACCGCTATGCCGTCATGGCCGTCGACCCGGCGGCTCACCCCGGCGTCAACGGGGCTTTGGCCGAACGGTTTGCCGCATGGCTGCGGTCGCCGGACGTGCAGCGGAAGATTGCTCAGTTCGGCGTCAGCCAGTTCGGCCAGCCGTTGTTCTATCCGGCGGTCCCGTGACGGCTGTGCTTTTTGATTTCCCGTAGCATGGCTCTCCAGAGCCGTGGAGATTTTGGGCCCAACGGCACGGCTCTGGAGAGCCATGCTACACACAAGACACGCCATGGACGAAATCTTCCGCGGGCTGACTCGGGCCGTGAATTTGATCTGCACCGCCGATCCGGCGGTCCTGGAGATCATCTGGCTGTCCCTGCGCGTGACCGGATTGGCGCTGGCGATCAGCACGCTGGTCGGCGTGCCCGCGGGTGCTGCGCTGGGCTTGTGGGCGCGGATCCGCGTTCGCGGCCTGGTCACGGTGCTGTTGTACACGGGTATGGGCTTGCCCCCGGTCGTGGTCGGTCTGGCCGTGTATCTGTTGTTGTCCCGCAGCGGACCGTTGGGCGGCTTGGACTGGCTGTTTACGCCCAGCGCCATGGTGCTCGCCCAAATCGTCATCGCCCTGCCGGTTGTCGCGGGTTTGACCATGACGGCCGTGCAAAGCGTCGAGCCGGGGTTGCGGCTGCAAGTGCGGGCGTTGGGCGCCACGGGCTGGCAGGAACTGGCTGCGGTATTGCTCGAAGCGCGCGTCGGCGTCATGGCCGCGATCGTGGCGGCCTTTGGCTCGATCATTTCCGAGGTCGGCGCCGTGATGCTGGTCGGCGGCAACATCGAGGGCCGCACGCGCGTGCTAACGACCGCCATTGTGCTCAACACGCGGATGGGCG
Organism: uncultured Pirellulaceae bacterium; assembly: GCA_964645045.1. GTDB lineage: Bacteria > Planctomycetota > Planctomycetia > Pirellulales > Pirellulaceae > Anammoximicrobium. The sequence continues at coordinate 79,883 of CAZXYZ010000025.1, read as the reverse complement.
AATTTGACCTGGCCCTGGCCCTGGGGATCATTCTGCTGCTGTTGGCCTTCCTGGCCAACGCGGTGCTGTTCTGGCTTCAGCAGCGTGCCGAGGGCTGACCACGATGGAGGCACCCGTATACTGCCTGGAAGAACTCCGGAAATCGTACGACGGCCGCGCCGTGGTCGATGTGGATCGTCTGGAAGTCCGGGCCGGCGAAGTCCTGGCGCTGGTCGGGCCGAGCGGGGCCGGCAAATCGACGCTGCTGCGGCTGCTGAACTTCCTGGAGCCGCCCACGGCGGGAACCCTCGTCTACCGCGGCCGCCGCTTTCGCGACCATCGCGTGCCGCTGGCCATTCGCCGCGAGATCACGACCGTGTTCCAGCGTCCGGCCCTGCTGCGCGGCAGCGTCCGCCGCAACGTTGCGTACGGATTGGGACTGCGCGGCCGGCGCGACGATCGACGGGTGGAGCAAATGTTGACGCAAGTCGGATTGGACGGCCTGGCGAGGGCCAAGGCCCAACGGTTGTCCGGCGGCGAGATGCAGCGGGTGGCGTTGGCCCGCGCGCTGGTCATCCAACCCGCGGTGCTGCTGCTGGACGAGCCGACCGCCAACTTGGATCCGTACAACGTGGCCTTGATCGAAGACCTTGTGCGCCGGCAGAACCGCGAGGCCGGCACGACGGTGGTCCTGGTCACGCACAACGTGTTTCAAGCCCGGCGGCTGGCCACGCGGGTGGGCTTGATGCTGTCCGGCCGGCTGGTCGAAATCGGCCCCACGCCGCAGATCTTCGATTCGCCGGCCGACGCTCGCACGGCCGCCTTCGTGCATGGCGAGATGGTCTGCTGAGTCAATAACTGCCGATCGTTTCGCCGCCGGCCCGCGTGCTCAAGGCCCGGAACGTGCTGTTGTCGATGCTTTCGGACACGAACCGAGTCGAACCGTCGGCCAACGCGACGTTGCAGCCGCCCGAGTGGCCGCTGCCCATCGCCGTGATCCGCTGCTCTTCATACGCGGCGTTCACCGCGACACCCGGGGGATGGAGGTAGTTGATCGGGACCTTCGTTCCGAGCGTTACGTCGCCCATCCCAGGCGCGCCGGCCGATGGGCACCAGTAGCCCCAGCCCGCCATTTTCGTCAAGGTCCCGGCGTTGAGGTCGTAGTCGACATCCCGGTGGTAGCGTTCGCCGAACAGCAGTGTATTGCTCGTGCCATCCACGATGTCCGCCATGCGGTTGTCGCTGTTCATGTAGAAAATACCGTCGCGGGTGGCGTTGGTCGGTTGGTACGACTGGACGCCCGCGTTGCCGCCGTAGCTGGTCATCCCGAACTGCCGGCCGTTGTTGTCCACGGCGATCTTGCTTGACAGATAGTCGCCGGGGCAGATCAGCACGTCAAGGATCGTGGCAGCCCGGCCGGACAGAACATTTTGCCAGGGATCCATGAAGTCCCAGGACTCCGAGAGCGGACCTTGTTCGACTTGGGGCAGGATCAACACGAACAGCGACACGTTGCGGAACTTGGGCGGATTCGGCTGGCCGGGAGGCGTCGGCCAGTTGAGTCCCCCGGCGGGAAATTTGCCGTGCGTATCGTGATAATTCTGCGTCGCCAGTGCGAGCTGCTTCAAGTTGTTGCCGCAACTCATCCGCCGTGCCGCCCCGCGGGCCGCCTGGATTGCCGGCAGCAACAGGGCGACAAGAATGCCGATGATCGCAATGACGACCAGCAGTTCGACTAACGTGAACGCCTTGCGCCTGGTCATGACAAACCCTGTTCCCGGATTCCGGGGAGACTTGTTTTCCGCCGCCGGTCGCGTCCGGCAACGCCTGGGGCCCAAATGGCACAGGATTATAATTTGCTCGGCCAGGATTGACCAGGGGATGCCTCGACGGTTGTGTTGCCGGGTGAGATGCGTTGCCAGGTTCGCAAAGCTGGGGGCGAAGAAGAGAAAATGGCGGCAGGTCGCGGCACTCTGAGGATTCGTTTTCCGGCGCCGTCATGTCACCCCCGGGCTGACGCCCGGGGTTCGCCCGGGAATGTCACCCCCGGGCTGACGCCCGGGGTTCCCCTGGGAATGTCACCCCCGGGCTGACGCCCGGGGTTCGCCCGGGAATGTCACCCCCGG